>SCNI01000016.1 GCA_005502775.1 Microbacteriaceae bacterium 3FA27C10
GTACCGCGGGCCCAGCGGCCGGTACCGCCGACCCAGCCCCAGCAGCCCGCGAAACCTGCCGACAAGGACTGTAAGGATTTCCCGAACTATGCGGCCGCCAAGGCCTGGTTCGACACCTACTTCCCGTACTACGGCGATTTCTCGGGGCTCGACCGCGACCGCGACGGCATCCCCTGCGAGTCGCTCCCGGGTGCACCGAAGTAGGCGCGCGGGCCGCGGGCCCACCTCCTCAGTCGAAGACCTCGAACTCGAGACCGTGGGTGAGGCGGCGGATCGCGCTCTCGGCGTCGTAGTCGGGGTCTTCTTCGATCAGGCCCTCCAGCAGCATGGTGACGAGCAACGAGGCCAGGGATTGCTCGGAGTCGGCCTTTTCGCCGAAGCTCGCCGCGACGAGGCCGGGCACGCTCCTCCGCACGATTCCGAGGCCCTCGACGACGGCGGCGAGGGAGAGGGCGAACGCCTGGTGGTTCTGGCGGAGGCGAGGACCGAGCCGGAAGCCGATCAGGCCCAGCAGGTTCTCGTAGAAGGGAGCCATGTGAGCCAGGAAGTCCTCTTCGGATCGCCGGAGCTCGGCGGTCAGGGTCGAGCTCAGCTCGTCGGTCTCGGCGACCGAGACCGAGCAGGCGACGTAGTTGCGCCAGGCCATCGAGGTCGTGACGTTCTCGAAGTTGTGCTGCGCGACGAGGTCGACCAGCCGCCGCAGCACCTCGCGGCGGCCCTCACCCGTGGCGAGCGCAGCCGCCTGCGACGACAGGTAGTGCCAGGTCGAGACGAGGGTCTCGTCATCGGCCCGCCCGGTGAGCCCTTCGCGCGCGAGCGACAGGAGGATCTCGCCGCGCATCGCGTCGGAGCTCGGCCAGAGCGAGCGGAGCCCGTGGACGGGGAGTTGCGGGTTCGCGGCGACCTTCGACAGCAGGTCGGGGCGGATGCTCACGGTCACCCCGGTGCTGTTGAGTACGGTCACCGCCTCGCTGAGCACCGACTCCCGGCACACGATGGCGAGCGCGTCGCCCTCGATGTCGGCGCCGTCGCCGCCGGCGGTGTCGAAGGCGCGCGGGAGGGAGAGGTCGTCGGCGAAGGCCTCGAGCTCGTCGCGCAGGCGCCGGTCGAGGTGCACCTTGGCGGTGAGGAACATCCGGGCCCGGTCGAACGCCCGCTCGATCGCGCCGGCGTCGCCTCCCCGCTCGAGCTGTGCGAGCTCGGCGCAGGCGAGCTCGGCTCGCCGGGTGGCGTCGCGGTGGTCCTCGATGAGGATCTGGCGTTCCGGATCGAGGTCGGCCTCCCAGGCCGCGACCGCAGCGCAGGTGGCCTCCAGGTCGGCCGACCGCAGAACGGCGGGGAAGGCCGTGTCCGAGCGCGACCAGGCGACCTCGTACCACTGCCATCTGCTCGTGGGGTTCTGCCCCGGGTCATCCGGGTCGGCGTCGAAGTCGCCGGAGAATTCGGTGGTGGTGGCGATCAGGGCCAGCAGTCCCGATTCGTCGGAGATCACCCGCATCGGCTCGCCGTACCCGTTCGACGGGTAGAAGCCCACGATGTCGGGCGTCGGCAGCTGGGACACCGATGATCCTCTCCGAGCAGGAGCCGGGGGCCCTGGTCGGATCGATCGTTTCAGCTGCTGATGCGCGGCGGTATGAGCAATCGCTGCTCAGCCGGCGGGGGAGTCGGCCCAGGCGATGAAGGCGTCGAAGGCGGCCTGCGCGGACTTCTGCTCGTCGAAGTCGGGCACCGCCGGCGCCGTGGTCGCGGCATCCGGTGCCGGATGCGTCGACCAGGCGCCGTCCGGCGTGCGCTCGATGGTGGCGCGGAACGCTCCGCCCGGCTTGTCGTGGATCGCGAAGGCGTGCATGTCGGTCTGGGACATCTTGTAGTTGCCGTCCATCGCTGGTCTCCGCATCGTCGTGACACTGCGGAGGCTACCGCCGCGAGATGCGGTACGGCTGTGCGTCCCGGTTGCCGCCCCGAGGGCGAGCGTTTCGCGGTGGTGGACCTGCTCGGGTGCCCGTTCGGGTTCTGACCGCCGGCGTTCCCGCGCAGCCGGGCCGCAAGCGTCCCCCGGTCAGCGTCGCGGGGCCGGTGACGCCGGGCTCGAGGTGGACGGCTCCGCGGCGGCGGCCTCGGCCGCACGACGCGCCGCACGGGCGGCGTCGGCGGCGGCGGCCTCGTCGGGGGTCGGAGCGGTGCCGCCGAGGTGGCGGGGCTGCCACCACTGGCCGGTGCCGTCGACCGGGTACTCGCGCTGCAGGGCGTCGGCGAGCTGCTGCAGCTCGGTGCGCAGGGCCGAGGTGGCGTCGGCGGGGGAGTCGCCCGGCAGCACCGCGAGGGGGCGGCCGAACGCGAAGTCGACCTCGACGCCGACGCGGTCGCGCATCCGGATCGTGCGGTTCTTCGTGAGCAGGCGCTGCCCGCCCCACACGGCGACCGGGATGACGGGCACACCGGCCTCCGCGGCCAGCCGCACGGCGCCCGACTTGAGTTCGCGCACGGTGAAGCTCGAGCTCACCCCGGCTTCGGGGAACACGCCGATGAGTTCGCCTCTGCGCAGCGCCTCGACGGCCTGGGCGTAGGCGGCGCCGCCGGCCGCCATGTCGACCTCGATGTGCTTCATGCCGCGCAGCAGTGCGCCCACGACGGGCTTGTCGAAGGCGCGCTTCGTGGCCAGGAAGCGCACGCGACGACGGTTGTGCAACCAGACCTGCCACTCGACCAGGGCGAACTCCAGGTAGCCGAAGTGCGTCATGGCGAGAACGGCTCCGCCGGTGGCCGGGAGGTTCTCGAGCCCGCTCGCGCGCCGCTTGAGCCGCCAGGCGGCGAACAGGGCTCGGCCGAGGCCGATCGCGGTGGTGTACACGGGTTCGGGGCTGCGGCGCGGCATGGTTCCACCGTAGGGGGGAAGCTTGCGAAAGCGGTGAGTCCGCCGACCCCCGCACACATTTTCTGACAGGTGTCAGAAACGGGGGTAGAGTCGGAGGCGTCCCACCGCCGCGACGCCGCGGCCTCGAGCGAGGACGGTATCGACGTCTCCACTCCGGTGCGACACCGACACCGAGAAAGGCCTCACCCATGTCCCGTTCCGCCCGCGCCGCCGTCCTCCGCGGCCAAGACTCCGCGTTCTCCTTCGAAGACGTCGTGCTCGACGACATCCAGCCCACCGAGATCCTGGTGAAGATCGTCGCCACCGGCCTCTGCCACACCGACCTGGCGGTCGTGCACGGCCACATCCCCGCCGCGTTCCCGATCGTGCTCGGCCACGAGGGCGCCGGCGTCGTCGAGCAGGTGGGCGCCAACGTCATCGGTTTCGAGGTGGGCGACCACGTGGCCGCCTCCTTCGCCAGCTGCGGGCACTGCGCCAACTGCCTCGCCGGACGCGAGGCCTACTGCCTCAACTTCCTGCTGCTCAACATCGCCGGCGTGCGCGAAGACGGCAGCACCACGCTCGCCAGCCCGGAGGGCGAGACCATCCACGGCTCCTTCTTTGGGCAGTCCTCGTTCGCCACCCATGCCGTCGTGAGCGCCCGCAACGCCGTGAAGATCCCGGATGCGGTGCCCCTCGAGCTCGTCGGACCGCTCGGTTGCGGCATCCAGACCGGCGCAGGCACCGTGCTCAACTCGCTGAACGTCCCCGCGGGAGCCAGCGTCATCGTCTCGGGCACCGGAGCGGTCGGGCTCTCCGCCATCATGGCCGCCAAGGTCGCCGGCGCGACCACGATCATCGCCATCGACGTGCTCGACGAGCGTCTCGCGTTCGCGAAGAAGCTCGGCGCCACGCACGCCGTGAACGGCAGGACCGACGACGTCGTCGCCACGATCATGGCGATCACCGGCGGCCTCGGCGCCGGCTACGCGGTCGACACCACCGCGGTCCCGGCCGTGATCGAGAACGTGATCACCGCCACCCGCTTCGGCGCCACCATCGCCCTGGTCGGCGTCGGCAAGCCGGATGCGGTGCTCCCGCTGGGCCTCGTCTCCGGCGCGGGCAAGACCCTCGTCGGCGCCATCGAAGGCGACTCGGTGCCGCAGATCTTCATCCCCGAGCTGCTCGCCCTGTTCCAGGCCGGGCTGTTCCCGTTCGACGAGCTCATCACCACCTATCCCTTCGACGAGATCGAGAAGGCCATCGCCGACACGCAGTCGGGTGCCGCCGTGAAGGCCGTTCTCACGATGCCGTGACCGGAGTCGTCACGGCGGTCATCGCATCCGGTCGCCAGGATGCGATGATGCTGTGATGGCCGCTGCCGGAGACCCCCGCACGCTCCGCACCGTGGGCCTGCTCCGGGCGGCGCTGCGGGACTCGCTGGCGCAGCATCCGCTCGACGACGTCTCGGTGAGCGAGCTCTGCCGCGTGGCCGGGGTGCAGCGCACGAGCTTCTACACCCACTTCACGAGCGTCAGCGAGCTGCTCACCGAGATGCTCACCGACGAGGTGGATGCGCCGCTCGGGCTGCCGGACACCGGCGGCCTCTCCATCGCCGAGGTCGCCGCCGAGTTCCAGGACACCCTGGTCGCCGCCTTCGAGGTCGTGGCCCGTGACCGCGTGCTCTTCCGGTCGGCGTTCGAGTCGGGCGCGGACTCGCTGCGGCGCTCGCTCACGGCGCTGGTGGAGCGGCGGCTGCATCTCGCCCTCGGCATCTGGGCGGCCCACGGAGCCGCCCTCGACGTGGACGCCGCCGTCGCCGTGCCGTTCGCGGCGGGCGGCCTGACGGCCTCGATCGAGGCCTGGGCGCTGTCGGACGACACGGATGCCGTCGCGCGTGCCGACTCGGTGCGCGACCAGATGGCGCCGTGGTGGCCGCGCGGGGCGTGACGCGATCCGGCGGCCGTGGCGCTTGCGCGCTAATTAGCTATGGTGCTAAATTGCAATCATGCAGGACGCCACCTCCGATGTCTTCTCGGCCCTCGCCCATCCGACCCGCCGCCAGATCCTCCAGGATCTGAAGGCGGGGGAGCTGGCCGCCGGGGAGATCGCCGAGCGCTTCGACGCCTCGGGGCCGACGATCTCCCGTCACCTCGGGGTTCTTCGTCAGGCCGGGCTGGTGACCGAGCGGCGCGAGGCGAACCGCATCCTGTATTCGCTCGTCGGCGACCGCTTGGCGCTCTCGGTGGGCGACTTCCTGTCGAGCGTCTGCCCCGAGCAGATCGTTCTCCGCGAGGTGCGGAAGGTCAAGAAGCGCAGGCCGGAGGAGCCGGCCGCGATCAGCACGTCCGCCCTCGCCGACTGAGCGACGGCGGACGACGAGTCAGGGGGGCCTGGAGATGACGAGAACAGACATGTCGCACGCGGTTCGAGCACGCATCGAGGAGGGTGACGCGAACCGCGAACCGGTGGATGTGGGTGAGGCTCCGGTCGCGCGGAGGTACGCGCTGCCGCGCATTGCGGCGACCATCGACCGGCGGGTGCTCGTGAGCTACCGGCTCGATCCCGAGGTCGCCCAGAGCCTTCTGCCGGGGCCGCTCCGGCCGCATCTGGTCGACGGCAGCGCTGTCGCCGGCTTCTGTGTGATGCGCCTCGCCTCGGTGCGGCCCGCCTTCTTCGGCGGCGTCCGCCTGGGGTGGCGCGGCGAGAGCGCGGCGCACCGCATCGCCGTGCAGTGGAACGAGCGCGACGACGCCGGGCGTGCGGTCGTGCGCTCCGGCGTGTACGTGCCGGTGCGGCACAGCGCTGCGCGCTTTCCGACGCTGATCGGCGGCCGGGTCTTCCCCGGCGTGCAGCACCGCGCCTCCTTCACGCTGAACGAGACGGCGGAGCGGGTGCAGGTGGGCTTCACCGCTCCCGACGTGCGCGGGCGCATCGACGTCGAGGCCGCCACGGGCTGGAGCAGTTCGCTGTTCGGCACGCTCGAGGAGGCCTCGGAGTTCAACCGGCTGGGCAACGTGGCCTGGTCGCCGGGCCGGCGGGCCGGCTCGCTCGACTGCCTGTCGCTGCACACCACGGCCTGGGAGGTGTCGCCCGCGCGGCTGCTCGACGCGGAGTCGTCGTTCTTCTCGGCTCTGCCCGAAGGGAGCACCGAGTACGACAGCTCGCTGATCATGCGCGGGGTGCCGATGACCTGGGGCACCTCGGCGTGAGCCGTCCCTTTTTCGGGGTGCTCGACGAGATCCGTGCGCAGCTCCTCGGGGCGTCAGTGCACCCGGCGCCCCGCAAACCAGGTCTCGGACACGACGATCCGGTGGAGGTTCCGGGGCTCGCAGGCGAAGGGATCCTGGTCGAGCACCACGAAGTCGGCCGACTTTCCGGCGGCCAGTGACCCCGTCTCGGCGCCGAGCCCCATCGAGGTGGCGGCCGAGAGCGTGAAGACGCCGATCGCCTCCTCGAGCGTGATCGCCTGCTCCTTCCAGAGGGTTCCGGATGCGCGCCCCAGCGGGTCGGCGCGCGTCACCAGCCCCTCGATCCCCTTCCACGGGTTCGGCGACTCGCTCACCGGCCAGTCGGAGCCCCCGGCCAGCACCGCCCCGGAGTCGAGCAGCGCCCGGTTGGGCTGCATCCTCGATGCGCGCTCGGCCGGGAGCACCGCGGCGATGGCGTCGGGGATCACGCCAGGGAACCAGAGGAAGGGCGAGATGTCGGCATCCACGCGCAGCCGGGCGAATCGCGGGATGTCGGCGTCGGCCACGAACTGGCCGTGGGCGATCTGGTACCGGGCGGTGACTCCTTCGGCGCGGAGCCGCTCCACCACGTCGAGCACCTCCCGGGCCGAGGCGTCCCCCGTGCAGTGGATCTTCGCCGACAGCCCGCGCCGGGCGGTGCGGTGCAGCCAGTCGTAGAGCTCGTCGGGGGTCATGGTGCTGTGGCCCCGGAAGTGGTCGCCGTGGGCATCGTCGGCGAGATAGGGCTCAAGGAAGGCGCCCGTGCGCGCCGGCGGCACGCCGTCGAGGAAGATCTTCACGAAGTCGGGCCGGTGGTGCGTGCTGCGGAACTGCTCGGCGTGCGCGATCAGCTCGTCGCCGACGGGGGAGAAGCCGAAGATCTCGTCGTTGACGAGCACCGAGCTCACGACCCAGGCGTCGAGTTCGTCGTCGTCGTCGAGCGCCTTCAGGGCCCGGAGGATGTCGAGCGAGGCCGCGGCATCCTGGAACGCCGTCACGCCGAAACCCGACAGCAGCTCGACGCCCTTCTTCGAGGCGGCGCGGTGCTGGGCGGCGTCCAGACCGCCCGCCCGGGCCTGCACCTCGGCCACCGGGATGCCGGCGGCTTCGAGCAACACCCCGGTCAGCGTCCCCGTGCCCGGATCGCGGAGAGCCACGCCGCCGCCCTCCGGCACGAAGCCGTCGCCGATGCCGGCCAGCGCGAGTGCGCGCGAGCTCACCCACCGGTTGTGCCGGCTGTCGTCGGCGAGCATCACCGGACGGCCACCGGCGGCGGTGTCGAGCCGGTGCAGGGCATCGGCGGTGGAGATCTCGTCGAGCAGCGTGCTGCCCCACGCGCCGCCGACCAGCCACTCCTCGGAGCCGAGGGCCGTCGCCCGTTCGCGCACGGCGGCCAGCAGCTCGTCGAGGGAGGCGGTGGGCGACACCTCCAGCTCGAACAGGGCGCTGCGGCCGGCCAGGGCGTGGTGGTTGTGCACGTCGGCGAACCCCGGCATGGCGAAGGCGCCACCCAGGTCGACGGCGGCGGCGGTGGGGCCGGCCGCGCGCCGCACCTCGTCGTCGTGCCCGAGCGCGACGATCCGGCCCCCGGACACCGCGAGGGCCTCGACGAACCGCGGTCCTCCGGGATGGCCGGTGAAGATGCGGCCGCCGGTGAAGACGGTCGTCGTGCCGGCGTTCACTCCGCGGTCCCGAATCCCTCGGGATACGCCGTGGTGGAGAGCAGACGGCCGTGGGCTCCGAAGGTGAAGTGCACGTACTCCTCGCCCGAGCTGTCGAGACCGAAGAGCATCCCGTGCGAGCGCAGGCTGTGTGCGCTGCGGTGGTCGGCCACGGTGACGGAGGCGCAGGGGATGACCTTCTCGCGCCAGGCGAAGAGGTGGATGCCGGGGCGGAGCTGCCACATGGTGCAGGCATCCGTGTCGGCGAGCCCGCGCTCGGGGCCGGCCAGGCACTGCCAGGTGTACCACTCGGGGGAGAGGTAGACGTGCTCGTAGGCGTGCTCGGGGCTGTACTGCCAGAACACACGCCGGCCGAGCAGCTCCGTGGTGGGGTGGGGGCGGGACGACGGATGCGGGCCCACCACGGCCGCGGCGGCATCCGGTCTCCGGCCGGGCAGCTCCTCGAGCCGCGCGGGCACGACGATCTGCTCGACCCGGGGCACCTGGCCTTCGGGGCCCACGATGCTGATGACGGTGAGCACCTCGCCGGAGCGCAGGTCGAGCACCAGCGAGACCGCCTCCTCGGGCAGGTGGGCGTGGTGGAACTGCACGTAGTACAGCTCGTCGTCGATCTCGAAGGCCTCGTAGTCGTCGCTCTTCGACGCGGCCGCGATGGGGTCGCCGGCACCGGGGTGGTAGTCCCAGTCGACGCGGTGCGCGCCGAAGCGGTGCACGATCCGCGTTCCGCGCTCGTCGGAGACGGTGAGCGTGCGCCCGTCGAGGGCCGTGGTGCGCGGCCCGCGATTGGCGTCGAAGCCGGGGGCGAGGCCGTCGAGCGGCAGCCAGGTGGAGGTGTCGGAGGGGGTGAGGAGGGCGGTCATGGGATTCTCTCTGCTCAGCGGTCGAGCCGGCCTAGTAGTGCAGCCAGACCGACTTGACCTCGGTGTAGGCGTCGATCGCCCACGGGCCCATCTCGCGGCCCCAGCCCGAGGCCTTGTAGCCGCCCCAGGGCGCGGCCATGTCGGGGATGGGCGGCATGTTCACGAACACGGCCCCCGCCTTGATGCCGTTGGCCAGGCGCTGGGAGGTGGCGATGTCCTGCGTCCAGATGGTCGCGGCGAGGCCGTACTGCGAGTCGTTGGCCCGCGCGATCAGGGCGTCGAGCTCGTCGGCGTCGTCGTAGGTGGTGACCGCGAGCACCGGGCCGAAGATCTCCTCGCGGATGATCGTCATGTCGTCGGTGACGCCGGTGAAGAGCGTCGGCTCGAAGAAGTAGCCCTCGCGATCGGTGCGGTTGCCGCCGGTGACGAGCGCGGCGCCCTCGTCGAGGCCCGAGCGCACCAGGCGCTCGACGTGCCCGATGTGCTTCTCCGAGACCAGCGGACCGAGGTGCGTCGACTCGTCGAGCCCCGAGCCGAGCACGAGCCCGGAGAGACCGCCCGCGAGCTTGTCCACGAACTCCTGCTCGCGCTTCTTGTCGACGTAGAACCGAGTGTAGGCGGCGCAGACCTGGCCGCTGTTGAGGGTCGAGCCCATCAGGTTGCCGCCGACGGCCGCGTCGATGTCGGCGTCGGCCGCGATGATGCTCGGCGCCTTGCCGCCGAGCTCGAGGGTGAGCCGCTTGAGGTTGGAGTCGGCGCTCGCTTTCGTGATGATGCGGCCGACGTTGGTGGAGCCCGTGTACGAGAGGTGGTCGACGTCCATGTGGCTGGAGAGCAGGGCACCGACGTCGCCGCCGCCGGTGACGAGGTTGATGACCCCCTGCGGGAAGCCCACCTCGGCAGCCAGCTGCACGAGACGGATGCTCGTGAGCGGCGTGACCTCGCTCGGCTTGATCACGACGGTGTTTCCGGTGGCGAGCGCCGGAGCGAGCTTCCAGGCGAGGATCATCAGCGGGAAGTTCCAGGGTGTCACGAGCGCGTTCACCCCCACGGGCTCACGGCGCGTGTAGTGCAGCGTGTCGGGGAACGACACCGGATTGGTGGTGCCCTGGATCTTCGTGACCCAGCCGGCGTAGTAGCGGAAGTGCTCGGCGGCGCCGCTCACGCTCACGGCCCGCGAGATGCCGAGCGGCTGGCCCTGGTCGAGGGTCTCCAGCCGGGCGAGCTCGTCGGCGTGCGCCTCGATGGCGTCGGCGAGCTTGAAGAGCAGGTGGGCGCGCTCCACCGGGAGCAGCCCGGCCCACGCGGGGTTGGTCAGGGCGGCACGGGCGGCGCCCACGGCGGCGTCGACGTCGGCCGCCGAGGCGTTGCCGACCTCCTCGATGGCGGTGGCGGTGGCGGGGTCGAGGGTCTCGAAGCTTCCGCCGGTGGCTTCCTGCCAGACTCCGTCGATGTACAGGCTCTTGGCCATGGTGTGCTCCCTTGCGCGTGACGAGTGGCGCATCCGGTGCGCCGTCGTTCCAGTGTCTGCATGGCCGCACGGCCCGTGGTTGTCTCAGCGAGCACAGCGGTTGTGCGAGAGCGCCCGGATGGCCGAGCTGTTTGAGCAAGCGCTCGATAATGGTGGAGGGCGCGGCAACGAGGCGGCGCCGGAGTCTTTTGGAGGTGCGTCGCCATGACGAGCACGCAAGCAGCATCCGCCCCGGCGGCATCCGCGACCGGGGTTCCGGCCGAGAGCCGGCGCCGGCTCGGCGTGCCGGCCGTGACGGTGATGATCATCGCCGCATCCGCACCGCTCACCGTGCTCGCGGGCGGCGTCACCACGGCGTTCGCCGTCACCGGCGTGATCGGGGTGCCCCTGTCGTACCTGCTGCTGGGCGTCGTGCTGGCCGTGTTCGCCGTGGGATACGCGGCGATGAGCCGTTACGTCGTGAACGCGGGTGCGTTCTACGCCTACGTGGCGCAGGGGCTCGGCCGCCCGCTCGGCGTCGGAGCCTCGCTCGTGGCGCTCGTCTCCTACAACGCGATGCAGATCGGCATCTACGGCCTGTTCGGTTTCACCGTGTCGTCGCAGCTGTCCACCTGGTTCGGCATCACCGTTCCGTGGTGGGTGGCCGTGCTGGTGGGCATCGTCGTGGTGGGCGTGCTCGGCGTGAACCGGGTCGACCTCTCGGCGAAGGTGCTCGGCGTGCTGGTGGCCCTCGAGTTCGTGGTGGTGATCGTGTTCGACGTGGCCTCGTTCGTGGTGGCGCCCGAGGGGCAGAGCGTGGCCGCGCTCGACCCGGCGAACCTGTTCGTGCCCGGCATCGGCGCGGTGCTCGCCTTCGGCATCGCCGCGTTCATGGGCTTCGAGTCGGCCGCCATCTACGGCGAGGAGTCGAAGGACCCGAAGCGCACCGTGGCGCGGGCCACCTACCTGGCCGTCGGCGTCATCGCGATCTTCTACATGATCTCGTCGTGGGCGCTCACCGTGGGCATCGGCCCGAGTGCCGTGATCGGGGAGTCCGCCACGCAGGGCCCCGACCTGGTCTTCGGCTTCCTCAGCGCACACCTGGGCCAGATCGTGGCCGACCTCGGGCACGTGCTGTTCATCACGAGCCTCTTCGCGGCCCTGGTGAGCTTTCACAACGCGGTCGCCCGCTACTTCTACTCGCTCGGGCGCGAGGGCGTGCTGCCCGCTGCGCTCGGCCGGGTGCGGGCACGCAGCGGGGCGCCGATGGTGGGCTCGCTCACGCAGTCGGTGCTCGCCGTGATCGTGATCGCGGCGTTCGCGGTGGCCGGGGCATCGTGGGTGCCGCCGGAGGGGCTGCCGGTGGAGCTCTTCCCGGTGCTCACCCTGTTCTCCTGGCTCACCAACGCCGGGGCGCTCGGTCTCGTGCTCCTGATGGCCGTGGTGTCGGTGGCCGTGATCGGCTTCTTCCGGCGCCGGGCCGCGGATGCGGGGATCTGGGCGCGCGTGGTCGCACCGGCTCTCGCGGCGCTCGCCCTCACCACGGTGCTCGTGCTCATCATCGTGAACTTCAACGTGCTGCTCACGAGCGACCCGACCGCGCCGCCCACCGCGACCACGTTCATCCTGCCGGCGATCGTCATCCTGCCCGGTTTCGTGGGCGTCGTCTGGGGCCTCGTGCTGCGCCGCCGTCGCCCGCGGCTGTACGCCCAGATCGGCCACGGCGCGGAGAAGGCCCCGCTCGAGCCCTGATCGGGCCGTGATCGGCCCCCGGAACCGGGAGAATGGTGCCGTGCCCAAGATCGTCGACCGTGAGAAGCGCCGCACCGAGATCGTCGACGCCTACCTGCGGGTGCTCGCGCGCGACGGCGGCAGGGCCGGCACCAGCCGGGCCGTCGCAGCCGAGCTCGGCGTGGCCACCGGGTCGCTCTGGCACTACTTCGACGACTTCGACGGCATGCTGGCGGCGGCGTTCCGGAGGGTGTACGAGAACACCACGGCGCGCATCGAGGAGCGCACGGCCGGGATGCGCGGCCTCCCCGCCCTCGAGGCCGCCGTGCGCGAGATGCTCCCGCTCGAGCGGGTGACGGAGGAGGAGGCCGCCGTCGTGGTGACCTTCTGGGGCCGCGTCGCGACCGAGCCGCAGATGGGGGAGACCCAGGCCGAGGTGGAGCGCCGCTGGGGCGCGTTGCTCACCGGGCACGCCCGCGAGGCGATCGACGACGGCGAGCTGCGGGGCGACACCCCGGTGGCCGACCTCGTCGACACCCTGCTGGTGCTCACGGCGGGGCAGCAGGTGGAATACGTCGTGCGCACCTCCATCGGGGCTGCGGCCCGGCAGTGGTCGCTCGTGGAGCACGCCCTGCGCCCCTGGCGCACCGCGCCGGCCTCGCGCCGACCCGCCGGCAGTGCCCGGTGATCGGGCGCGTCAGGCGAAGACCATCGCGCCCATGGTGCCGAGGCAGAGGCCCATGCTGAGGCATTCGATGCCCGGTCCCAGGCGGCGGGAGCGCAGCAGCCGCACGCCGAGCAGCACCGCGATCGTGAGGGCGAGCGCCCCGAGGGTGAACGCGGCGCCGGCTGCGGGCACGGCGAGCGCATGGTGGCCTCCCGGCACCGCCGGGACCGTCGCAGTGGCAGCGGCCGCCGAAGCTGTCGACGTGACCGCCGGTGCGGCGGCGGCGGAGGTCATCAGCAGCAGGAAGGCCATCGCGATGCCCAGGACGGCCCGGGGGACGGCGGCCCCGCGCCCGGTCGCCGCACCCGCGACCGACGCGACGACGAGCGCCACCACCAGCATCAGGAGTCCCGTCGCCCCCAACGGCGCACCGGCCCCGATCGCGCCGAGCGCGTGAGCGAGCATCGCCCCGGCCATCACCGCGGCCTGCACGACGGCCATCCGGCCCGCCCGCGGCGTCAGCCCCGTGGCGACGAGGCCGACCACCGCGGCCGCGGCCATCGACACGGCGAGGAGGGCGTGCATCCGCCCGGCTCAGTGCTCGTGCGGGGCGTGTCCGCCTGGAGCAGGATCGTGGCCGACCTCGCCGGCCGCAGCGATGACGGGCTCGACGCCGTGACTGCCGTGGTCGTGACCGGCGTGGTCGTGACCGCCGTGGTCGTGGCCGGGGGCGCAGTGACCGGCCGGCGTGGCGGGAACGTCGAGCGTGGGGTTGCGGTCGAAGAAGCCGTGCGGTTTGAGCGTGAAGCCGGCGTAGTCGACGGGCATGATCGGCCAGTCCTCCAGGCGCGGGAAATGCGTGAGGCCGAAGGTGTGCCACACCACGAGGTCCTGCCCGTCGATGTCGCGGTCGGCCTCCACGTACGACGGCAGCCCGGCGCCGCCCGGATGTTGGTTCACAGTGCGTCCCGCCGCCCAGAGCTGCTCGCGGTCGTAGCGGCTCACCCAGAGGTGGTGGGTGGCGAATCCCGCCCGGGACCGGGCCGAGGAGTCGTCGCTCGAGACCAGCGTCGGCGTGCCCTGGGGAAACAGCACATACGAGGTCGGCTCGCCCATGCGGTTGCGCTCGGTGGCCGAACTGATGCGCCAGACGCGCCCGGCGAGCGGGTCGGCGTCGCGCACCGCGGCCTTCTCGGTGCCCAGACGCGTGATCGTGCGGGTGAAGGCGTTGCCCCAGGGGTTGCCCGGGCCCGAGGCCACCCGCGCCACGTCGATCTCGTCGACCGCGTTGAGGTCGCCGTCGACCGCCATGTCGAGCCGGGCGCTGAACAGGTGCTGGTGCACCGGCGCGCCGAGGCCCGGGGCGAGCAGGGTGGCGTAGGGGTAGTCGCCGCCCGGGTGCCCCGAGGTGAACACGATTCCGGTGGCCTTGGCCTCGAGCGAGATCGTGCCGTCGAGGGACAGGTACCAGTAGAACCCGTAGTCGTAGTTGCCCACCGTCACGAAGAACGAGATGACCAGCCGTCGCTGCCGGCGGGTCTCGGAGGTTCCGGCGAATTCGTCGTTGTGCTTCCAGAGGATGCCGTAGTCCTCCTCGTGGATGCAGATCGCGTTGCGGATGGTCTTCGGAGCGCCGAGGTCGTCGGCCACCACGGCGTCGAGGTAGGTGATGTCGCCGAGGCAGTCGCAGCCGAGCTCCAGGGAGTTCGCGAGCCGCCCGAACTGGTACTCGCCCACGTCGAAGTAGTTCTGCCAGGCGTGCGTCGGGGTGGGGTCGCCGTAGTTCACGACCATCTCGGAGACGGAGGCCCGGGTGATGATCGGCCGGAGGCGGCCACGGTCGACGAAGCCGAGATCGTGCAGCGTCAGCCCCTCGCGCCCGTTGAAGCCGAGCCGCACCTGCCAGCCCTCCCAGGAGAGCACGTCGTCGTCGAGCGAGAACGACACCCCCTCGGGCTGCGTGATGCTGATGGGCTTGAGGCTGGTGCGCTCGGGCCCGCGCACGGCGGGGTCGAGGTAGTCGCCCGACTCCTGCGGCACGTGCACCACCTCGGTCTCCACCAGACGCAGGACCGTGCCGTTCGTCACGTCGACGTGGGCGACGACGCCGTCGATCGGATGCGCCCAGGCCAGATCGCGCGGATGCTCCTGCCAGAAGGCGAGCGCCCGGAACACCCGGTGCCCGACCTCGTCGTCGTAGCCGAAGACGCCCGCCGAGAGGGCGACGACGCGCACCCGGTCGAGGTCGGTGACCCCGCGGCGGGCGAGCGCCTCGATCCAGGGGGAGTGCGCCTTGAGGAGCCCCTCCGCGGTGGCGAAGTCCTCGTCGAAGGTGGGCCCCCAGCCGTCGCGCGCCGGATCGAGCTCGCGCACCGCGGTGACCACGCCCTCGTCCAGCGACACCACGACATCCCGGAGCCTGGGCCCGCCTTCGGCGGCGAGGTCGGTGAGCAGCACGCCCGCCTCCCGGGGGACGGATGCTCCCGAACGCACGAGTGCCTTGTCGGGCTCGCGCACCGCGAGGTAGGAGTAGCGCACGCCGCTGCCGCCGAGACCGGCCTCCTCGACGGCGCCGCGCACGGCGTCGATCTCGGCGGCGGAGAGCGAGGAGCGGAGTCGGGACGAGTCGGCCATGGCGGCATCCTTCTTTTGTTGAGCGGTTGCTCGATAATAAACGTCCAGGAGCGTTCGCGCCAGAGTCGATCAACGCTGATTTGTTTCGTACTCTAAATCGTATATTATCTATCGGACAGCGCACCGTCCTTCCTCGTGGAGGGAGCACGGGGCGGACGACGAGGTCGCAGTACGAAGGAGTACGACGCATGAGCGCAACCGGGTTCACTCCCACGGGATCATTGGCCGCGGTCGCAGACCGCCGCCGGGTGGTCTTCGCCACGATCATCGGCACGACCGTGGAGTGGTACGACTTCTTCATCTACGCCTCGGCGGCCGCCCTGGTGTTCGGTCAGCTGTTCTTCAAGCCCGCGGGGGAGCAGGCCGCCATCCTGCTCTCGTTCGCCACCGTCGGCGTGAGCTTCTTGTTCCGCCCGCTCGGCGCCTTCCTCGCCGGGCACTTCGGCGACAAGTACGGGCGCCGCGTGGTGCTCGTGCTCACCCTCGTGCTGATGGGCACGGCGACCGCCTTGATCGGCCTCCTGCCGACCTTCGCGCAGATCGGCGTCGCGGCGCCGCTCCTGCTGATCTTCCTGCGCATCGTGCAGGGCATCTCGGCCGGCGGCGAGTGGGGCGGCGCGGTGCTGATGGCGGTCGAGCACGCCCCCACCAAGAAGCGCGGCCTCTTCGGCGCCGCCCCCCAGCTCGGTGTGCCGCTCGGTCTGCTGCTCGCCTCGGGCGTGATGGCGCTGATGGCCGTGATCGCGCCGGGAGACGCCTTCCTCGAGTGGGGCTGGCGCGTGCCGTTCCTGCTCAGCGTCGTGCTCATCCTCATCGGCTACTGGGTGCGCCGCCGGGTGGAGGAGAGCCCGGTGTTCGCCGAGCTCGCCGCGCGCAAGGAGAAGGCGCGCATGCCGATCGTGCAGCTGTTCAAGAAGCACCTGCTGCTCGTGATCGTCGCCGCGCTCGTCTTCGCCGGCAACAACGCCGTGGGCTACATGACCACCGGCGGCTACATCCAGAACTACGCCACCAACCCCGACGGGCCGATCGGCCTCGAGCGCGGACCAGTGCTCTGGGCCGTGGCCGGCAGCGCGGTCACCTGGCTGCTGTCGACCTTCTTCGCGGGCTGGATCTCCGACCGAATCGGCCGCCGCACCACCTACATCGTGGGCTGGGTGCTGCAGCTCGTGGGGGTGTTCGCGTTGTTCCCGCTGGTGAACACCGGCACGGTCGGCGGCCTGTTCGCCGGCGTCGCCGTGCTCACCATCGGGCTCGGCTTCACCTACGGGCCCCAGGCGGCGCTGTACTCCGAGCTCTTCCCGGCCTCGATCCGCTTCTCCGGCGTCTCGATCTCCTACGCGATCGGCGCCATCCTCGGTGGCGCCTTCGCCCCCACGATCGCCACGGCGCTCGTTCAGGCGACCGGCACCACGCTGTCGGTGACCTGGTACCTGGTGGGCATGACGCTCGTGGGCCTCGTGGCGACGCTGCTCCTGCGCGACCGCAGCGGCATCCCGCTCGGCCCCGACCACGAGGCCGAGCAGGCGGCGAGCCCGCTCCGCGGAACCCGGCGCGCCTGATCGCCCGCTGTTCAGCCGCCGAGGGCGGCGCGGATGACGGCTGCGGAGTCGAGGAGCCGGGCGGCGACGGAGGCGGCGTCGCGGTCGGTGGGGAGATACACGGCCGCGAGCGCCGCCGGCGCCCGCCCGCGCAGCACGAGCGGCACCGCCACCGCGTGCAGGCTCGGGATGACCTCGTTCTGGCTCTCGGCCCAGCCGCGCACCACCGCCTCGTGCACCTCTCCGGCGAGGGCGGCGGTGACATCGGAGGGCCAGTCGCTGGCGGGCAGTTGCGTGAGGATCGCCTTGCCGGGAGCGCCGACCGACACCGGATGCCGCGTGCCCGGCCGCTGGGCCACCGTCGCCACGGCGTGCCTCGGCTCCACGCTGGCCAGGGTGACGCACTCCTCGTGGTCGAGCACGACGAGGAAGCAGGTCATGCCGAGCTCGTTGGCGGCGGCCGTGAGCTCGGGCAGCGCCTCGGCCTGCAGGTCGTGCGCCACACCGGCGGCGAGCGCGGCCAGGCGGGCGCCCAGCCGGATGGCGCCGGTGGGTTCGCGCTCGACGAGACCGTGGGCCTCGAGCGTGCGGATCAGCCGGTAGGCCACCGAGCGGTGCACGCCGAGCGCGCCGGCGGTCTCGTCGATGGTGAGGGGGCGGCGCGCGTCGGCGAGCACCTCCAGGATGCGGATGCCGCGGCTGAGGGTCTGCGACGCGGGCCCGGTCGCGGGTGCCTCCGCGGCATCCGGCGTGCTCTGATTCGTGGTCATGACAGCGCTCCGTTGCATTCGGAATCGGGTTCGGGTTACTCTCGAATCCAATAGTAGAACGTTGTGTTCACTATTAGAACACACCTTCCGACGCGGATGTCGGGGGCGAGTCGATGAAGACACGTGAGGAATCCCATGCAGTTCCACCACCACGGCTATGTGTCCGGCGATCCGCGGGTGAGCCCCGCCGCCGGAACCGGTCTCGACCGGCCGGCCGAGCTCCCCGACGAGGTCGACGTGCTGATCGTGGGCGCCGGACCGGCCGGAATGATCCTGGCCGCCCAGCTCTCCCAGTTCCCCGAGATCACCACTCGGCTCGTCGAGCGCCGCCCCGGGCGTCTCGCCATCGGCCAGGCCGACGGCATCCAGGCCCGCAGCGTCGAGACCTTCCAGGCCTTCGGCTTCGCCGGGCGCATCACCGACGAGGCGTACCGCATCACCGAGATGGCCTTCTGGGGCCCGGATGCGGCTGACCCGACGAGGATCGTGCGCACCGACCGCGCGGTCGACGACGCCACCGGTGTGAGCGAGTTCCCGCACCTCATCGTGAACCAGGCCCGTGTGCTCGACTACTTCGCCGAGGTGATGGCCGACTCCCCGTCGCGCATGACACCCGACTTCGGACTCGAGTTCGTTGGCCTCGAGGTGGCCGAGGAGGGGGAGTTCCCCGTCTCGGTGACGCTCCGCGAGACGGCCGGGCCGCGCGAGGGACAGGAGCGCCGGGTGCGCGCCAAGTACGTGGTGGGCTGCGACGGAGCCCGCAGCGGTGTGCGCGAGGCGATCGGCCGCAGCCTCGTCGGAGCCTCGGCGGCGCACGCCTGGGCGGTGATGGACACGCTCGCCGTCACCGACTTCCCCGACATCCGCACCAAGTGCGCCATCCAGTCGCAGGCCGGGAGCATCCTGCACATCCCGCGCGAGGGTGGCCACCTGTTCCGCATGTACGTCGACCTCGGCGAGGTCGCGCCCGGAGACAACGGCGCGGTGCGGCAGACGAGCGTCGAGACGGCGATCGCCAAGGCGAACGAGATCCTGCACCCGTACACGCTCGACGTGAAGAACGTGGCCTGGTACAGCGTCTACGAGGTGGGCCACCGGCTCACCGACAAGTTCGACGAGGTGCCGGAGGGCGACGACCGCTGCCCGCGCGTGTTCATCACGGGCGACGCCTGCCACACCCACAGCGCCAAGGCCGGGCAGGGCATGAACGTGTCGATGCAGGACGGCTTCAACCTCGGCTGGAAGCTCGCGCACGTGCTCACCGGTCGCAGCTCGGCGGAATTGCTGAAGACCTATTCGGCCGAACGCCAGGTGATCGCCAAGAACCTCATCGACTTCGACCGCGAGTGGTCGACCCTCATGGCCAAGAAGCCCGAGGAGTTCCAGAGCCCGCACGAGCTGGGTGAGTTCTACGTGCGCACCGCCGAGTTCCCGGCCGGGTTCATGACCGAGTACGCGCCATCGATGCTCGTGGGCGAGGCGACCCACCAGGGGCTCGCCACGGGGTTCCCGATCGGCAAGCGCTTCAAGTCGGCTCCCGTCGTGCGGGTGGCCGACGGCAACCCCGTGCACCTCGGGCACCACCACCGCGCCGACGGCCGGTGGCGGCTCTACGCCTTCCCTGGTGCCGCCGCGGCCGCGAGCGGCGATCGCGACTTCGAGGAATGGGCTGCCTGGCTCGAGAGCTCGCCGGAGTCACCGGTGCGCGCCTACACGCCCGAGGGCGCCGACCTCGACAGCCTGTTCGACGTGAAGGTGGTGTACCCGCAGGCGCACACCGAGGTCGGGATCGGAGCGGTGCCGCCCGTGTTCCTGCCGCGCACGGGGCCGTTCGGCCTGATCGACTACGAGAAGGTGTACGCGGCCGCCCCGGATGACGACATCTTCGCCCTGCGCGGCATCGACCGCGGCTCCGGATGCGTCGTCGTCGTTCGCCCCGACCAGTACGTCGCGCACGTGCTGCCCCTCACCGCCACGAGCGAACTCGCCGCCTTCTTCGCCGCCAACCACCTCAGGCACCGCGGATGATCTCCTCCTGGTGCGGCGACAGCACGTCGGGGGAGATGCGGAGGTCGAGCAGGAGGAACGGTCGTGATCCGGTGGGGCGCGCGGTCCAGGCCGCGAGCGCGTCGAGGTCGTCGAGGGTGCGCACGACCACTCCTTGGGCGCCCACGGCGGCGCCCAAGGCGGCGAAGTCGACCTCGGGGATACGCATGGGGGCGTCGGCGAGGCCCTTGAGGCCGTAGAGATTCACCTCGGCGCCGTAGGCCGCGTCGTTCCACACCACCGCGAGTCCTCGGCCGCCCGCCACCCGCACCGCGGTCTCGAGGTCGGCGAGGGCCATCAGTCCGCCGCCGTCGCCCGTGGTGAGCACCACTGTCGAGCCGGGCTTCGCCAGCGCGGCGCCCGGCACGCTCGCGAAGCCGAGTCCGATCGACTGGTAGGCGGTGCCGACCATGAGCATCCGGTCGGGGGCGGCCACCGGCCAGTACATGTTCGCCCAGCCGATGAAGTGGCCGCCGTCGGAGACGACGACGCGGTCGTCGGGCAGCAGCTCGCCGATGCGCCGTGCGGCTGAGCGCGGGTCGAGCCGGCCGTCGGGCGCGACGGCCTCGCCGGGGTGCCGGGCCTGGATTCCCTCGAGCTCGGCCGAGCTGCGCCATCCGTGGGCCGGGTCCGCCACTCGTGGAGCGTCGAGCTCCCCGAGCAGGGCTTCCGCCACGAGCCGCGCGTCGCCGCGCACGTAGCCGCCGACGTGGGCGTGCGTGGCGGTGGGGGCGACGTCGACCTGGAAGACGCGCGTGCCGGGCGCGAAGAGGTTGCCGAAGCGCATCGTGAACGCATTGAGCGAGGCGCCGAACACCACGGCCACGTCGGCTGAGCGGATGAGCTCCATCGCGGCTTCGGCCCCGAAGCCGCCGACCACCCCGAGATCGTATTCGGTGCGCGGGAAGAGGCCCCGGCCGAGCGCGGTGCTCGCGGTGAGCGCCCCGGTGGCGTCGGCCAGGGCGCCGAGCGCGGGCCCGGCGCCCGCCACCCAGGCTCCGCGCCCGCCGACGAGGAGCGGTCGCTCGGCGCGGGCCAGCACGTGCGCGAGCTCGCGCACCGTGCCCTCGGCGAAGGCGCCGGCGGCCGCGAGCGGCGCCGGGAGGTGGGGCGACGGCGCCTTTGTGACCGGGCCGGCCTCGAGAACGGCCACGTCGTAGGGGAGGGCGAGCACGGTCGGCACGCGGTAGGCGAGCGCGTGCTCCACCGCGATCGCCGTGGTGGCGGCGGCATCGGCGCGGCCGACCGTGTAGGTGCGGGCCCCCACCGCGGCGGCGAGGGCGATCTGGTCGACGTCCCACGAGCGCGGCCCGGAGGTGGGCTCGTCGCCCACCACGAGCACGAGCGGAACCTGTGCCTGCACGGCCTCGGCCAGCGCGGTGAGGGTGTTCGTGAAACCGGCGCCGTAGGTGGCGGTCGCCGCGGCGAGCCCGCCGCCGGCCCGGTGGTAGGCGTCGGCGGCCACGACCGCTCCGGCCTCGTGCCGCACAGCGGTGTAGCGCACGGGCGTCTCGCGCTCGAGGGCGTCGAGGAAGTAGGCGTTGCCGTTGCCCATCACGCCGAAGACGTGGTCGACGAAGTGGGCGAGGGTGTGCGCGACGTGCGCCGAGACGGTCGACATGGAGGAGCCTTTCGAGATGTCAGACGGTGGGATTCCGTATGTGTCTCGCGCGGCGACGGTGCGGCTCGGCTTCGTGCCCATTTTTCGAGCACAGGGCGGGCGCAAGCCCGACCGGACGCCGCGAGTCTAGCCTCCGCACCGAGAAGGCGGGTCAGTAGCTGGGGCGTCCCGACGATCCGGCGGAGCCGATGTAGGTCTGCGCCAGCGCCTCCGAGGAGCGTGCCAGGAGCGCCACGTCGGCCCCGACGAGGATGAACGAGGCGCCCGCCGCCAGGTAGCGTCGCGCGAGCGGCTCGGCGAAGGCGTTGACCCCGGCCGGCACGCCGTGGGCGCGGGCGACGCCGAGGCAGTGCTCGACGGCCGCCACGACGTCGGGATGGTCCTGCTGACCGAGCACCCCCATCGAGGCCGCCAGGTCGGAGGGGCCGATGAACACGCCCGCGAGACCCTCCACCGCGACGATCTCGTCGATGTTCGCCACCGCTTCGGCCGACTCGATCTGCACGATCACCGAGATGCGCTCCGCGGCGCTGGTGAGGTAGCCCTCCACCCGGTTCCAGCGCGAGGCGCGCGCGAGCGCCGAGCCGACACCGCGGATGCCCCGGGGCGGGTAGTCCACGCTCCGCACCGCCAGCTCGGCCTGCTCGGCGGTGTCGACCATCGGGACGAGCAGGGTCTGGGCGCCGAGATCGAGGTACTGCTTGATCAGAACGGGGTCGAGCACCGGCGGCCGCACCACGGGCAGCACCGGGTAGCCGTGCACCGCCTGCAGCTGCGCCAGCAGCGACTCGAGCGAGTTGGGGCTGTGCTCGGCGTCGATCAGCAGCCAGTCCAGTCCCGACCCGGCGCAGAGCTCGGCGATCAGTGGGCTGCCGCTGCACACCCACATCCCGGCCAGCGGGCGCTCGTGCGCGGAGAGGGCGGCCGAGAAGCCGCCCGCCGGGTCGATGGGCGCCGGGGAGCCGTTCACTGGAACCGGCACGTCACCACCCCCAGCGGTCCGTAGTCGGCGAACACCGAGTCGCCGGCGTACACCCACATCGGCCGGGTGAACGAGCCCGCGAGGATGAGCTCGCCCGCCTTCAGCCCGTCGCCGTGGGCGGAGATCTTGTTCGCCAGCCACGCGACTCCCGAAGCCGGGTTGTTGAGCACGCCGCCCGCCAGCCCCGTCTCCTCGATGCCCTCGTTGCGGTAGAGCATCGCCCCCACCCAGCGTAGGTCGATCTCATCGGGCCGCACCGGGCGCCCGCCCACCACCATCACGCCCATCGCGGCGTTGTCACTGATGGTGTCGACGATCGTGCGCCCCTCCATCTCGATGCGGGAGTCGAGGATCTCGAGGGCCGGCACCACGTACTCGGTGGCCGCCAGCACGTCGAACAGGGTGCATCCGGGCCCCGCGAGATCGCCCTTCAGCCGGAAGGCGAGCTCCACCTCCACCCGCGGGTGCGTGTAGACGTCCCACGGCAGCACGCTGCCGGTCTCGAGGATCATGTCGTCGAAGATGATGCCGTAGTCGGGCTCGGTGATTCCCGTCGCGGCCTGCATCGCCTTGGAGGTCAGGCCGATCTTGCGCCCGGCGAGCCGGCGGCCCGACTCCTCGTTGCGGCGGCGCCAGAGCGACTGCACCGCGTAGGAGTCCTCCACGGTCATGCCGGGATGCCGTGCGGTGAGGAGGGGTATCGGAACCTTGTTCCTGGCCGCTTCCACCAGTTCGTCGGCGATCGCCTCGATGGTCTCCGTGTCGAGCATGACGTCCTCGTCTCTCTGTGTACCGCGGGCTCCCATGGTGCCATGATCGGACGGGGCGCCGCGTTCGCTTGTTCCCATCGTCGATCTTATCGTATACGATGTGCTCATGACGTACGAAGATGTCTCGTCCGGGCCCCAGGCGGCGCCCTACGACCCCACCGGAGCCGACCGGCCCGGCAAGGTCATCGCGCTGCACCTGAACTACCCGAGCCGCATCGCCCAGCGCGGGCGCACCCCCGAGCAGCCCTCCTACTTTCTGAAGCCCACGACCTCGGTCGCCGGCAGCGGCGAGATCGAGCGCCCCCTCGGCACCGAACTGCTCGCCTTCGAGGGCGAGATCGCGCTCGTCATCGGCCGCGCGGCCCGCGACGTGAGCCGCGACGAGGCCTGGTCGTACGTCGGCGCCGTGACCGCCGCCGACGACTTCGGCGTCTACGACCTGCGCTACGCCGACAAGGGCTCGAATCTCCGCTCGAAGGGTGGCGACGGGTTCACCCCGCTCGGCCCGGCCCTGCTCGATGCCCGCGCGCTCGACCCGACGGCCCTGCGCATCCGCACCTGGGTCGACGGCGTGCTCGCGCAGAACGACACGACCGCCGATCTCGTCTTCCCCTTCGCGCAGCTCGTCGCCGACCTCTCGCAGCTCATCACCCTCGAGCCCGGCGACGTCATCCTCACCGGAACGCCGGCGGGGTCGAGCGTCGTCGTGCCCGGGCAGACCGTCGAGGTCGAGGTCGACGCTCCGGATGCCGCGGGCTCGCCGAGCACCGGCCGGCTCGTGACCCGCGTCACCGAGGGCCGGGTCGCCGTCGGCGCGAACGGAGCGGGCCCCCGAATCGACGAGCTGCAGCGCGCCGAGGCCTGGGGGAGTGCGGAGGCCGCGGGCCTCGCCCCCACGCCGGGCGAGCCGGAATGGCAGCTCACCGACGACCGCCGGGCGAGGCTCGCCTCCGTCGCCACGGCAACCCTCAGTTCGCAGCTGCGCAAGCTCGGCTTCGACGACACGAGCATCGACGGGGTGCGACCGACCCGCGCGGGCCAGAGGATGATCGGCCGCGCCCGCACGCTGCGCTTCATCCCCGCCCGGCCTGACCTCTTCGCGTCCCACGGGGGCGGTTACAACGCGCAGAAGCGCGCCTTCGACGGCCTGAATCCGGGCGACGTGCTCGTGATCGAGGCCCGTGGAGAGGCCGCAACCGGAACGGTGGGCGACATCCTCGCGCTCCGCGCCCAGGTGCGAGGGGCGGCCGGCATCGTGACCGACGGCGGCATCCGCGACATCGCCGCGGTCGCCGACCTCGGCATCCCCTCGTATTCCCAGGGCGGCCACCCCGCCGTGCTCGGCCGCCGGCACGTGCCGTGGGACGTCGACGTGACCATCGCCTGCGGCGGCGCCGCGGTGCAGCCGGGCGACGTGATCGTGGGTGACGACGACGGCGTGCTCGTCATCCCGCCGCACCTGGTCGACGAGGTCGTGGAGGCGGCCATCGCGCAGGAGCGCGAGGAGGAGTTCATCGCCGCCCGGGTCGCCGAGGGCGAGTCGGTCGACGGTCTGTACCCGATGAATGCGGCCTGGAAGGCCCGATACCAGCAGGAGGTCACCCCCGATGGCGAATGAGAACGAGCAGCGGCAGGTCGAGACCACGACCCTCAGCAAGTCGGAACGCGCCTACGCCTTCATCAAGGAGCGCATCGAGAACGGCAGCTACTCGCCGGGCTTCCGGCTGGTGCTCGGTCAGATCGCCAAGCAGCTCGACGTGAGCGTGGTGCCCGTGCGCGAGGCCGTGCGCCGGCTCGAGGCCGAGGGTGCCGTGACCTTCGAGCGCAACGTCGGAGCGCAGGTGGCCATGGTCGACGAGCGCGAGTACTTCTACACGATGGAGACCCTGAGCCTGGTCGAGGGCAAGGCGACGGCGCTCTCCGCTCCGTTCGTCTCACCGCTCGACCTGGTCGAGGCGCGGGACATCAACGCCGAGATGACCGCGTGCCTCGAGCACTTCGACCCGCACCGTTTCACCGAGCTGAACCTCGAGTTCCACGCCGTGATCTTCGAGCACTGCCCGAACCCGCACATCCTCGACCTGGTGCACCGCGGCTGGAACCGGCTCGCCCTCCTGCGCGACTCCACCTTCAGCTTCGTGCCGGGCCGCGCCCGCGAGTCGGTCGAGGAGCACGAGCGGCTGCTGCAGCTGATCGAGTCGGGCGCCGCCCCGCTCGAGATCGAGCTCGCGGCCCGCGCCCACCGCACCGGAACCCTCGACGCACTCCTGAACCACCAAGCGAACCAAGGACGATGAGCATGACCATCCAGGATCCCCAGACCCAGACCCAGACCCAGACCCAGACCCAGACCCAGACCCAGACCCCGATCCGGCACGTGCCCGAGGGCCTGCCGCAGAAGATCCAGCACTACATCGACGGCAGCTTCGTCGACAGCGTCGGCGGCGAGACCTTCGACGTGCTCGACCCGGTGTCGAACCAGAACTACGTGACGGCCGCTGCCGGCCAGAAGGCCGACATCGACCTCGCCGTCGCCGCCGCCCGCAAGGCCTTCGACGAGGGCCCCTGGCCCCGGATGCTGCCGCGGGCCCGCTCGCGCATCCTGAACCGCATCGCCGACATCGTGGAGTCGCGGGACGCCCGCCTCGCCGAGCTGGAGTCGTTCGACTCGGGCCTGCCGATCACGCAGGCGCTCGGCCAGGCGCAGCGCGCGGCCGAGAACTTCCGCTTCTTCGCCGACCTGATCGTGGCGCAGGCCGACGACACCTACAAGGTGCCCGGCCGCCAGCTCAACTACGTCAACCGCAAGCCCAAGGGCGTCGCGGGCCTGATCACGCCGTGGAACACCCCGTTCATGCTCGAGAGCTGGAAGCTCGCCCCGGCCCTGGCCTCCGGATGCACCGTGGTGCTGAAGCCGGCCGAGTTCACGCCGCTCTCGGCGAGCCTGTGGGCCGACATCTTCCGCGAGGCGGGCGTGCCCGACGGCGTGTTCAACCTCGTGAACGGTCTCGGCGAGGAGGCCGGCGATGCCCTCGTGAAGCACACCGACGTGCAGCTCATCTCGTTCACCGGCGAGAGCTCGACCGGGCAGCTGATCTTCGCGAACTGCGCGCCCACCCTCAAGGGCATGTCGATGGAGCTCGGCGGCAAGTCGCCGGCCGTGATCTTCGCCGACGCCGACCTCGACGCCGCCCTCGACTCCACCTTGTTCGGTGTGTTCTCGCTGAACGGCGAGCGCTGCACGGCCGGCTCGCGCATCCTCGTCGAGCGTGCCGTCTACGACGAGTTCGTCGAGCGCTACGCGGCCCGCGCCCGGAACATCGTGGTGGGCGACCCGCACGACCCCAAGACCGAGGTCGGCGCGCTCGTGCACCCCGAGCATTTCGCGAAGGTCATGAGCTACGTCGAGATCGGCAAGGGCGAGGGCCGTCTCGTGGCCGGCGGAGGCCGGCCGGAGCACCTGCCCACCGGCAACTACGTGGCCCCGACGGTGTTCGTCGACGTGAAGCCGGATGCCCGCATCTTCCAGGAGGAGATCTTCGGCCCGGTCGTGGCGATCACGCCCTTCGACACCGAGGAGGAGGCCCTGGAGCTCGCCAACGGCGTGAAGTACGGCCTCGCCGCCTACATCTGGACCTCGAACCTCGAGCGCGCCCATCTCTTCGCGCAGGCCGTGGACTCGGGCATGGTGTGGCTGAACTCGCACAACGTGCGCGACCTCCGCACCCCGTTCGGCGGCGTCAAGGCCTCCGGACTCGGCCACGAGGGCGGCTACCGCTCGCTCGACTTCTACTCCGACCAGCAGGCCGTGCACATCACCCTCGGCGAGGTGCACACCGCCCGCTTCGGCGCCCACTGACCCCGCATCCCCCAGCAAGAAAGCCCAGTTCAATGACGAATGCCACCATCCTGACCGCACCGATCCCCACCCCCTCGGTGACGCCGCCAGACATCCTGCGCTGCGCCTACATGGAGATCGTGGTGACCGACCTCGCCCGCTCGCGCGAGTTCTACGTCGACATCCTCGGCCTCGTGGTGACCGAGGAGGACGAGAACGCGATCTACCTGCGCACCTTCGAGGAGTTCATCCACCACAACCTCGTGCTCCGCAAAGGCCCGGTCGCGGCCGTCGCCGCGTTCGCCTTCCGCGTGCGCACCCCCGAAGACGTCGACCTAGCCGAGGCCTATTACCAGCAACTCGGATGCCGCACCGAGCGCCGCCGCGACGGCTTCGTGAACGGCATCGGCGACTCGGTGCGGGTCACCGATCCTCTGGGCTTCCCCTACGAGTTCTTCTACTCCGTCGAGCACGTCGAGCGCCTCGCCTGGCGCTACGAGCTCTACGGACCGGGCGCCCTGGTGCGCCTCGACCACTTCAACCAGGTGACGCCGGACGTGCCACGGGGTCGCAAGTACCTCGAAGACCTCGGCTTCCGGGTCACCGAGGACATCCAGGACGAGGACGGCGTCACCTACGCCGCCTGGCTGCGCCGCAAGGACACCGTGCACGACACCGCCCTCACCGGCGGCGACGGACCGCGGATGCACCACATCGCGTTCGCGACGCACGAGAAGCACAACATCCTCTACATCTGCGACAAGCTCGGCGCCCTGCGCAAGAGCGACCTGATCGAGCGCGGCCCCGGCCGCCACGGCGTCTCGAACGCCTTCTACCTCTACATCACCGACCCCGACGGCCACCGCGTGGAGATCTACACGCAGGACTACTACACCGGCGATCCCGACAACCCGGTGGTCACCTGGGACGTGCACGACAACCAGCGCCGCGACTGGTGGGGCAACCCGGTGGTGCCCAGCTGGTACACCGAGGCCTCGCTCGTGCTCGACCTCGACGGCAACCCGCAGCCCGTGATCAAGCGCACCGATGCCAGCGAGATGGCGGTCACCGTCGGCGCCGACGGCTTCTCCTACACCCGTAAGGACGACGTCGAGCACGGCTTCAAGCTCGGGGCGTCGCTGTGACGGCCGAGCGCGAGGCCGCGCTGCTCGCGGAGGTGCCCAAGCAGCTCTTCATCGGCGGCCACTGGGTCGACGCGGCGAGCGGTGCGACCCTCGACGTCGACGACCCCGCGACCGGGCGCGTGATCGCCACGATCGCCGACGCGGGTGTCGACGACGGCGCCCGCGCTCTCGACGCGGCCGTGGCCGCCCAGGAGTCGTGGGCGGCGACTCCGCCGCGGGTGCGCGGCGAGATCCTCCGCGGCGCCTTCGACCTGCTGCAGGAGCGAAAGGAGGACGCCGCGCTGCTGATGACCGTCGAGATGGGCAAGCCCCTGGCCGAGGCGCGCGGCGAGGTGGCCTACGGTGGTGAGTTCCTCCGCTGGTTCTCGGAGGAAGCCGTGCGCATCACGGGCCGCTACGGCTCGAACCCCGAAGGCTCCGGGCGCATGATCGTCACCCAGCGCCCGGTCGGACCCGCCTTCCTCATCACGCCGTGGAACTTCCCTCTCGCGATGGCCACCCGCAAGCTCGCCCCGGCGATCGCCGCGGGGTGCACCTCGGTGATCAAGCCCGCCGCGCTCACGCCCCTCACCACGCTCTTCCTGGTGCGGCTGCTCGAGGAGGCGGGACTGCCCGCCGGCGTGGTGAACGTCATCACCACCACGGCGAGCGGCCCCGTGTCGGGCGCGATCATCGCCGACCCCCGGCTGCGCAAGCTGAGCTTCACCGGCTCCACGCCGGTGGGTGTGCAGCTGCTCAAGCAGGCCGCCGACAACGTGCTCAAGACCTCGATGGAACTCGGCGGCAACGCCCCCTTCGTGGTGTTCGACGACGCCGACCTCGACAAGGCCGTGGAGGGCGCGCTGCAGGCCAAGTTCCGCAACATCGGCCAGGCGTGCACGGCGGCCAACCGCTTCATCGTGCACGAGGCGGTGGCCGAGGAGTTCGGGCGCCGGCTCGCCGAGCGCGTGAAGGCCTTCCGCATCGGGCGCGGCACCGAGGAGGGGGTGACGATCGGCCCCCTGATCGACGACAAGGCGGTGAAGAAGGTCGGCTCGCTAGTCTCCGACGCCGTCGATCGCGGCGCGACCGTGCTGGCCGGCGGGTCGGCGGTGCAGGGGGAGGGCTCGTTCTTCGAGCCGACGGTGCTCGACGGGGTGCGTGCCGGAAGCGACATCCTGCGCGAGGAGATCTTCGGGCCGGTCGTGTCGATCATCCGCTTCACCGACGAGGCCGACGCGATCGCCCAGGCGAACGCCACCGAGTACGGCCTGGTGGGCTACGTGTACACGCAGGACCTCGCCCGCGGCCAGCGCCTCATCGACGCGCTCGACACCGGCATGATGGGGCTCAACACCGGCGTGGTCTCGAACGCGGCGGCGCCCTTCGGCGGGGTCAAGCAGTCCGGGCTCGGCCGGGAGGGCGGTGCCGAGGGAATCCACGAGTACCTCGAGACGAAGTACGTGCTGACCCCCGATCCCTTCGTGTGATCACGATCGGGTGGAGCCTCGCGGTTCCCCCCGATCGCCTGATCGCCCTGCGGTAAAATCTCACCAGCCCGGCCGTCACCCGCCGGCGGGCCACTCGCTATTACAAGGTGGTAATACGTGACTGACATGATCTCCCGCCCGAACCCCGCTGCTGTGCGGTCGACGGTGTCCAACGGCTTCCGCGAGTTCCGCGACGCGGTGGCCGGTTCCTTCGTTCCGCTCGACGTGACGAGCGTGGGCTCCGGACCCTTCTGGGGGCGCCTGCGCACCGTCGACGTCGACGCCGTGCACGTCACCGAGGTCACCGCGACCCGGCACGTCGTGGAGCGCACGCCGCTCCTGATCGAGGCCGCGGATCCGCGCTTCTACAAGGCGAGCCTGCAGGTCGCGGGCACCGGCCTGCTCATCCAGGACGGCCGCGAGGCCCTGCTGCAGCCCGGCGACCTGGCCATCTACGACACCGACCGGCCGTATTCGCTCGTGTTCGAAGAGGACATCCGGATGCTCGTGCTGATGTTCCCGCGCGAGAGCATCGGTCTGCCGCCCGAGATGGTGGGGCAGCTCACGGCGCACCGCTTCTCGAGCGACGACGGGCTCGGCGGAATGATCATCCCGTTCCTGCACACCGTCTCGCAGAACATCGACCGTGTCGGGGGCCTCACGGGCCCGCGGCTCGTGCAGACCGCGCTCGACCTCATCACCACCATGTTCGCGAGCGAGCTCGACCTCGACGCGGCCACGGGAGACTCGCACCAGGTGCTGATGCAGCAGATCCGCGGCTACATCGACGGGCATCTCGGCTCGCCCGAGCTCGGGCCCACGCAGATCGCGGCCGCGCACTACATCTCGACCCGGCACCTGCACGGGCTGTTCCGCGAGAAGGGCACGACGGTGTCGACCTGGATCCGCGAGCGCCGGCTCGACAAGTGCCGTCGCGACCTCATCGACCCGCTGAACGCCCATCTCTCGGTGGGTGCGATCGCGGCGCGCTGGGGCTTCCTCGACGCGGCGCACTTCTCCCGCGTCTTCAAAGCGGCCTACGGGAGCTCGCCGAGCGAACTGCGGCTGAGCTCCTTGCGGGTGGGCGCGAGCTGAGGTGAACGCAGAAGGGGCCGGCGCGATCTGCGCGCCGGCCCCTTCTGCGTTCCCGGTCGCAGCCGGTCTGCGGATGCCTCGACGGGCATCCGCGCACCGGTCAGCCGAGCAGGAAGCGTGCCGCCATCTCGCCGATCAGCACGGCCGGGGCGTTCGTGTTGCCCGTGGTGATGCGCGGCATGATCGAGGCGTCGGCGACGGTGAGCCCGGTCACGCCGTGCACCCGCAGCCGCGGGTCCACCACGGCGAGCTCGTCGACGCCCATCTTGCAGGTGCCGACCTGGTGGTGGTAAGTGATCGCCGTGCGCCGAACGTAGTCGCGCAGCGCGTCGTCGTCGACTTCGGGCCCCGGGTAGATCTCGGTGGCGCCCCAGCCCTCGGCGAGGGCCGCGGCCCGGCCGATCTCGCGCACCTGGCGCACGCTCGCCTCGAGGGAGGCGAGGTCGTCGTCGTGCCCGAGCGCGTTGATGTCGATGAGCACCTCGGCGTGCGGGTCGGAGCCGGCGAGGGTCAGCCGGCCGCGCGCCTTCGGCGCCACGATGCCGCCCATGAGGGTGAACCCCGACGCGGGCCCGGTCATCCACGGCTCGTACATCGGCACGCTGAAGTGGATGGGCTGGGTGTCGGGCAGCTCGAGCTCGGGCCGGCTGCGCCAGAACAGGTGGGTCTGGGTGATGCCGTTGCCGGGCGCGGGCGGATCGATCGGCCGCTCGGTCGAGAAGATCACGGGGCTCAGCAGGTGGTCGTGCAGGTTCTGGCCGACGCCCGGCAGATCGACCACCACGTCGAAGCCGAGCTCGCGCAGCTCCTCGGCCGGACCGATGCCGCTGCGCAGCAGCACGCGCGGCGAGTCGATCGCGCCGGCCGCCAGCACGACCTCGTCGGCGAAGAGCTGCTGCACCCATCCCTCCTGCTCGTACTCGACCCCGACCACGCGGGTGCCCTCGAGCAGCAGCCGATGCACCCAGGCGCCCGTGCGCACCTCGAGCAGCGGGCTTTCGAGCACCGGCTGCGCGTAGGCCAGCCAGGTGTTGAGACGCTTGCCGTCGCGCACGGTCACCTGCTCCTTCGAGACCCCGTCGAGGCTCTCGCCGTTGTAGTCGGGATTCTCGGGCACGCCGCTCTGCACCGCCGCCTCGAGGATGGATTGCTGGATGGGGTCGAGCTCATAGGTGGTGACGTCGAGCAGACCCTCGGTGCCCCGGAGCTCCGAGGGGACGCCGTGCCAGTTTTCGATCTGCTTGTAGACCGGCAGCACGTCGGCCCAGGCCCAGCCCTCGTTGCCGAGCGAGGCCCAGTGGTCGAAGTCCTGCGGGGCGCAGCGCACCCAGATCATGGCGTTGAGCGCGTGCGAGCCGCCGAGCACCTTGCCGCGGGGGAGGTGCAGCCGGCGGCCGGCCGCGTGCTCCTGCGGCACCGTGAAGTAGTCCCAGTCGTCGGCGCTGTGCCAGATCTCGCCGAGCCTCGCCGGGTCGTGGATGGCAGCATTCGTGTCGCGGCCGCCGGCCTCCAGCAGCACGACGCTGCGGCCGGCGTCGACCAGCCGGCGCACCAGAACCGATCCTGCCGAGCCCGCCCCCACCACGATCACATCCGGACGTTCGATCATCCTGCGTCTCCTCTCTGAGATCCTCCGTTCACCGTGTCAGAGCCCGAGCGTGCATGGGGGCATCTGTTCGCTCTCAGTCAATCGACGTTCCCCGCCTGACAACCGCGCCGCACGGTGCTCCGGGAGGCTGGGCGAATCGACCGATCGCGACGAAGGGATCCTCATGGCCGACATCTCCGAACGCCTCGACGCGGCAGGCGACGAGTGGCGCAGTTACGACGAGTTCGCCGCCGGCATCGATGCCTATCGGCTGCCGCCGCTCGACCTGGCCGGCCGGCGCCTCGAGCTCGCGCTCGACGACGGCGGATCGCTCACCGTCGATTTCGGCGACGGCGGATCGGCGCACTGGTCGTGGTCGCAGCCCGGCGTCACCGGGGCGTCGCCGGGCACCGACCCCTACGACGCCGTGCAGGTGCGCCCCGGCGTCGTGTTCGTGAACCTCGAGCTCACGAGCCGCGAGAGCGAGGCCGTGACCCTCGTCTGGTCGACGGCGACGAACCGCGCGCTCGTGGCGCATTCGCGCATCCGGAGCGTCAAGGAGTCGGCCGCCGACGGCGAACCGCGGGTGACGCAGTCCTTCCGGGCCGCCGTACTGACCGCCACCGAGTCGGGGCCTGCCTCCGCGCCGCGGGGCGACGCGCCCGCGCCGTCGCGCGACCTCATCGGCAGGCGCAACGTCTACCGCTACAGCCCCGACCACCTCTACGAGCACACGTACATGTCGTCGGAGCGCTACATGTGGCAGTGCCTGCAAGGCGTGCAGCGAGGGCACGGCGACGTCGACCGATCCACCGTGTGGCGGTTCGACCAGGGCCTCTACCTGTTCTGCTTCCGCGAGTTCAAGATCGCCGTGGCGAGCGTGTGGCTGCACGATCTCGGCTACGAGCTGCGCACCACGGGCGTCTTCCTCGGCCTCACCGCCGAGGGGCGCGCCGAGCACTCGCGCGCCGGCGGCCACATCTACCCGCTCGGTGCCGTCGTGTACCCCGACGTGCAGCCGGTCTGAGGCCCGGGGATGCCGAGCGAGCAGGAGGCCGTCGAAGCCCACTACGCCGGCTTCGAGACGGGAGACTGGGATGCCGTACTCGCCCTGCTCGACCCGGCCATCGTGTGGGTGGAGGCGGCGGGATCGCCGATCGCGGGCACCTACGTGGGGCCGCAGGCCGTGGTCGATCACGTGTTCACCGCGCTCCGGGAGGAGTGGGACGGCTTCGCCCTCGCCGTCGACGAGATCGTGGCGGCCGCCGGCACGGTCGTGGCGCTCGGCACCTACTCGGGCACCGACCACCGCACCGGGAGGGCCTTCGAGGCCCGGGTGGCGCACGTGTGGCACTTCGAGAACGGGCGGGCGGTGCGATTCGAGCAGATCGCCGACACGGCCGTGCTCGACGCGGCGGCGCGCGAGCCCGCCGCCGGAGGCGTCGACTCCGCCGGGTGTGCCCCCGGAGCCTTCGCGGAGAGTCAAGACGTGTGCCCTCGCTGACAAACCGCCCCGCGACCGCCGTCCTTACTGTGAACCAGGCTCTTGCAGCCGAGCAGTGCCGATGCGGGACATCGAGGTCCCGCACGGAAGTCCGAGAGGTAACGCAGATGCGAATCACTAAGCGCACCATCGCCATCGCGGCGATCACGGCGAGCAGCGCCCTGGTGCTGGCCGGATGCTCCGGCAGCACCGGGAGCGGATCCACAGCCACCGGCGACCCCATCGTGGTCGCCTCGGTCAACGCGCTGAGCGGCGCCGCGACGTTCCCCGAGGCCTCGGCCGCGGCCCAGGCGGTCTTCGACGAGTTCAACGCCGCGGGCGGGCTGAACGGCCGTCCCATCCAGTACACCGCCCTCGACGACAAGGGCGACCCCTCCGCCGCCTCCTCGGCGGCTCGCGACGCCGTGGAGAGCACCAACGCGGTGGCCCTCGTGGGCTCCGCGAGCCTGCTCGACTGCGAGGTGAACTCCGGCTACTACGAGAAGAACGGCATCGTCTCGGTGCAGGGCACCGGCGTCGACCCGTTCTGCTTCAGCACGCCGAACATCTCGCCGACGAACGCGGGCCCCTACCTCGACACGCAGCTCACACTGAGCTACGGATCGCAGACCCTGGGCCTGAAGAAGATCTGCGGGCTCCTCGAGATCGCGGGCTCCACCCGGGCCGCCTACCAGGCCGCGTTCGACGCCTGGACCAAGGCGACCGGCCAGGACTTCGCGATGCTCGACGACACCGTGCCCTACGGCGGCTCGGACTACACGCCCTACGTCATCAAGGCGAAGGAGGCCGGCTGCGACGCCATCTACTCCAACGGTGTCGAACCCGACGCCGCCGGCGTGCTCAAGGCGGCCGAGGCGCAGGGCATGAACGACATGACCTTCCTCTTCCTCACCTCCGCCTACTCCGCGCAGTTCGCCGACGCGGCGACCTTCGTGGGCAAGGGCGTCTACGTGCCGGCCGAGTTCGCGCCGTACACCGACAGCTCGAACGCCGCGAACAGCGACTGGAGCGCCCTGATGCAGAAGCACGACGTGCCGCTGACCTCCTTCGCGCAGGGCGGCTACCTGGCCGCCACGCACTTCATCGAGATGCTCAAGTCGATGACCGGCGACATCACCCGCGAGACCGTGACGGCGGCCTTCAAGGCCCAGAGCACCGGCTACGAGAACGCGATGGCGGGCACGCCGTGGCTGTTCGGCCCCGGCAGCTCGCACTCGTCGAACACGGCCGGCTGGCCGATCGTCATCAAGCCGGGCGAGACCACCTGGAGCAATGCGGCCTCCACCTGGGTCACCGCCGCGTCGTTCGGCAAGTAGCGACCACCGGATGCGAGGGGCCGGCAGACCCGGCCCCTCGCATCCGCTCACCCCCCCCCACCGACGGAAGGCAGGAACATGCTGCAGGGCGCACTCGCCGGGCTGGCGGCAGGCGGCGTCTACGCCGTCGTCGCCGTGTGCCTCACCCTCATGGCGCAACTCGTCAAGGTCATCAACTTCTCCCAGGCGGCCATCGGCATGTTCGGAGCGTTCATCGCGGTGACCTTCGCCGACGCCCATGTGCCGCAGTGGCTGGCCGTGATGCTCGGCATCCTCTGCGGCGTGGTGCTGTCGGGGGTGATCGGCTGGATCATCGCCACCTGGCTCCCCGAAGCCTCCATCAGCGCGCGCTCGGCGGTGACCGTGGCGTCGCTGCTGTTGCTCATCTCGATGTCGTACATCCTGTTCGGCACGAAACCCAAGACGTTCCGGGCGGTCTTCCCCGGCCCGGCCTTCGAGGTCGGCGGCGTGGTGGTGAGCCAGGTCACCGTGGTGATGGTCGTGCTCGCCGTGGCCGTGGCGATCGCCGCGAAGATCGTGCTCTCGAAGACCGGCGTCGGCACGAGCCTGCGGGCGATCGCCGACCGCCCCGTCGCGGCCGAACTGATGGGTGTGCCGGTGAAGCCCTTCGCCATCGGGGTGTGGCTGGTCACCGGGCTGATCGTGGCCGTGGCGATCGCCATCGTGGCGCCCACGCAGACCAGCGACGCCGCCTCGCTCTCCCTGCTCGTCATCCCCGCCTCAGCGGCGGCGCTGCTCGGCGGCTTCCGCCGCCTCGACCTCGCCGTCATCGGCGGCCTCGCGCTCGGAATGATCCAGGGCGCCACCGCGCAGTTCCCCGAGCTGTCGCTCGTGCGCGACTGGATCCCGCTCGTGCTCATCGTCGTCTTCCTGCTCTGGAACCAGCGAAAGGAGGTGTGGGATGCCGCTCGTTGACCGCGTCTTCCGCTCCCGGCGGCTGTCGCCGTTCGTCTACGGGGCGCTCGCCCTGCTCGTCTTCCTCGCCCTCGGCGCCCTCCTGCCGAACTACCTCGTCTATCTCGCCATCACGGCGATCGTGGCGACGATCGCGCTGATCGGCCTCGGCATCGTCACCGGCACCGCCGGCATGATCGCGCTGTGCCAGCTCACCTTCGCCGCCGTGGGTGCATGGATCGTGTCGCTGTTCACGGTGCTCCAGGTGCCGGGCGGCTATCTCCTCTGGCTGGTCGCGGGAGGGGTGGTGGCGGGGCTCGCCGGCGTCGTCATCGGGCTGCCGGCGCTCCGTCTCCGTGGCGTGAACCTCGCCGTCGTCACCCTCGGTTTCGCCGCCGCAGCGGATGCGACGCTGCTCAAGACGCAGTTCCCCGGGGCACCTCAGGGCACGAAGGTGCCGCGCCCCGAGGGCTTCACCGACGACCGCGGCTTCTTCGTGTTCTGCGCCATCGTTCTCGTGGTGATCGCGGTGGCCGTGCACTTCCTGCAGAAGAGCCGGTTCGGCAGCGGATGGCGCTCGGTCGCGTTCTCGGAGCGCGGCACGGCCTCGGCCGGCACGAGCGTTCGGCTCTCGAAACTCTCGGCCTTCGCCGTGAGCGCGGCGATCGCCGGCATCGCGGGTGGGCTCATCGCCGGACAGGTCGGAACGGCCTACCCTGCCGGATTCAACACGATCCAGTCGCTGGCGCTCTACGTGCTCGCGATCGTGTCGGGGTCGTATCTGCTCGAGATGGCGCTGTTCGGCGGCATCCTGTGGGTGCTCATCCCCGAGCTGCTGAAGCGGTTGGGGATTCCGCAGGACTGGGGCTTCGTCGTGTTCGGCGCCCTCGGCATCCAGGCCCTCACCACCAACTCGAACCTCGGGCAGGACCTGCGGAACGCCGTGACCCGCCGGCGGCGACGCCGCCTGCAGGCCGCAGGAGCCGCCGCCGAGTCGGGGCTCGTTCCGCTCGGTGAGGAGGATTTCGCCACGGCGCTCACCACCGCGCCCGCGCACGGCCGCGCGCCGCGCGCCTTGCTCACCGTGAGCGGTCTCTCGGTGACGTTCGGCCAGGTGCAGGCCCTGCAGAACGTCGACCTCACCGTGGAGGAGGGAACGATCGTCGGGCTGATCGGCCCGAACGGCGCCGGCAAGTCGACCTTCGTCGACGCGATCGCCGGGTTCCTGCCGCAGCACGAGGGCACGGTGCGTCTGGGCGACGACGCGCTGGACGGGCTGCCGCCGCACCGCCGTGCACGGCTCGGGCTGCGCCGCACCTTCCAGCAGGACCGTGTGCCGCCGAGCCTCACCGTGGGCGACTTCGTCACCTTCATCTCCCGGGGCCGGGCCACGGTCGCCGAGACCGCCGAGGTGCTCGAGTTCTTAGGATGCCCGCCGGCGGCCACCCGCATCTCCAACGTCGACGTCGGCACCCGCCGCCTCGTGGAGGTGGCCGCGAACCTGGCCGCGAAGCCCCGGTTGCTCGTGCTCGACGAACCCGCTGCCGGCCTCTCGCACGAGGAGCACGTGGCGTTCGGGCAGCGGCTGCGGCTCATCCCCGCGCGCTACGGCACGAGCATCCTCATCATCGAGCACGACCTCGACCTGGTGCGGAGCGTCTGCGGCAGCATCACCGTGCTCAACTTCGGCGAGGTGCTCGCGAGCGGCGATCAGGAGACCGTGATGAACGACCCCGAAGTGCTCAAGGCCTACATGGGAGAGACGGAGATGCTGTGAACAGCGGAGCCCCTGACACGCTCGTGCTCGATGACCTCACGGTGAGTCGCGGTATCGGACCGGTGATCTCACACGTGTCGCTCGCGGTGGCACCCGGCTCCATCACTGCGGTGGTCGGGCCGAACGGCGCGGGCAAGACGAGCCTTCTCGAGTCGATCTCGGGCGTCATCCAGGCCCGCTCGGGCACGGCCACCTTCGGCGGAGCGGACATCACCAGACTCTCCCGGCGCAAGCGGGCGAAGCTCGGCATCGTGCACGTGGAGCAGGGCCGGGCGATCTTCCCGTCGCTCACCGTGCGCGAGAACCTCCAGGTCGCGTCGCGCGATCGCGCGACGATCGACCGCACGCTCGAGTACTTCCCCGAGCTGGAGAAGCGGCTCGATGCGCCCACCGCGCTGCTCTCCGGCGGCGAGCAGCAGATGGTGGTGCTCGCCCGCGCCTTCGCCGCCCGGCCGAAGGTGCTGCTGATCGACGAGATGTCGCTCGGGCTCGCGCCCGTGGTCTTCCTGCGGCTGCTGCCCGTGGTGCAGGAGTTCGCGGCCACCGGGGTGGGGGTGCTGCTGGTCGAGCAGTTCGCGCAGCTCGCCCTCGGGATCTCCTCGGATGCGCTGGTCATCACGAGCGGCCACGTCACGTACAGCGGCGCCGCCGCGCGCCTCCTCGACGAACCGGAGACGTTGCGCAAGGCCTACCTCGGCTGAGGCGGCCGTCGCCGGGCCCGCTCGGCCGCAGCATCAGAGACCGAGGGTGCCGCGGATGCGCTCGCGTTCGGACACCAGTGCCGGGATCCCCTCGAAGAAGCGGACCTTCTGCGACCACACCGCCGATCCTGAGGCGTCGCGGTAGCTGAGGCCCGGTGTCGCCGACAACACGTATTTCGCCCAGCTCTCGGCGACGTCCTCGGTGACGTTGGTGGCCGCGTACTCGCTCACGAACGACTCGGAACCGCCGTTGGCGTCGTAGAACGCGGTGGCCTCCGAGTCGGAGGGCGTGCTGCCGGGGGCGCCGGTGTCCAGTTGCGACCAGAACCGCTCCTGGAACGCGGCGATCGCCGAGCCGGGCCGCGCGCATCCCTCGCTCAGCTCCAGGGTCGGGCAGGCGCCCGTCACGGCAGGCACCTCGGCGGACGAGAGGGAGAGCAGGTGGCCGAACTCGTGCACGAGGGTGTGATCGAGCTCGGACGGGTCGGCCGCCCAGGCGGCGTTGACCTGGAGGTCCCAGCCGGATTCCGTGCCGTCGTCGCGGGCGACCGACGCCTCGGAGGTGTCGTCGGGGTCGTTGTAGAGCGAGAACGCGGTGACGTTCTGTGCCGCGTCCCCGGCGATCAGGGAGAACCGGGCCCAGGCGGCGTCGGCCGCGGCCCGTGTGGCCGCGTCCGGCACGGGCGCCGAAGGGGCGGGCACCAAGGCCCCGTCGGAGACCGCGAACGACACGGCCTCGTCGACGGTGCGCACCGGGCCCGACGGCGCCGGCCCCTGGGCCGCCGCGGACCCGTCCCCGGGTGACGGCGTCGAGTCCTGACCGACCAGGAGGAAGATGCCGCCGGCCAGCACGAGCACACCGAGGAGCACCGCACCGAGCACGACGAAGGGGTTCCGCGACATGGGGGAACACTAGCGGAGCCGGGCGGTGCCGCGGGGCGCTTTTCGGGGGTGTTACGGGCTCGTGAAGAGTGGCCGCCGATGCCCACGGCGCTCGCCGCCGCTGCCAGGATCGGCACGTGAGCCCCGCCATCGACGACGTCGACGAGTTCGACCTCAGCGCCACCATCGCCCCGCACGTGATCGTGCTGTTCGGGGCCGCCGGCGACCTGGCCAAGCGCAAGCTGCTGCCCGGTCTCGCCCACCTCATCCTCTCCTCGCTGGCCCCGAGCATCCGGGTCGTCGGCACGAGTCTCGAGGACTACACCGTGGAGTCGTTCCGCAATCACGCCGTCGCCGCCTGTGCGGAGTTCAGCAGCCGGCCGCTGACACCGGAGCAGCTCGCCGAGTTCGCCTCGTGCATCACCTATGTGAAGTCCGAGGACGGGCCCGCGGCGCTCGCGAAGGCGGTGCGGGCCGCGCAGAAGGAGCTGGGCGAGGAGGCGCGGCTGCTGCACTACCTGAGCGTGCCGCCCCGGGCGGCGCTCGCCGCGGTGAAGACGCTCGGCGACGCGAAGCTCGTGGAGCGCAGCCGCATCATCATGGAGAAGCCGTTCGGCACCGACCTGACGAGCGCCATCGAGGTGAACGCGAAGCTGCACGAGACCTTCAGCGAGCGCCAGATCTTCCGCATCGACCACTTCCTCGGCAAGGAGCCGGCGCAGAACATCCTCGCGTTCCGCTTCGCGAACGGCCTGTTCGAGCCGATCTGGAACCGCAACTTCATCGACCACGTGCAGATCGACGTGCCCGAGACGCTCGGCCTCGACCGCCGGGCCGGCTTCTACGAGTCGACCGGGGCGTTCAAGGACATGGTGGTGACGCACCTGTTCCAGATCCTCGCCTTCATGGCCATGGAGCCGCCGACGGCGCTCGAGCCGCGGGCCATCTCGGAGGAGAAGAACAAGGTGTTCCGCTCGATGCGGATGCTCGACCCGGCCAACGTCATCCGGGGCCAGTACGGCGGCTACCGCGACGAGCCCGGCGTCTCGCCCGAGTCGGACACCGAGACGTTCGTGGCGCTGAAGGCCGAGATCGACAACTGGCGCTGGGCGGGGGTGCCGTTCTACCTGCGTACCGGCAAGAAGCTCGCGGAAGGGCAGCGCATCATCTCGATCGCCTTCAACGAGCCGCCGAAGTCGATGTTCCCGGCGGGTTCGGGCGTGGGGCGCTCCGGCCCCGACCACCTGACCTTCGATCTCGCCGACCGCTCGAAGGTGTCGTTGTCGTTCTACGGCAAGCGCCCCGGCCCCGGCATGAAGCTCGACAAGCTCTCGATGCAGTTCGCCCTGCACGACCACGAGCGGGCCGGCGACGTGCTCGAGGCCTACGAGCGCCTCATCCTGGATGCCATGCGCGGCGACCACACGCTGTTCACCACCGCGGAGGGCATCGAGCGTCTCTGGGAGATCTCGCAGCCGCTGCTCGACGACCCGCCGCCCGTGAAGATCTACGCACCGGGAACCTGGGGCCCGAACGCCATCCACCAGATGATCGCCCCGCACGCCTGGCGCCTCCCCTTCGAACGCGCCTGGCGCGAGCAGAAACAGTAGTGCGCGCACGCCCGCCTTCCCCCGGCCTCGTCACTTAAGGCGCGACAGCCACGACTTTTCGCGCCTTAAGTGACGAGGCTGGGGGTCAGAGGGGTGGGGCAGAGGGGCGGTAGGCGCGCACGCTCTCGACGAGCGCGGTCTTGGGGTAGGCGGCGGGTGGGCGCTCCTCGGTCGCGGGGAACTCGAAGAGGTCGATCATGAGCTGCAGGGGGTAGCTGATGCCCTGCTCCAGAGTGCGCACCACCTCGCCGTCGACGAGCACGTGGATGCGCTCGGCGTTCCAGGCGGCGCCGTAGCGGTGAGCGGCGGCGGCGGCGTCGATCGGCAGCTCGATGTCGGCCACGTCGGTGACCAGTCGCGGGTCGTTGACCGCCTTCACCCCGCAGCGCACCGTCGAGCGCTCCGGGGCGATGCGCTCGCCGAAGAGCTCGGCGATGGTGATCTCGCCCGAATCGGCCGGGCTCGACTCCTCGAAGCCCACGAGCCAGATCGCGAGCATGCAGCCCGGGTCGGCCGGCGCGCGGAGGGTGGCCTCCACGTACCCGGCGAGCGGTGTCCACGGCGGCCGAGTGGGCACAGGGCTGCGCACGAGCAGGCCGGGGGTGTGCCGATGCGTTCCGCGCTCCGAGCCGGCCCGACCCGAGAAGGCGCCGTTCTGGATGTTCGACACGCGCATCCGGCCGTCCTCGGCCCGCCAGGCGGGCTGGTCGGCGTCGATGCGTAACTGCAGACCCTCGCTGCCGAGGTCGTAGCGGGCCGCGGAGCGTTCGGCCGTCGTCCAGTGCGGCAGGTAGTGGTCGAGCCAGAGCCCTTCGTCGAGCCGCGGGCCCGCGAAGTGATCGGCGACGGCGAGCTCGTAGCGCTCGCCGTCGATGGTGAGCGAGGCTTCGTCGCCGGCCACGGGATGCGCCGCCTACTCGCCCGCGCCGGCCGTCGGCGAGGCCTCGCCCGGGCCGGTGGGCTCGGCGGGGAGCACGTGCTCGAGATAGCGGCCGTCGGCGCCGCGCACCCGCCAGCCGCTCGAGGCGAGCGTGGGGTTCATGCCGCGCCGGCGCCAGTGCACGTCGAAGAGCACGGCCGCCGTCACCATCCGGGTGACCGACGCGTCGTCGGCGTCGGAGAGGGACATCGAGCGCGGATCCATGTCCACGATCTGCGCGTCCTTGAACGCGTCCTCGTCCTCGACGTCGATCTCGAGCTCGATCACGATCCGGTGCACCGCCATGATCCCGAGGCTACTCCGTGCCCGTGCTGCTCCCGTGCCGGCTCTGGCCGAGGGGCCCCGGCGGGCGTAAGGTCGGCGTGAAGCCGATGCGGGCATCCGGATGCCTGCGAGGAGGTGGCCGGATGTGCCGATGGCTGGCTTACGCGGGAGAACCCCTGACCCCCGGAACCCTGATCCTCGAGACGCAGCACTCGCTCGTGGCCCAGTCGCTCCACTCGCCGATGGGCAAGGAGACGGTGAACGGCGACGGCTTCGGGATCGGCTGGTACCCGGCCGGGGGAGTGCCGGGTACGGCGCCGGCGTTCTTCCGCAGCGTCGAGCCCGCGTGGCACGACGAGAACCTGCGCGAGCTGGCCCACGCCATCCACAGCCCGCTCTTCTTCGCCCACGTGCGCGCGGCCGCCGGGCCGCCCATCCAGCAGACCAACTGCCACCCGTTCCGGCACGAGAACTGGTTGTTCATGCACAACGGCGCGCTGCGGCAGTTCGGGCTGATGAAACGCGACATCATGCTCGGCATCGACCCGGCGTTGTTCCCTGCCGTGCACGGCACCACCGATTCCGAGGCGATGTTCTCCCTCGCGCTGACCCTCGGGCTCCGCACCGACCCCGTGGGGGCGATGGCGGAGGCGATCCGCGAGGTCGAGCGCATCGGCCGGGCGCTCAGCATCCCCAACCCCGTGCAGGGGACCTTCGCGGTGACCGACGGCTCGAGGATCTGGGCGTTCCGCTACTCGACCGAGCACCGCTCGCGCACGCTGTTCTACTCGGAGGAGATGGACACGCTGCGGGCCACCTATCCCGACCTCGATCGGCTGAGGGTGTTCGGGGCGAATGCCCGGGTCATCGTCTCGGAGCCGCTCACCGACCTGCCGGGCGCCTTCATCGAGGTGCCGGAGTCCACCGTCGCGGTGCTCGACGCCTCCGGCTACCACCAGGAGCCGTTCCTGCGTGCGGCCTGACCCGCGAGGGTAGGGAGCGCGGGCGCTCAGGCGCCGGGCGCGGGCCCGTCGGTGGGCGTGGCGGCGGCGATGTAGGTGTGGATCTTCGCCTCGAGATCGCGGTCGAAGGAGTCGACCTCCTCACCCGCGCCGGAATCGGCCCGGTCGTCGGGGTCGTCCACCGTGCGCTTCGCGTCGTCCATGTCTCCACAATAGCCACGCGGGGCATCCCGTCACAGGGCCCACGCGGTGAGCGCCGGAGCCCGGGTGCCCCAGGGCGAACCGCCGTCGGCGGCGGGGTGGGCGGGCTGGTGGCCCGGAACTCAGAGGTGCAGCACGCCCAGGGCGAGGAGGGCGCCGCTCAGCGCGGCGATGCCGAAGCCGGTGGCGACAGCGGCGAGCAGGGCCTCGCGCCGCGGGGGGCGCATCGACTCCATGCCGGTCGGGCGGCCGGTGGGGGAGTCGTCCCTGTGCGACTGTGCCGGATGCGCCACGACCGCCGTCGCCGCCGCCGGGTGCGGCTCGCTGCCGGGCGCGAGCACGCGCTTGGCGTCGAGGAGGGTCGCGGCGGTGCCGATCGCGGCGCCGAGACCGTCGGTGACGCGGTAGTGCCCCTCGCCGAACTCCACGAAGCCCGCGAACTCGCCGGCCCGCGTCGCCACCCAGAGCTTCGCCTCGGGCGAAGTCCACTGCAGCGGCGCGGCACCCGCGCTCTCGCCAGGGGTGGAGCTGGTCGTGGTGGCCGTGGCCGTCATCGTCGTTCCTTCTGCTCGGATGCCGTCGTGTTCCTCCAGCCTCGTCGCATCGGATGCCGCGCGAATCCCTCCGCGGGATGATCCCGTCCTACTGCGAACGCGGTAGGGCACCCGGTCCGGCCGGCCCCAGCACGGCGCTGACGAGGCGCCCCGTCACCCCGGGGGTGGAGGGCACGCGCGTGAGCGCCCGCACCACGAAGGCGCCGATCAGCGCCACGCTGATCTCCTCGAACGGGGCGTCGGCCGCGAGTTCGCCCGTGCCGACCGCCCGGCGCAGGCGGTCCACGAGCACGGTGGTGACGCCCATCGCCTCGTTGAGGCGCCGGCCGACCTCGGCGTTCTCTGCTCCGGCGGCGATGAGCGAGCGCATGATCGACTCGCCGCCGGGCTGCGCCGTGAAGTCGAAGAGGCCGTCGAGCCAGCTGGTCAGGTCGGCCCGGAGATCGCCGGTGTCGGGTGGCACGAAGTCCCCCGGCAGCAGCATGTTCTCGATCAGGCAGTCGGCCACGAGCGCGCCGCGGTCGGGCCACCAGCGGTAGATGGTCTGCTTGCCTACCTTGGCCTCGGCGGCGATGCCCTCCATCGTGAGGTGGTCGTAGCCGCGGGCTGCGAAGATGCGGGCCGTGGCCTCGAGGATGGCGACGCGGGCGCGCTCGCTGCGCGCGGGGCCCCGCCGGTTCTCGGTCATCCGTTCATGCTAGAGCCCGGCCCTCGCAAAACACGAGACGGTGCGTTGCGTATTATGGACGCGCGGCCAACGGTGCTCCGCGACGACCCCCACTCCCGTTCTCCTTCGAGAGGCCATGTCATGGCAGAGCTCCTCTACCGCCTCGGGCACTTCGCCGCCCGCCGCGCCGTTCCCGTGATCGTCACCTGGGTGGTGCTGCTGGTGCTCGCCGTGGGCGCGTTCCTGCTCGGCGGCAAGGCCCTCACCTCGAGCTTCGACATTCCGGGTACCGCCTCGGGCGCCGTGCTCGACGAGCTCGCCCAGAAGCTGCCCGACTTCAGCGGCGCCTCGGGAACCGTGGTGTTCTCGACGAGCGACGGCTCGGCGCTGAGCGACGCGCAGAAGGCCCAGATCAGTGCGGAGGTGGCGGGCGCCACCGGCCTGCCCGATGTTTCGGCCGTGAACGACCCCTTCACCACCGAGCAGAAGCGCGCGGACCAGGCCGCGCAGATCGCCGACGGCCGCACGAAGATCGCCGACGGCCAGGCGCAGCTCGATGCCGGCTCCGCCCAGTTGACCGCCGGGCAGAGCCAGCTCGACGCGGCCCGGGCGCAGGCCGTCGCGGCCGGCGCCCCTGCCGAGGCGATCGCCGCCCTCGACGCGCAGCAGGCGCAGCTCGACGCGCAGAAGCAGACGCTGGCCGACCAGCAGACGAAGCTGGATGCGCAGAAGACGCAGCTCGACCAGGGCGCCGAGCTCATGGAGCTGGCCCAGGGCATCCGCCTGGTCGCCGAAGACGGCTCGGCGGCGCTCGTGAACGTGGCCTTCACCGTGCCGCGCCTGGAGCTGCCCGAGGAGTCGAAGCAGGCCGTGGTCGACCACTTCGAGGCCACCCCGATCGCCGGCGTCGACGTGGCGTTCTCCACCGACATCGCCCAGGGCGTGCCCGAGATCCTGGGCGTCGGCGAGGTGGTGGGGGTGGTGATCGCCGCCGTCGTGCTGCTCGTGGTGCTCGGCTCGATCCTCGCCGCCGCGCTGCCGCTCCTGACCGCGATCGTGGGCGTGGGGATCGGGGTCACCGCCTCGCTCGCCTTCTCGGGCATCGTGCAGATGTCGTCGGTCACCCCCGTGCTCGGCGTGATGCTGGGGCTCGCGGTCGGCATCGACTACTCGCTCTTCATCGTGAACCGGCACCGCAAGCAACTGCTGCAGGGCGCAGAGGTGCGCGAGTCGATCGGGCTCGCCAACGGCACCTCGGGCAACGCGGTGGTGTTCGCCGGGTCGACCGTCATCGTCGCCCTGCTCGCGCTCAACGTCACCGGCGTGCCGTTCCTCGGCCTGATGGGAACCGTCGGCGCGGTGTGCGTGGCCGTGGCCGTGCTGATCGCCATCAGCCTCACCCCGGCCCTGCTCGGACTGCTCGGGATGCGCGTGCTCACCAAGCGCGGTCGCGCGAACGTGGGCCATGAGCAGCACCGCGCCGCCCCGGCCAAGCCGATGTCGATGGTGCGGGCCGTGGTGACGGTGCTGGTGAGCGTGGCCGCCCTGCTCGTGGTGGCCATCCCCTCGCTCTCGATGCGGGTCGGCCTGCCCGACGGCTCGTCGGAACCCGTGGGCTCGGTCTCGTACAACGCCTTCGAGATCACGCAGAACCAGTTCGGTGCGGGCGCCAACAGCACGCTCCTCGTCACGGCGCGCCTGCCCGCCGGCCTCACGGCCGAGGAGGTGACCGCGAAGCAGCTCGACGTGGCGCGCATCGTCGCCGCGCAGCACAACGTGACGGCGGTGGCGCCGATCGCCGTCTCCGACGACAAGCAGCTCACGGCATTCCAGGTGGTGCCGGCCGAGGGCCCGAACAGCGTCACGACCGAGCAACTCGTGCGCGACCTGCGCGGGCTGCCCGCGATCGACGGGGACATCACGCTCGGCGTCGCCGGGCAGGCCGCCATCAACATCGACATCTCCGAGAGCCTCGCGGCCGTGCTGCCGGTCTACCTCGTGGTGGTGGTCGGGCTCTCGCTGCTGATCATGATCCTGGTGTTCCGCTCGCTGCTCGTGCCCGTGATCGCCACGGGAGGGTTCATCCTGTCGCTCTTCGCCACCTACGGCGCCATCGTCGCGGTGTTCCAGTGGGGATGGTTCGGCAGCGTCATCGGCATCTCGAACCCGGGCCCCATCCTGAGCTTCCTGCCGGTGATCCTCGTGGGCATCCTGTTCGGTCTCGCGATGGACTACCAGCTGTTCCTGGCCTCCGGCATGCGGGAGGCCTACGCCCACGGGGCGAGCGCGCGGGCGGCGGTGATGGAGGGCCTGAAGGCGGGGCGCACGGTCGTCATCGCGGCCGGGCTCATCATGGTGTCGGTGTTCGGCGGGTTCATCTTCTCGCAGGCCACCATCATCCGCTCGATCGGCTTCGGGCTCGCGTTCGGCGTGCTCCTCGACGCCTTCGTCGTGCGCATGCTGCTGATGCCGGCGCTCATGCACCTCGTCGGCCGGGGCGCGTGGTGGCTGCCGAAGTGGCTCGACCGCATCCTCCCGAACGTCGACGTGGAGGGCGCCGCCCTCGAGCGCAAGCACCACGTGGTCTGAGAAGCGAGCGCGTGAAGAGCCCCGGGATCGGTGATCCCGGGGCCCTTCACGGCGTCCTGAGCGGCGCGGGAGAGGCTACGCCACCGACCAGCCGCCGTCGGAGGGCAGGATGACGCCGTTCACGTTCACGCCGTCGTCGCTCAGCAGGAAGGTGATCGACGCGGCCAGCGCATCCGCCTCGGCGGCGGCCGGGATGATCGACAGCGCCATCTGCACGCGCTCGGCGCCCAGCGGCGAGGCGAACGAGGCCTCGATGTTCGTGATGGTGGGGCCGGGCGCCACCGCGTTCACCCGGATGCCCGAGTTGCCGTACATGAACGCGCTCGACTTGGTCAGGCCCGCGACCGCGTGCTTGGAGGCGGTGTAGGCCGCTCCGGCGGCGGAGCCGCGGAGGGCGGCCTCCGAGGCCGTGTTCACGATCGACCCGGCGCCCTGCGCGAGCATCGTCGGGATGACGGCGCGCATGAGCTTCATCGTGCCGTCGACGTTCACGGCGAAGACCCGCTTCCACACGGCGTCGCTCATCTCGCCGACCGGCGTCATGTCGTCCATGATGCCGGCCACGTTCGCGAGGGCGTCGATGCGCTCGCCCGCGGCGGCCACGATCGAGGCGATGGCCTCGTCGTCGGTGATGTTCGCGACGACCGGCACGATGTCGGCGCCCGGGTGCTCCGACACGAACTCGTCGAGCCCGGCCTGCGACATGTCGACGGCGATCACGCGACCGCCCTCGCGGGCCACGCGTGAGGCGGTGGCGCGGCCGATGCCCGAGCCGGCGCCGGTGACGATCACGGTCTTGCCGGCGAAGCGGCCCTGATCGATACGCTCGACCCACTCGGCGATCTCCACGGGAGCCGGGCCCTGCTCGGCGGCCTCGGCCGGAGCATCCGTCGCCCCGTCGCTCGTGACGACGCCGGCCGGCACCTCGCCGGCGGCGGCGCGGGCCACGAGGCCGTCGATCATCTCCTGGGTGAACTGGCCCTTGCTCAGCTTCACCAGGCGCTTGAGGGCGAGGCGGTGCACGGGCTTCAGCTGATCTGCGGAGCCGCCGCCCGCTGCGAGGAAGTCGCGCATGATGGGGCCGCCGATCGGGTCGTCGAGCCAGGTCTTGATGGAGGAGTCACCGCTGAGCGGGGTGGATGCCATGGGTTGGGTTTCGCTTTCTTCTTCGGGTGGTCGGGCGGGGTGACGCACAACCGGACAACACTGTCCGCTAGTAGGCTACACGGATGCCTGCGACACCGAAAGCGAATCGCGGTCCGAGCGCGGGGCCGGCGAATCGCGCCGCACTCGTCGCGGCCGCGCGCGCGGTGTTCGCCGACGCCGGTTACTCTGCTCCGCTGAGCGCGGTGGCGCGCCGAGCGGGAGTGGGGCAGGGGAGTCTGTACCGGCACTTCCCCGATCGGGTGTCACTCGCGGTGGCCGTCTTCGACGAGAACATCACCGAGCTCGAGCAGGTGGCCGATTCGCCCGAGGGCACCCTTGACGACCTGCTCGATCTCGTGATCGAACAGGCCCTCGTGTCGAAGGCGCTGATCGACCTGATCACGGCCGACATCGGCGACGCCCGTGTGGAGCACCTCGGCACCCGCGTGCAGACGGTCGTCGCGACGATTCTCGCCCGGGAGCAGGCTGCCGATCGCATCCGGGCCGAGATCGACACGGCCGACGTGATGCTGGCCGTGGCCATGCTCGCCGGAGTGCTGGGCTGGAACCCGCTCGAGGCCCGTCGTGAGGTCGCCCAGCGGGCCTGGGCCCTGTTTCGCGCGGCGTTCCGCCCGCGCGACGACGCTCGCGACTGAGCCGTTCGCTCCGCACGCGGCGCTCGGGTCTCCGGTCCGCCTGCCGGCCGCGTTCCGGCGCCGGCTCCACGCCGACGCTCGTGATGCCTTCGCCGATCACCGGCCCGACGTCGGCGACTCGCGATGAGAAATGCTCGGAAAGCATGAGCATCGAACGCCATATGTGTATAGGCTGTGTGCGCTGGTAGGACCGGGGAACGGTTGTACTCGACGGAAGGCCCATTCGGTGACTCACTCCCATCGACCACAGCTGCGGCTTCTCACTCTCACTCTCGCGACGGCCGTGGCCGCCGCGATCGGCTCGGCCGGCCTGCCCGCGTCGGCGAGCACGCTCGACGGCCCAGGCTCGGGCTCCGGCGTGCTTGGCTCCTCGATCGACCTCGGTGACGCGGCGGCGGTGATCGCCCGCGTCGCCCCGGGCCTGCTCGCCGAGACCCGCGCGCCGGCCACCCCGGCCGAGGAGCAGGCCGCCGGCTCGACCGGCTTCCACCTGGCCGTGCCCGCGAACCCGGCTGAGGCCATCCGGATGTCCCCGGCCGATGCCGAAGGGGCCGGTCGGCCCGTGGGCATCATCATCGGCGGAGCCGCGGGCCAGCCCCGGCAGACGCAGGGCGTCACCGCCTTCGCGAGTGGCGCATCCGGGGCCTCGGCCTCCTATGTGCAGCCGATCGCGAACGGGGCGCGCTTCATGACGGCGCTCTCCGGGCCCGAGGCCGGGAGCGACTTCTCCTACGCCTTCGACCTGCCGGCGGGCAGCTACACGACCGAGCTGCCGGGTGGCGACACGATCGTCTCCGACGCCGCCCATCACTACGTGGGCAGCCTCGAGCAGGCCTGGGCCACGGATGCCGACGGCCGCGCCCTCGAGACCTCCTACCGCTGGAGCGGCTCGACCCTCACCCAGCACGTGGAGCTGCCGGCCGGCACCGCCTACCCGGTGCTGATGGACCCGACGTGGTTCTACAGCTACGACTTCGACGTCACGATTCCCGGCTATCACGCCGCCTACCCGACGACGTCTGCCGGCGCGGTGGACCACATGCTCCACGCCTGCTTCAACTGCTACTTCCCGATCACGGGTGCGCCGAAGGACTATCCGATCGACGGGCAGATCCTCTCGCTCAACGCGAGCCCGTTCACGCTCCTCACCCTGACGGCCGCCCCGGTCCGCGTGCAGACGGCGAACGGCGGGGCGATGCAGTTCGTCGCGCAGCCGGGGCACTTCGACGGCGAGGGATCGATGATCACCTTCTCCTGGTACAACGATCCGAGCGGCTACCTCCATCTCTACGTGCACGCGAAAGTGCTGCACGACTACGGCTCGGCGCTCAACATCCTGAACTTCCGCGTCGCCGGCATCAGCTGGCTGCGTTACTGGCAGACTGTCGCCGACACGCGACCGACGGGCAGCGGTGGCGGAGGAGTGTGACAGTGGAATCGCGGCGGCCCTCGATCGGAGTCCTCGCTTCGTTCGCAGGCCCCGCGGGCGTCGTCACCGGGGCCTGGGGCGGCGCGGTGTACGCCGCGTTCGCCACAGGCCCGTTGTCCAGCGACGGCGTGGCCTCGCTCGGCTCGATGCAGATCGGGGCCGTCTTCGGCCTCGCCATCGGCGGAGGCGCCGGGGCAGTGGTCGGAGGAGTCGCCTCGGCCGTGCTCGCGCTCACCTGGTGGGCGCGCTGGCCCAGGGCGCTGATCGCGGTCGCCGGGGTGATCGCCTCCACCGTGGCCATGATCGGCCTGACCGTGGGCTCCGCGGCTCTGCTCGCGATCGGGATCGAGCCGCGACCGCCCGTCTTCGACGCCCAGACGATCGCCGGTGTCGTGCTCGGGTCGGTGCTCGCCGCCGCCGGGGTCGTGACGGTTGTCGCACTGGGCGAGGTGCGGCCGGCTCCGCCCGGGTGGGCAGTCCGCCTCGGGTAGACCTCGTCGGCCGGATTCGCGTCGTCGTGGCGGGGCGGAGCGGGTAGCGTCTGAGGGGTGGAGGAGCAACACGGGTCAGGGCGCGAATCCGGCGCCGCGGGCGGACGCCCGGACGGAGGGCCGGATGGCGCCGAGGCCGCCGAGGCCGGCGACGCGCGCATCGCGGGGGAGCTCAAGGCGCTCCTGCAGCGCACGGTGCAGACCCTGCAGGAGACGGGCGCCCGCACCGAGGCGCTGGGGGCCTTCGAGGCCCGGCGGCGCATCCTGGGGCTTCGGCGCGACCCGGTGCTCGCCGATCGCGGACGCGTCTGGCGGCTCGGCGTGCTGCTGCTGGATGCGCAGGGCCGGCTGCACACTACCGGCTCCGTCACCCGCGCGGTCGACCCGGGTCGCGTCACCAACCAGTCCGAGCGAGCCGAACTGCGGCGCGACGACCGGCGCGCTGCGTTCCAGGGAACGTTCGAGCGCGGCGACACGGTGAACTTCGACACGAGCGAGATCGCTCTCGACATCCCCGCGCTCCGCGCCGGCGAGGGGATGCTCGCCCTCCGCGGCGACACCGTGCTGGTGCGGTGGAGCACCCTTCCCGGAGCCGGGCTCACACCGCTCGAGCCCTACCTCGCCGACCGTGCCGCCCTGCTCGTCGCGCCTCCTCCCTGACGACCGGCCGCGGCATCCGGAGCCCCGCCGGGCCGTTCGCCCACCGGACACCCGCGGTTCACCTTCCGTCCGCATCCGGAACCTACGGTTCGACGATGCAAACGTCATCTGCCGGAAACGTGACGCATGATTGACTGTCTCGCATGATCGATCGCGTGGATCCCTTCATCGGCACCGATGTGACCCGACTGCCGGAGCCCACAGGCCTCGCAGCGACCTGGTGGTGGCCCAAGCCCCAGATCGGCAACACCCACCCGGGAGCGACGTACCCGCTCGGGATGGTGTCGGCGTGCGCCTACTCGGGTGCCTACCCGACCGGCTACGGGCGCTACGACCTCAGCCTCGAGGGCGTGCCCTCCACCATCCACGACACCAACCTCGCCTCGGGCTTCACGCACTTCCAGCAGTCGGGCACGGGCGCCATCCGCAAGTACTACAACTACTTCCGGGTCACGCCGATGGTGGAGCCGCTCGACGTGCTCGGGCGCAGCTGGGACATCACCGAAGAAGAGGCGACGCCCGGGTACTACTCGGCCACCCTCGACTCCGGCGTCACCGCGGAGATCACGGTGGGGCCGAAGAGCGCCGTGCACCGCTACACCTTCCCGCGGCACTCCAACGCGCGCATCGTGATCGACTTCTCGCTCGGCGGCCTCGCCATCCCCTACGGCCGCACCATTCCCCTCCGTGCCCACCTCGAGACCATCGAACCGGGCGTCGCGAGCGGCGTGGTGGTGGCGGAGGGCGCCCCGATCGCGGTGCACATCGAGTGCGACACCCCGCAGTGGCGGCAGATGCTCTGGTACGACCGCCGGCTGATGCCGGGCGGCACGCGGCTCGATTTCGACCACATCCGGCCCACCACCCTCCGGCCCTTCGGTCTGATGTGGGCGGGCCCGAGCGAGCCCGGTCAGACCATCGAACTGCGCATCGGCTTCTCGTTCCGCGGCGTCGAGCAGGCCGAGCGCAATCTGCGCCACGACTGCGGCCCCGGCCCCGCGCGGTTCGAGGCCCGCCGCGACCGCACCCAGAAGACCTGGCGCAAACAGCTCAAGACCATCGTCGTCGACACCCCGAGCCACGACCGCAAGACGGTGTTCTCGACCGCGCTTTACCACTCGCTGATCAAGCCGAACTTCGCGGCCGACGAGAGCCCGTTCTGGCCGGCCGACGGGCCCTTCGCCTACGACATCTCCACGATGTGGGACATCTACCGCACCCAGCTCCCCCTGCTCACCGCCCTGCACCCAGAGAAGGCCGTCGAGCTCGCCAACGCCCTGCTCACGATCTGCGAGGAGGAGGGCAACTTCCCGATCGGCTACCGCCTCGCCCGCGGCGGCGACCGCTTCTCGCGGCAGGGCAGCGCCCTCGCCCACACCTTCCTCGCCGACCTCTGCGAACTCGGACTGCCCGGCATCGACTGGGACTGGGCGCTCGTGCACATGTCCGACGACCTGCGCCGCACCTACGGCGAGGAGTTCCTGCTGCGCGGCGAGGCGCATCCGATCAGTCACACCCTCGACATCGCCTTCGGCTACTGGTGCACGGCGAAAGTCGCGCGGCACGTGGGGGACAAGGCGCTCGCCCAGCAGTTCGAGGCACTCGCCGAGCGCTGGATCAACGCCTACGACCCGGCCTCCGGCCTGCTCAAGGACTCCACCTACTACGAGGGCAGCCGGTACAACTACTCCTTCCGCCTGCAGCACGACATGGCGGGGCGCATCGCCGTGTCGGGCGGTGCGGAGCGATTCCTCGCCCAGCTCGACGAGTTCTTCGGCTACGGCGCAGAGCCCGTCACCCAGCCCGGCAACAAGCCGGGCCCCGAAGAGCTGCTCGCGGGCTACACGCTCGGCCGCTTCGAGGGCCTCAACAACGAGCCCGACATGGATGCGCCCTGGGCCTACCACTACGCCGGCCGGCCCGACCGCACGGCCGAGATCGTGCACAACGTGGTGCACCAGCAGTTCGGCACCGGCCGCGGGGGACTCCCCGGCAACGACGACTCGGGCGGACTCAGCTCGTGGTTCGTCTGGGCCTCGCTCGGGCTGTTCCCGGTGGCCGGCCAGAACATCCTGCTGGTCAACGCGCCCTCGTTCCGCGAGTCGACGATGGCGCTGGAGGCGGGCGACTTCACCGTGCGCACCCGCGGCTTCGTCGAGCCCGTGCCCGGTGGACCCGTGCAGTACGTGCAGTCCGTCACCCTCAACGGCGAACCGCTCGAGCGCACCTGGCTGCACGGCCACGAGTTCCACGGCGGGGGAGAGCTCGTCGTCACCCTCGGCGCCGAACCGAGCCGCTGGGGAACGGAGGCGTCCGCCCTGCCGCCCTCGAGCCGCCCGGCCGCGCACGCCTCCACCACCGTGCCCGCGCTCGCCGAGCCCGCGGCGGTGACCCAGAGCATCCCGCTCGTCGAGCTCGACTCCGAGCCCGACGACGACGAGGTGCCGCACGCGGCGAACCCCACCATCATCACGGACAGCGGAAGCCCCACGAGGACTCTGCCCACGACGGGCGACGAGCCCAGCACGACAGGAGACACCCCATGAACGAGATCCGCAACCGCCTGGTGATCGTGGTGCGCGCCGATCCGGTGATCTGCGGCCACTCGGTCGAGGGGCGCAACCTCGCGGAGACGGCTCTGACCCGCGGCTTCGACGAGGTGCGCATCGTGACCTGGCCGATCGAGCGCCTCCAGGCCGCCGGCCTCCCGCTCAAGCCCCTCGAGTCGGTGCTGCCCTACAGCCCCGGCATCATCGTCGAGCGCCCGGAACCCGTGGGCGACTACAAGGTGCCCGACGGCCGCTACCTCGCCGGCATCACCGGCCGCCTGGTGGAGCTCTTCACCGACGGCGTGCCCACGGTGGCGCTCTCGCTCTACCTCAGCCCGCACACCATCGCGGTGGCGGATGCGGTGCGCGCGGCCTGGGGCACCGGCCTGCCCGTCAACGTCACCACCATCGCCGAGGCCGTGGGCTCCGACGTCACCAACGTGGTGCGCAAGGCCGTGGAGGAGGGGCGCCTGGGCGCCGCCGCGCACATCCTCTCCTCGTACCTGTCGCAGGACCACTGCGTGGCCGTGTCGGAGTACACCCGCGACCTCATCATCTCCGAGGCCGAGCGGGTCGACCAGCAGCACGGCACCCGCTTCGCGGAGCAGTGCCGGGAGCGCATCGTGGTGTCGTACCCGGCCATCGACGCGGCGCAGTACCTCGACCTCGACCCGGCGGCGAAGGCCGCCGAGCTCTCCTCGCGGGGGCTCGTCGACGACGGCTACCTGTTCTTCCTCTCGCGGCTGACGGATGCGAAGGGCGTCGACGACCTGATCGCCGGCTTCGAGCGCAGCGAGATCGGGCGCACCACCGACATCCCGCTCGTGATCGCGGGGCGGGGGCCGCAGGCCGAGGCGCTCAAGGAGCTGGGGGCGGCCTCGCCGCTGGCCCACCGCATCCGGTTCCTGGAAGACGTGGGGGATGCCGAGAAGCCGTATCTGATGGCCGGATGCGCCGCCTTCGTGCTGCCCTCGAAGCCGCGGCCGGAGTTCGTGGAGACCTTCGGCATCGCCCTCGCCGAGAAGATGCTCGCGGGCGGCGGACCGGTGATCACCACCCTCACGGGCGGCATCGGCGAGGCGATCGGCGATCACGCGCTCGTGGTGCCGGTGAACGACCCGGATGCGATCGCCGCCGCGATCGACCGCGCCGTGCTGCACACCACGCCCGCCGACCGTCGCGAAGCCGCGGAGGCGGCCCGGGCCTACGCCCTGCAGTTCGACCGGCACGCCGTGTTCGACAAGCTCTTCGAGCGCTTCCCGCGCCCCCTCCCCGCCGTCTGAGCGGTTCGACCGGTCGCGAACGGCCCCTTCCGAGCGGGAATGGGGGCCGTTCGCGACCGGTCGATGAGCCACGGGATAGGGTGGCGGCATGTGGAGCGACGACGCAGCCGAACGGCATCGGGAGGTGGCGGGGCACTTCGCGGCCCTCACCACGCGGGTGAGCGACGAGGGTGCGCTGGGGTGGGATGCGCCGGCTCCGGTCGAGGGCTGGGCGGCGCGCGACGTCGTGCGGCATCTCGTGGGCTGGTTCCCGGGCTTCCTGGCCGGCGGCAGCGGCATCGTGCTGGAGGAGGGCCCGAGCGTCGACGACGACCCCGTCGAGGCCTGGCGGGTGCACGCGCAGAGCGTGCAGGACGTGCTCGACGACCCGGCGACCGCCGGCCGCACCTTCAGCAACCCGTACACGGGCGATCATCCGCTCGCCGACGCGATCTCGCAGTTCTACACGACCGACGTCTTCCTGCACAGCTGGGATCTCGCGACCGCGACCGGGCAGGAGGCCGCTCTCGACCCGGAGGTCTGCGCGATGCTCCTCGAGGGCATGGAGCCGATCGAGGAGATGCTGCGCGCCTCCGGCCAGTACGGCCCGCGCGTCGACGTCCCGCCGACCGCCGACCCGCAGTCCCGCCTCATCGCCTTCATCGGCCGCGACCCGTCCTGGCGGCCGTAACTCCTCGCGAGTCGCCAAAAAACGCCCCAAATCTGCGATTGTGGGGCGTTTTTTGGCGACTCGCGAGGAGGATCAGGCCTCGGCCTGCACCGTGGTGGTGGCGAGCGGGATCTCCTTCACGAAGCAGAGCAGCAGCGCCGCCACGAGCATGAGCGGCACCAGGTAGAGGTACACCGGGCTCAGCGCGTTCGAGTAGGCGTCGACGATGATCTGGTGCAGTTCGGGCGGCAGTGCGTTGATCGCCGCCGGGGTGAGGGAGTTCGTGTCGGTGGGCACCGCGCCTCCACCGCCGAGCGAGGCCGCCGAGGAGGCGAGCTGCTCGGTGAGCCGGGCCACGAAGAGCGAGCCGACGATGGCGGAGCCGAGCGAGGCGCCGATCTCGCGGAAGAAGTTGTTGCCCGCGGTCGCGGTTCCCACCATCGAGTGCGGCACCGAGTTCTGCACGATCAGCACGAGCACCTGCATGGCGAGCCCGATGCCGAGGCCGAGGATGGTGAGGTAGCTGAGGATCAGCCAGAGCGGGGTGTCGGCCCGCATGGTGGAGAACAGCACCAGGGCGAGCGCGATGATGAGCGAACCGGTGATCGGCATCCACTTGTAGCGGCCGGTCTTCGTGACCAGGAAGCCTCCGCCGATCGCGGTGACGAGCAGACCGCCGAGCATCGGCAGCAGCATGAAGCCCGACTGCGTGGCGTTCACGCTGTTCACGATCTGCAGGAAGGTCGGCATGTAGCCGATGGCGCCGAACATCGAGATGCCGATCGCGAGGCCGCCGAGCGTGGTGAGGGTGAAGTTGCGGTTCTTGAACAGCGACATCGGCAGCACCGGCTCGCTCGACGCACGCTCGATGAACACGAAGGCGATGGCGGCGAGCACGGTCACCACGATCATCACGATGATGACGGGCGAGTCCCAGTCGTACTCGGTGCCGCCCCACGAGGCCGTGAGCACGAGCCCGGCGGCGGCGATGGCGAGGGTGACCATGCCGGCCACGTCGATCTTCGGGCGAACCGCGTTGACGATCTTCGGCAGCTGGATGAAGGCGGCCGCCGCGATGATCGCCGCGATGCCGAGAGGCACGTTGATCCAGAAGGCGTAGCGCCAGCTCAGCGTGTCGGTGAAGAGACCGCCGAGCAGCGGGCCCGCCACCGAGGAGAGCCCGAAGATCACGCCGATGAAGCCCATGTACTTGCCGCGGTCGCGGGCGGGGATGACGTCGGCGATGATGGCCTGCGAGAGGATCATCAGCCCGCCGCCGCCGAGGCCCTGGATGGCGCGTGCGGCGATCAGCCACTCCATCGAGTCGGCGAAGCCGCCGATGATGGACCCGAACACGAAGATCGACAGGGCGATCAGGAAGAGCGACTTGCGCCCGACGAGGTCGCCGACCTTGCCGTAGACCGGCATCACGACGGTCGAGGCCAGGATGTAGGCGGTGGCCACCCAGAGCATGTGGTTCACGCCGTCGAGCTCGCCCACGATGGTGGGGAGGGCGGTGCCGAGGATGGTCTGGTCGAGCGCCGAGAGCAGCATCGCCACCATCAGCGCGCCGAAGATGAGGTTCACCCGGCGCGGGGTGAGCTTCGACGGGGCGGGATCCGCGGCGGCGGGCGCGCGGCCGGCCGTGCCGCCGGGCTTCGTGGTCGTCGCGACGGTGTCGCGGTCGGAGACGTCGTCGACGTCGGGGCTCGTGGTCATGGGGCGTCCTCGGGGCTAGGAGTGGCGGGCGGGGAGTGACGGGATGCGCGGCTCGGCCGAGCGGCCGAGGGCGAGGAAGGTGTCGTAGGCGGTGGAGAGGTGCTCGGTCAGCGGCCGGCGCGCGCCGGTCTCATGGCTCCAGGTGTGCAGGGCGAGCCTCGCCACGCTGCCCACCAGGAAGACGGCGCCCCAGGCGCGGGCGCTGCGCTCGGCGGCGGGCACCTCGCCCTGGGCGGCGAGGAGCCGCTCGACCTGCTCGGCGAGATCGGTCTCGATCGTGCCGTGGGTGTGGAAGTCGGCCACCAGCAGTGAGGGGTTCTGGAACACCACCGCGCGGCGCTTGGCCTGGAACTCCGGGGTGCCGATGTCGAAGGAGCCGACCAGCTCGAGCAGAGCATTGAGCAGAGTCTCGATCACCGACACACCGGCCACGGATTCGAGCTCGGGCAGCTGGGGTCGGGGGAGCTTCGAGAGGCCGAGCACGGCATCCTCCTTGCTCGCGTAGTAGTTGAAGAAGGTGCGGCTCGTGACGTCGGCCCGGGCGCTGATGGCCTCGATGGTGACGGTCGAGAGCGAGTGCTCGGCGGCGAGTTCGACCGCGGCCACCTCGATGGCCCGCGCGGTCTCGCGCTTCTTGCGCTCCCGGAGGCCGGTGTCGTCATTCACGGCACAATTCTTGCACGTCATGAAAGTTTTCTCAAAGCGAAAGTTCTGGATGAGCCGGTCGCAGCGGCTGCGGCGATTATCCTGGAGGAGCAGCACGAGAGGGGCACCATGGGCAAGCGGCGAGAGCGCGGCAAGGCCAAGGGCTCCGGACCGCGCTGGCTGGCCACCGGCGAACCCGTCGAGGCCCCCGAGCCCCCGCAGCCCCAGGACATGGATGCGGCCGTCACCGACGGCCTCGTGATCGCCCGGTTCTCGGTCGTGATGGCGCTGAAGAACCGGCTCATCGTGTCGGCCTTGCGCGACGGGCGGCCGTTCGACCGCGAGAACGCGATGAGCGAGGCGCGCGACGCTCTCGAGACGATCGCCCGCGAGCAGGACCAGAACGCCGTGCACGCCGAGGAGTCCATCGCCGAAGCCCAGCGCGCTTCGGGCGCGGCCCGGCACGAGCACGACTACAAGCGCCGCGACCTGGGACTGCTGAGCGCCCGCCGCGCCGTGTACACCGAGGTGGCGCAGGGCATCCGGGGCGACGCCCGCGACGAGGCGAAGCTGGCCGAGCTGGTGGAGGATGCCCGCGCCCGCGCGTGGGACGAGATCAGCCGCGAGGTGGCGAACCGCCTCGACGACGTGCGCGGCTCGGCCGAGATCGTGGTCGACGACGACTACCGGCGGCACCGCGACGAGCGGATGCGGCGCCTGCGAGAGTTCGACCTGTGGGAGCTCGCCGATCGCAGCTACGCGCGGACCGCGAAGCGCAAACGCTCCCGCTGAGCCGAGCCGCGCCGAGCCGCGCCGCGCCGCTCCGCTCCGCGCTGCGCCGCGCTAGCCCAGCGCGCCCAGGATCTCCGCGGTCGATGCCGTCTCGCCGAGCCGCGGGAAGATGCGCGTCACGCTGTTCTCGTGGGCCTCCGCCACCCGGTCGGTCATCGCGTCCACGGCGAGGGAGACGTGGTAGCCGAGTTCGTGGGCGTGGCGGGCGGTCGACTCCACGCCGATGCTCGTCGCGACGCCCGTGAGCACGAGCTGGGTGACGCCGAGCCCCGCCAGTACGGCGTCGAGACCAGTGCCGGTGAAGGCGCCCCAGGTGCGCTTGACGATGCGCACGTCCTCCGGCTGCGCGCCGAGCTCCGGCACCAGCTCGTCCCAGCCCTCCGGAAATGCCGCGGGCGCGGCTCCGGATGCCCCCTCCGCGGCCCGCGCGGCCGTCGCCTTCTCGTCGGTGCGGCCGGAAGACCCGCCGGCCACGGTCACGAGCACGACGGGCAGCCCGTGCCGCCGGAACGCGGCCGCGAGCGCGGCGGAGCGCGCGACGACGTCAGTGATCGGATGCGCGGTGGGGCGTGCGATCACGCCCTTCTGCAGGTCGATCACGATCAGAGCGGTCCTCGGGTCGAGGGTCGTGAGGGTCATGGGGTTCTCTCCGGTCGTCGGGGATGGGATGGGGGTCTTCGGGGAGGGTCTCGGACTCGGCGGCCGGCGCGGGCATCCGGCGCCCCCGCAGCAGGTGTACGAGACCGATCGCCGCGGCGAGGATGCCGGAGGCCGCCCCGACGGCGAGCGACCAGCGCGGCCCGGCGGTGTCGGCCACCCAGCCGACCAGCGGGGCGCCGATGGGGGTGGCGCCGAGCCCGACGGCGATCATGATGGCCATCACGCGTCCGCGCATGGCCGCGTCGGTGCCGAGCTGGGCGATGCTCGTCGCCGAGGTGGTGAAGGTCTGCGCGGCGATCCCCACCACCACGAGCACGACGGCGAAGAGCAGGAACGCCGGCATCAGCGCCGCCACGCCGAGCGCGACCCCGAAGAGGCCGGCCCCGCCGACGAGGAAGGCGAGCCGCGGGCGCTCGCGCCGGGCGGCGAGCAGCGCGCCGATCACCGAGCCCACCGCCATCACCGAGCTCAGCACGCCGAAGGCGCTCGCGTCGGCGTGGAAGACCGACACCGCCATTGTCGAGAGGAAGATCGGGAAGTTCGCTCCGAAGGTGCCGATGAGGAAGAACATCACCACCACCACGAGCAGATCGCGGTGCCGCCGCACGTAGCGGAACCCCTCCACGAAGTCGCCCGGCCGCCGGGGCGCGCGCGGCGAGGAGCGCAGGCGGTGGCGGCCGAGCCGCACGAGCGAGATCAGCACCGCGGCGAAGCTCGCGGCGTTGATGAGGAACACCCAGCCCGTGCCGACCGCCGCGATGAGCAGGCCGGCCACGGCGGGGCCGATGAGCCGCGCGATGTTGAAGGAGGTGGAGTTGAGGCCCACCGCGTTCGACAAAAGCGGCGGCTCCACGAGCTCGGCGACGAAGGTCTGCCGGGCCGGTGCGTCGAAGGCGGCGGCGCAGCCGAGCAGGAACGCGAAGAGGTAGACCTGCCAGAGCTGCACCGCCCCGGTGACGGTGAGCAGGCCCAGCCCGAGCGCGAGTGCTCCCATCACGCCCTGCGTGAGCATCAGCAGCGTCCGCCGGTCGAAGCGGTCGGCGGCGAGGCCGGTCACTGGCAGGAGGAGCAGCTGCGGGCCGAACTGCAGCGCGAGCACGGCGCCCACCGCCGTGGCGTCCTGGTGGGTGAGCTGGGTCAGCACGAGCCAGTCCTGGGCCGTGCGCTGCATCCAGGTGCCCACGTTCGACACGATGGCTCCGGATGCCCACAGCCGGTAGGCGGGAACGGCGAGCGAGCGGAACGCGCTGCTCACGGCCGCGTCACGAGTCGGCCAGTTCGCGCAGGATGCGGGCGGCGTCGAGCAGTGTGCCCAGCTGCTCGGGGCCGAGTTCCTCGAGCCGGCCGTCGAGCCAGCCGTGCCAGCGCTCGCGGGCGGCGGTGGCGAGCTCGCCACCCGCGGGAGTCGCGCGGATGACGACCTTGCGCCCGTCGTCGGGGTCGCTCGTGCGGACCACGAGGCCCGCGGCCGCGAGGATGTTCACAGTCTGGTTCATCGACGGGGGAGTCACCCGTTCATGCTCGCTGAGCTCGCGCAGCGTGTGCGGACCGTGCTTCGCGAGGAACGCCAGCACCGAAAGGGCCGTGTCGCCGAGCTGCCCGTCGGCCCGCTCGGCCCGGATGCGCCGGTAGAGCCGGGCGACCGCGCCGGGCAGTTCGGCGCCCACCTGCGACGCGGTGGCGCTGCTCGTCTGTGCTGTCATGGTCATTAGGTTACAAAATTAGTTTGCCTAAGTAAAACTCGGGAGTAGATTCGAGCCAGGAGGGAGGCGCCGTGGCCGACGGGATCGACGAGGCCTTCGGAGCGTTCGAGCAGTCGTTGCGCCCGACGGCCGGAGAGCGGGATGCCCTGCTCGCCCTCCGCGAGCGCGCCGCGACGGCACTCGCGACCGAGTCGAAGGTGTTGCGCCTGGTCGACACCGGTGCTCACGCGCACGGCACCGCGGTGCGCTCGGTCAGTCGCTTCGACGTGTTCGTGGTGCTCCGCGGCAAGCCCAAGTCGTTCGCCCGCGCGGTCGAGACCGTGCGGGGCGCCGTGCCGTCCTCCGTGATGGGGGAGACCATCGGGCAGCTCGGCACCTCGCCCGACGCCGACGTGCTGGTCGAGCAGCACGGCAGTCCGGGCCTGCGGCTCATCCCGGCGTTCGAGGCGCCGGAGGAGGCCGGCGACGTGCTCTGGGTTCCGGATGCCGCCCACCGCTGGGTGCGCCACCGTCCGGCCGCGCGTCCTGTACTGCTCTCCCGGATCGACGACGACGGGATGCTGCGCCGGCTGATCCGGCTGCTGATCGCCTGGAAGCACGGGCAGGGCATCGCGGCCTCGTCGTACTACCTCGAGACCGCGGCCATCCTGCAGGCCCTCCAGCAGCGCTCGTTCAGCACGCTCTGGGACCTGTGCTGGCTGTGGGAGCGCTTCGCCGTCGACTCGCTCGTGAACCTGCCCGACATCACGAGCCCGAGTCAGACGCAGATGGTGCGCGCCTGCGGCTCGCTCGCGCGGGTGATCGAGGCGCAGTTCCCGATCGACCGGGCCGCGTCGAGCGCCCGTCGCGCCGTGAACGCCTCCATGGACGGCGATCTCGAGACCTGCGCCGCCGCGCTGCGCGCGCTGTTCGGCGACGCCTTCCCCGAACTCACGGCGCCGCCGGCATCCGCCCTCTGACGGGCGGAGGCACAGGCATCCTGGTACGGTCGCGAGGGTGACCACGCCCCGCGCCGCCCTCGTCTACAACCCGATCAAGGTCGACCTGGAGGCCCTCGAGGCCGCCGTCGCCGCCGAGGAGAAGGCGGCCGGCTGGGCCGAGACCCTCTGGCTCGAGACCGCGGAGGACGATCCGGGGCAGGGCCCGGCGAAGAAGGCCGTCGAGGCCGGGGTCGATCTCGTGATCGCCGCCGGCGGTGACGGCACCGTGCGCGCGGTCGCCGAGGCGCTCGAGGGCACCGGGGTGCCGCTCGCGCTGCTGCCCTCCGGCACCGGCAATCTTCTCGCGCGCAACCTCGACCTGACGCTCGACGACGTGCCGAACTCGCTCGAGACCGCGTTCCGCGGCGAGAACCGGGCGATCGACCTCGGCATCATCCGCATCCGGCACGACGACGACTCCGTCACCCGGCACGCCTACCTCGTGATGGCCGGCCTCGGCCTCGACGCGAAGATGCTCGCTGCGACCGACGACGAGCTCAAGGCCAAGGTGGGCTGGCTCGCCTACGTCAAGGCCATCGCGACGGTGCTGCGCGACAAGAACCAGCTCCGCATCCGCTACGACCTCGACGGCACCGGCACCCGCTCCGTGCGGGCGCACACCATCATGATCGGCAACTGCGGCTCGCTGCCGGCGAACATCCTGCTGCTGCCGGACGCCGCCGTCGACGACGGCCGCTTCGACATCGTGCTGCTGCGGCCGGAGGGTTTCATCGGCTGGGTGCAGATCATGACCAAGATCTTCTGGGAGAACGGGGTGCTTCGGCGCTCGACCGTGGGGCGCCGCCTGATGGGGCTCACCAAGGAGGTGCGGGCGCTCAACTACCTGACGGGCAGCGAGCTCGTGCTGCGTCTCTCGCGGCCCGAGGAGATCGAGCTCGACGGCGACCCCTTCGGCCGCGCCAAGGCGCTCAAGACCTGGATCGCGCCCGGCGCCCTCCAGGTGCGCGTGCCGGCCTCCGCGACCACCGACTGACCCGCCCCGGCGGCTAGACCGCCGCGCGGGCCGCCTTCTTGTCGCGCGGGCGGCGGGCGTAGTCGCGCGCCCGGCTGCTCGAGAGCGCGGTGAGGATGAGGATGTCCAGCGACACCCCGATCAGGTTCGTGCCGAGGGTGATCGGCGCGCCGCCGTGGAAGTGCTCGACGGCGGCGATGGCGATGTTGATGACGCTGAAGGACATCACCGCGATGCGCGCGACGTTGCTGCCGAAGAACACGAACAGGCCGAACAGCGTCTCGGCCAGGCCGAACAGGGCGGCGCCGATGATCAGCACCCAGAGCGCGACGTCCTGCGCGTCCACGGAGCTGGGCGTGTTGTCTCCCAGGTCGACGATGAGGGTGCTGCGTACGGTCTGCCAGTCGAGCAGGATGGCGGCGATGAGCAGCAGCGGCACCGTGGCCCGCAGCAGCACGACGACCGCGCCGAACGTGATCTGCGCGGGTCGCGTCACGCGCTTCTGCAGCCGAGGGATGCTGCCGGGCGCCTCGTGGGGTGTCGGTACCGCGGCCTGCGCCTCGGCGGCGGCCCGGGGGCTCGGAGTCACCGCCGAGAGGTCGACGATCGGCAGGTCGCCGTCGGTCACGATCGTGTCTCCGCCGCCGTTGCGGGAGTGATAACCCGTGGCGAAGTCCTTCAGCACGGTCACGGCGACCGCGGGGTCGGCATCCTGAACCGTGGCCACGATGTGGTCGCGCTCGATGTCGGTGTTCTCGTCGATCTTGTGCGTGATCTGCAGGGTGAAGAGCGAGAAGCCCACGGCCCGGTCGTAGGTGCCGGCGGCGAGCCAGTCGGTGGCGTGCCCGCCGGGCAGCAGCCAGCCCTCGGGGCAGCGCCAGAAGCGCACGTGGTGGCGCTTGGCGGGGTTGCCCTTGACCTCCTGCTGGTAGGCGAAGTCCTGGTTGCGGCCGAAGAGCATGAGCGGGCTCACCGGCGCCTCGTTGTAGCTGCGCCGCAGCAGGGTGGAGGTGACGATGCGCCGGCCGCTCGCCAGCGACAGGTCGTCGGCACGGGTCCAGCCGGCGGCGAGCATCGCGGTGTGCAGCTGCTCCTCCGAGCCGAGCAGCCCGAGGTTCACCGGGTCGCCGAGCAGCCCGTCGCTCGTGCGCGTGCGGCCGATGAAGTAGTTCGGCACGTAGATGTTGGTGAGGATGCGGTGCAGCCGCGGCAGCGCGATGTAGGCCACGAGGAGCCAGAACACGAGGTAGAACCAGATCTGCGCCCACCCGGAGGCGAAGCCCTCGGTGAGGATCAGGTAGGCGAGCCACACGGCGGCGACGCCCGCCACGATGAAGAACAGGTTGTCGAGAACGGCGTTGATCGAGAACCGGCGGCGCCGCTTGGCCGGCTCGGCCGGGAGCAGCGTGTCGGGCATGCTGAAACGATAGCGCTCAGAACTCGGCCGTGGTGCGCTCGACGTCTTCGACGCGGGTGTTCGGCATCGCCACCGCCGCGACGACCGTGAGCACGGCGCACACGGCGACCGCGATGAACACCGCGCCGGCCGCGCTCACGATGGCCGCCGCATCCGGTTCGGTTCCCGGCACGGTCTGCAGGATGCCGTTCGCGATCGCCCCGAACACCGCCACGCCGACCGCGCTGCCGATGGACCGGGCGAACAGGTTCGCCCCCGTCACCACGCCGCGCTCGTGCCACGGCACGCTCGACTGCGCGGCGATCACGCCGGGGGCCGCCACGAAGCCGAAGCCGAAGCCGATCACGAAGCAGGTCGCCGCGATGAGCGCCACCGAGGGAGTGCCCGCGAACACGGCGAGCACGAGGGTGCCGATCACCGAGAGCGAGATGCCGATGAGCACCGTGGGCCGAAACCCGATGCGGAAGTAGACGCGCCCGGAGAGCGAGGCCGCGACCGGCCAGCCGAGGGTGAGCGCCGCCAGGGCGAGCCCCGAGACCAGCGGCGAGACCCCGAGCGACCCCTCGAGGTAGGTCGGCACGTAGGAGGTGAGCCCCGTGAGCATCGCCCCGATGCCGAGCGCGAGCAGCGTGGTGGTGAGGATGAGCCGTCGCGAGAAGATCCACAGCGGCAGGATGGGCTCCGCCGCCCGCCGCTCCACCAGCAGGAAGGCCGCGAGCGCGAGCACCCCCACGCCGAAGGCCGCGAAACTCGGCGGCGAGTTCCAGCCCCAGGCTTGACCGCCCTCGAGCAGCCCCAGGATGACGGCGCTCATGCCCACCGCGAGCAGCACCGCGCCCGCGTAGTCCACGCTGTGCCGGCGCTTCTCGATCTTCTCGTGGAAGCGGCCGATGAGCATCCAGCCGGCCAGGATGCAGAGGGGGACGTTCACGAAGAAGATGGCGCGCCAGCTCACGAACTCGGAGAACACGCCGCCGAGCGTCGGCCCGATCACCGAGGAGACCGCCCAGACGCTCGCGATGTAGCCCTGCGTCTTCGCACGCTCGGTGACCGTGTAGATGTCGCCCGCGATGGTGATGGCCATCGGTTGCACCGCGCCCGCGCCGAGCCCCTGCAGCGCGCGGAACGCGATCAGCGCGGGCATGCTCCAGGCGAAGCCGCAGAGCACCGAGCCCGCGAGGAAGAGCCCGATGCCGATCAGGATGATGGGCTTGCGTCCGACCGAGTCGGAGAGCTTCGCGTAGATGGGCACCGACACGGCCTGGGCGAGCAGGTAGATCGAGAACAACCACGGGAACGCCGAGAAGCCGCCCAGGTCGGCGACGATCGAGGGCACCGCGGTGGCGAGGATGGTGGCGTCGATGGCCACGAGCCCGGTGGTGACCATGAGGGCGATGAGGATGGGGCCGCGCTTCGAACGGAAGCCGACCCCGTCGGCCACGGTCACGCGATTCCCGTGAGCAGGGCCTGGAATGCGCCGGGCGCCTCGCGGATCACGCGGCGGCCGGCGAGCGGGCCGGCCCGGTGCCAGCGGGGGGCGACGTTCACGATCTCGTGCTCGACGAGGGCGCCCGAGGGCTCGGGGAGCACGCGGTACTCGCCGCGGTACCACCAGGAACCCTGCACCACGATCGTGCGGCTGGCCTCGTCGATGAGGGCCCAGCCGGTGTCGGAGCTCCCGGCGGCGCCCACGATCGGGGCGAAGTGCTCGGCGAGAGCCCGGAAGGCCGCATCCGGTGCCGCCTCGAGGTGCCCGGCGAACGAGCGGACCACCGTGCTGCGCTGCGGACGCTCGAGGGAGATGACAGCCATTGCCCGATGCTATCGCGCGGCGCGGGCCGTCACGGCGCGGCGTCAGAAGACGCGGGCGAGGGTGACGCGGGTGCGGTAGGGCAGCTCGTAGTGCGAGCGGCCGGCGAGCTGCGGATGCGTGCGCAGCAGTTCTTCGATGCGTTCGAGCAGCGCGTGCCGCTCCGCCTCGCCGAGGGCGATCACGGAGCTGCGCGAGGTGACGAGGGCGAGGAGCTGCTCGTGGTCGAGCGTGCTGGTCCAGTGGAACTCGGCGTACGCGTCGCGGGTCAGCGGGTCGCCCAGCGGCGGCGTGACGCTGTCGAACTCCTCGGCCGCGGAGGAGCCCATGATCTCGCCGAGCCGGGCCACCCAGTCGGTCGAGTCGTCGCGGAAGTTCCACACCAGCGCCAGCACACCGCCGGGCCGCAGGATGCGCGCCACCTCCCGCGAGGCCGCCGCGACGTCGACCCAGTGCCAGGCCTGGGCCACGGTCACCACGTCGGCGGAGTCCTCGCCGAGGGGGATGGCCTCGGCGGTGCCGGCCAGTGCGAGAATGCCGGGCAGCGCCTGCTCGAGACGGGCGCGCATCTGCGCATCGGGTTCCACGGCGGTCACGCTCGCGGCGCGGCCGAGGAGGGAGGCGGTGAACTTGCCCGTGCCGGCGCCGAGGTCGAGCACGTCGGGCAGGGCGCCGTCGTCGGTGGCGGCCCGGCCGAGCAACCACTCCACGGCGTCGTCGGGGTAGCCGGGCCGGCCGCTCTCGTAGGCGGCGGCTTCGGTGCCGAACGAGAGGGCGTGCTGCGGGTCGCGGGCCATGCCCTCAGTCTGCCACTGCGCCGCCGGGGGCGTCGGTGCGGACTGGTCACTCGGCGCGGAGGAAGGCGGCGATGCGCTCGCCGACGAGTACCGCGGTGGCGGCGGGGCCGCGGCGGGGGACCGCGGGCAGGATGGAGGTGTCGGCCACCCGGAGCCCGGAGACACCGCGCACCCGCCCCCACTGGTCGACCACGGCGCCCGGGTCGTCGTCGGGCCCCATGCGGGCGCTGCCGCTGAGGTGCAGGGCCGTGCCGAGCGTCGCCGCCACCCAGGCGTCGAGCGCGTCGTCGTCGGCCCGCACGGCCGCGTCGAGCTCGAGCCCCGTCGAGACCTCCGCGAACGCGGGCGCCTCGGCGACGCGGGCGGCCAGTCGCACGGCCGCGCGCATCCGGGCCCGGTCGGCGGGCGAGGCGAGGTAGTCGTAGTCGATCGCCGGGCGCGCGGCCGGGTCGGCCGAGGTGAGCCGGATGCGCCCCCGCGACCCGGGGTTCTGCACCGCCACGAGGAACACCAGCGGCGCTCCCGGTTCGTCGCGCCCCGAGAGCAGCGTGCCCATCGGCTTCAGCATCGGCAGCACCTCGACCTCGGCGAGCAGCTCGCCGCCGCGCCCGACCGCGTGCGGGTGGGGGCGTCCCGCGTGCTCGCCCCTGTCGCTGCGACCGTGGGCGGGTGGTGCGAGAAGCCCGCGCCCGCCGGGGTCGTCGAGCGCGACCGTCGCGTTCAGGGCGCTCTCCATCGCGCGGCCCTCGGCGGCGCCCAGCGGCACTCCCGGCCGGGGCCGCCAGGCGAGCTGCACCTGCGGGTGATCGCTGAACCCGGCGCCCACGCCGGGGGAGTCGGCCACCACCTCGATGCCGAGCCGCTCGAGCTCGGCGCGCGGCCCCACGCCCGACACGAGCAGGAGCTGCGGTGACAGCACGGCCCCCGCCGCGAGAACGACCTCGCGGGCCCGCACCGCGTGCACCGCGCCCGCCTGGTCGGCGAACTCCACGCCCACGGCGAGCGTGCCTGTGAACAGCACCCGCCGTACCGTGCTCCCGCCCCGCACCTCGAGGTTCGGCCGGCCGAGCGCCGGCAGCAGGTAGGCGAGCCCGGTGTTCCAGCGCACGCCGTCGCGCACGTTCATCGGCAGCGGCCCGTGACCCTCGGTTTCGTCGCCGTTCTTGTCGGGCTCCGCGCGGAACCCCGCCTGGGCCGAGGCCGCCGAGAAGGCCGCGGTCACCGGATGCCCGGGCAGCACGCGCGAGACCGGCATCGGCCCCGAGTCGCCGTGCAGCGCATCCGGGCCGAACTGCTCGTCGCTCTCGAGCGCCCGCCAGAACGGCAGGCACTCCGCCCAGCCCCACTGCTCGTTGCCGGAGGCCGCCCAGTCGTCGAGGTCGGCCCGGCGCGCCCGCACGAAGTAGCCGCCGTTGGTCGTGGTCGAACCGCCGAGGATGCGCCCGCGTGCGACCGAGTACGGCCGCGTCGGGGTGAGGTGCGAGTCGAAGGCCCAGTTCTGCGGATGCGCGGGGTCGGCGCCCCGGATGGTGCCCGCCTCCAGCAGCTCGGCCGGGAACCCGGCGGCGCAGACCGGGGCGGGCCCGGCCTCGAGCAGCAGCACGCGGCGCCCGGCGTCTTCGGAGAGCCGTGCGGCGAGCGGGGCGCCCGAGCCGCCGCCGCCCACGACCACGACGTCGTAGCTCTCCTGGCCGGTCATCGCCCGGGGGTCACGGCCCCGCCGGCCGCGGGTTCTGCGGATCGGACGGGTCGCTCGTGTGCGACGCGCCGGGTGTGGCGAAGGTGCTGTCGAGCATCCGGAAGGCGGAGTCCAGCAGTTCCCCGAGCTCGGCGTCGTCGTGCTTCAGCCACTGCTCGTAGGCGGCGAGGGAGACGGCGAGGTAGGTCCAGGCGATGGCCTGCGGCTGCAGCGAGTCGGCGGGCACACCCAGCCGCTCGGCCGCGAACTCCGCCACCACCTGGCGCCAGGAAGCGTAGCGGAGGGTCGAGTGGGCCACGAGGGTGGGCACGTTCAGCAGCAGGTCCATGCGCTGCCGGTGATAGGGCACCTCGGCGGCGGGGAAGCGGTTGAACTCGATCACGGCCGTGCGCAGGGCGTCGACGAGCGGCAGCTCGGCGGGCAGCGAGCCGAGGTGGGCGCGCATCCGGTCCAGCAGCGACTCGAAGTCGCCCCAGGGCAGGTCGTTCTTCGAGGGGAAGTAGCGGAAGAAGGTGCGCCGCCCGATGCCGGCCCGTGCGGCGATCTCGTCGATCGTGGTGGCGTCGAAGCCGTTCTCGATGAACAGCTGGAGGGCGATGTGGCTGAGCTCCGCCTGGCTCGTGGAGGGTTGCCGGCCGAGGCGCGGGGCGGCCGTGGCCGGGTCGTTGCTGGTGGCCACCTTTTCCCCCTTCCATTCGGCACTCGGTGTCATTAGTATCGTCCCATCACAGCGTTTCGATGACGAAGACGACATGAGGAGCATCCCATGAGTGACAAGACCACCGAATCCGCCCAGGCTCTCACTGACGACGAGCTGATCGAGGGCGACTCACTGGTAGAAGAAGTGTCGATCGACGGGATGTGCGGCGTCTACTAGGCCATCGACATGAATCCGGTCGATCTCGACACCGCGTGGGACGTGCATCCCCAGGTGTCCATCCGTCCTGAGCCGTTCGGTGCCCTGCTCTATCACTTCGGCACCCGCAAGCTCTCGTTCCTGAAGGACCGCACGCTGCTCGCAGTGGTCCAATCGCTGGCGGTGTCGCCCTCCCTTCGTGAGGCCTGTGCCGCCGCCGGTGTCGGCGTCGCAGAGCTGCCCCGCTATCAGGCGGCGCTCGGCACGCTCGCGCACTCGTCGATGGTTATCGAAAGGGCCTCATGACACTCCTGGATGCTCGCCCCGAGTCCCCGAAACCGGCTCCGCCGCCGCAGCCCGGCCGCCTGGTCGACCTGTTCGAGTACGGCCTCGATTCGCCGATCTGCCTCACCTGGGAGCTCACCTACGCCTGCAACCTCAGCTGCGTGCACTGCCTCTCGAGCTCGGGCCGGCGCGATCCGCGCGAGCTCAGCACCGAGGAGTGCAAGGCGGTGATCGACGAGCTCGAGCGCATGCAGGTGTTCTACGTGAACATCGGCGGCGGCGAGCCCACGGTGCGCAGCGACTTCTGGGAGCTCGTCGACTACGCCACCGCCCACAAGGTGGGGGTGAAGTTCTCGACCAACGGCGTGAAGATCAGCCCGGAGGTCGCGCAGAAGCTCGCGTCGTCGGACTACGTCGACGTGCAGATCTCGCTCGACGGCGCGACCGCCGAGGTGAACGACTACGTGCGTGGCCCGGGCTCCTACGACACCGCGATGCGGGCGATGCAGAACATGAAGGACGCGGGCTTCACGGGCTTCAAGATCTCGGTGGTCTGCACCCGGCAGAACATCGGCCAGCTCGACGAGTTCAAGGCCATCGCCGACGAGTACGGCGCGCAGCTGCGCTTGACCCGGCTGCGCCCGAGCGGGCGCGGGGCGGACGTCTGGGACGAGCTGCATCCGCTGCCCGAGCAGCAGCGCGAGCTCTACGACTGGCTCGTCGCGAACGGCGACAACGTGCTCACGGGCGACTCCTTCTTCCACCTCTCCGCCTACGGTTCGGCCCTGCCTGGGCTCAACCTCTGCGGCGCCGGCCGGGTGGTCTGCCTGATCGACCCCGTCGGAGACGTCTACGCCTGCCCGTTCGCCATCCACGACGAGTTCCTCGCCGGCAACGTGCGCTCCGAGGGCGGGTTCCAGGAGGTGTGGCGCCATTCGGAGCTGTTCACCAGACTGCGCACCCCCCAGTCGGGCGGCGCGTGCACCTCGTGCTCGTTCTTCGACTCCTGCAAGGGCGGCTGCATGGCCGCGAAGTTCTTCACCGGCCTGCCGCTGGACGGCCCCGACCCGGAGTGCGTGCGCGGCTTCGGCGAGCAGGCGCTCGAGAAGCGCAAACAGGCCGACTCGCTGCCGAAACCCGACGGCGACCACTCGCACCGTACCGAACGCGGCCCGCGCCGCGACGGGAAGCCGGTCTCGACGGGGCTCATCCAGACGCCCGGAACGAAGCGTCGCGGCATCCCGATCACGCTCTCGCTCACCCGGCCGACGCATCCGCCGGTCAGCGCCTGCGAAGAGAACCCGCTCGCCGGGTTCAACCCGGAGTCCCTCTCGTAGCGACCCCGGACCCACCAGCCACGGGCCGTATCCCCGACCCGCGTTTCGAAGAAGAGACAGCGAAAGGACACCTGGCAATGGGCCGTGTCGAAGGAAAAGTGGCGTTCATCACCGGGGCAGCCCGCGGACAGGGGCGGAGCCACGCGCTCCGGCTGGCCCAGGAAGGCGCCGACATCATCGCGGTCGACCTGGCCGACCACATCCCGAACATCGATTACCCCTCCTCGACGCCCGAGGACCTCGCCGAGACCGTGCGGCAGGTCGAGGCGCTCGACCGCCGCATCATCGCCACGAAGGTGGACGTGCGCGACCGGGCCGCGCTGAAGGCCGCGGTCGACGACGGCGTCGCCCAGCTCGGCAAGCTCGACATCGTGGTGGCGAACGCCGGCATCTGCGTGATCGCCGACTGGAAGGGCACCAGCGAAGACGTCTGGAACCAGACCATCGGCACCAACCTCACCGGAATCTGGAACACGCTGCAGACCACGGCCCAGCACCTCATCGACAACGGCGGCGGCTCGATCATCATGACGAGCTCGGCGGCGGGCATCAAGGGCCTGCCGTTCCTCTCGGCCTACGTCGCGGCGAAGCACGGCGTGGTGGGCCTCATGCGCGCCTATGCCACTGAGCTCGCCGAGTACAACGTGCGCGTGAACACCATCCACCCGACCGGCGTCAACACACCGATGGGCACACTCGGCGGAGGTGCCTTCGGCCCGCTGCTGGAGGCGCATCCGAAGCTCGGCGGCATGCTCGCGAACCTGCTCCCGATCGAGATCACCGAGCCCGTCGACCAGTCGAACGCGGTGCTGTTCCTCGCCTCCGACGAGTCGCGCTACGTCACGAGCCTCGAGCTCACCGTCGACGCGGGCAACACCCAGTTCTAGAGCCTGACGCCCGATCGGGCGCCTCGACGATCGCCACCACGGGTGGCACGAGGAAAGGAGCACGCAATGGGGCGTGTAGAAGGAAAAGTCGCGTTCATCACGGGCGCGGCACGAGGGCAGGGGCGTTCGCACGCCATCCGCCTGGCGCAGGAAGGCGCCGACATCATCGCGATCGACATCTGCGAACCGCTGTCGGAGAACACCTATCCGCCGGCCACCGAAGAAGACCTCGCGGAGACCGTGCGGCAGGTCGAGGCCCTCGACCGCCGCATCGTCGCGACGAAGGCGGACGTGCGCGACTTCGCGCAGCTGAAGGCCGCCGTCGATGAGGGGGTCGCCCAGCTCGGGCGGCTCGACATCGTGTCGGCCAACGCCGGCATCGGCGGCACGCCGCACAAGTCGGAGGACATTCCCGAAGAGGAATGGAAGAACATGGTCGACATCAACCTGTCGGGTGTGTGGCGCACGGCCAAAGCGGCCATCCCGCACATCAAGGCCGGAGGGCGGGGCGGATCGATCATCCTCACCAGCTCGGACGCGGGCCTGTTCGCCTACGAGAACATCTCGCACTACGTCTCCGCCAAGCACGGCGTCGTGGGCCTGATGCGCACCCTGGCGCTCGAACTGGCGCCCGACTTCATCCGGGTGAACAGCATCCACCCCACCACCGTGAACACCCTGATGGTGCAGAACGAGGGCACCTACAAGCTGTTCCGGCCCGACCTCGAGAACCCGACGCAGGAGGATTTCGCGGCGGCCGCCGTGCAGATGAACGCTCTGCCCATCCCGTGGGTGGAACCCGTCGACATCTCGAACGCCGTGCTGTTCTTCGCCTCCGACGAGTCGCGCTACGTCACGGGGGTTCCGCTCGCCGTCGACGCCGGTGCGGCGGTGAAGTAGGCGACGGCGATGGGTCGGGTAGAGGGCAAGGTCGCGTTCATCACGGGCGCGGCCCGCGGGCAGGGCCGGTCGCACGCGCTGCGGCTTGCCCAGGAGGGCGCCGACATCATCGCGATCGACATCGCGGAACCGGTGGCCGGCATGGACAGGTACTACCACGGGGCCACCGCCGAGGACCTCGCCGAGACCGTGCGGCAGATCGAGGCGCTCGACCGGCGCATCGTGGCGAAGAAAGCCGACGTGCGCGACTTCGGCGCGCTGAAGGCGGCGCTCGACGAGGGCGTGGCCGAGCTCGGGCACGTCGACATCGTGTCGGCCAACGCCGGGGTCTTCGCCTTCGGCGAGCAGTCGCAGGACGTCTCCGACGCCGAATGGGACATGGTGAACGACATCAACGCGAAAGGCGTGTGGCACACGGCGAAAGCCGTCATCCCGCACCTGATCGCGCAGGGCACGGGCGGGTCGATCATCCTCACGAGCTCCACGGCCGGGCTCAAGGGCACGCCGAACGTGATGCCGTACACGGCGTCGAAGCACGCGGTGGTGGGCATCATGCGAACGCTCGCCCTCGAGCTCGCGCCGCACAGCATCCGGGTGAACACCGTGCACCCCACGGGGGTCGGAACCGACATGATCCTCAACGAGGCCACGTTCAAGCTCTTCCTGCCCGACGTCGAACACCCCACGAAGGAGCAGGCGGCGCCGATCTTCGCGTCGACGAACGCCCTGCCCGTCCCGTGGGTGGAGCCGGTCGACATCTCGAACGCCGTGCTGTTCCTCGCCAGCGACGAGGCGCGCTACATCACGGGCACCGAGCTCAAGATCGACGCCGGCTACACCATCAAGTGACCGGCACCCCGGCGATGCCGGGAGCCGAGGGAGGAGACGCATGGGCGAGACGGATGTGGTGGAGACCCGCCGACGCATAGCGGCGCACCTGGTGGGCCGCGAGCGCGAACTCGAGCTCGCGCTCGCCGCGGTGGCGGCCGGGCGCGACCTCGTGCTCGAGGGGCCGCCCGGCACCTCGAAGACCACGATGCTGAAGGCCATCACCGAGGAGTGGGGGATACCACTGCTCTTCGTGGAGGGCAACGCCGACCTCACGCCGGCGAAGCTCGTCGGGCACCACAATCCGGCACGCGTGCTGCGGGAGGACTACAGCGCCGACAACTTCGTGGCCGGCCCGCTGGTCGAGGCGATGCGCCAGGGCGGATTCCTCTACATCGAGGAGTTCAACCGGGCGCCGGAGGACACGCTCAACACGCTGCTCACCGCGATGGCCGACCGCGCCGTCGAGGTGCCGCGGGTCGGGCGCATCGAGGCGCAGCCCACCTTCCGGGTGATCGCCTCGATGAACCCCTTCGACAACGTCGGCACGACCCGGCTGTCGACCTCGGTGAGCGACCGGCTGAACCGCATCGTGGTGGGCTACCAGGACGCCGAGGCGGAGCGCGGCATCGTCGCGCTGCGCACCGGTCTCATCGGCCCGGGTGCCGAGGGGGAGTTCGCCGACCGGATCATCGCCGATTCCGTGGCCGTCACGCGGGCCACCCGCCGGCATCCGGATGTGCGGCAGGGGTCGAGCGTGCGCGGCGCCATCGACTGCGCCCTGGTGGCGCACGAGCTGTTCTCCTTGCGCGGCTTCGACCCGGCGTCGTTGCCGGCGGAGGGGCTCGGCTCCGGCTCGGAGCGCGACCCCGGGTCCGGTTCGCCGGAGCAGCGCTACCGCGACACCCTCTTCGACGCGATGCTCGTGTCGCTCTCGGGACGCATCCATGTCGACGAGGCCGCCGAGACCTCGCCCGAGCGGGTGCTGCGTGAGATCTGGGAGGACCACTTCATCCTCGAGCCCGCTCGCGCCGAGCCGGGATGAAGAGCGGTCGAGGCCGACACCCCGGTCTCGCGCAGGACGGATGAGCCCGCCCGCGGCGGCAGACCGCTGAAGCGCAAGCCGAAGCAGTTGGAGGAGGACCCGACGGTGTTCGAGGTGGCGGGCGGCGGAAACGGGATGGTGCTGCGCGCCAGGCCCGGGCGCGACGGTGCGGCGCAGAAGCGGCCGAGCGGCTCGGGAGCGGGCTTCACCGACGACCCGGCCGAGCTCGTCACGCTGAGTGACGACGACCTCGCCGCCGCCCTCGAGCCGGCCGTGCGGGCGCGCGCGGCGCAGATCGCCGCGCGCCTCTCGGTGCCCAAGCCCAAGGCCGACACCGCGCGCGACCGCGGGGCCGGGCACTTCGCCTCGGTGCCCTACCGGGGCGGCAGCGACGACATCGACCTGGATCCGACCCTCGAGATGCTCGCCGAGCGCCCGGTGCCCGACGACGAGGACATCATCGTGCGCGAGCGCGTGCGGGCCCGCCGCTCGGTGGTGCTCGCGGTCGACGTGTCGGGCTCGATGAAGGGGGAGCGGGTGCGCACCGCGGCCGCGACGGTGGGGGCGCTCGCCGCGGAGCTGTCGCAGGACGCGCTGGCGGTGATCGCGTTCTGGTCGGATGCCGCGGTGCTGCAGAAGCTCGGCGACCCGGTGCGGCCGATGGAGCTGCTCGACGATCTGCTTCGCCTGCCGGCTCGGGGCCTGACGAACGTGGCCTTTCCGCTGCAGCTCGCCGCCGCGCAGCTCGCCGGGGTGCCGGAGCGCAACGCGCGCGTCATCCTGCTCTCCGACTGCGTGCACAACGCCGGCCCCGACCCTCGTCCTTTCGCCGCGCGGGTGCCCCGGGTCGACGTGCTGCTCGACACGAGCGGTGAGAAGGACCTCGAGCTGGGGCGCGAGATCGCGCGCATCGGGAGGGGCGGCTTCCGGGCCATCCGCACCTTCCACGACGTCGCGCCGGCGCTCGGGGCGCTGTTCCGCTCGTGAGCACTGTTATTTCGGCACCCGGTGTCATATTGTGGATTCCGAGCACGAGGGGCGACGCATCCGTCGCCTCCCGCCACGACGAAGGAGTTGGTGGAACATGAACCCGTGGTTCGAGACCGTCGCAGAGGCCCAGCGCCGCGCGAAGAAGCGGCTCCCCTCGTCGGTGTACGGCGCGCTCGTCGCCGGCTCCGAGCGCGGCCTCACCATCGAGGACAACATCGGCGCGTTCAGCGAGATCGGCTTCGCTCCGCACGTGGCCGGGCACAAGCCCGCGCGCGAGCTCTCGACCACGGTCATGGGGCTGCCGCTGTCGTTCCCGGTGATGATCTCGCCCACGGGCGTGCAGGCCGTGCATCCGGATGGCGAGGTGGCCGTCGCCCGGGCGGCGGCGGCCCGCGGCATCACGATGGGGCTGTCGTCGTTCGCCTCGAAGCCCGTCGAGGCCGTGGTGGAGGCGAACCCGAACACCTTATTCCAGATGTACTGGACCGGCACGCGCGAGCAGATGGTGCAGCGCATGGACCGCGCCCGCAAGGCCGGAGCCAAGGGGCTCATCGCCACGCTCGACTGGTCGTTCTCGAACGGGCGCGACTGGGGTTCGCCCTCCATTCCCGAGAAGCTCGACCTCAAGACCATGGTGACCTTCGCGCCCAACGTGCTGCCGCATCCGAAATGGCTCTGGCAGTTCGCGCGCACGGGGCAGCTGCCCGACCTGACGGCGCCGAACCTGCAGCCGCCCGGAGGCGAGGCGCCCACGTTCTTCGGGGCCTACTACGAGTGGATGCAGACGCCGCCGCCCACCTGGGACGACGTGGCGTGGCTGCGCTCCGAGTGGGGTGGGCCGTTCATGCTGAAGGGCGTGACCCGGGTCGACGATGCCCGCCGGGCCGTGGATGCGGGGGTCACCGCGATCTCGGTGTCGAACCACGGCGGCAACAACCTCGACACGACGCCGGCGACCATCCGGATGCTGCCCTCGGTCGTGGAGGCGGTCGGCGACCAGATCGAGGTGGTGCTCGACGGCGGCGTGCGGCGCGGCGGCGACGTGGCGAAGGCCGTGGCGCTCGGGGCGCGGGCCGTGATGATCGGGCGGGCGTACCTCTGGGGCCTCGCCGCGAACGGGCAGGCGGGCGTGGAGAACGTGCTCGACATCCTGCGTGGCGGCCTCGACTCGGCCGTGCTCGGAACCGGGCACGCCTCGGTGCACGAGCTGGGGCGCGACGACCTCGTGATCCCGGCCGGGTTCGAGCGCACGCTCGGCGCGGGGGCCCTGGCGGCGGGTGGGGCGGCCTCGGGGGCGCCGACGGCGCCGCCCGCTTCGGCTGCGCCGAAGACGGTGCGGCGCACGGCCACCACGAAGCCGCTCGCGAAGGCGGAGGCGGAGGCGTAGAGCCGGTGGCGGGCGTGGTTCTGGCAGCGGGCGCGGTTCTGCCAGCCCCCGGACTACGGTGAACCTGCCGGACGACGGACGCCGGGTCCGTCGTGTGCGAGATCAGGCCCGGTACTCCGTCGCACGGGAGCGTCTCGGTGCGGCCTCGCCCGGTAGCGTGGCGCGGCGAGGCGATTCGGCTCGGGAGGAGGAGTGGGCGTGACCATCGAACTGAGCCGGGAGCCGTGGCCGGCCGTGCCCGCGCATCCGCTCGTGCTCGTGCCTCTGGGGTCGACCGAGCAGCATGGTCCGCACCTCCCCTTCACCACCGACACCGTGATCGCGGCGGCGGTGGCCGCCGGGCTGGCATCGCGCCTGGAGGGTGGCGGCCGGCACGGCGGCGTGGTCGTGGCGCCGGCTCTCGTGTTCGGGGCGAGCGGGGAGCATCAGTCGTTCGCCGGAACCGTGTCGATCGGGCAGGAGGCGCTGCGCTTCGTGCTGATCGAACTCGTGCGCTCGCTGTCGACCTGGGCCGGGCGGGTGGTGTTCGTGAACGGGCACGGCGGCAACGTGTCGGCGCTCGGCTCTGCGGTGGCGCAGATGGTCGCCGAGCAGCATCGGGTGGCGTGGCTGTCGTGCTCGGTGCCCGCGGCGGCGCTCGCCGCAGCGGGCCTCCCGGCACCGGATGCGCACGCCGGCCGCACCGAGACCTCGCTGATGCTGCATCTCGACCCCGACGCCGTGCGCCTGCCCCTGCCGCCCGCGGGAGCCACCGTGCCCCTCTCGTCGCTTCTGCCCCGGCTCACCGCGGGTGGGGTGGTGGCGGTCTCGCCGAGCGGCATCCTGGGCGATCCGGCGGGCGCGACCGCCGAGGAAGGCGCCCGGCTGCTCGCCGCTGCGGTCGACGAGGCGGTGCGGCTCGTCACGGCGGGCGAGCCGGATGCGCGCGGGATGCTCCGGGTGGCGGGCCTGGCGCCGGAGTCGCCGGAGCCGACGTCGGCGGGGGAACCGGTGTGAGCGGCCGCGATGGCGCGCCGGGTGCCGGGCATGGCTCGGGCGGCGGTGGCGAGAGCATCGGCGGTGCGGGCGGTGCGGGCGGCGCCGGGGTGTCGAG
>SCNI01000017.1 GCA_005502775.1 Microbacteriaceae bacterium 3FA27C10
CGAGCCAAGTGGTGGGCTGCACGGGCCCGACGTAGGTCACGTGCCCAGCCGGGGCGCTCGAGGGACGAGCCGGATAGGCCCCGGCCGTGTAGACGAGGACCGCGAGGAACGTGGCACCTAGTGCCGCTCCGGTGAGTGGTCCCGTCTCCACGTTCGCGGCCGTCTGAGCGTCTGAGGATGCACCAACGGCTGCGGCGGCCGCTGCGGCGGCAGCGGCCGCATCAGCTGCGGAGCCTGCAGCGGTTGCGGACGCCGCAGCGAGGTCGACGTAATGCTGGCCGAAGTCCTGGCGGGGCAGCGGGTCAACGATTGTCATGTCGGTGTATGCGACGCTCGTGGTTCCGCCGACGGGGAACGTGCGAAAGTCCGAGCGGTCGAGCACCACGATGCCCTGCGCGTCTTCGTACACGGTCCGGATTGCCCACGGCATCGGGCCTGAACCGTCGGTGTCTTCCATATTCGGGACGGTGGCGTTGCCGTCGACGAGGTCGATGCGGCGAGCGAGCGCCCAATTGACGATGCCCCCGGCCACGATGTCGTTGCCGGGGGCGACCAGGATGTAGGAGTGCTTGTTCAGGGGCGTGAGGGCGGGCCCGGTGAGGCTCGCGAAGGTCATGGTGCGCTTGGCCACGGGGTCTCCTCTATGGGTGCCCCTATGGGGCGTTGAGCGTGCGGGCGGGTAGTGCGGCTACTCGGAGGCGTGGCGGGGCTCGTATGCGTCCCCCGAGGGCGGGACGCCGGCGGACGGCTGGTTGGCTCCACCGGGTGTGATCACGGCGGAGGCGAGCTCAACGGGAACGGTAGGCGTGTAGGGCGCTGGTTCCACGCTGACGGGCACGGGGGCGGCTTCGGGCAGCTTGGCGAGCACTCCGAGCAGCAGGGAGCTGAGGCCGGCGATGATGGCCGACTGGACGACCACCGACCAGTCGACGTCCTGGAACAGCACGATGTTGCCGATGCCGGCGAGGAGCGCCTGCGCGACGGTCTTCGTGACGCGCTCGAGCAGCGCGAGCCACAGCGGCACCTTTTCACCGACGGCCTCGGCGATGCCCGTGAGTGACATCAGGAGCGAGGCGATCGCGGCGAGCGCGGCCGCGGAGCCGACGGAGAGGAGGGGGACGTCGCCGAAGAGGCTGGCGGCGCCAAAGTAGGGCAGGGCGATCATGATGGCGGAGCGGAGTGCGCGGAGTGCGGCTGCTTTCCACCAGGCGGCTGAGGTGAGGTTGCTCATGATGGTTCTTTCTCCTTGCTGGGTCGTGAGGGGTACTCGGGTAGGTCTGCTTCGGTGAGGCAGGGGGCGTCGATCATGCGGCGGCGGTGGATCGCGAGGGCTTCCTCGAGGAGGCGTGACCAGCGCGCCCACCAGGAAGCTTCGGCTTCGGATTCGTGGAGTCTGGCGATCGCCGCGTCGCGCTCTTTGATGGCGCGGTCGACTTCGGCGCGGCGTTTCTGCAGCTGGCCGGCGCGGGCGTCTCGGATGACGTCGACGAGCTTCGCGAGGAATCCGCCGGCGAGGGCTGCAACGCCGAGGGCAACGATCTGCTCGGTGGTCATCGTCGGCTTACCTCCGGGGCTCGAAGCTGTATCCGCGGATCTGCACCCACCGGACGACGAACAGCGCCGCCGCGAGCATGAGCGTGCCGAACTGCGTCAGGCGCGAGCCCGACGAGGTGAAGTGGAGTGTCGCGACGACGAAGGCGTAGATGGCGATGCCGGCGAGTGGGAATCCGACGCCGACGAGGCGCTCGGCCCACCACCACCCGGGGAAGATGACGAGCATTCCGCCGGTGCCGCCGATGATGAACGCCACGGACCAGATCACGGTGAGGATCGGGCCGAGCTCACCGGAGATCGACGTCGGCGGGGACAGCAGGGTGCCGATGCCGGTAAGCAGGGTGATCGCGTAGACGCCGAAGTAGATCGTCTTCAGCACGCGCGGCTCGCGGATCGACGACCAGATTGCTTTCATGGTCATCGCCGTGCTCAGGCCGCGGTGGTGCGCGGGTACTGGATTCCGGCGTCGTGCAGCAGGGTCGTGAACTGCGGCGTTGGGTAGCCCTTCGACTGCTCCCACGTGTCGCCGACCAGCTGCTTGTCTCGCAGCGACGAGGTCTGCCCGCGCGCCTGGTCAGAACCGAGGGTGAGCCAGAGGTGGCCGCCGTCGAGCTTGTCGCCGATCGCGATCCGTTCGCCGGTGTCGGTGTTGTGGTAGAGCCGCGCGCGTTCCTCGCGCTGCTCCACAGTGATGAGCTGGCCGCCGAGCGCGGCGAGCTTCTGGTCGAGGAGAGCGCTGATGCGCGTCATCACCGACACCTGCCCGATCTCGGGCTTGTCTTCGATCAGCAGCGAGTTCGTCTGGTCGTGCGCGGTGTCGGTGATGAACTTCTTGGTCTCGGGGCTGAGCTCGCTCATGATGTCTTCTTCCGTCTCGGGAGTGATGGGGGTCGAACCGCTACCGGCTGGCACGCTGCCGTCCGGTGAGGAGTAGTCCTGGAAGTCGACATTCACGCCGTCGATCTTCAGGGACTCGTGGATGTGGGGGCCGTCGGTGCCCCAGTCGGAGCCGTAGGCGGATGCGCCGGTGTGGCCGCAGAACTGGCCGCGCGCGACGCGCTGGCCGAGACTCACAGCGATGTCGAGGAGGTGCAGCGACTGGATCACCCACCCGTTGTCGAGGGTGATCTGCAGGAACCGCCCACCAGACCCTGACGGCGACGTCGACATGCCCGTGACGCGGCCGGCCTCGGGCGACCAGAACGGCGAACCGTAGGGCGCCTTGATGTCGGTGCCGGGGTTCACCGACGGCGGGGTGCGGTTCTTGTGGGCCCAGAAGTCGTCCGAGACTCCGGTGGCGGCGACGGGCCAGAGGAGCTCAGACATCGGGCACCTCGAACTCGTCGACGGCGAGGATCTCGAAGTCCTCGTCGCGCCAGTGGATCTGCGCGCTCATTTCCCTCGCCGCGTTCACGTCGTCGGCGATGAACTCCTCGACGTCCTCGACACGGCCTCCCTCGAGCGCGTTGTTGTGGCGGTACCTCACGCGAAATGCGCGCATGACGATCTCCTCTAGCGGATTGGTGAGCCGGCCTCGACGGTGGTGTCGCTGCTCTCGAACACCACGTAGTTGGTGAGGTCGATGTAGTCGACCGACCACGTGGATCCCGAACGGATCCAGCGGCGGATGTAGACGCCCATGCCGAGGGTGATCGGCCAGGTCATGCCGACGCACCGGATGAGCTTCGGGTGCACGATCTCGCCGCGGGAGAGCTGGTCGATGGTGAAGTCGACAAGGCCCCGGAGCGGGTCGTAGACGTAGATGTTGTCGCCGACGTTGAAGGCTCGGTCGCCGAGGTCGTACTGCTTGGACGACACCTCGAGCTCGACGTGGGGGTCTTTGAAAATCCCGTACTGCGCCGCGGCGAGACCCGCCTCCGTGCCCGCGGGGGCGTTCGAGGCGTCAATGAACCGGTCCATCGGCAGCGCCGAGCCGTCGCCGGCACGATAGGGCACGTCGACGGCGGCCACTCCCCCGTTCGCGATCGTCACCGTCGGCGCATCCGTGTCACCGGTGAGCAGCGCGATTCTGCGCGACCAGTCCTCGACGTCTCGCTTCGCCTTGAGCGTCCCGTCGAGGCTGGTCAGATCGATGTCGTGGCCGCCCTCGCCGAGCTCGCGGCGGATGAGCGCCTTCGGGGTCATCCGGAACAGATCCGCCGGCAGCCCGAAGTCGAACTTCAGATCGGGGCGCACGCGCCACTCGGCGCCGAAGTACTTCCTCACCTCCGCGAGCGGATCGCCCAGGTTGGTCGGCCCGTAACTCTTCGGGAAGGCTCCGCCGATGGTCGAGGTGCGGCCGGCCACCATCCAGGAGGGCTTGAGCAGTTGCGCCCACTCTGCGAAGTAGCCGTGCGCCGAGGAGAGCCCGCCGGTGTACGAGGGGCCCTTGCCGTCCTCGTCGGCGATGTAGATGGACGGGCCTGCGCCGCGGAGCGTAAAGTCGTCGGGCTGGTTCCGGTAGATGCCGGTGTAGCGCGAAAGCGTGAGGATATCGGCGTCGGAGTAGTTGCGCACGTCGATGGGATCCGGCGTGATGATGAGGTTGCAGAATCCCACGCCCTTCTTCTCGATCGCGATTTTGTCGAGAGTGGAGCGCGGTGTTTCGGTGATGAGCGAGACCTCGAATTCGCCGGCGGCCATGTGGCGTTCGGTGACGGTCACTGCGCTACCACCGTCTGTCGCTCGCTGATGGCCCACCAGTACTCGCGCAGGCTCTGCTCGGCGGTGTCGCTGCCGGCGAGGGTCTTGCCGAAGCAGAAGCTCCACCGGTTCACGAACATCACCGCATCCACGCTCGAGCGGATCTGGTTCTGTGCCGACTCTCCCGGCGCACGCCATGTCCCGATCTCGGTTGGGGCGCCGAAGAACGTGACCCCGGTGTCGTCGGCGACGTAGTAGCCGACGTTCTTGGAGGAGCGGGTGATGGCCGTGGTGGTCTTGTCGACGAAATTCCCGACTCGCACGGTGAAGTCGGCCTCGCTGACGGACTGCAGCTCGACAGCGACATAGCGGGCGCCGCGGCGCAGCGTGATGTCGTAGGTGATCGCGACGAGGGTCAGAGGGTCTTGACTCAGCAGTCGGATGGTGACCTGCTCGGGAGTGTTGCGCAGCACCCGGATCGTGTGCGGGGCGACGAGGGGCGCCAGCGGGTAGCTCACATTCGAGCTGATGCCGCCCCAGAACCCGATCTTCTCCCACGGCGTCCACGCCGACTTGCTGGGGTCCCAGGCGTGGAACTCCATCTCGAACTTCGACTCGGACGCGGCGCGCAGCTCGAACAGATCGTTCGACAGCTCCCACGCCGTGGTGGTGTTCCGGATCTGCCGGCCCACGGCAACGCGTGGCGGAGTCCCGACGCGGAGCGTGGCCGCGCCGTCATAGAACGTCTCCGGGTCCAAGTAGTACTGACAGAACCGCACCCCGTCGGACGAGTAGTCGGCTCGCTGCACGTTGATCGCCGCATGCTCGCCCTGACGCACCATCAGCACGGACGACGTGAACGTCGCCTCCCCATAGAGTGGGTTCGACGCCATCAGCACGAACGAATGCACCGACGCCGGCACACCGATCACCCCGGCCGCGATGAGGCTGAGGACGTTTGTGCGAGTCTTCGCCACGACCACGTTCTCGAGCAGCGGCGAGGCGTAGCCGGGCACCCGCTCGAGGTCGACCGAGTACGACAGGAACCCCTTCGGGGCGCTGCCGGCCTCGCCCGACATCGACGCCGCGGTGACCCGGTAGAAACCAGCGACGCTGGGGTCCTCCGACCACAGCACCGGCACGAAGGACTCGTCCGGGGAGTCGACGTAGCCGAGCAGCTGCTGCCGCAATGCCAGCGAACGCTCGAGGTCCGCGCGGGAGGTCTCGCCCTTGATCGAGACCTTCCCGCCGGCCACCTCCACGGTCGTCACCTCACCGGAGACGAGCTCCCCACCGAACCGCCCTACTGCCAGCTTCGTCACTTCTTCGTCCTCTCGTACTCGCGGAGTGCCTCGCCGAGCTGCTTCTTGTCGATGAGCACCTGGATGGTCTCGCGCACCCGCTCGGTCGCTGTGCCGGCGGCGCCCGCCGCGCCGGATGCGCGCCCGCCCGGGCTGGTCAGCGCCGCCGAGCCCACCACCGCGGCGAGCGCGGCCTCGGCGCCGGGGGTAGCGACCTTGACGCCGGTAGCAAATTGGCCGACGATGGCGCGGCCGGCGTCGCCGATCGCGGTCCATCCGCTGCCGGCGAGGGGACCACGCTTGGCTGGGGAGTGAGGGAAGAACGATCCGACGAAGTCCATGACGCCGCCGACGGTGTCGGAGATGGCGGAGAACATGCTGTTGAAGCCGTCGAGGAAGCTCTGCAGGATCGATTGGGCAGCGTCGAAGAGCATCCCCCCGAGTCCGGAGATGGCGTCCATCACCTGGCCGGGGAGGGCCGTGAAGAAGCCGATGATGCCGTTGACTCCGTTGGCGAAGAACGCCGTGACGTTCGTCCAGATGATCTGAAATCCGAGGCTGAGGCGGGCGCCGAAGTCGGAGACCATGCCGACGGTGTTGTTGAAGAAGTCCACGAACATTCCGACGGTGTTCGTGAAGAAATCGGCGAACATCCCCATCGTGTTGTTCCACACGGTGGCCAGCTGGCTGCCGGCGTCTCCGGAGCCGGTGACGAGCTGCACGATCCAGGTGAGGACGTCGACAACGCCTTGGATGACGAAGGAGAGGATCGTCACCAAGAACTGCAGCACCGGCACGAGCAGGCCGATGATCGGGGTGATCAGCGACAGGATCGGGGTGAGCAGGCTCGTGAAGAGCTGGATCAGCGGGGAGAGGATCGACCCCACCAGCTGCAGCAGGGGTGCGATGAGCGACAGGATGGGGCTGATCAGCCCGAGGATCGGCGTGATCAGCTGGAACACCGCCGTGATGAGCGGCATCACCGCGGTGAGCACCTGGCCGAGCACGGTGGCGATCAGGGAGATGATCGGGACGAGCGCCTGGATGACGGTGCCGAGCACGCCGCCGAGCACGCCGGCGATCTGACCGATGATCGGGACCAGCTGCAGGAATACAGGCAGCAGGGTGCTGATGGCTTGGGTGAGGACGCCCCCGAGCAGCGCCACGATCTGAGTGACGACGGGCATCAGGGAGGTGATGGCCTGCCCGAGTACTCCGCCGAGCACGGTCGCGAGCTGCGCGGCGATCGGGACGATCGTGGTGATGATCGAGACGAAGGTGCTGAGCCCGCTCTGCACGAGCTGCAGCACGATCGGCACGAGCATCTGGATCGCGGTCGTCAGCACCCCGGAGAGGGTCTGGGCGAGCTGCAGCACCGGCGGCAGGAGCGTGCTCAGAGCGGTCGTGAGCAGCCCGCCGAGGGCCTGCCCGAGGGTCGTGGCGAGCTGCACGATGGTGGGCAGCACCGGCATCAGTGACTGGAAGATCAGCGATGTCGGCGACAGCGAGGTGTACAGCTGCAGAAGCTGAGGGAGCAGCCCGGCGATCACCGGGCCGAGCGCGGTGAAGGCGGGAGCCACGGCCGCGAACACCTGCCCGCCGGCGGCGGAAATCGCTCCGAAGGCGTCGATGACACCGGAGCGGATGGTGAAGAGCGCCCCGATGATCGGCGAGTCCTCGCTGATGCCGAGCGCCTTGCCGAGGCCGCTGGTGTAGTCGCCCTGGGTGACCAGGGCGATCAGCCCGGTGACCGCGCCGCCGATCCGGTCGGCGAAGCCCTGGATGGCGTCGCTGACCGAGAGGAAGGCATCTCGATGGCGGGCGAGGAAGCCGGTGGCGGCCTGAATGACGGGGATCATCCCGGAGCGGAACAGGTTCTGCACGCTGGTCATCACCGGAAGCAGGCCGCCGCCGAGGGTAACCATGAGGCCCTGCACCGACATGTTGTATTCGCGCTGCGAGACCTTTGCCGCCGACAGCGACTTCGCCGCGGTGTCGTCGATGACCAGGCCCATCTGGCGGGCTTTGTCGGTGAGCTGCCCAATGCCCTCCGAGCCCTTGTTGAGGAAGGGGAGCATCTGAGCGCCCGAGCGGCCGAACAGCTGCGCGGCGAGCGCGGTCTTCTCCGCGCCGTCGGGCATGCTCTTGAACTTGTCGGCGAGCCCAGGGAGGATCTCCGACATCGGCTTCACCTGACCGGCGGCGTCGAGGAAGTTGGTGCCGAGCTTCGACGCCATCTCGGCGGCCTTGTCGCCGTCGGCCGCGGCGTTGCCGAGGTTCTTCGAGAAGATCGTCAGCGCGCCCGTGGCCTTGTCGGCGTCGACGCCCGAGAGCTGCATCGCGCCGCGGAGCCCGGAGACTTCCTCCTTGGTCCCGCCGGCGATGCGCTGCAGGGCGTTCGTGGCGCCGGCGAGCTCGGTGAAGGCGGCCGTGGAGTCCTTGACAAGCTTCCCGACGGAGAAGCCTGCCACGAGAACAGCGATCGGCCCGGCGAACTTCTTGAGTCCGCCGAGCAGCTGCGCGCCGAGGCTCGTGCCGGCCTGGTCGCCGGCGGCCGTGGCGCCGGGCACGACGTCCTTCTGGATCTGGGACTGTGCGCCTCGGGTGGAGACGGTCAGCTCGAGCCAGCCCGTTGCGAGCTTCGCGCCTTCTGCGGCCATGGGTCACCCCGCTCCTGGTAGGTATTTGGCGAGCCGGGCGTCCATCTCTTCGATGGACATCAGGTCGCCGAGGTTGCCCGAGGTGTCGCCGGTCATGCCGGGCAGCAGCAGCGGCTCGGGCGGCGGGTCGCCTTCTTTCGCTCCCCACTGCCAGGAGAGATGCCGCAGCTGGTTCAGAACGCCGACGAGCAGGTACTCGGCGGTGCCGAGCTCGGCCTGCTCGCCGAGGCGGGCCCGGTTCAGCGCCGACTCGCGTGGCGAGTGCTGCACGATGAGTCGGAGATCTCGCCACGGCAGACGGCTGGTGCCGATGTCGGCGCGGGTGCGGCCCAGCGCGAGCAGGTCGTACTCGAGGGCCTCACCGAACTCCCCGTCGAGGAGCTCGACGAGGCCGACTATTCCCCCAGCTCAGCTCCGGTGTGCGCGTAGAAATCGCGCTGGAACTGCAGGAACTCGTGCTTCTTCATCGAGTCGATCGCGGCGAGCGCGTCGTCGTCGGCGAGCGCCTCGAGCATGGTGAAGAGCTGGTCCTCGGGGGTCTTGTTGCGGTTGCGGCGGGCGAAGCCGGCGTCGAGGATGTCTTCGGTGGCGGCGAGCTGGTAGGTCTCGCCGTCTGGGCCGGTGAAGGTGAAGGGGAGCTCCGGGTGGGGTTCGATCTTCTCGGCCGCTTCCCTCTTGGGAAGGCGATCCTGGGGGGTGCGGGGTGTTGCCATGTGCTGACTCCTTGTTGGGGTGCTGACCCTGGTGTGGTGGCACGCCGCCGGGGCCAGGGGTCAGCGAGACGACCCCGGCGGCGTGGCTTGTTAGGAGAGGACCTTGCGGCCGTCGTCCCAGTACTCGTTGGCGTATTTCCCGTCGGGGCCCTTCCACTGGGTGAGGGTGACGGGGCGTGCGGCGATGTCGTCGTCCTTGTAGGTCCAGTCCTCGAAATCGGTGACCTGGCAGTCGGGGAAGACGATGCGGCCGACGGCGGTGCCGGAGAACAGCTGGATCACCCACGAGAGGTGCGGGAGGTCGACGTCGGCGTCGGCGATCGCGATCTTGCGGCCGGCGCTGGTGGTGGCGGCGGTCTCGGTGACGCTGCCGGGGCCGTGGAGGGTCTCCTGGACGATCTTCGAGAGGTACTCGGCGAGACCGAACTTGGCGGAACGGGTGGTGCCCTTGCTGATGAGGATCAGGGGGTCTCCGCCCCAGGCCCGCTTGAGGTCGGAGTCCACCTTGCGGCTGCGCGCGAGGCCGGCGTCGGTGAGGTAGCCGACGGACTGGAACGCGCTGTTCAGCACGGTGGATTCGTTGGTCGGGAGCGCGGTTCCGAGCGGAGCGACAAAGATCCCGCCCTGAACGGCCGGCTTGCCGACGATCGCGTTTGCGGCGACGTTGGTCATGGTGGTTTGCCCCTTCTAGGCAGGTTGCTGACCCCTGGAAGGTGACTGATCTGTTACGCGAGAGTCGTGCCGCGCACACGCACCCCGACCATCGACGTCACGCGTTCCTGCGACGACGTCGGGTCGGGAAGTTCTGCTGGGCCCGAGATGCTCGAGCAGCCGAATAGCTGAGCGTCTTGGGCGAAGATGATGGCGCGCGCGACGCGCACCAGACGGAATGCTCGGGTGGCGGTCTGCGCCCACCCCTCGAGCAGCAGCTGGTAGTTCTCGCTGACCATCGTTTCGCGGGCGCTGCCGGCGAGACGGACCAGGATGAACTCCGCCGGCCGCGGCTTCGGGATGCGGCCGAAAGCGGTGACATTCTCGAACGCGGGCAGCGCCGCATTGAGCACGTCGCAGCTGACGTCGACGACGTCGGGGAAGTCGATGTACTCACCCGCGGCCGGCATTGAACGCCTTCGAGAGTGTGCGGTCGACCGCTTCCGCGCGCCGCGCCTTCGCGGTTGCGGTGCGGATGATGAAGCGGGCGCGGGTCGCGGACGACGCTTCGATGAGCTCGTAGTCCGGGGCTCCACCGGCAGCCGCGACGATCCGCTCGCCGGCCGCTCGCAAGGTCCCGGTCGGGCCGGCGCCGCGGCGCGCCTCGTTGAAGCCCGCTGGTTCGATCTCGAGCTTGAATTGGCTCATCGTCATCCGTTCCAGATCTGGATGCGGAACCGGGTGCTCGCGAGCGCGCCGGTCGGGGATGGGACGTGCATGACCTCGCCGATGACCTCGTAGACCACGCCGCGGTAGCGCGCGCGGTCCTCGGCGACGAAGTCGGCATCCGCGGGGCCTGCCACGAGGTAGCCGGTGAGGACGGCCAGGCGCCCGTCGATGACTTCCTGCGATTCGATCGGCTCGAGCCACCAGCCGGCGCTGTCATCTTCGGTGGGATTCGCGGTGTAGTCGGGGACGTCCACGCCGTGATCGGTGGTCTTCGGGTAGCGCAGCCGGGTGAGGGTCTCGCGCGCGAACGAGGACAGCATCAGCTCGCCCCCGGGTATCGATATTCGTCGACGTCAGCGAACTCGTGGTCGAGGATCACGGTGCCGCCGGCGACGTTCGGGGCGGTCGCCGACCAGGTCACGTTCGAGCTGAGCGTCTGCTCGCGGATCGCGCCGAGTGGCGAGCCGAGCGCGCGGGCTGTCATCTCGAGCACGAGGCCCTCGAGCTCGTCGGGGATCTCTTCGTAGCCGGCGGTGAAGGTGGCGGTGATCGCCCCGAGCCGATCGGTCCAGAATCGACCGCCGATCTGCCCGTCGTCGTAGCCGATGTCCAGTCGCGAGAGGTTGATCGTCTTGCCGAGCTCGACGATCGACGCGACCTCGGTAAGGTGCATGGCGGGCAGTTGCAGGATCTTCGTGCCGGGCCCATTGAGGCGGACCGTCTTAGTCATCACCGGCCAGATGTGCCAGCGCGCGCGTTTGCGAATCTTCGAGGTGGCAGCGCGCAGCGCGCGCTCCACGTCGGGGTGGTCGACCGGAAAGAAGCCGTTTGATTTAGCGTTGAGCAGCTGCGCGGACGCGAAAGTCATCGTGTCCACCGGCCCGGATTCGGTCATGTCGTGCTCCTCCGATGACCACCCCGTGTGGGGGCGTTACTTCCTGCGCGCCGCGGAGGTGCGCTTGGGCGTCGTCACCGGCTTGGTGACGACTGGCTCGTCGCCCGTCGGCTCGTCGCCCGTCGGCTCGTCGCCCGTCGGCTCGTCGCCCGTCGGCTCGTCGCCCGTCTCGCCATCTGCGACGGGCTCGACGACTTTCTCGACGATGCGCGTGCGGAACGGTTCGTTGTAGACCACGCCGGGTCCCGCGTAGGGGACGGCTCCGGTGCTCTTCGCGGTGAGCTTCACCCGGGGCGGTGACACCGGCGGGGCGTACTTGACCTCACCGGTGCTCTCGGGGCGGTGGTCGCCGTCGTTGATTGCGACTCCCATGCTGATCTCCTTCGTGTCGGAGAACAGCCGGGGGCGCCGCGTGGGCGCCCCCGGCTGTCCTAGACGATCTCTCCGGTGACGCCGAAGGTGAACGACGGAGTGGTGCCGCTGACCGTGTACGACAGGCGCACGTAGCGGTCGATCGAGAACGACTTGCGTTCCTTCGCGACTCCGGTCTTGGCGGCGAACGACGCCACGGTGCGCCAGGCATCCGTGTCGCCGTTGTCGTACGACGTCTGCACGTTCACCGTCAGCGACGGGGTGGTGCCGGATGCCGCGGTGACGTCGAGCACGAGGCGGGCGGTCGCCTTATTCACCGGCTTGAGGACCGTGGTCCCGTTGGCGGTGGCGGTGACGACGGTGCCGGGTTCGGCGAGGACGACGTCACTTCCGAGGTTGCTCATTCTCTTCTCCTGTTCTCAGAGCCCGAGCACGCGGCCGAAGGCCCCGGGACGGTAGATGGCCAGGCCGACGCGCTCCTCGGCCCGGATGGCGGTCATGTTGCGGCGGAAGTAGTCCGCGTGGGAGTTGCTCGCCTCGAGAGTGAGCGTGCCCTTGCGGAAGATCTGCCCGCCCTGGGCGAACGCCCCGACCAGCGCGGTCAGCGCGGCGAGTGCCGGGGTGGTGGCGACCTTCTTGCCCCACAGGCTGGCCGGCTGCTGACCGACGAAGGGCCCGTTCGCGTAGTACGCGCCCTGGCTGTTCTTCGAGAGCGTGATCTTCTCCCAGCCGAGCGGGTCGATCGCGATCGCGTCGGGCTCGAGGAACTGGGTGACGCGGATGCGCGTGATCTGCCGGTAGATCGCGTCCATCGAGTTGTCGTCGGCCGCGGAGACGCCGGAGCCCTTCGTCACCGCCGGCGCGAGGCCGGGGCGGTTCAGGATGCCGACGAGGTTCTCGTCCTCGCCGTCGCCGGTGAGGAGCTGCGCCTCCTCGGCCTGCTTGACGAACAGCTCGAGGCGAGCGTCGATGTAGGAACGGGTCTGGGCCCAGTCCTCGAGCATCTCGTCCGAGATCGGCAGGAACGTCGCGATCTTGTGCAGGGTCTCCGAGACCTTGTCGAACTCGAGGGCCGACTCGGGCTTGAGGTCGCCCTCGGCGACGGTGTCGGCACCGTTCTGGGCAAGCGTCTCCACCAGGTAGCGGATCAGCGGCGAGTTCGTCTGGCCGGACGGGAACAGGTCCGCGATGGTCAGCGGCGCGAACGGCAGGCCGACGATGCCGGGGAGCACGTTCGGGGCGATCGCCACCGGCGCGTTGCCGGCGCCGGGCGCGTCGTCGGTGCCCTCGAAGAACGGCGCCTTGATCTCGACACCGCCGGAGGTCCACTTGCCGTCGAAGCCGCGCTCGGCGAGGCCCTTGTAGCCTTTCGACTCGACGAACTGCGCGCCGAACGATTTCGCCACCGCGGCGTTGCGTTCGGCGGCGGGCGCGTCGTCGAACGAACCGCCGGTGTTCTGGCGGAACGCCTTCTTGCGCTCCTCGAGCTCCTCGAGGTCTTTGACCTCGGCAATCCACGTCTTGATCTCGGCCTCGAGCGGGTCGAGAGCGGCCTTCTGCTCGGCGAAGGTCTTGTAGGTCGTGGCGTCTTCCGCGACCTCGAGGGCGCGCACCGAGAGAGTGCGGACCTTCTCCTTCGCCTCCTTGAGAGTGGGCATGTTCAGATTCCTTCCGAAGTGGTTGTTGCGTGAAGCCGTGCGCGGATGCGCGCGGCTCTGACCTGGATTTCCGCAGCAGCCTCCTCGTCCGTGGGAGCGGCCTTCGAACCGGGTGCGGGTGCAGGTGCACCGGCTCCGGGTTCTGCGGCGGCGCCGTCGGTCGACGTGCTGTCACCCGATTTCTCAGGTTCGGGCGCGATGACTTCCATCACGTCCACGGCCGCTCGCGCACCCGTGAGGGTGAACGTGGTGCCGTCGTCTGTGTAGCTCTGCTGATAGAGCTCGGTGGCGTAGGTGTCGCGGTCCTCGACCTCGAAGACGACCGTTCCGCCACCGTTGCCGTCGGGGATGGTTCCACGGAGCCATACCCACCCCTCGGGGTAGGTCTCCTGCAGCGCTTCTCGCGCACGCTGCTGGAGGATCTCGACGCTGCCGGCGAGTGCCTTGAGCACCGGCGCCGGCGCCGCCTTCTCGGCGGCGGTGTCGGCTGCGCCGCCGAGCGCGATCGCGGCGTCGAGGATGGCCTGGATGAGATCCTGGTCGGACTTGCTGTTGCGCGCGCCGGTCTTCAGCGACTTCGACGACAGCACGAGCGCCTCCCGGTTCGACGGGACGGCCACGAACGCTCCGTTCAGCAGTTCCCGCTGCGCCTTCCCGCCGGCGGCTTTCGAGTTCTTGAGCGTCATGAATGCCACCGACGTGGTGCGGATGTGCCCTTCCTTCACGAGGGTGCGCACCTCCTGCGCGCGGGGCAGAGACGAGTAGGTGCCGCGTACGATCAGCTCGCCGGCTTCATTGAGCTCGGGTGTGCCGGAGCCGACGGTGGTCGCCACCGACATGCCGTGGTCGCTGTCGAAGGTGATGTGCTCCGGTAGCGGCAGCTTCCACTCGTCGGGCAGCAGCGTGTCGCCGTCGCGGTCCTCGGTTGGCGCCGAGAGCACGACCTCGAATTCGCCGGGGAACGCGTCGTCGCTGCCGATGTCTTTGAGGATGGCGGTCTTGCGGATGATGGTCATCGTGGGCTCCTAGAAATCGAAGGTGATGCCGCAGTTGCAGCCGGCGACTTCGTCTGCGCCGCCGGAGGGGTCGCCGGGGGCATTCATGCCGTTGGAGAAGAGCTCGTCGACGCCGACCGTCTCGCCGTCCATCGCAGCGTGGGAGGCTCGCGGGTTCGCGCTGTTGACATTCCACGTCTTGGTAGCAGCGCCGGACTGGCTCGCGGCAGTGAGGCCGGCGAGGCCGGCGATCATGGCGACGCGCGACCAGGAGATCTCGTCAGCACGCGCGTCGACTGGGCCATCGAAAAGGCCGTCGATCGCGTCGTCGGGGCTTTCCTCCTCGGGCCAGTCGAGGTCGTCGATCTGCTCGGCGGTCTTCTGGTTGATGTTCTTCGCCGAGCTCTTCGCGTTCTCGTTCACCCAGTCCGAGATGGCGGTCGGGTCGTAGCTCCCGCCGAGGTCGGTGGCGGTGGTCGTCCCGATCGCCTGCGAAGTGGCGGCGGAGAGGGCTCCGAGGATTTCGGCGAGGGAGCTGTCCCACGCGGTGGGTTCGAACAGCCCGGCCGCTTTCGCGGATTGCGCGGCCTTCACGGAGGCCCGCTGCTCGTCGAAGAACTTCCGCAGTTCCTTGGCGTGCTCGGCGACCAGCTTGTCGCGGGTGGCGACCTTGTCGGCCTTGACCTGTGCGAGCCGGCCCATGATCGAGCGGACGGTGAGGCGCCCGCGTTGCGCCGCCTTGGGGGCTTCGAGTGCGAGCGGCTGCGGAATGAGGCTGCCGTCGAGGGCGACCTGCTGCTGCCCGCGCTGCACGGTGCCGAGCGGCTGCAGGGCAGCGTTGGCATACAGCACGTCGGCTTCGGGACCAGCGGGGTCGAGGCCGAACAGCGGCCGCGCCTCCGCGGGGCGCATGACTCCGTTGGAGACGAGGCCGACGACGGCCGTCGCGCGGGTTTCGAAGTCGCCGCGGAGGACCTCGTCCATGTTGAACCGGGTCATCGCTTCGCCGAAGCCGTAGAAGTCGGGCACTAGCTGGTGGTCGACGACGGCTTCGAAGTCCTCGAACCGCGGTGCCATCGTGTCGCGGTACTGCGAGCGGAGCTGCTCGGTGATGTTGGAGAAGGTGGCATGGTCGAGGATGTGGACGACGGGCGGCGGAACGTCGTAGGAGGCGCAGACCTCTTCGCGGTTCAGCTTCCGTGATTCGACGTACTGCATCTCTTCGGCGTTGAGCTGCAGCACCTGCACTTCGAGGCCCTCTTCGAGCAGGTTCGTGCCGCCGAACTGGTCAACGCCCTGGTGGCGGGCGTCGAAGTCGCGGCGTAGGCGCTCGATCGCGGGATCGGAGAGCGTCTTCGGGTGCTTGAGGACCACCGAGGGGCGGGCACCGCGCTTCCAGAACGCAGCATTGGCGCGGCGGGCCGCGTCTTCATTCAGCAGCGTGGAACGCAGTCCCTCGAGGTTCGAGAGGCCCCGGTGCATGTTGTCGGGGTTGTAGCTGGTGAAGGCGACGACGTCGTCTTCGGCCCACTTCGCGAATGCGCCGGCGATGGTGCCGCCGGTGTAGACGTACTCGAGGTTGCCGTAGTTGGGGCTGCTCTCGTCGAGGTCGCGGCGGATGACGACGTTGGTGGGGTGCATCGGGTGCAGCTCCCGCACGCGACCGTTGCGGTCGCGGAGCTTCACCCAGAACGCCTCGCCGTAGATGTCATATGTCGACGAGGTCCACCGCCAGAGCCGGAAGCCAGAGAGCCGCGCGTTCGGGCGCTTCATCAGCTCGGCCAGGGGGCCGTTCTCGTCGGAGTATCCCTTGGGCCCGGCGATCTTGATGTCGAACGGCATCCGGGCGGTGGCCATGGCGAGCTTCCGCACCACGGTGCCCACCCAGAGCTGCCGCTTGTAGAGCATGCCGTAGCCGGCCCACATCCCGGTGAGCTCGATGCCGGTGCCGCCGTAGAAGTTCTGGGCGAGCTGGTACCCGTCGCCGCCGCCGATGGAGTCGATGCGGGCGACGGCCGTGCCGTTGGAGATGATCACGTGCGCTCCCCTCTTGTGGCGACGGCCTGCTGCATGTATTTCACTGAGGCGCGCGGGATCCAGACGTGCCCGTCGGCGGCGGTGCGCACGCCGCTTGGCGCGAGCTCGGCGGCGTCGGCGAGCACCAGGTGCTCGCGGTCGGCGTCGTAGAGCACGCCCTCGAAGGCGTCGTCGGTGATCAGGGTGACGAGGTAGCGGGTGCGGATCGCTTTCCGGAGGAGGCGGTCTGCTCGGCTCAACATGGACACGGTCCTCCGTTGGGTCAGATCGATCTGAGGCCGTGCTCCTCGTAGATCGAGGGACGGTTGTGCTGCGCGTGTGTCTTGAGCAGCCACACGACGCCGGCGGCGCCGACCAGCGGTGCGGCATCCTCGGGCGAGCTCTTCCGGTCGATGAGCCAGCCGTCACCCGCCGGCTTCGTGTATGCGGTGGACGCCGCGATGTCGAGCGGCGGCTGCGGCAGCGTGGCGAGGTGCCCGGACTGGACCCAGTCGAAGAGGATCCCGGAGGCGATGCCGAGGTCCTGGCCGGCCCACTCGAGGTAGTCGATCTCTTCTTCGTCGAAGTCGGTGGCGATGGTGGAGATCGGCGCGCCCTTGGCCTGGAAGGTGAGGGCGTTCGGGCGCTGCTTTCGTTTCGGGTTCTTCCACCACTTCATGAAGGCCTCGGTGCCGGCCAGTCGTGCGGCGAGCTCGACGTGCGGGCGCCCTTCGGTGTCGTAGAAGCCGATGAGCACGTAGAGCCAGGAGCGGTTGAACGACATGTCCAGGCACATCACCAGCGGCCCGTTCTGGTCGCGGGTAAACGATCCATTGGGGACCTTGGTGCCGGCCCAGCTGCCTTCGGGGAAGGGCCCGCCGTTGCCGGTGTCGACGAACTGGCAGAGCACCTCGGTGCGGAAGATCGACTCGGGATCGGAGGATGCGGCCGCAGCGATCGCGGCTTCCTTGATGGTGTGGCCGAGCGAGGGGTTGGCTTCGTACCAGCCGTCCTTATCCCAGCGGCTACGGCCTTCCTTCGCTGACCATTCGAAGAGCCCGATCGCGCTCTCGTCGACGAACTCGAGCGCGCCGTCTTCGACCGCTTCGGCGTCGGCCTGGTCGCCGTTGATGAAGGCGAGCGCGACCTTGCGGAGGTGCCGGAGCACGATGGATGCGGCGTCGCCGGCGTTGGAGACGCCGTAGGTCTGCGCGCGATCGCGCGCCATGGTCGTTTTGGAGATCGCCGCCCAGGCGTCCCAGGTCTGGTGCTCGCGGAGCTCATCGAGGAGCACCAGGTCGCCGGACCAGCCACGGCCGCCGCGACGGTTGGACGCCTGGGGCCGGTACCGCTCGCGGGTGTCGAGCTTGATGAACTTCTTGCCGTTGCTCTCGCTGACCTTCTCGATCTCCGCGGCGAGTTCCGGGATCGCTTCGGCGATGTCGACGACGCGCTGCCACGTCTCCTCGGCAACGTCGAGGTTCTGCGCGGCACCGATGATCATGGGTGCGCCGTCGGTGAACAGCCGCCACAGGATCAGGATGACCAGGACGGAGGTCTTCCCGTTCTGCCGTGCGACGAGCAGCAGCACCGTGCGGAAGCGGAACACTTTGTCGGGCCCAGGCAGTAGCTCGAGCGCGTGAATGAGGAACCAGCGCTGCCACGGCAGCAGCGCCGGCGCGAGCTCGAGCAGCTCGGGCTGGCCGAGCTCGTCGGCGAGCTGGATCAGTCGAGCCCGCACCCACTCCGCGAACTCGATCGCTTCGTAGCCGAGCGAGGTTGAGCGGTTGAGGCGGCGCAGCGGCTTGGTCCAGAGGCGTGGGACCTCGGAACCGTACCTACGAGCGCCCCCGCTTCGCGGGCCGCTTGATCGACGTGACGACGGCGCCGGCCCCTGGCTTCGCGGGCTCGCTTTCCGCGCCGTCGACGCTGTCGCCATCGTCACCACCGTTCGCGTTCGGGTTCAGTCGCATCGACCGGAGCTCGTGCTGCATCCGAACGGTAGGTGTGCCGCCGAGTTCGTGCAGGATGCGGGTGAGGAGCTGCCCTAGCGAGGTGAGCTTCGCGGTGGCGCGCTCGTCGTTCTCGACGTCGATGCCGTCGATGAGCTTGGAGTAGAAGCGGGCCTGGTTCACGGCCGCCTTGTCGGAGTCCTGCAGCCACTTCGACATCGCCGAGAGTGCGAGCTCGGTGGCGTCCACCTGGGTGAGCAGCAGTGACGGTGGGGGCGGCGGGGCGTCACGCTCCTCGTCACGCTTGGCGCCGGCCGCTTGGGCCGCGGAGGCCGCGTCTCGGAGCTTTTTGTTCGCCCGGTATCGCGCGGATCTCTCCGCCGCGGGCGTGCGCTCCTTGGGTGGTGTGGTCATGATCTCTCGCTGGATCGGGGGCGTGACGGCCCCTCGCGTGCGCGCGCACGCGAGGGGGAGATAGATCACTGCCGGTGGAGTCGCCTATCAAGGTCGCCGCAGCGATTTCGACTCCCCTACCCCTGCAGGGGCCATTCGGGAAGATCGACGGTGAGGCCGGCGAGCGAGTGCGTGCTGTCTGCGAGGAACTGAATTCGCCCGCCAGTGACGAAGGAGTGGCACTGCGGCGTGTCCCGGATGTTGTCCGGCGCGAGCAGCTCGTCGCCCTCGAGGGCATCGTCGACGAACGTGCGGTGTGAGTACACCAGCACGCTCGGCTGAATCGTCGGACGCTCGAGGTCGTCATCGCACGACCACTGCCCCGGCGCCACGCCGATGACGTGCGCGCTGTCGCATCCCGGACACCAGAACGCGCGGTGTGAGGGCGAACCGACGTGGAGCTTCATCAAGACTGGAGCTCGAGCTGGTCAGCCGCGGTGCGCAGCGCTTCGATGATGGAGGTGCGGACGGATGCGTTGTCGATCGCGAGGTCGAGCTGCATGTCGACGACGCTGCCGTTGCCCTGCGAGGCACTGACCTCGCCCTTGATCGGGATCGACATGGTGCCGACGCTGACCGGCTGGCCCGTGCCGAGTCTGACGAGCAGCTCACCCGTGATCGTTCCTAGCTGCTGAGCGGCCATGATCACCATTCCTCCGAGGTCTCGCCGATGTACGGCAGTGGCGGGCCGTCGCCCTTGATCTTGTTGCACTTCGCGTGTGCGGCGTAGTGGTTGGCTGGGTCGTGCTCGAGCTCGGGGAACGCCTTGCGTGACTGCTTGTGCTCGAGCTGGAAGTGCATCGGGTGATCGCGGTCGAGCGTGTAGTCGATCGCTTCGCCGCAGATGTAGCAGGGCAGGCCGAGTTGCTTGAGCGCATCGCGGTCGTCGCGGTGGCGCTTGGAGTGAACGCCGCTAGACACCGGTGCGCGGCGTCTGGTGCTTGCTCTCGCACCCTCGTGCGAGCGACGGCACGACGAACGATGAACCGCAGGTGCAGCACTTGTAAGGATCCATGGAAACCTCCGTCGATCTGGTTGCTCGGCCGGACCCGATACGGCCGAGCAACCAGTCGGTGACGTGCGCCCCCCACGGCGCTCGTCTTCACTCGGCCGCATCCCTCTACAGCTACGACCGAGGAGCCTGTGATGGCAATGAAAAAGCCCCGCCGTGGTGGCGAGGCTTTCGTTCGGGTGAGCGGCACCCAAACTCTAGTGACTAATAGTGCAATGGTTTGTCAAGTATCTCGGCATTGAGTCCTAGCGCGGCGTGTCGGCCTTGCTGGCGCGCGAACTCGCGATCCTTGGTCTCGGCTGGTGTCCAGCCTCCTGTTCGGCCTTCCTGCGGGCGTATGTGGCGCGCACGTCTCCGAAGCGATAGCCGCCTCCACCGCTGCGCCACTTGCTCTCACGCGCGAGCTGGTAGGCGCGCCGGCGGCCGACGCCGAGCGCCTCCATGACGACGTCGATCGCGACGAACTGGTCGTCTCCGAGTTCATCGGTGCGTGCGCTCACGGCAGCAGCTCCATCCATCCGGCGGCGGGCTTGGTGATGACGTGCGTCGGGTTGAGCGAGCACAGGATCTGCGTCGGCTTCGGGCCCTCGTTGCGCAGGATGCCGTACAGCTGGCCATCGCAGTAGATGGGCCCGTAGTCTGTCTCCTCCACGATCTCGTTGCAGCGGGCGTTGATCGTGATGCGCCGCGACGGGCTGACCTGCAGCGACCGCGTCATCAGCTGGCGGAGCTCGAGGGCGTCGCCATACCAGGACGGCCCCATGGTGGGATAGCTGCTCAGCCAGTAGGCGTGATGACGGGCGATCGCCGCGAGAGCGAGACGGGTCTCGGTGTCACGGGTGAGACCGTGGGAGTGGCCCTCGGGCACCGGCCGCTCGCGCAGGATGGTGCGCACGAGATAGGCGGTCCAGTCTTTGATCTCGGCGATCGCTTCGGCGGCCATCGGGTTCCACATCGCGCCGACGTCGCCGACGTTGCTGGTCTGCACTCGCTCGCGCTCTTCGCGGCTCGCTGTGCGCAGCACCGAACGCGTCAGGAGCGGCCACTCGCTCATGATCGTCTGCAGCAGCTTCGGGAAGAGGCGGTGGTGGTACATGCACAGATCAGTGTGCGGGACGACAATCCTCGGCTCGAGCACGTCTTCGCCGAACACGGCGTGCAGGATGCGCTCGGCGTCGTCCATCTTGCGTTGGCATCCGGGCACCACGCACCAGGTCGTCGCGGTCGGGATGACGAATGCCGGGTAGTCGATCAATTGGTCTCCTGTGCTGCCTGCGGCGAGCGCCGTTTTTGTCTGATGTGTGCGGCCGATCGGATGATGATTTGTCGGTCTTGCTCGCCGTCGGCGCGGAGGCGTTCGTGCATCTTGGCGAGTCGGCTTCGACCTCGTGCCTTCGCATACTCGATGCGGTGGTGGAGCCACATGAGCGGGTCGGCGTACTCGAGCGTGATGATGTCGATCGGGTTGAGGACAACGGTCGACCTCGCGTCGTGCACGACGACGGTGCCGGCGGGGATGATCGGGCTGATGCGAACGTCCCAGCCGGGCAGTGATGAGAGCTTCATGCGGGCGCCAGTTGGTGGTCGAGCGGGACGTGGATGGTGATGTCGAGCTGCTCGAGGATGTCGCCTTCGTCGAGGTAGCAGAAGCCTGCGTGCTCCGGTGTCGAGAGGTGCCAGCGGAGCCGCGGCTCTTCGTCCGTGCTGAGTGTGCAGAGTTCGCCCTGGGGGTGGTGGTCGATCGGCTGCAGCGTCTTGAGTGCAATCGCGACGTGATCGGTGCACGCGGCTGAGCACGATTCGTCGTCGACGAGGATGTGGAAGTCGGCTGGCTGTGTGCACGATGATTTCTTCGTGACGAAGTGGCAGACGCCCCGCCGCTCCTCGGCGCTCACCGGTCGGCCTCGTCGCGCGCCGCCACGCGAGCGCGGATGTAGTCGATGACCGTGGGCTCGTTGATGCAGGCGCTGCAGAGGTCGGGTTCGACCCAGAAGCACGGCTGGCCGACGCGCTCGATGCAATCGGAGCAGTCGTCGTCGGTGCACCCGCAGACACGGCACGTCCTCGGCTCGGGGCCGCTGATCGCGTCGACGAGCATCTCCGCAGCATGAGACGCGATCGCGGCGGGGCCGCCGCCTGGGACAGTGAAGCCGCAGGTGCAGATCGCCTCATTCGTGCGGCCACCAGCGTATGCGTGCTTGCGGAGGACATCGGCGATGCGCTCCACCTGGTCGGCGCGGCTCGCCGGCTCCTCGTCGACGGGGTCCTCGGTGTTCGGGTAGGCCTGTAGCACGTCGAGGACCACGGCGAGGAACGGGCGGTGCGGTTCCACGTCGACGCCGTAGAACGTCGACACGGCCAGGTCGTAGATCGCCTCGTCGTGGTCGGGCGCGCGGTAGATCAGGTGCGCGCCCGTCGACGTGAGCTCGAGGTCGCTCACTTGCCACGCTTCGAGCTCCTCGAGCAGCTGCTCACGATCGGTCATTTAGGGTCCCTCCTGATCGGGAGCGGCTGCAGCGCCGGCGGGCGGGCGTTTTTCCGGATCGCGATCACCACGGCGGCGATGATGACGGTGAAGAGCGCGAGGATCAGCAGGACCACGAGCACGACGAGGGCCCAGCCGACGATGACGCCGAGGAGGTCGAACGGGTTCACTCGGTCACCTCCGCATCTGCCATGCGTCGCTGCTGGGCCTCGTCGAGCATGGCGATCGCCGACTCGATGTCAGTCACCACCGCGACCTGCTCGTCGATCTCCGCCTGCGCGCGCCGACCACGCGCGACCGTGTCCGCGTTGATCTCGCGCAGATGCTCGAGCTCGGCGCGCGCCTCGATGAGCTCCCGGTCCAGAATCTTCGCAACGGCGCTCACTCGGCCACCGCCGGCGCGTCGTTGGTAGCCGCCTCGAGCGTGGGCGGCTCCTCCACGTCGTCGACGTCGATCGGCGGAGTTGCGATCGCCGGAGCGGGTGGGCGCGAGGTGCGGGCGCGGTTGCTCTTCGGTGTGGGCTCGTCGTAGTCCTGGCCGGCGTACTCGATGTTGGTGGCCGGATGCACCTCGATCGAGGGCTCGTCGCCGTGCTTCACGAGCAAGTGATCCCCTCGGCTGCCCGTGATCACTCCGGGCTTCGTGCCGCCGCCGTTCAGCAGCAGGCGCACTCCCCCGCCGCGCTTCGCCGGCACGTGGAACTTCTCGCGGATCTCTTCCATGGTCATGATTTCTTCCCTTCGTTGGTGGTGGTGAACGGTGCGATCGTGCGGAAATGCGGTCGAAGCAGAGCGTTCTGTGGGTATGCGGCTAGCGCCGCGGTGATGATCTGTTCGCTTCGCTCGCAGGCGCGCATGAGGGCGTGCACCTGGTGCCCGAACTTGGTCACTGTGATGAGCCCGGCCTGGTATTCCTTCCAGACGGCGAGGTAGGTCGGGTTGCCCTGCAGGGCGTGCTTCCAGAACGGGGTGCGCTCGGGCTCGAAGTGCTGTGCCTGGATGCGCTGTGCTTCGTCGATGATCGTGAGGGTTGCGGCGTGGCCGCGTTGGGCGGGTGCTGCCTTGGGGGTGCTCATTCGGGGGTCCTTCCGGTGGGGGTGGGTATTGCCGGGCGAGGGATGGAGGTGGAGTCCGACGTTCCTCCGTGGCCGCTCGTCATTCGGTGTCCGGTGTCGTGCCCGGTCCTGCTGCGGTGGTCCTGACCCCGCTGGCCCAGCAACGTCGTGGGGATCTCGGGGGCCGGTGTCATGGCTGCCGCGAGCGCCTGGACGAACGCGGTCCCGGCTCGGGTGAAGGCGGTGCCGAGAGCGGTCATCGCGATCGAGAGGTCTTCTGCGGCGCGGGTGGCTTCGGCGAGCGCGCGCTTCTTGCGTTGGGCTCGGAGCCAGTCCTCGCGCTGCTGGCGGAGTCGCGGGATGACGAGGATGATCACGGCGACGGATGCGCCGATGAGGATCGAGCCGGCGAGGATGTAGAGCTGCTCGGTCATGCGCCGGCCGCCTCGCCGAGGAGGTCTTCGACGATGCCGAGCACGTCCGTGAGTCGGATCGTGAGCAGTGCGCCCTGGCCGTCGGTCGAGCGGGTGCGGTCGACGACGTCGGCGCAGTCGAGTAGCTCGCGCTCGAGGCGGGTCAGGTCGAGCTGTTCCGGCTGCCCGGCGGCTAAGCCGGTGAGGCGGCGGGCAGCTTCCCACGCTCGGACGTTGCGCTGGTCCCACGAGTAGATCCGCTTGTGGTCGCGGGTGGCGCCGCTTGCGACGGTTGCGTAGTCGCCGGCGTCGTGCAGCAGGAGGGTGGTGAGTTCGACGAGGGGCATGGCTGTGATGCGCTCGTCGGTGAAGGCTTCGCGGCCGAGGTTCGCGAAGTCGATCTGTTCGTTCATGCTGTCATCTCCTGTTCGGGTGCGGCGTCGCTGGTGATGCCGAGCACGGATTCGGCGAGGCGGCGGGCGCGGTGGGGGTCGATGGTGGCGGATTCGAAGAGCTTTCCGTCCTTCGAGAGGAGGGGCTCGGCCTGCTGGCGTTTGATCTGGAGCTTCTCGAGCATGGGCGGATCGGAGCCCTCTGCGGAGTTGAGGAAATAGGCGACGACGGGGTCGCTCTCCATGCCGTCGCGGCGGAGGCGGCCGATGGCTTGCTCGTGGACGGCGGGTGACCAGTCGAGTTCGCCGAAGACGCCGACGCGGGCCCATTTCTGGAGGCCGTCGAGGCCGGCGCCGGAGCGGAGCGACATGATCAGGATGCGGCAGTCGGGTGCCGGAGCTGGGTTGCCGTCGACGTCGAGGCCGTCCTTGTCGAGCACCTGGTCGGGGCGGTCAGTGAGGGGTGCGCAGAACGCTTCGATCGCGGCCTGCTTCTGCTTCGGGGACTCGGAGCCGGTGTAGAGTAGGGGGCCGAACTCGGCGAGCTCGCGGAGCCAGATCTCGTAGACGTCGCGGTGCCAGCCCCAGAGCACGATCTTTTGCTCGGACTCCATGAGGAGCCGGACGAACTCGGCGACGTAGGGGGCCTTGTCGACGCCGGTGGCGTGGCGGAGCTTCATGTCGAGCTGGCCGCCGGCGGTGAACTTCTCCGTGTGGGTGCTGGTGTCGGCGAGGATGCGGCGGGCGAGCGCCTCGATGTCGCCCTTCACGGCCTCGAGGGCGTTGTAGTCGGAGTCGATGAGGCGGGGCACCTTGATGGTCTGCGGGAGCTCGCGGCCGACCTCGACGCGGGTGCGGCCGAGCATGAGGCCCTGCTCGCGGAGGTAGTTGCCGAGGACTTCGGGGCGCTTGACGGTGCGGCCGTGGCCGCCCCATTCGCGCATGAACTCTTCCTTCGTGCCGAGCACCCCGGGTGCCATCACGTTGAAGAGGTTCCAGACCTCGTCGGCGTAGTTGTGGATCGGGGTGGCCGAGAGGCCGAGGACGTAGGAGGCGTTGTCGCAGAGCGCGCCGGCGGCCGCGCCCTTGTCGGTGGAGTCGCCGTTGCGGAGTTCCTGCACCTCGTCGAAGATCACCGTCTGGATCTGGTTCTTCAGCTGCGACGCCCACCCGTGGAGCTTCGAGTACGACACGATCGTGACGTCGGCGAGCTGGCCGGTCTGCACCCGGATCGACGGTTTCGTCGACTTCGCGATCTCGTAGCTGAGCCACGGGAACGCCTCGCGGAGTTCCGTTTCCCACCGCGGCGGCAGGTGTGTGGGCGGGACGACGAGCGCTGGCAGGGCGTCGTCGTGGACGAGGCCAAGGAGGCCAGTGAAGGTCTTCCCGAGTCCGACCTCGTCGGTGAGGAGCAGCCGGCCCTTCGTGCGCAGCACGTCGATGGCCTGCAGCTGGTACTCACGGGCGGTCTTCGCCGGCTCCGTCGGGAGCTCGCCGCGCTGGTAGGTGCCGGCCATGACCTCGGCGATGGTCTGCTCCTGGCGGGCGTGCTCGCGGGCTCCCTGCTCGAGCCAGCGCGCCGATCGCGGGTCGGCCGGCTCGAGCGGGAAGCGTTCCATCAGCCAGGAGATGTCGCGGGCGACTTCCATCGAGTCGGCCATGACGAGCTCGTCGGCGCGCGACGGCGCCAGGCGCCCGAAGATGCGGCGCGCACGCTGCCGCACGGCCGGCTCGAGGTCCAGCACCCACTGGCCCCGCGAGCGCGCGTTGGCGAACTCGGGAGGCAGGTACTCGTAGGTGCCGTAGGTGCGTGTGGTCACAGTCCGCCTTCGAGGAGAGGGATCACGGTCAGGGGCTTCCACTCGAGGAGGCGCGGCATGGCGATGTGTGCGGCTTTCGTGGTGACGAGGACGAGGTCGAAGACTTCGTCGCAGCGGGAGTATCGCTCGAGCTGGCGGAGGGCATCGCTGGCGGATCCGGCGACTTTCACCTCGACGGCGATGCCGTTGCGGCGGAGCATCCGGTCTCGCTCGGGGCGCGGGATGAAGATGTCCACCCTGGACTTCCCGTCGGAGAGCTGCCACTCGCGCTCGGACTCGATACCGACCGCGGTGAGGAGCTCGTGGATGTGGCGCTGCAGGGCGTCTTCGTCGTTCCAGGTGCGGGTGCGGAGCTGCTCGAGCACGGGGATCAGTGCGGGGCCGTCGTGTTCGAAGTCGGTGTTCATACGATCGGCTCCAGGTGCCAGGGTGCGGCGGCAAGCCGGGCGTCCTCGGCCGACTGCCAGGCACGGAACGTGCCGGCCGGGCGGTCGGCGCGGGAGACGGAGTCGGTGTCGAGGTGGTCGAGGTACTCGGCGACCTTCTGTCCCAGGGTGCAGCCGAGCAGCTGGTCGTCGAGACGCTCTCGGAGCGGATGCTTCACAGTCCAGCTGTCGGCGGTGAACGACACCACGTGGTCGATCTGCGCATCGGCGAGGAGAACGTGCACGGCACGGTTGTTCGCGCAGTGGTATTCGAAGCACCGCACCGCACCCTTCGTGTCGAGGTGCAGCGTCTGCCCGCACCCCATCGGGCAGTAGCCGGCGACCTTCGGGCCGAGCGGCTCGAGCACGGCGCCCATTAGGCTGCCGCCGTCTTCGCCTTGCGCGCCTGCTCGACGTCGTGCTTCTTCACGATGCCCTCTTCGATGTCGGAGAGCGGGTAGCCCCAGGCCGCGAGCTGCTTGAGGTAGTACGGCAGGAGGCCGGTGTAGCCGCCTTCCCAGCCCTTCTTCTCGTCGAGCGAGCCTTCGATCGCGGCGATCGCCACGGCGAGGATCACGTGCAGGCCCTGGTCGGGCGAGGCGATCGCGAACTTCTGCAGCGCAGTGAACGAGCCGTAATCCTTCGCGGAGATCTCCACGCCCAGAAGCCCGCGCGCGATGCCAGGACCACGATGGGGCGCGCCGTCCATCTTCGCGATCCACAACGCGGCGAGCGCCGGTGCATCCTTGGGGAGGCCGCGGCGTTCGAGGAGCTCTTTGACCCAGGCGAGGCGGACGGTGGTGGCGGAGACCCAGAGCTTGGCGTTCTCCCGTGCCTGCCGGCGGTCGGCCTTCTCGGCGTCAGTGAGCGGACCTTTGGTAGTGCCGCGGCCGAGCTGGCTGTTGTGGTAGCCAAGGGTTGGGTAGTCGGTGACGATGTAGCAGGCTTCGTAGCTCTCGGTGCGGCGGCCCGATGTGGGGTCCCAGGTCCAGGTGGTGCGGGCTGCGGCGGCGAGGTGTTCGGCGGGCACGTCTTTGAGGTCGACGCGGATGTAGTCCTTGTCGTTGGTGTAGAGCGATGTGATGGCGAGGTTGGTTCTGTCGTCCCAGCTGGGGACCTTGTCGAGGATGCGGATGCCGTTGGAGTTGAGGTCGGCGATGATCGCGAGGCGGGACTCTTCGAGTGCGCGTGCGTCGCGGAGTAGCTGAGCGGCGTGGCGAAGTTTGGTGGGGTCGTCGAGCACGGTGTCGGTGAGATCTGCGATCGCGTCGGCGTCGTCGTCGAACTCTGCGAACACGAGGGCGTCTTCGATGGTGAGCTGGTGTTCGGCGAGCGCCTTGGTTGCGACGGGGCTGCGGGTCACCTTGAGGGAGTCGCCGACGCGGGCGAGCTTCGCGTTGGTGCGTTGGGCGATCTGCATGGCGGGCATTGCGAAGGAGAGTTGGCGGTAGGCGCTGGCTTCTTCGGTGTCGCGGAGGGGTGCTCGTTGGATGTTCTCGACGAGCTGGTCTGTGATGCGGTCGGTGTCTTCGGCGGGCTTGTCGATGACGTAGACGGGGATGGTGGTGAGGCCGGCTTGGACGGCGCCGACGGTGCGGCGGTGGCCGCGTTCGACTTGGTATTGCTCGAGGGTGGGGTCCCAGTAGGCGCTGATGGGGGTCTGGACGCCGTGCTGCTCGAGGTTCTTGATCCACTGGGGTGTGAGCTGCAGGTCGTCGCGGATGTTCTTGTCGGTGGCGATGGTCGCCGGGTCGAGGTGGATCAGGGTGCCGGTGGGGGCGGCGGTCATGGTCGTGCCTTTCGTAGAGGGTGGCGGGTGGTCAGATGGTGGTCTTGATGAGGCGGTCGAAGAGGTCGATGGCGTCGGTGATGGTCTCGGCTTTGAGGCCGGCGTACTTCTCGTCGGCGCGTGCCTTGTAGGTGTCGCGCACCGCGGTGTACACGGCGTCGCGGATCGCCCAGTAGCCCTTGGTTCCGAAGCTGAAGTCGGCAGCGGCAGCGACATCGGCAGCGGCATCGACAGCGGCAGCGACAGCGGCATCGACAGCGGCAGCGACAGCGACATCGACAGCGACAGCGGCATCGACAGCGACAGCGACAGCGACAGCGACAGCGACAGCGGCAGCGACATCGACAGCGACAGCGACATCGACAGCGACAGCGGCAGCGACAGCGACATCGACAGCGACAGCGACAGCGACATCGACAGCGACAGCGGCATCGACAGCGGGCCACTTCTTGAGCAGCTCGGCCTTGATGCGGTCGCGGAGGTCGTTGCGGGCTTCGAGGCGTGCGGCCCAGGATTTCTCGCGCAGCGCCTTCGTGAAGTCGCGGGCGGCGCGGTAGCTCTGGAGGTCGGTGACGGGTGCGAGGCCGCGGAGTTCGTCGGCCCAGTCCTTCCGGCCGGCGCGCTCCATGATGCGGGCGGAGCCGACGCGGATGGACCAGTCGATGGCGAGGTAGCGGCGCTTCTCGGAGAGCTGTTCACTGCCGGCTGTGCCGATCAGCAGCGGGATGAAGACCTTGAGGCGCTGCCGGTCTGCGTGGTCGAAGCGGTCGTTGAGCCGGCGGCCGATCGCAGCGATGATCGGATCGACGCACTCGGGCGAATCGGAGAACGGTTCGCCGGCGAGGTACGCGGTCGCTTCGAGGAGGCAGGCGCCCTGCTGGAAGTTGCGGTGCGAGCCGGAGTCGAGCTCGAGGTCGGCGATCTTGCTGAGGTCGACTAGGGGCGTGGTCTGGTCGGTCATGTTCGTGCCTTTCGTAGAGGGTGGCGGGTGGTGCTAGGCCCAGAGGTTCCGTGGGATCTCGGGGAGGTCGATGGTTGGTGGGTCGAGCTGCTCGAGCTCGTGGCGGATGCGGTCGTTGAACCAGTCGACGGGCCTCCAGATGCCGACGTCGGCGCCAGCGGCGGCGAGGGCGGCGAGCCAGTCCTGCTGCGACTGCGAGGTCTTGCCGGTCATGGTCTTGAGCTCGCGGAACATCGAGCGGCCGGCGCGGATGTGGACGAGGTGCAGGTCTGGGTAGCCGGCGGCTGAGCCTTTCGAGTACTCGGTGTGGTAGACCATCCAGCCGAGGCGCTGCGCGAGACGGATCACGCCGGTCTGCAGCTGGCGTTCGGTCATGGCTTTCGCCTGGGCGGCGTAGAACTCGTCGGCGGTCACCGGGTCGGTGTTGTAGGCGGTCATCAGAACCGCCGCCCGTCGAGTTCGGCGGCGATCTGGTCGCGGCGCATGGAGCGGTCGATGAGCCAGGACTGCCACTCGAAGGAGTCGTTGGCGATGGCCTGGCACACGTAGCTGGTCTCGTTCCCGACCGTCCTGGACGAGCGGCCGAGGATCCGGTGGGCGGCTTCGGTGGCATCGGCCCTGGTGACGGTTTCGTCGGTGAGCTTCTGCAGCGCTTCGACGACGGCAGGGATGTTCAGCTGGCGGCCGGTGGCGACCTCGAGCGGGGTGGGGGCAGATGCTTCCTTGTCGTCGTCGAGGACGGCCGGAAGGTGAGTAGTTCTAGACGACTGGTTAACAAGACGGGGGGTTATAACGGGAGGGGTGCAACCGGTGGTAACTTTTTCGACCTCGATTGCACCCTTAGCCGCATTTGTGGGTGCAATGGGTTGCACCCACGCTTCTGAGTTATCCACAGGCGCTTTCGCTGCTCGGCGGGCGTCGCGCTCGGCCGCTTTCGCGGCGCGTTTCGCAGCTGCCTGAGCCTCCTTCTCGGCCTCGATGCGGTCGCGCTCGGCACGTGCTGCGTTCTGGGCGTGGACACGCTGCATGGCGGCCGCGCTGACCCTGTTCAGCTCGGGATCCTTCGCGTCGAGCGCTTCGATTTCCTCGGCCGTGGGGAACACGATGTAGACGGCGCGGAACCCGGGCCGTCCGAAGGATTTGCGGGCGATGTACTGCTCGGCGATGAGCTCCTCGAGGATGCCGAGCACGCGGCGCTCACGGGCGCCCGACCACATCATCATCTTCTCGACGCCCGGCCACGCCTCCCGGGTCATCTTGTTGGCGTCGTCGGCGAGCGCCATGAGCACGAGCTTGCTCGTGGCGTGGAGGTCGACCTCGGCGGCTGCTTCGAGGTGCTGGATGCTCAACGGTGGTTCTCCTGGTTGCGTGCGAGGGTGGCGAGGCGCTTGGCTTCCTGGCGGGCCCAGTCGCCGGCGGCGGCGAGGGTCGCGAAGCTGCGCCAGCGCACAGGGGTCGGGTGGAGGCTGATGTAGACGCCGTGCTCGGCGGGGCCGACGATCCACCGGAGTGCGTCGAGGCCGTTAGAGGGCTGCTGGAAGACGATCCACCGGTCGGTGGCCTCGACTCGCCGGCGAGTGAATCCGTCCTCGAGAGCGGCGCGTGTGGCGCGCATGGGGCGGGTGATGGTGGCCATCAGCGGGTCACCCGGGTGAGGAGTCGGCGGTGCCACGGCAGCGGGCGCGGCTGGGCGAGGGGGCTCGACGAGGCCTCCTGGCGGCGGAGGGCGACGAAGAACGCGTCAGCCCACTGCGCCTCGCTCGGCAGCTCGCTTTCTTCGGCGAGGTGGAAGATCAGAGCCTTGAAGCCGGCGGCGCGTTCGTCGGATTCGGCGAGCGCGGTGGTGAGGTGCTGGTTGGTGGTTTGGAGGTCGCGGTAGAGCTCGGCGCGGACTTCGAGGCCGAGGGTGAGGAAGGTGACTTCGTCGTGGAGGGCGTCGATCTCGGAGAGTGCTTGCTCGAGGGTGAGTTCGGCGGTGGTGGCTTCGATGAGGATGTTCGCTTGGGTGACGGCGGCAGCGGTGATGGATGCGAGTTGCTCGTCGGTGGTGGTCTGTTCTTCGTCGACGATGAAGCCGTGGTGTTCCCATGCGGGATGCTGGGTGGGTTCAGGCGTGGTCACGGGCGCGGTCCCCTCGTAGAGTCCTGCGGGTGCGGGGTCCGAAACCGCTCGGGGGGGGGGTCTGCTTTTTCGGAGCCTTGGGCTTGGCAGGTTTCGTCGGGACGTGGGCGGCGCGGAGGAGGTTCCCGTCGGCGTCGAAGTCGTGGGGCTGTCGGCCGCGAGGTGGCTTCGGGTCGGCGTCGATGTCGTCCCAGTCGTAGGGGCCGGCCCAGCCTCGTTCGTCGGCGAGGAGCATGGCGGCGCGGGCGTCGGAGTAGAGGACGGTGCCGGGGCGTGCGCTGGCGAGCACGGGGCTGTCGCGGCGCTGGGTGAACAGTTCGACGATCGCGGTGTGCGTGGTGTAGCGGATGCTGTTGGGCGGGTCGGTGATGAAGCTGAGGGCGAGCTCGGGTGTCCACTTGAGTGCGGAGGCGATGTCGGTGTGGTCGTAGCCGCAGTGGTGGAGGGCCTGCAGGCGGCGCACGGCGCCGATGGCCGGCATGCTGGCTATCGGCGCGGATGTGGGGGTCTCGTTGGCTTTGCGCCAGGCACGGTTCTCGCGTGCGCGAGCTGCGGCGGCGGCACGGCACTTGTCGTGGCCGCAGCCGCGGTTGTAGTGCTTGTTCGCGTCGTCTTCGGTCATGGTGTCGTGGTCGCCGTCGAGGATGGGGCGCTCCGTGCGCGGTCGTGCCATGGGTGTGCTCCGATTCGGTGGGTGCGAGCGGGCTCAGCGGGAGTAGAGGGCGAGGATCGCGACGATGGCGGCCGCGGAGATTCCGATCAGGGCGGCGAGCACGGCGACGTGGGCGCGCAGGTGCTTGTCGGTGGTGTCGAGTGGGGCGGGGCGGGAGGCGAAGAGGCCGAGCTCGACCATGTGGCTGCAGCGGTCGCAGAAGATCTCGCCGGGCTGATCGGGGAAGCGGATGATGGTGTCCATGCCGGGTTCGAGGTCGGTGCCGCAGACAGCGCACGCGGTGGGTTCTCCGGCGACGATGTCTTCCCAGGAGGCGTGCTGTTCGATGCTCATCGGGGGCTCCGCTGGTAGTAGGTGACGGGCACGGGGTTGTGTGTCGTGCGGCGCCGGCGGGCGTCGGCACGCTGGGCGCGCACGAGGAGCACGCTGCAGAGGACCAGGGCGGCGACGAGCACGCCCGTCGAGGCGAACCAGAACACGGTCAGCGTGTCCATGCGCGCAGCCTCCGCTCGAGGATGAGGAGGCCGACGGCGATGAGGACGACGGCAGGCCAGCAGTTCTCGACGAGCCAGGGGCTGAATGCGATGAGCCCGAAGATGCCGAGGATGACCAGGAGCGCTGCAGCGCCCTCGCAGGCCCTGCAGCGGCCCGTGGAGGGCTTGGCGGGCGGGTCGGCGGGGTTGCAGTCGGTGTCGAACCATCCGGCGCCGTCGCAGTCCTGGCAGGGGCGTGGTTCGCGGTCGACGCCGGTGGGGTGCCAATCGTCGATGACGCCGGTGCCGGCGCACGCCGCGCACCAGGTGTCCTGGTCCGCGCCGGTGGTGGCGGGCTCTCGTGTGGTGTCCATGGCTACTCCTCGGTGAGGTCGGGACGGGTGACGGTGAGGTCGATGGTGGATGTGCCGCCGAGGCGCTCGTGGATCTGACGGAGGCCTGCGGGCGTGATGTGGATCTGCGGGTAGGGGCTCTCGAGCGCGCGGACGCGGCGGTGTCGGACGTGGAGCCAGCCGACGGCGACGAGGTCAGGTGAGGGCTCGTAGACGCTGGTGGGGCGGGTGACCCAGCCGCGTGCCCGCATCCAGTCGAAGAGCTGCTTCTGACTGATCTCGATCAGCGGGTCGCGAGAGAGGATCATCGCGGCATCGGCGACCGAGTACCACGCGGGCACGCGGCCGGCGACGGCCGGCGTGGTCGCAGGTGCGGGGCCGAGGTGGGTGATGGCCGGCGGGTTCGGCTGGGAGGCGCGCTGGATGTTGTCCAGGCCCGGCTGCTCGAGCTCCTCGATCTTCGCGCGGGCCCAGGACAGGAGGTCGAGGGCTTTCAGGGTGCCGAGCACGCTGACGGCGTTGTGGAGCTGCTCGATCGACCAGGTGGTGCAGTGCTGCAGGCGCTCCGTCAGAGGACGGGTGCGGTCGGGTTGCTTCTCAGTCCAGTCGAGGTCGGCGCCGAGCGCTTCGAGGATGTCGCGGCACACGAACGTCACGGTGCCGCGGTCGATCTTCACACCGATGTCGATGCCGTGCCCGAACCAGCGCTCGAGGCGCATCGCCGGCCGGGTGTCCGTGTGGTCGTCGAGAAGATTCACGGTCACTGCTCCCTCAGATCCGTGGTGCTACGGCTATGGCCGGGGAGGTGCTCGGTGACACGGCGGCGAGCCGGTCGAGCACCTCCCCGGTGTGTCCCGCCGGCCAGCGGCCACCGGCGGTCTCCCTCGCCTCTGCCACCACGGGGGTTTGCGCTCCCAGTGCGGTAGTGGGCCTTGAGGGAAGAGTGGTCGTCGGGGCCAGCCGATCGCTGGGTAGGGGGGTCGGCGTGGCCGGCCCCGACGAGTCTGGGGTGAGCGCCGAGCCGCTGGAGGTCGGCTCGGCGCTCTCACCGACGCCGGGGAACTCGGCAGTGTCGGTGGTCTCCTTCACGCTGTTCGCGGCAGAACCAGGTGTGTCCAGCACCTCGTCGCCCAGCAGAAGGGAACTCTTGTGAGGGGCGTCGCTACCTTCGGCGAGCGCCTCTTGGGCGATGGGATCTGCGATCTCGCCGAAGAAGGTGGCTACGGGGACGTTGAAGAAGCGTGAGAGCTTGATCAGGTCTCCGGTGCTGTACGCCGTTGTCCCGTTGTATCGGCGGACGACGCCGTTTCGAGATACGCCGAGGACCTCGGCGATCTGCTCTTGCTTGATACGCCGTTCGGCTGCGATGCCTCGCACCTTTGCTGCGACATCTGATTCATTGGGCGTCATGCAGTGCAGTGTGACTCGAAAAATGAGTCATGTCAAACGCTTCGTGTCGCGTTTTTCGAATCAGTGCACTCTTATTGGTGATTCGTTCGAGACGATTGCGAAGCATATTGTTGCAATTGCACCGCAGATCGATACACTGATTGCATGTCAATCACTTCAGAGGACCTGGTTACTGACGAGCTCCGCGTCCGCGCGGCTCGAAACCTCCGTGGACTTCTCGCGGAGGAGCGATGGAGCGGACGCAAGGCCGCAGTCGCGATGGGTATGAACTTCAACGCCGTTAACCGCCGGCTATCCGGCGACGTAGAACTCAGCATCTCGGACATCTCAGCGTTCGCTGCTCTGCTGAAGATGTCGCCCCTGGAACTCCACGGTCTTCTGCTCGGCGACCGCCGAACGATCACGGAAGCCGGAGAGCCTCACCGCGGCCGGGCCGGTGCAGCTGGGATCGCCACGATTTTTGACCTGGGAAGTGTTCGCGTGGGCCCTACCGGGATCGAACCGATGACATCCACGGTGTAAACGTGGCGCTCTACCAGCTGAGCTAAAGGCCCCCTGCCCTGACGGGCGAGAACGAGCATACCGGCTAAGACTCCGGCGTGTGACAGACGAGCCGACCCGGAAAAGCCGAGGGCCGGATGCGACGGGGAGCACCCCCTGTCGCATCCGGCCCCCGGCCGGCCTGCTGCCTAGGCCCGCTGCTTCCTCCGTCGCAGCACCACGAGCAGCACGCCGCCGAACAGCAGCAGCGCACCGATCACCACGACGCTCGTGATGGCCGCGCCGGTCCTGGCGAGGTCACCGGATGCGGCGGCCGCCGGCGGCTCGGCACCGTCGGTCGCCACCGGAGCGGTGGTGGCCGGCGTCGTCGGCTCCACCGTGGCCGGCGGGGTCGGCTCCGTGGTCGGCGGCGTCGTCGTCGGCGGCGTCGTCGGCGGCACGTCGATCGCGGCGACTGCGACATCGACCGGGTCCGACTCGGTGGTCTGGCCCGAGGCGTCGGTGACGACCGCCGTCAGCGACACGGTCTTGCCCGCATCCGCTTCAGCCGCAGCCCACTCGAAGGTGTACGGCGACACCGTGCTGGTGGCCACCTCGACCCCGTCGGCCAGCAGCGTCACGGACTTCACCGCGAAGTCGTCACGCGCCTTGACCAGCGGCTTCACCGTGTCGCCCACCTCGAGCGTGAGTCCTGCTCCCGGGTCCACCACCTGCGAGCTCGGCGCCGCGTCGGTGACCGACCCGGCCGCGGAGGGCACGGAGGCCGGCGCCGAGAGCACCGGGTCGAGCGTGCGCACCGAGGGGGTGCTCGTGCTGTCCACGCCACTGAAGGCGGCGGAGGTGCCGTTCACGAAGCTGCCGCGAACGGTGACCGGAGCGGCCTCACGCGGCGCCGTCGACGTCTTGTCGAGGTTCGCCACGCCGATGCCGTTGCCGGTGATCGCCGAGCTGCGGATCTCCACGCTCTTGGCCGTCTCCGTGGCCGCATCGCTGAGCTTGACGCCCACCGAGGAGGCCGGAGCCGCCGCCGAGACGTTGCCGGTGATGGCGCTGTCGGCGATGAACCCGTCGAAGCCCTCGGTGTACGAGACACCCACCTGCGGGAACAGCGAGCTCGCGGAACCCGTGATCACGCTGCCGGAGACGTAGCCGTGCTGGATCAGCCCGGCGCGGTCGGTGTTGCCCGCAGCGCCGTCGGCGCCGTACCCGCCGTCGAACAGGATGCCGCCGGCCTGGTAGCCCGACACCTGGCTGTTCGCCACGGTGAGCTCGGTCGAGACCGTGCCCTTGCCCGCGCCGCGCAGGAAGCCCGTCTTCACGATGCCCCAGCCGTGCGGGTTCGCCGCGAGCTCCACCGGGTCCTGCGCGGTGCGCAGCGGGCCGACGACGCTGTTCGAGACGCGACCTGCCGTGTTGAAGAAGGCGATGCCCGCTTCGGCGAAGGTGTTGCCCGAGGTGACGGTGACGCCGGAGATGTCCAGGAACATCTCATTGGTGTCGGTCGAGCCGAGCGACTGGCGCGAGACGGTGATGACGTTGCCGCCGCCGTCACGCAGGTAGGGCGTGGTGCCGGCGAGGGTCGCGAGCGTCTGGTCGGGCATGATCGTCACACGATCGGCCCCGACGCCCTTGATTTTCAGCGGCTTGTTGATGGTCAGGCCGTTCAGGGCCCCCGGGGCAACCGGAACGCGGGCGCTGTTGACCGGCGTCGAACGCTCCTGGTAGGTGCCGTCGCAGACCACGATCGTGTCCCACGGCGCCGCGAAGTCCACAGCCGACTGGATGGTCGTGTACCCGGCGTTCGGACACTGCTGCTTGTCGTCGTCCACCACGAGGGTCGTGTTCGACCACGGGTTCGCCGTGGTGTCCGCCAGCTGGTACTCACCCGGGGTGACGTTCACCGCGGCGAGCACGTCGGCCGGGTTCGGGCCGGTGGCCGGGGGGCCGTAGCCGGCGCCCTGGTTGAGCGCGGTTCCGTCGGAGAGGATGAGCGGAGCATCCGTCGCCTTCTCCTGGAAGCGGACGTCGGCCACCTGGATGGAACCGGATGCCGGGGTGCCGTCGACGCCGAACTTGAGCTGCAGCGAGGCGAGCGACGAGACGTCGACGCCGGCGAACTCCGTGAGCGGCACGCGGATCTGCTCGAGCACGATGTGCGTCGAGGGGGTCACGGTACCGGTCGACATGTGCAGCGCGTTGCCCCAGCGCGGGTCTCCCGCGTTCACCGACGCCGAGTGACCGGCCTTGTCGGTGAGCACGATCTTGAAGTCCTGCGTCGTGGCGAGCGGGTTGTAGGCGACCGGGTCTGTGGCAAGGCGCGTCGGTCCGCCCCCGGGGTTACGGGGGTCGAAGAAGTTGACGTCGGCGTCGAGCGCGAGAGCCTTGAGGCCACTCATGTCCGACGAGGCCGCGGGGATGTCCGCGGTCAGCGACGCCGTGGATCCGGGCTCCCACGCCAGGGAGAGCTGACGGCCGTAGGAGTGGTTGATCGGCGAGTTCTCGCGAGTGGCGTTCTGGCCTCCGAGCTCGGCCTTGGCGGGCAGCGGGCAGGCCTTGGCCCCGGTCGGCTGGGTGGTCTTGCCCAGGATGCTCGTCGCGAAGTCGTCGGGCTCCGGGTTGCACCAGTCGAAGCCCTGCGCCGTCGTGGCCGGCAGCGGGGTGACGGCGCCGTTGTCGACGTAGGGGTTCGTGAAACCGGTGCCGACGAGGCCGCCGCCGAGGGCGTTGAGCGTCAGCGGGTTCTCCACCTCGGGACGGATGAGGTCCACGCGCTCCGACGACGGCGCGAAGTAGGTCGTCGCCACGCGCGCGGAGCACGGCAGGCGCAGTCCGGTCTCGCTCGTGGGGCAGGCCGACGCCGGAACCTGGAGGTGCGAATCGGTGTTCGACAGCTCACCGGTCATGTAGGGCTCGAAAGCGCCCTCACCACCGACGTAGCGGCGGATGAACGCCGACATGGTGGCGAGACCGAGCTTCTCCTGGTCGCCCATGCGCGCCGGGTCACCCGAGATCTTGGTGTTGACGAGCGGGTTGTAGGTGTCCGAGTTGTCGACGACGTACGACCACGGCGAACCGTAGCTCGCGGCGCCGGTGAGCCGGAAGTTGTTGGGCGCGACGTTGTTGTTGTTCGTCGGGTTGGTGTTGCCGCAGGCGGCGTCACCGCTCGCGTTGCCGTCCTGAGCCCCGTCGGCGAACCAGACGGAGTTGTACCAGTTGTGGTTGGTGCCCTGGTGGGTGACCTGGATCGACGGGAAGGGGTTGGAGCCGTCGACGTACTGGCTGCGCTCGAAGGTGCGTGCACCCTGCAGGTTCGACACGTCACCGTCGCAGTAGGGAAGCACGGTCATGAACGGCACGCCCGTGGGCGCCTTGCGCTCGTAGTCGACCGGGGCGAGGGCCACGACGCCGCGGAGCGGGTAGCGGGTGCCGTCGGTTCGCTCGCGGTTGTAGTCGATGAAGTTCGTCACCGCGTCACCGCCGCGCGAGTGGCCCATCAGACCGATGCGCGTCATGTCGAGCTTGCCGAGGAGCTCGGTGCCGATGGTGGTGTGCGCGTCGAGGGTGAGGCCGGTGGTGGTCGCCGCCGTCAGCGCGTCGAGCGAGGCCGCGATCAGCAGACGGCGCTGGTGCATGCCCTTTCCGGTGTTGTTGTCCTGGCGCATCATCAGCTGGTCCTGCGAGACCGAGAAGGTGGTGTAGCCCCAGCTCGCCAGGTTCTCGGCGAGGTAGGCGTAGCCCGCCTCGTTGCGCTTGTACTGCGCACAGGTGGCGGTGGTGGAGTTCTGGCCGGTGTCACAGGAGCCGTGGTTGCCGTGCACGAACACGACCACGGGCGAGGGCACCGTGCGGTTCGCCGGGTAGGTCAGGCTGCCGCGGATCTCGAAGGTCTCCGGCGCCTGGGCGGTGCCGGCCGTGGGTGCGCTGCCGGATGAGTTGGGCTCCTGCAGGTCGACGGTGCCGAGCTTGGCCTCCTGCACGGTCGTGATCGTGTAGGGCCCGCGTTCCATCGGGTCGGGAAGCGCCGACGGGGCTGGGGCTCCGACAGCGGCACCGGGGGCGGAGGACGCCAGCGCGGGAGCTGCAGGAACGAGTAAGGCTAGAACTAGTGGAACAACGGCAAGCGCGCGCCAACGCGCCGAGCGTGATGCTCTCAAGACGACTCCTCGTGATCGGGTGCGGGCAGTCGTTGCCCGTCGGGTCACCGTAGGAGTCGATTGTTACATTGGCATTTCGAAGGTATTTCTTCGATCTTTCCTGGCAAATGCAAAGTGTGCGCAAAGCCGAAATAGAGCCTGGTCATCGGCGGTTCTTGGCCGACTCATAGCTTTCTACAAATGCAGAAGTCTTTCCCGGGCCGGCTCAGACGCGCGCGGGCACCAGGTCTTCGAGCGCCGCACGGTAGGCCGCGATCGATCGCGCCTCCCCCGGCGCCGTGATGAAGGAGGCCCGGATGATGCGGTTCTCGTCGATCACGAATGTCGCCCGGTTGGCGAAGCCCTTCTCCTCGAGGAACACGCCGTAGTCCTTCGCGACGTCGCCGTGCGGCCAGAAGTCGGCCACGAGGGTGAAGTCGTAGCCTTCCTTCTCGGCCCAGGCGCGCAGGGTCGCCTTCGAGTCGACCGAGATGCCGATCAGTTCGACGTTCGCATCCTTGAACAGCGCGAGGTTGTCTTCGAGCTGGCACAGCTCGCTCGTGCACACGCCCGAGAAGGCGAGCGGGAAGAAGACGAGTGCGACGGGCTTCTTTCCCTGGAACTGACTGAGTCGGATGCGCTCTCCGTACTGGTTCGGCAGTTCGAAGTCGGGTGCAAGCGTGTCGTTCTCCAAAGCCATGAGGCTTCCTTTCACAGCCGGGCGTCTCACCGGCAAAAGCGCCCCAATACTAGACCCGCGCATCCGTTCGGCCAAACGAGGGTGGGAACGGGCTGTGAATGCCCCCAGAACGGCGCACCCGGCAAAACTCACTAGGCTGATCTGTGGCGTTCCGTCCCCACGATCCCGGGGGTGCATGCCCGACACTAAACGATCTGTAATCAACAGAAAGGTCGACGGTGACTGTCAACGACCAGGACCCCTACTCTGCGGGCCACATCGATTCCGATCCCGACGAGACCGCGGAGTGGAACGAATCCCTCGACGCCCTCGTCGCAGCCCAGGGGCACGAGCGCGCACGCGACATCATGCTCAGCCTGCTGAAGCGCTCGAAAGAACTGCACCTGAACGTGCCGATGGTTCCGACGACGGACTACATCAACACCATCGCTCCCGAGAACGAGCCGGAGTTCCCCGGCGACGAGAACCTCGAGCGCAAGTACCGCGCCTGGATCCGCTGGAACGCGGCCATGCTCGTGCACCGGGCACAGCGCCCCGGCATCGCGGTGGGCGGCCACATCTCCACCTACGCCTCGAGCGCCGCCCTCTACGAGGTCGGCTTCAACCACTTCTTCCGCGGCCAGGACCACCCGGGCGGCGGAGACCAGATCTTCGTCCAGGGCCACGCCTCTCCCGGCACCTATGCGCGCGCCTTCCTCGAGGGCCGTCTCGACGCGAATCAGCTCGACGGCTTCCGGCAGGAGAAGTCGCACGCCGGCGGCGGCCTGAGCTCCTACCCGCACCCGCGCCTGATGCCGGAGTTCTGGCAGTTCCCGACGGTGTCGATGGGTCTCGGCCCGATCAACGCGATCTACCAGGCCCAGCTCAACAAGTACCTCACCAACCGCGGCATCAAGGACGCCTCCGACCAGCAGGTCTGGGCCTTCCTCGGCGACGGCGAGATGGACGAGGTCGAGAGCCGCGGCCAGCTCCAGGTGGCGGCGAACGACGGGCTCGACAACCTGAACTTCGTCATCAACTGCAACCTGCAGCGCCTCGACGGCCCGGTGCGCGGCAACGGCAAGATCATCCAGGAGCTCGAGAGCTTCTTCCGCGGCGCCGGCTGGAACGTCATCAAGGTGGTCTGGGGACGCGAGTGGGACGACCTGCTCGCCCGCGACACCGAGGGCGCCCTGCTGAACCTGATGAACACGGTCCCGGATGGCGACTTCCAGACCTACAAGGCCGAGTCGGGCGCCTACGTGCGCGAGAACTTCTTCGGCCGCGACCCGCGCGCCCTGAAGCTCGTCGAGAGCTACTCCGACGACGAGATCTGGAACCTCAAGCGCGGTGGCCACGACTACCGCAAGGTCTACGCGGCGTTCAAGGCCGCGTCGGAGCACAAGGGCCAGCCCACCGTCATCCTGGCGCACACGATCAAGGGCTACGGCCTGGGTCCGGCGTTCGAGGGCCGCAACGCGACCCACCAGATGAAGAAGATGACGCTCGACAACCTCAAGACCTTCCGCGACCAGATGCACATCCCGGTCACGGATGCGCAGCTCGAGGAGAACCCCTACCTCCCGCCGTACTACAACCCGGGCGAGAACGACGAGGCCATCCAGTACATGCACGAGCGGCGTCGCGCTCTCGGCGGCTACCTGCCCGAGCGCCGCACGAAGCACACGGCCTTCACGATGCCCGACGACTCGGCCTACCAGACCCTCAAGAAGGGCTCCGGAACGCAGGAGATCGCCACCACCATGGCCTTCGTGCGCCTGCTGAAAGACCTCACCCGGGCGAAGGACTTCGGCAACCGTGTGGTGCCGATCATCCCGGATGAGGCGCGCACCTTCGGCATGGACGCCTTCTTCCCGTCGAACAAGATCTACAACCCCAAGGGCCAGACCTACACCTCCGTCGACCGGGAGCTGCTCCTGGCCTACAAGGAGAGCCCCCAGGGCCAGATCATCCACGTCGGCATCAACGAGGCGGGCGCCCTCGCGGCGTTCACCGCGGTGGGCACGAGCTACTCCACCCAGGGCGAGCCGCTCATCCCGATCTACGTGTTCTACTCGATGTTCGGCTTCCAGCGCACGGGCGACGCCCTGTGGGCGGCGGGCGACCAGATGGCTCGCGGCTTCGTGATCGGCGCCACCGCCGGCCGCACCACCCTCACGGGTGAGGGCCTGCAGCACGCCGACGGCCACTCGCTGCTGCTCGCGTCGACCAACCCGGCCGTGCAGAGCTACGACCCGGCCTACGGCTACGAGCTCAACCACATCGTGCGAGCGGGCCTCGAGCAGATGTACGGCGGTTCGCACCCGAACCCCAACGTCATGTACTACCTGACGGTGTACAACGAGCCGCACGTGCAGCCGGCCGAGCCCGAGGGGCTCGACGTCGACGGCGTCGTCAAGGGCATCTACCGCCTCAAGTCGGGCTGGATCGAGGGGCCGAAGGCCCAGATCCTCTCCTCCGGCGTGGCGGTTCCGTGGGCCCTGGAGGCCCAGGAGCTGCTGGCCAACGACTGGGGCGTCTCGGCCGACGTCTGGTCGGTCACGTCGTGGACGGAACTGCGCCGCGACGGCCTCCGCGCCGAGGAGCACAACTTCCTGCACCCGACCGAGGAGCGGCACGTGCCGTATCTCACGTCGAAGCTGCAGGATGCTCCGGGCCCGTTCGTCGCCGTCACCGACTACATGCACGCGGTGCCCGACCAGATCCGCCAGTTCGTCCCCGGCGAGTACGCCACCCTCGGCGCCGACGACTTCGGCTTCTCCGACACCCGCCCGGCGGCCCGTCGCTTCTTCAAGATCGACGGACCCTCGGTGGTGGTGCGCGTGCTCGAGCAGCTCGCGACCCGCGGCGAGGTCGACCAGAACGCCCCCTCGTGGGCGATCGAGAAGTACCGTCTCTACGACGTGACGGCCGGGACCTCCGGTTCGGCGGGCGGCGAGAGCTGACGACACTTCACAGCATGAACGAACGATCGATCGCGGTCGGGGGCGCATCAGCGAGGGAGCACCGTGCCTAAGACCAAGGAGCAGACGCTCCAGTGGCTGCGCACCATCTCGGGCGAGCTCTCGACCGCGACGATCAAGCGTCTCGACCAGACGCTGCCCTGGTACGGCGACATGCCCCCGGGCCGGCGTTCGGCCGTGGGGCTCGTCGCGCAGGCGGGCATCAAGTCGTTCATCCAGTGGTACGACGACCCGACCACCACCACCTGGATCGCCGCCGACGTCTTCGGCTCGGCGCCCCGGGAGCTGCTGCGTTCGGTGAGCCTGCAGCAGACGCTGCAGCTCATCCGCGTGGTGGTGGAGGTCGTCGAGGAGCGCGTGACGGGAACGGATGCCTCGCTCCGCGAGGCCATCCTGCTCTACTCCCGCGAGATCGCCTTCGCCGCCGCCGACGTGTACGCCCGGGCCGCCGAGGCGCGCGGCCTGTGGGACGCCCGGCTGGAGGCCCTCGTGGTCGACAGCATCCTGAGCGGGGAGTACGACGACGAGCTGCCGAGTCGCATCGCGGCCCTCGGCTGGCACGGGCACGGCGAGGTCAGCGTGCTCGTCGGCACGACCCCGCGCCAGCTCGACGTCGACCAGCTGCGCCGCACCGCCCGGCACCTGAACGCCGACCTGCTGATCGGTGTTCAAGGCGGGCGGCTCGTTCTCGTGATCGGCCGCGCGCATCCGGCCAACGGCAACGGCGTCGACGGCACTCCCGCCGACGAGGAGGCCCTCGCGGCCGCCGGGCCCCTGCTCTCCTTCCTCGACATCGCCACCCAGCTCGAACCCGGCTTCGGCCCCGGCTACCTGGTTCTCGGCCACGAGGTGCCGAGCCTGGTCGACGCCTCGCGGAGCGCGAAGGCGGCCCTCGCCGGGTTCGCCGTCGCCCGCGCCTGGCGCAACGCCCCGCGACCGATGCTCGCCGACGACCTGCTGCCCGAGCGCGCCCTCGCGGGCGATCCGCTCGCCCGCTCGACGCTCGTGAACCGGGTCTACCGCCCGCTGCAGGACCAGTCCCCCGAGCTCATGACCACGCTCTGGTGCTACCTCGACAACGGGCGCTCGCTCGAGGCCACGGCCCGCGAGCTCTTCGTGCATCCGAACACCGTGCGCTACCGGTTGAAGCGCGTGACCCAGGTGATCGGCTGGGACGCCACGGGAGCCCGGGAGGCCCTCATCCTGCAGTCGGCCCTCATCCTCGGCTCGATGAACGACCACGACAGCCCGGCACCGCGCCGCTGAGCCTGCTCTTATGGAACACGCACAATGATTCCGCGAATCTCTTGCGCGCGTTCGACACACTCGAACACCGAACTCTTGGGAGACTGAAGCAATGATCGTCGTCGTTTGCCCCGGCCAGGGGTCGCAGACCCCCGGCTTCCTCGAGCCCTGGATCGCGGAGCCCGCGTTCCGCGCCACTCTCGGAGAGCTCGGCGAGGCCGCCGGGGTCGACCTCGTGGCCCACGGCACCGTGAGCGACGCCGACACGATCCGCGACACCGCCGTGGCGCAGCCGCTCATCGTGGCCGCCGGCATCCTCACCCTCTCCGCGCTCTTCGCCGACGGGCGCCGCGACCGCGTCGGCGGCATCGCCGGCCACTCGGTGGGCGAGATCACCGCGGCAGCCGCGGCGGGCATCCTCTCGAACGCCGACGCCATGCGCTTCGTGGGCGAACGCGGCCGGGCCATGGCCGCGGCCGCCGCCCAGACCAAGACCGGGATGAGCGCCGTCGTGGGCGGCGTCGAAGCCGAGCTGCTCGCACTCTTCGACGAGGTCGGGGTCATCCCCGCCAACTACAACGGCGGCGGTCAGATCGTCGTCGCCGGAACACCGGATGCGCTGGGCCGCCTGGCCGAGAACGCCCCGCGTGGCGTGCGGGTCATCCCGCTCCAGGTCGCCGGCGCCTTCCACACCCACTACATGGCTCCCGCCGTCGAGCACCTCGCGAGCGTCGCCGCCACGTTGACGCCCGCCGACCCGACGCTGCCGATCTGGACCAACAACGACGGCACCCTGGTGGCGAGCGGCCCGCGGTTCGTCGAGCTCCTCGTGGGCCAGGTCTCCTCGCCGGTGCGCTGGGACCTCGACATGGAGGCCTTCGCCGCTGCCGGCGTCACCGGCCTCATCGAGGTCGCCCCCGCCGGGGCCCTCACCGGGCTCGCCAAGCGCGGGCTGAAGGGGGTTCCGGCCGTGGCCGTGAAGACCCCCGACGACCTGCCGGCCGCCTTCGAGCTCCTCGACCAGGCCGCCTGAGCGACCGCACCCGACTCGTCCCTACCCGAACCCGCCCGGAAGGCCTCAGAACCGTCATGACGCAGCCCACCCTCAAGCAGAAGACCGGCCCCGAGTTCACGCGCATCCACGCCATCGGCGCCGCGCGCGGCGACCTCTCGGTGCCGAACGACGACCTGGTCGGGCCGATCGACTCCTCCGACGAGTGGATCCGCCAGCGCACCGGCATCATCGAGCGCAAGCGCGCCTCGCATGACGTCTTCGCCATCGACCTCGCCGAGTCGGCCTCGCTCGAGGCCATCGAGGGTGCGGGCATCCTGCCCTCGCAGATCGGCGCCATCCTCATCTCCACCATCTCGAACCCCGTGATCACGCCGTCGATGGCCACCCTTCTCGCGCAGCGCATCGGCGCCCCCGCGGCCGCCGCCTACGACATCAGCGCGGCCTGCGCCGGCTACGCCTACGGCATCGGGCAGGCGGATGCGCTCATCCGCGCGGGCCTCGCCGAGTACGTGCTGGTGGTGGGCGCGGAGAAGCTCTCGGAATACGTCGACCCGGCCGACCGCTCGATCTCGTTCCTGCTCGGCGACGGCGCCGGGGCCGCCGTGGTCGGGCCGAGCTCGACGCCCGGCATCGGCCCGACCATCTGGGGATCCGACGCCACGAAGCGCGAAGAGATCTACATGACCGGCACGAGCATCGAGTTTCGCGACCAGGAGGCCGAGTGGCCGACCCTGCGCCAGAACGGCCAGGCCGTTTTCCGCTGGGCCGTCTGGGAGATGGTGAAGGCCGCGAACCAGGCCCTCGAGGCCGCCGGAGTGACGGTCGACGACCTCGCCGCGTTCATCCCGCACCAGGCCAACATGCGCATCATCGACGAGTTCGCGAAGCAACTGAAGCTGCCGGAGTCGGTGCTCATCGGTCGCGACATCGCCACCACGGGCAACACCTCGGCCGCCTCCATCCCGCTGGCGACTCACCGGCTGCTGGCCGAGCATCCGGAGCTCTCGGGCGGACTCGCCCTGCAGATCGGCTTCGGCGCCGGCCTCGTGTTCGGAGCACAGGTCGTGGTGCTGCCGTAGGGCGGCCCGCAGCCTGACTAAACTAAGTCTCGGTCAAACGACACCCCAAGGAGAAGAACAATGGCATTGTCCACCGAAGAAGTACTGGCCGGACTGGCTGAGCTCATCAACGACGAGACCGGCATCGCGACCGACACTGTCGAGCTGGACAAGTCCTTCACCGACGACCTCGACATCGACTCGATCTCGATGATGACGATCGTCGTGAACGCCGAAGAGAAGTTCGACGTCAAGATTCCCGACGAAGAGGTCAAGAACCTCAAGACCGTCGGCGACGCCGTCACCTTCATCGTCGCGGCCCAGGCCTGACGCCCGCTGCTTCAGCACCCCGCTCCACCTGGCAACACCCCTGCGGCTGGTCGACAGGATCTCGCACCACGAGCGTGATCCTGTCGGCCGCACTGCGCCATCCCGGCGCCTGGACTGACCACCCACAGAAAGTTTCACCATGAGCACGAAGAAGATCGTCGTCACCGGTATCGGCGCGACCTCCCCCCTCGGCGGCACGGCGGCCGAGTCCTGGAAGAACCTCCTCGCCGGGGAGTCCGGGGCCAGCACCCTCGAGCAGGACTGGGTGGCGGAGCGCGACCTGCCCATCACCTTCGCGGCTCAGGCCCGCGTTCCCGCCTCGGAGGTGCTCGAGCGCATCGAGACGAAGCGACTCGATCCGGGCAGCCAGTTCGCGCTCATCGCGGCCCGCGAGGCCTGGGCGGATGCCGGCTCCCCCGACGTGGTCCCGGAGCGCTTCGGCGTGGACTGGGCCACCGGCATCGGCGGCGTCTGGACGCTGCTCGACGCCTGGGACACCCTGCGCGAGCGCGGCCCGCGCCGCGTGCTGCCGATGACCGTGCCGATGCTCATGCCCAACGGCCCGGCCGCCGCCGTCGAGATGGCGCTCGGCGCCCGCGCCGGTGCCCGCACCGTCGTGTCGGCCTGCGCCTCGAGCACCGAGTCGATCGTGAACGCCTACGACCACCTCCAGGCCGGCTACGCCGACATCATCGTCGCCGGCGGCTCGGAGGCGGCCATCCACCCGCTGCCCCTCGCCGCGTTCGCGGCCATGCAGGCGCTGTCCAAGCGCAACGACGACCCGGCCACGGCATCCCGCCCCTACGACCTCACCCGCGACGGATTCGTGCTCGGCGAGGGCGGCGCGGCGATCGTGCTCGAGACCGAGGAGCACGCCCTGGCGCGCGGCGCCAAGATCTACGCCGAGCTGCTCGGCGGCGCCGTCACGAGCGACGCCTACCACATCACCGCTCCCGACCCCGAGGGCTCCGCAGCGGCACGGGCGATGCTCGCGGCCGTGGCGAACGCCGGCTACTCGCTCGACGACGTGGCGCACATCAACGCGCACGCGACCTCGACTCCGGTGGGCGACATCGCCGAGTACAAGGCTCTGCTGCACGTCTTCGGCGACCGGCTGCACGACATCCCGGTGTCCGCCACCAAGGCGTCGACCGGTCACCTGCTGGGCGCGGCCGGGGGCATCGAGGCGATCTTCACGATCCTCGCCCTGCACGAGCGCACCGCTCCCCCGACGATCAACCTCCAGGAGCAGGACCCCGACATCCCCCTCGACGTCGTGCGCGAGCCGCGGGCCCTCCCGGCCGGCGACCTTCTGGCCATCTCGAACTCCTTCGGCTTCGGTGGTCACAACGCCGTCGTCGCCTTCAAGACGTACTGATTCCCCATCGAGAAGTCGCAAATGGCCCCTATTCCTTCTGGATAGGGGCCATTTGCGACTACTGGATCAGCCGACGCCGCGGTGGAGGTAGATGACAGGCGACATGTCCGAGGCGTAGCGGAAGGGCTCGAGTTCGTCGTCCCAGGCCTGGCCGAGGGCGAGGCGGAGTTCGCGGTGGAGCTCGAGCGCGTTGGTGCCGGCCGCTTCCATGGCGTTGCGGATGCGATCTTCCGGGATCACCGTGTTGCCCGCGTTGTCGACCTGGGCGTAGAAGATGCCGAGGTCGGGCGTGTGCATCCAACGGCCGCCGTCGGTGCCCTCGCTCGCGTCTTCGGTGACCTCGTAGCGGAGGTGCTCCCAGCCGCGCAGGGCCGAGGCGATGGCGGCACCCGTGCCGGGCGCGCCCTCCCAGAAGTAGTCAGCGCGCTGCGAGCCGCGCAGCACGGGCTGATCGATCCAGTCGAAGTTCACTGCACGACCAAGAGCGCGACCTGCGGCCCACTCGACGTGGGGGCAGAGCGCGCGAGGAGCAGAGTGGACGTAGACCACTCCGCGTGCAACGGTTGCCGCCATTTTTCTCTCCATTCGTGAGGGACGTCTTCCCCAACGACCTGTGAATGGATTGCCATGACGTTATGCAGTTGTGATCACATTATGCCGCACGGTCTCGCGGAATCACAACGGTGTCATCCGCGGTTCGGGAACTCTCAGACCTATACTGAGCGAGTAATTTCCAGCGGAAGGATGGCTGCCGATGTCGATTCGCTCGGGCATCCTCCTCGTGCTCGCCGAAGGCGACGCCTACGGCCTGCAGCTGCACGGCGAGCTCGAAGAACGCACCGATCGCCGCATCAACGTGGGCCAGATCTACTCCACGCTCGACCGGCTCCAGACCGCGGGCCTCGTGCGCGCATCCGGAACCACGGATGACGGCCTGCCGCTCTACGGCGTCACTGAACAGGGCCGCCTCGCGGCCGCCGAGTGGCTGGCCGGCATCGAGGTGGACTCCCCTTCGGCCTGGAGCGAGTTCACCTTCAAGCTGCTGCTGGCCACCAGCCTCGGCGCCGCCACCCCGGCGCTCCTGGCGGCACACCACGCGGCCTGGAGCCGCTCGGCGCGCGATGCTACCGGGTCGGCGGGGGCGCCCGCGACCCGGGCCCGTCGCCTCCTCGCCGAAGCCGCGCTCGCCTGGCTCGACGAGCTCGGGGCGACACCGGGCGGGTTGCGGGCTCTCGCCGTGCCGCTACGGCACGAGCGACCGCGTCGGGGCCGCCGCCCGGCGCCGACGCAGGAGTGACACCGGCAACAGCCGCGAGAGCCACAGCCGCTGCGAGCTCGCACCGGAGCTGAGCGCCGACAGCAGCTCGAGAAGCTCACTCCGGATGCTCGCGCGGGTCTGTGCGCTGGCCGAGCCGGGCGCGGCGTACTGCTCGAACTCCACCTCGCGCCGGAGGCGATCGACCACGGTTGCCGGCAGCTTCACGGACTCGTGCACACGCTGCTCGAGATCGAGCAGCGTGTCGCCTGCCGAGCGCTGCACGCGATGGTCGTCGAGGGCGTCCTCGAACTCCGTCCAGGCGAGGGTGGCCGGCCGCTCGTCGGAGGCGATCCGCCGCACCCGCGAACGACGGCGCAGAGCGCGCAGGAACCAGGGCAGCAGGACGATCGCCGCGATGCCGCCGAGCACGGCCGCCACGGTCCCCCAGCCGCGAACCTGTCCGAGCGCCTCCTGCTCCGGCGTCTGCGTGCCCGAGACGTTCTGGGCGAGGTCGCGGGCGGCGTTCGGGTCGGCCGACGGGGTACTCGCCGCCCGGGTCGATCCGATGGCGCCCGAGACACCCGCCTGCGCATAGTCGGGCAGGCTGTAGTCGGGCGGAGTGAAGTCGAGTCCCGGCGTGGGTTCGAAGGGCAGCCAGCCGATGCCCTCGAAGTAGAGCTCCGGCCAGGCGTGCAGCTGGTTCGTGTAGACGTCGTAGACCGCTGCGCCGTCCGACACGCTGTTGGCGCCCTGCCCGGGCGCATAGCCGACCGCGATCCGCGACGGGATGCCGAGGCTGCGAGCCATCACGGCCATCGCCGCGGAGAAGTGCACGCAGTATCCGGTCTTGTCCTGCAGGAACGCAGCGATCATCTGCGTGTTGTCACCGCTGTAGCTGGAGGAGTCGGGGGCGTTGAGCGAGTAGCTGAACTGGCCCGAGCGGAAGTACTGCTGCAGCGCCACCGCTTTGTCGTAGGGCGTCGCCGCAGAACCCGCGACCTGCCGCGCAGTGTCGGAGATGACCGCCGGCAGATCGGCGGGCAGCGAGAGGAAGCCGCTCAGCGCGACCGGGATCACCGAGCCCGCTGCCGCCAGCTGCTCCGCGGTCGGCTCCACCGAGAGACCTGTGACCTCGTAGTTCTGGCCTTGGGTGGCGGCCTGATCGCTGGTGACGGTCAGCGAGGAGGGGGTGAGCACCCAGGGGGCGCTGAGGCCGGCCACTCTCTGGGTGGGATAGGGCAGAGGCAACCATTCGGCGCGTAGGGTGGCGATGGAGATCGAGGTGGTCACCTCGGCGGTGGGCACGTCGGCCGCCAGGCCCTGCGGCGTGCCGAAATCCTGCCCGACGTAGCTCTCGGCCCCCTGCGGGGTCTCGGGCTGCCAGATGCCCGTGGAGAAGTCGCTGAGGTTCACCATCTTGAGGTAGAGGCCGTGCGACGCCGACGTCGTGTACGAGAGCGAGAGCAGCGGATCGTTGCGCCGCAGGTCGCGGCCGAGCTGGATGGTGGGGTCGATGCCCGCACCATAGACCGAGGAGAAAGGACTGGACGCCGAATCGTCGGCCAGCGACTGCGCCGTGAGACCAGGGGTCACAGTCGGCAGGGCGACCATCGCGGCGACGGCGACGGCGGCGATGCCGACGGCGAGCCCGGGATTGCGACCTCCCCGCACGCGGCCGCGGCCCGGATGCGACGGCGGCCTCGCCCGGCCCGATTCCGCACCGATGCGCGAACTGCACCACACCACGAGCAGGAACGCGGCGGCGGCGAGGACGTAGACGGGCACATCCGGATCGGTGCGGTTCACGAGCGGCGCGATGGCCAGGACGGCGAGCGGGCCGGCCCCGCTCAGCACGGGGGTGCGGAGACCTGTCGCAAGCTCGTCGCTCACGATGGCGATCAGCCCGACGGCCATCACGATGAGCTGGGTGATGGCCCCGCCGGCATCCGCGGGGATCTCCTGCTCCGCGATGGCCTGCCGCGCGGCCGCGAGATCGCCGGAGATGTCGCTGAGCGTGGAGAACGTGGGCAGGAGGAACCACAGCGTGCTGCCGGCGTAGAGCAGCACCACGAGGCCGCCCCACACGAAGGCCGACACCGACACCACCACGACCTCCGGGGCGCCTCGGCCGCGAAGCACGGCGCCGACGGCGAGCACGACGACGACCATGGACATGGTGGCGATCCACCAGGCGCCGCCCTGCAGCAGTGGCGCGAGGCCCGCCAGGGCGATGCCGAGGCACACCGCGACCGCGAGGGTGCTCTTCCACGACCCCGTCCTCGTCGCGCGGCGGCGGGCGAAGGAGCCGAGAGCAGGCGGGGTTCCGCCCGGTGCCCGGCCCGCGGACGGCGCGCGCCCGCCGCGCTCCGGCGGAGGCGCAGAGGGCGGGCGCAGAGCCGTGGGGGCGCTCATCCGATGCCCCGTGCGTCGCCCAGCGCCTTCCAGAGCGCAGGGAGGGCGTCGTCGGCACCGCAGTCGAGTGCTGTCCAGCCGGAGGCCCGGAGCTCGGCCGCGACGGCTGCGACTCCGGCGGCGTCTGCACGCACTCCCCCACGGCCGCCCGATCGCCTCGGCCCGGAGACCACGAAGGCCACCGGATGCGAGGACATGCCCGCGAGCTCCCGCACCCTCTCCGCCGCCCCGGCAACGGCGGCGACGAAGGCGAAGACGGGCGGGGCATCCGGCGACGTCAGGGAGGCCTGCTCGACCGCCGCGCGGAAGTCGAGCGGGTCGTGCAGCGCGTCACTGTGGGCGAAGGCGAGCGAGCGGAGCACGAGGGATGCGCCGTGCGGCGCCGTGAACACCGTCTCGTCGTCGTGCTCCCCCACCGCGCTGTGGCCCACGAGTCGTACGCCGTAGCCCTCGTTCATGAGGTGCACGGCGACGGATCCGACGGCGCTCACGGCCCACTCGAACGCCGGGTCGTACTCCGCGTCCGCGACATGCCCGCCCGCGGCGCCCACAGCCTCGGCGGCGGCCGCGAACGAACTCGCGTCGAGCAGGATCACGGCGTCTTGATCGTTGCGCTGGTCGTCCTGCCGCACCATGAGCTCGCCGTGCTTCGCTGTGGCCGGCCAGTGCACGCGCCGGATGGAGTCGCCGGGCAGGTACTTGCGGGCGATGACGTCCTGCTCCCCCGCCCCGACGAGCCGGCGGGACATCTGCTCGGCGCCGTCGCCCGTCGACAGGCGCAGGTCGATGCGAGCGAGCTCGTAGACCGTCGGAGTGATGAGCACGGTCTCCATGTCGCCGAACCGGAGCCGGCGCACGGCACAGCCGAACGGGTCGGTGAGAGTGACCTCGAACGGGCCGATCGGATGCGCCCCACGGAATCGCGTGTCGAGCCGGTAGCGCAGCAGGCTCAGTGCCGGCTCGTCGACGGTCGAGGAGGAGTACCCCGGCAAGGGCGGAAGCGGAGCAGGTTCGCTCGCCCGGAGCGGCGCATCCGCCCGCTCCACCCACACCGCGGCGGGCGTGCGCATGGTGCCCCAGTTCTGCACGAACACGGTGGCAGTGATGGCCTGTCCCACCGAGCCCGACTCCGGCGTGAACCGCCGGCGCACGCTCAGGGCGACCCGGCGCACCGCCACCCAGACGAACGCGGCGACCGGAACGGCGAGCAGGAAGCAGGCCAGGTAGGCGATCTCCTGGCGCCGGAACACCTGCGTGAGCACGAACGCGACGAGCGAGGCCGCGATCAGCCCCCAGCCTCGCACCGTGAGACGGGGCAGGTCGCGGGGCGCCCGGGGTTCGGCCATGCGGCTCTCAGACCGCCCGTGAACGGTTCAGCGGCACCGGAGTCGACGCCACGATCGCGCGCAGGGCATCGGCGATGGCCTGGGTTCCGCCACCGCGGGAATCGCTCGCCGCGCGCCGGGTGGCCACGATGCGGTGTGCGAGCACCGGCACCACGAGTTCGTTGATGTCGTCGGGAACCACGAACTCGCGCCCGCTGAGCGCGGCGAGCACCTTCGCTGCCCGCACGAGGTGCAGGGTGCCGCGCGGGCTCGCGCCGAGGCGGAACTCGGGATGCACGCGGGTGGCCTGCACGATCGACACCACGTACGACTCCACCGCCCGGCTCACGTACACCGCGCGCGCCGTCTCGATCATGGCGGCGAGCTGCTGCTTGTCGACCACGGCAGTGAGCTTGTCGAGGGGACTGCCGCTCTCGCGCTGGTGCAGCATCTGCAGCTCGGCCGCTGCATCCGGGTAGCCCATCGAGATGCGCACCATGAAGCGGTCGCGCTGCGCCTCGGGCAGGGCGTAGGTGCCCTCCATCTCGATCGGGTTCTGCGTGGCCACCACGATGAACGGCGGGTCGAGCGGATGCGTGGTGCCGTCGAGCGAGACCTGGCCCTCCTCCATGCACTCCAGCAGCGCCGACTGGGTCTTCGGTGAGGCGCGGTTGATCTCGTCGGCGATCACGATGTTGGCGAACACGGCGCCGCGCTTGAACTCGAAGGCGTGATCGGACTGGTTGTAGATCGACACGCCCGTCACGTCGGAGGGCAGCAGGTCGGGGGTGAACTGGATGCGGCTCACCGAGCATCCGACGCTCGTCGCGAGAGCCTTCGCGAGCGTGGTCTTGCCGACGCCCGGCACGTCTTCGACGAGGAGGTGCCCCTCGGCGATCAGCACGACGAGCGCCAGCGTGGCCGCTTCGGTCTTGCCGTCGATGACGCTCTCGAGGTTCTGCATGATGGCGCCCGTGAGCTCCTGGAACTCGGCCAGCGAGAGCGGAGCCCCGGTGCCGCCGGATCCTGCCGCCGGCGCGGGCGAGAGGGAGGTTTCGGAGGTCATGAACGGCGCTCCCAACGAACGGCGAGAAGGAACAGGGTGCCGACGAGGGTCGCCAGGCCGACCGTGATCAGGTAGGGCGACAGCTGGTACAGCATCACCAGCATTTGATATTCGAATGTGAACGAGCTGGACGAATCCGCCCCGAGGAAGCCGCCCATGGCGTTGACGAGCAGCGCTCCGCCGCCCACGGTGAGCACGGCGCCCACCACCCACAGCACCACCACGAAGCGGTCGACGAGCCGGCGCCGCACCTCGGCGACCGCGAGTTCGGGCGCCTCATCGGGGCCCGGCGCGGCGAAGAGGCCGGCGAAGTCGTCGTCCGCGGGTTCGAAGCCGGGCTGGAAGGCGGGGTCGAAGCGGGAGTCGTACTCCCGCTCGCTCGTCGTGTCGCGCACTCGTCTCCTCGCGGTGGTCGGTCGTGGTCGCATCGTTGCGTGTTCTCCACGATAGGTGCCCCTGCCGACATCCGCGAGAGTCGTCTGCGGGTTACGGTGGTCGCATGACCAGCTTCGTTCTGCTGCCGGGCGCCGGTGCCGACTCCTGGTCGTGGCATCGCGTGGTCCCGCTGCTCGAGGCGGCCGGCCATCACGTGATCGCCGTCGATCTGCCGTGGGGCGACCCGGCGGCCGGGCTCGAGCGCCATGTCGACGAGATCGACCGGGTCGTCGCCGAGTCGCGGCGCGCATCCGGAGCCACGGATGCGATCGTGCTGGTCGCGCTGTCGATGGGCGCCTTCCCGGCCGCGATGGCCTGCGAACGGCTCGGCGCGGCGATGCTCGTCTTCGTGGCGGCCATGATCCCGCGGCCCGGCGAGTCGGCCGGCGAGTGGTTCGGGGCGACCGGGGCGGAGGCCGCGATGCGGGCGTTCGCCGTGACGGAGGGGCGCGATCCGGATGCGCCGTTCGACGAAGGCGTGGTCTTCCTCCACGACATCCCCGCCGACGTGATGGCCGCCGGGGGCGCGCATCCCGCTGGTCAGCCCTCGGCGGCGGCCTTCGCGAGCGTCTGGGAAGCCGAGGAGTGGCCCGCCGTGCCGATCCGTGTGGTGGCGGGGCGGAACGACCGGCTCTTCCCGCTGGAATTCGAGCAGCGGCTCTCACGCGAGCGCCTCGGCATCGAGCCCGACATCATCGACACGGGGCATCTGGCCGCGCTGAGCCGGCCCGATCAGCTCGTGCCGCTGCTGCTGCGCTACGCGGCAGAGCTGGCCTGAGGCGTTCGGAGACGGCGGATCAGTGCGTGCCGGTGGCCTGGATGGTCCAGACGGTCAGGAAGGCGACCATCCCGATTCCGATGGCGCCGCTCGCCAGGTAGAAGTAGTCGATCTGCCGCTTGGTGCGGGGTTCTTTCTCACTCACAGCGGACTATCTCCCCAGGTACCGTCGAAGGATGATCTCGTGGGTGCGCCAGTGCCAGCGCACGCGCACCATGGTGTAGCCCATGGCGATCAGCTCGACGGCTGATTCGCGCGTCAGCCGGCCGGGTTCCGGCGGACCGGCCCACCCGCCAGCTCCGGCGTAGACGCCCACCAGACGGGGCCGGGCACGCCGGCCGAACTTGCGGGCCGCGTAGGGTGTGACGGACTCGGATTGCGACACGGTCATCGAGGCTCCCCTCTGCATTCGGGCTGGGTATCGGGAGGGGGACACAGGGGTTCACGGACCGCGCGGCGAACGACTTGCTGCGCGGTCCGCGATGCCGGCCGAAGAGTCCCCGGGTGGGATGTGGGCACCCGTGACCAACCCCTCCACGCTACGGCCCGGCCTCCGGGATCCGGCGGCGTTGGAACCACGGAAAAGAGGGGATGCCCGACATCTGCCCGTTATCGTGCGTGCCACCGGCGGCGGCCAGAACCCTCCCGCCATCGGTCTTTGGCTGCCCCGTTGTTCGCGGCCCCGCGTAGAGCGCGACCCGGTGGTCGCCCACCGGGAGCCTCGGCGGTGTCGTCAGGATGATCGTCGGCCGCGTACTCACCATGGCCGGGGTCTTAGCCGGCCCCGCTCGAATATCGTCGGTTCTCGATTCCTGCGCCGCCAACGAGGCGTGGGGCCCCGAAGGTGGGCCCCACGCCTCGTTGTGGCGTTCTGGGCGGCGATCGTTCCCGATCGCGCCCGTGGTGCCGCCATCCCGCTGTCCGCGGTCGCCTGGAGGAGGGAGAGTCCTCACTGGCGTCGAACGACCGTGGTGGAGGTGGCGGGTTCGTGCAGCCGGTTTTCACGACAGGGGGTCTGTGCCTACAGACAAGGTCATTACCTCCACCGGAGAGGACAACCGCACCCGGGTCAGCTGGTGAGGGCCGTCTGTCCCTCGGTCGCCGTCTGGGACTGCACCTGGATCTTGCGGGGCTTGGCCTTCTCGCTGACCGGGATGATCACACTGAGCACCCCATTGTCGTAGGACGCCGAGATGCCCGCGGTGTCGACACCTTCGCCGATGCTGAACTGACGGAGGTAGCTGCCCGCGGGGCGCTCCTGCGCCAGCCACTTCGCACCCTCCGCCGACGCCACCGTCCGCTGCGCACGGATGGTGAGCAACTGACCGTCGACATCGATATCGACCGACCCCGGATCGACTCCGGGCAGGTCGGCGTTCAGCACGTACCGGTCCTGATCGCGGTACAGATCCACCGGCATCACCCGCGGACCCGTACGAGCCTGAAGCAGACCCGACGCGAGCCGGTCCAGCTCGCTGAAAGGATCAAAAGACATCGCCATAATGAATCAATCTCCTTCCGAAATGAGGAGTTGAGCGTCCATCGCTCAACTACCGATAATTTAGCACTCGTGCCGACCGAGTGCTAAGTTCTCTCGGCTTGAAATCTCCTGAGAAGCCGCGCACTCGCCGACGGCGAGCGGCGCGGAGGCTGGGGCTGCTGTGTGTTCGTGCCTTGATACACCGGTTGCGACACGCTACTTTGAGTGAAAGTTCACGCATACTTCCAGAGGGACGACGAATGACCGATGCGATGATGGAAAAGCTGATGCACGCGAACCTGTTCGAGGTGTTCGGAGAACGCGACTCCGCCACGAGGTGGGAAGCGATCCGACGCACCTACACGGAGGACGTGATCTTCGCCGACTCCGATTCCCAGGTGCAGGGGCATGAGGCGTTGAACGCAAAAGCGCAGGAGATCCTCGACGGCGCCGGGCCCGATTTCGTCTTCGCCACGGATGGAGAGCTCTACCAGGTGCAGGACCTCGGCTACCAGGCTTGGGCTTTCGGCCCGGCGGGGGCTCCGGTCGTCCACGGCTCCGACATGGGCATCGTGCGCGATGGTCTGCTCGCCAAGGTCTACACGGTCCTCTTCCACTGAACCCACGATCCCCTCCACCTCTCCGAGCTGCGCATGGGGGACGGTGTGGTGAATGCGCGAACGAAGGGAGGCGACATGGATCATCGCTACGACGTCCCACCGGAATCGCCCTACGCCTTACTCGCCGACGACGACGTTCGCGCCTGGTACGCCTTCATGAAAGTGCAGCTGCGACTGCGCTACGAGATGAACCGGCAACTGCGCGACGACAGCGGCATCTCTCTCACCGACTACGACGTGCTTGTTGCGCTCACCAGCGAACGCACCGGCGCCATGACCATCACCGACCTCGCGGTGCGGATCGGCGCCGAACGCAGCCGGGTCTCCCACCAAGTCCAACGCATGGCGGGCGACACCCTCCTCAGCCTTCAATCCAGCCCGGACGACAGACGCGCGACACACGTCAGGCTCACCGACCACGGGCGCGAACTGCTGGCTCGCGCCTCCCCCGGTCACATTGCCTTCATCCGCTCTGTCTTCTTCGACGCGCTCAGCCCCGACCAAGCGATCATCCTCGCCGGAGCGTTCGAAAGCATCTACGAACTCCTCATTGAGAACGGAACCCTTCCCCGTCCCACGGATCATCCGTGACTCCGGCTGCTGGCCAGCAGGCTACTTCGAGTACGGGTCGGGGTCACCGTGGTTGACGAATGTGACCGAGCCTTCGTCGCGGGAGCCGTCGGCGCCGATCGCGGCGTAGCTGTACGTGTGCGGGCCATAGCAGCTGAAAGGCACCACGACCGATCCGGTCGCGGGCAGAGGACCTTCGAAGGGGTTGGCCACGGCGTCGGTGGTGTCGATTCCGATGTAGACGGCCGTGGTGTCTCGCGCCGAGTAGTCGAAGGTGAGATCGAAATTCAGTTGGGCGGGGACGGCGTCGGTCCCCGTAACGCAGACCACCTGGACCCCGTGGGTGTTGAACACCTGCATCAACGGCTTCTTCGCCGGGGCCGAGGTCGGAGTCGGGTCGCTCGGGGCGGCATCGCGGGACCCTGAGGTCGAGCTCGAGCCGGATGCCGTGTCGTTCTGATCACTCGGCGACGGCGTCGCGGTCGTGACCGCAGTCGGCGAGGCGGAGGGACGCGTGCTCGTCGGCGACGCGGTCACGGGCGCGCTCGTGGACGATGTCGACGGGCGGAACAGGATCAACGCCAGCAGCACGACCACGGCGAGCAGCAGGACTCCGATCGTGCCGAGGATCACCGGCAGCAGGACATTCTTCTTGCGGGGCGCGGTCTCACTCACAAGGTTCTCCTTGCACGGATCACAGTCGGTTGTCGTCGGGCCGTCGATCGTCGGGCGAACGGCATGGATCACAGCCGCTTCCCCGAACCCCTTCGCCTGCGTCGCAGGTTACCAGCCAGGCCCGACGCAGCGGAAGCCTGGGGCAGCGCAGGACTCCTGTTCGAGAAGTGAGTGACACCCAGATGGTAGGGCGGACGGGACTTGAACCCGTGACCGGCGGATTATGAGTCCGATGCTCTAACCAGCTGAGCTACCGCCCCGATCGCGCGGCAGGCCCGGGAACCGGGCGCCACCGCGGGTCTACGATACCGCTTCGGCATCGCCCGGCCGGTCAGGAGACCTCGTCGGCCTTGGCGGTGGCATCCTCGCGCTCCTCCGCCTCGGCCGCCGGGGCCGGGGGCACCACCACGACGGGCGCGGTCACGGGCTCGCCGCGGTAGAGGTGCTCGAAGGTGTTGAGCGTGCGGGTGATGTCGTGCGCCGCCACGATCGAGAGCGACTCCGTCTTCATCGCGTCGAACTCGACCGGGGGCAGGCGCAGCACCTTCTCGAGCTTCGCCGCGAGGTCCTCCGCGCTGCCCGGGGTGAAGAGGTAGCCGTTCTCGCCGTCGTGCACGAGGTGCGGCAGCGCCATCGCGTCGGCCGCCACCACCGGCAGTCCGCTCGCCATCGCCTCCATGGTGGCGATGCTCTGCAGCTCGGCGATGGACGGCATCGCGAACACCGAGGCGCGCGTGTAGAGCCGCGTCTTCTCCTCCTCGGTGACGTACCCGGTGAAGTTCACCCGGTCGCCGATGCCGAGCTGGTTCGCCTGGTTCTGAAGGTTGCGCAGCTGGTCGCCGCCGCCCACGATGTCGAGGGTGACGTCGAGGTCGGCGGGCAGCATCCGCACCGCCTTCAGCAGCACGTCGAGGTGCTTCTCGCCCGCCACACGGCCGACGAACAGGATGCGGTTCTCGGTTCTCGGGGTGAAGTCGGGCACGTAGCGGTCGGCGTTGATGCCGCACGAGATCGCATAGATGTCGTGGATGCCGGTGGCCTTCTCGAAATAGTCCGCCGCGCGGCGGGTGGGCGCCGTGACCGCATCCGCCCGGATGAACGAGCGCCGCGCCGCCGCCCAGGCGAGGCCGATGGCCCAGTTCTGAAGGAACTTCGGGATGCCGGTGAAGGCGAGCATGTTCTCGGGCATCACGTGGTTGGTGCCCACGATGCGGATGCCGCGCTTCTGCGCCTCGGTCGACACGCCGCGGCCCACGATGATGTGCGACTGGAAGTGCACCACGTCGGGCTTCACCTCGTCGATGATGCGCGCGCTGTTCTGCTTGATGCGCCAGGGCAACGCGAAGGTGAGCCAGTCGTGCGGGTACCAGCGCCAGCTGTAGAGACGGTGCACGGTGACCTTCTGGCCGTCGAACTCCTCGACGTGGGTGCCGACGGGCAGCTTCGCCGAGGGCGCCACCACGTGCACGTCATGGCCGCGGGACGCGAGTCCGGAGGCGAGGTGCTCGGCGAAGCGCGCCGAACCGTTGACGTCGGGCGAGAAGGTGTCGGCGCCGATCAGGATCCGCAGAGGTCGTCTGCCGGCGTCGGCCTGGGCCGTCGCATCCGTTCGACCGTTCACGTCTCGGGGGTCTGTCAAACCGTGCTCTCTCTGTGTTCGCTGCGCATCCGCCGCGTTCGTCACTTCTCGCCGGGGACGCCTGTGAAAGAACCTACCTTAGCGCTGCGCCTGCGGGTGGTAACGCGCCAGGCCGAAAACGCCCAGGATCGCGACAGCCCCGAAGGCGAGGTAGGCCACCATCGCCCACAGCGGCGCCTGCGAGGCCTCGCCGAGCACCACGATGCCGATCGCCACCGCCACGAGGGGGTCGATGACGGTGAGGCCGGCGATCACGAGGTCGGGCGGGCCGGAGGCGTAGGCGTTCTGCACGAAGTAACCGCCGAGCGCCGCGGCGGAGAGCAGTCCGGTCAGGGCGAGCAGGGCCAGCCAGTCGACCTCGGCCTGGAAGACGCGGCTGATCACCACCTTCGCGAGGGTGGCCACGAAACCGTAGAGCACCCCGGCGCCGACGATGTAGGCGATGGCCTTGAACCGCTTGCGGAGCACGCCGAAGGCCACCGCGAACAGCGCGAGCACCACCGCCAGCACGATGAGGATGACGATCAGGTCGCGCGACGTCACCGGCTTGTCGACCGCGGTGAACGCCGCCACCAGCACGAAGGCCCCGACGCCGCCGACGCAGAGCACGACCGACAGGACCGAGCTGCGGTTCAGCTTCACGTGGCTCACCCGCGAGTTGAGCACCGCGGTGATGACGAGGGCCACCGCCCCGAGCGGCTGCACCACGATGATGGGCGAGAAACCGAGGCTCGTGAGCTGGAAGACGATCGCCAGCCCGAGCATCAGCGTGCCGACGACCCAGGAGGGCCGGCTGAGCAGCGCCAGCATCTGGCGCACGCTCAGGCCCTTCTCCACGTCGTGCGTGTTCGCCTCGACCTTGGCGACGCCCCGGTGCTGGAACTGCGCGCCGAAGCTCAGGAACACCGCGCCGACGAGGGCGATCGGGATGCCGATGAACTGCTTCGGATCGAGGGCGATCTGATCGCCGAGTTGCAGCAGTTCCGAAGGCACCCGACGACCCTACCCCCGCCTGGTCGCGGATAGGCTTAGCGAATGGCAGTTCTCCCGATTCGCATCTCCGGAGAGCCCGTTCTCCACTCCCCCGCCGCCCCCGTGGCCGAGATCACCGACGAGGTGCGCTCGCTCGTGGCCGACATGTTCGAGACGATGGATGCCGCCCCCGGCGTCGGCCTCGCCGCCCCGCAGGTGGGAGTGGGCCTGCGGCTGTTCGTCTTCGGCTGGACCGACGACGACGAGGTGACCCACCGCGGGGTCGCGATCAACCCCTCGCTGTTCATCACGCCGACCTCGATCGACCCGGCCGACCCCGACACCGAGTCCGAAGGATGCCTGTCGTTCCCGGGCGAGCGCTTCCCGCTCGTGCGCGGCGAGTCGGCGATCCTGCGCGCGACCGACCTCGACGGGCAGCCCTACGAGATCGAGGCGTCCGGCTGGCTGGCGCGCATCTTCCAGCACGAGTTCGACCACCTCGACGGGGTGCTCTACGTCGACCGCATCGACCGACCCTACGCCCGCACGGCTGCGAAGATCGAGCGCAAGAAAGGCTGGGGCGTGCCGGGCAACGCCTGGCTGCCCGGCGTCGACGACCTCGACGCCTGAACGGCGCCGCACCTCAGGTGAGCAGCCGGATCAGCGCCGCCACGGCCGCCGCCGCGATCACCACCACCACGAACGGCACCTTGAGCGCATAGAGCCCGGCCGCCACCAGCACAGCGGGCACCCGCGCGTCGAGCTGGACGCCCTGCCCCGCACCGAGGGTCTGCACGGCGATGAGCGCCGAGAGCAGCGCCACGGTGAGCAGGTTGGCGATGCGCGCCACCACCGGATGCTCGAACGCGCGCGCGGGCACCAGGTAACCGGCCGCCTTCAGGGCCACGCAGATCACCGAGGCGGCGATCACGATGTTCCAGCTCGTCACGATTCGGCCCGCTTCGCGAAGAGGTTCAGTCCGCCCACGACGATCGCCACCAGCGCCGCCACGAGCACGGGCAGACCCGGTGTGAGAACGGGGGTGAGCAGGGCCGCGACGAAGGCCGCACCCACCGCCACCGCCTGGGTCTGGCGTTGCTTGAGGCGTGGCCACAACAGGCCGAGGAAGGCGGCTGCGGCGGCCGCATCCAGGCCGTAGGCGCTGACGTCGCCGATCAGGTCGCCGATGAGCGCCCCGAGCAGTGTGGTGAGGTTCCAGCCGAGGTAGATCACGACGCCGGTGACCCAGAAACCCCACCGTTGAGCGGATGCCGTGGGCTGCGCGGTCGCGACCGCCACCGATTCGTCGATGGTCAGCTGCGCCGCCGCGACCCGCCGCCAGAAGCCGGGCCCGATGAGCGGCGCCATGCGGATGGAGTAGAACACGTTGCGCGTTCCGAGCAGTGCCGCGCTCGTGATGGCCGCGCCGCCCGCCGAGAGGCCGCCCGAGGCGAGCACGCCGATCAGGGCGAACTGCGAGCCGCCGGTGAACATCACGAGGCTGAGGAAGCAGGTCTGCCAGATGTCGAGCCCCGAGAGCGTGGCCAGGGCGCCGAAGGAGACGCCGTACGCCGTGGTGGCGAGGCCGACCGCGAGGCCGGCCCGCAGGGCAGCCGTGTCGGCGGCGGTGCGACCGGGTCGCACTGGGCGCCCCGACTGCTCGTCGGCGGGGTCACCCGGTGCTGCGTCGGCCATCACTCGATGATGGCAGAGACGCCAGGCCCTCGCGGATGGGCCAGGCCCGGAGACGGGACAACGGCCCCGGCGAACGAGAAAAGGCCCCGCGGGTGGAGCCGCGAGGCCTTCGCTCCCCGACTTGGACTCGAACCAAGAACCTGCCGGTTAACAGCCGGCTGCTCTGCCAATTGAGCTATCGAGGAATGCTGCTGAATGAGCGTCAATACACTATCACTGATTTCGGACGCGTTCCGTCACACGCACCTCCGCCGCCACCGCCGGGAGGGGGTTCAATAGCCCGCCTCGGGGTCGACGCGCCCCGCGAATTCGCCGGTCTCGAGGAACGCACGGACATTCTGCCGGATGCGCTCCGCGAGCAGCGGGGCGATCATCTCGGGCGTGTCCGCCGAGTGCGGTGTGATGATGACGTTCGGCGCCGTCCAGAGCGGGTGCCCGTCGGGCAGGGGCTCCGGCGCGGTGACATCGAGGCCCGCGCCCGCGATCTCGCCGGCCTCCAGGGCGGTGAGCAGCGCATCCGTGTCGACGAGGCCGCCGCGGGCGATGTTGACGAGCACGGCCGTGGGTTTCATGGCGGCGAACTCGGCCGCCCCGAACAGCTCGCGGGTGCCGCCGGTGAGTGCGGCGGCGACCACCACGACGTCGGCCGCCGGAAGCACCTCGCCGAGACGGTCGCTCGTGACGGTGCGGGTGGCGCCCACGACGGGCTCGGCGCTGCGTCGCACGATGGTGGTGGTGCAGCCGAAGGGCTCCAGCAGCCGCAGGAGCTCGAGAGCGATGCCTCCGGCCCCCACGACCACGACCTCGGCCCCGTAGAGCGTGTGGCCCGATTTCGACCCCCACGAGCGCGCCCGCAGCCGCATCGGCAGCTCGCGCAGCAGCGCCAGGGTCAGCACGAGTGCGTGTTCGGCCACCGGCTGGGCGTAGGCGCCCTTCGCGCTCGTCCAGACGAGGTCGGGCCGCGATGCCGTGCGCAACTGCTCGGCGAAGGCGTCGACGCCGGCCCAGGGCAGCTGCACCCATTGCACCTGGGGGTTGGCGGCGAGGATCGGGGCGAACTTCCCCGCCGGCCCTGACTCGAGCCACACCAGGCCCCGCGTGTCCGGTCCGAGCGGCGCGACCGTGCCGCCGGCCTCCTCGACCGCCTGCACGAAGCGCGGCTCGGGCTCGGGAAGCACGGCGATCGAACCCGGGGTCGGGCGCTCGGCCAGCGGCACGGCGACCGGATGCACGGCGAGCACGGCCTGGTGGCGGCCGGTGAAATCCAAGGGGGTCATGCGTCGCCGAATCCTTCGCTCTGGGTGTCTTCGCTCTCGGTGTCTTCGCTCACAGCCTCGTCGCTCACAGCCTCGTCGCCCTCCGTTTCGGCCCCGTAGAACTCGCGGGCGAGTCCGGCGACGTAGGGATGCCGCGGGTCGCCGAGCACGTCGTCGATCGACCCGAGACCCACCACCACGCCCTCGTGCACCACCGCGATGCGGTCGGCCGAGCGTCGCAGGGTCTCCAGGTCGTGGCTCACGATCAAGGCGCTCGCCCCGCGCGAGCGCTGGAGACCCGCGATGACGTCGACCACGGTTCCGCGCACCGAGACGTCGACACCGGCGGTCGGCTCGTCGGCGATCAGGAGCACCGGGTCGAGGATGAGGCCCCGCGCCACCGCCACGCGCTGGCGCTGGCCGCTCGAGAGCTCGTGCGGCAGCTTCAGCATGGAGCCCACCGGCAGCAGCAGAGCATCCACCAGCGTCGCCGCCTTGAGCCCGGCCGCGTGCCGGTCGTAGCGCTTGTCGCGCAGGAACAGGGGCTCGGCCACGAGCTCGGCCACGGTCATGTTCGAAGTGAGGTTGGAGCCGGCGTCCTGCGCCACGTACCCCACGCCGAGGGTGAGTTTGCCGAGCTTCGAGCGCTTGATGCCGCGCATCTCGAAACCGAGCACGTCCAGGCTGCCCCCGATGATGCGCGGCGAGCTCTCCCGCGAGGTGCGGAGCGCCGCCTGGCCCGAGGCCACCTGCGCGAGCGTGGACTTGCCCGACCCGCTCGAGCCGACGAGGCCGATGATCTCGCCCGGCTCGATGGTGAGGGTGAAGCCCTTGACGGCCGTGTAGGCCGAGCTCACACTGTGCGCCGGATATTCGATCGTCACGTCCGACGCGGTGAGTACGTTTCGATCAACCATAGGCTTCGAGCCTAAGTGTCCCGCCGTCATTCCGCCTGGAAGGCGCGTCGGTCGACTTCGAGTTGCACGAGCTGGCGCTGCACCTCGCGGTAGCCCTCGGGATCCGCCACGGCGTCGGTGCGCTGCAACCGGCCGCGCAGCTCGTCTTTGCGGTGCCTCAGGTGGCGGTCGATGAGCGCGATGGTGATGCGCCGCAGGTAGATCTCGGGCGCCTTCTCGGGGCGCTCGGGCAGGGGCGCGACCGCGAGTTGCTCCACCAGCGAACGGAACTCCTCGGGAACGTCGGCCTGGACGATGCTCGCCCAGTCGTGACGGTCGAAGTGCTCGACGTTGCGGCCGATGGAGTCGCGGATGGCGGCCAGCGCGCCGTTGTTGAACCCGCAGCCGCTGGCCTGCACGAGCAGCTCGCGACCCACCACCGTGGGCGCCTGCAGCATGGCCATCAGGGCGTCGCGCTCGGTGCGCACGGCCGTGGTGGAGGGAAGCTGCGTGAGCGACACCCGGGGGCGCGGTGCGGGCTCCGCCTCGAGCACGGCTGTGCCGCCGCCCTCGCCGAGCGTCGCCGGCTGGTGCGCGGGGCGCTGGGGCGTACCGTCCGGACCCGAACCGGATCGGGTACCCGGCTGACCGCCGGCCGGTGTGCCGGCCGGCGAACCGGATGCGCCGTTCGCGCCGGCTGCACCGCCACCGGCCGACGACGCCCGGCCGCTGCGCTCCACCGCGCGCCGCACCTCGTCGAGCTCCATGCCGAGCATGCGCGCGAGCTGCCGGGTGTACCCCGGGCGCACGGCCGGGTCGCGGATGTCGGCCACGATCGGCGCCGCATCGCGCAAGGCGGCCACCCGCCCCTCGACGCTCTCGAGGTCGTAGGCCGAGAGCTTCTGGCGGATGACGAACTCGAACATCGGCTTCTTGCTCTTGATCAGCCGCCGCACGGCGTCGTCGCCTTTGGCCAGGCGCAGGTCGCAGGGGTCGAGCCCGTCGGGCGCCACGGCGACGTAGGTCTGCGCGGCGAAGCGGTGCTCCTCGCTGAAGGCGCGCATCGCGGCCTTCTGGCCCGCCGCATCCGGATCGAAGGTGAACACCACCTCGCCGAGCCCGGCGCTGTCGTCGGAGAGCACACGCCGCATGATCTTGATGTGGTCGACGCCGAAGGAGGTGCCGCAGGTGGCGACCGCGGTGGTGACGCCGGCGAGGTGGCAGGCCATCACGTCGGTGTAGCCCTCCACCACCACCACCTGCCGTCCGCGCGCGATGTCGCGCTTGGCGAGGTCGAGCCCGTAGAGCACCTGCGCCTTGTGGTAGACGATCGTCTCGGGGGTGTTGAGGTACTTCGGTCCTTTGTCGTCGTCGAACAGCCGGCGGGCGCCGAAGCCCACCGTCTGGCCGGTCTGGTCGCGGATGGGCCAGATGAGCCGCCCGCGGAAGCGGTCGTAGGTGCCGCGGTCGCCGGAGCTCAGGAGCCCCGCCGCGCTGAGCTCGGCCTCGGTGAAGCCCTTCGACTTCAGGTGTTTGCCGAGGTTGTCCCAGCCCTGGGGGGCGTAGCCGACGCCGAAGTGGGCGGCCACCGAGGCGTCGAAGCCGCGCTGGCCGAGGAAGGCCCGGGCCGCGTCGGCGCCCGGCATCGTGAGCTGCTCGGCGAAGTACTCGCGAGCGGCCTCGTTCGCGGCGAGCAGGCGGGCCCGGTTGCCCTGATCGGCAGCGGCCCCGCCGTCTTCGTAGTGCAGCTGGAAGCCGATCTTCGCGGCCAGGCGCTCGACGGCCTCGGAGAAGGTGACGTGGTCCATCTTCTGCAGGAAGGAGAACACGTCGCCGCCCTCGCCGCAGCCGAAGCAGTGGTAGTAGCCCACCTGGGGGCGCACGTGGAAGCTCGGCGACTTCTCGTCGTGGAACGGGCAGAGACCCTTCATCGAGCCCACGCCGGCGCTCTTCAGGGTGACGTAGTCGCCCACGACGTCGGCGATGTTGGTGCGCGACCGGACCTCGTCGATGTCGCCGCGGCGAATCAGTCCTGCCATGTCTCTAGGATACGTTCCGGGCGCCGACAGGCGCCCCGTGCCCGGCGTTCGCGCACAGCCGTTCGTGCCAGGCCGCCGCCGTCTGATCGGTCAGGCTCGCCACCTGGTCGACCACGATGCGCTTGCGCGCCCGGTCGTCGGAGGCGGTGCGCCAATCGCTCGCGAACGCCGTGTCGAGCGCTCGGCCGTCGGATTCCCACAGCGCGTCGGCGAGCTCGCCGAGCAGCTCGCGCTGCGTCGAGTAGAGCGGCTGGCGGGCGTCGTTGCTCATCACGAACACCGACACGATGCCCTTCAGCGTGGCGATCTCGGCCCCCACCCAGCGCGGAACCACCACGTCGGCGCCGTAGCGCGTGATGCTCGGAGTGGGGAACGCCTCGCGGGTGGCACGGGTGGCCGCCCCGGCGAAGCGCCCGATGAGCTGACTGGTGAGGTTCTTCAGCCGGGCATGGGCTCCGCGCGAGTCGTCCCACTCCGAGAGCCAGACCTTCAGCGAGTCGAGTCGTTCGAACGCCTCGGTGAGCTCGTCGAGTGCGAAGTCGCCGCCGGCGCGCGCGTGGATGCGCCCGATCAGCGCCGAGTGGTCGACCCGGTCGCCGAGCACCGCCACGTCGATGTAGCCGTTGAGCACGGCGTCTTCGAAGTCGTGCACCGAGTAGGCGATGTCGTCGGAGAGGTCCATCACCTGGGCCTCGACGCAGAGGGTGCGTTCCGGCGCGCTCGCCCGGAACCACTCGAACACCGGCACGTCGTCGTCGTAGACTCCGTACTTCAGCCGGCCACTGGCATCCGGAACCGGCTGGGCAGCCGACCACGGGTACTTGCAGCTCGCATCGAGACTCGCCCGGGTGAGGTTCAGTCCGAGGCTGTCGCCGTTCTCGGCGATCACCTTCGGCTCCAGGCGGGTCAGGATGCGCAGGCTCTGCGCGTTGCCTTCGAAGCCGCCGATGTCGGCCGACCACTCGTTGAGCGCGCGCTCGCCGTTGTGCCCGAACGGCGGATGCCCCAGGTCGTGGGCGAGGCAGGCCGAGTCGACCACATCGGGGTCGAGGTCGAGGCTGTTCGCGAGCTCGCGCCCCACCTGCGCCACCTCGAGCGAGTGCGTGAGACGGTTGCGCGCGAAGTCGGCCACCACGGCCGGGCTCAGCACCTGGGTCTTCGCAGCGAGCCGCCGCAGCGACGAGGAGTGCAGGATGCGCGCACGGTCGCGCGCGAAGTCGCTGCGGCGGGTGTAGTGCTCCTCGGGGAGGTATCGTTCGGCATCTCTCTCGGCGTAGCCCTTGGTGGGCGTGAAGGTCGAGAGGTTGGGCAGCGCCTCAGCCACCGCTGTGCGTGAGTTCGGCCTCGGCCAGGTCGGCACGGCCCGCACCCGCCAGCGTGCGCGAGTTCAGCCAGCCATCGGGCAGCGAGGGGTTCTTCGGGCTGCCGGCGCGGCCCCGGGGGCCTTCGGCGTCGGCGCCCGGGTAGGGCTGCGACCAGTCGAGCGTGGCCAGGATCTCGTCCATCGCGGCGATGCTCGTGACGGTGCTGAGCGCCGCCCGCACCTCGTGCCCGGCCGGGTAGCCCTTGAGATACCAGGCGACGTGCTTGCGGATGTCGCGGCAGGCGCGGTCTTCGTCGCCGAAGAACTCGGCCAGCAGCTCGGTGTGCCGGCGCAGGGTGCGCGCCACGTCACCGAGCGAGGGCGCGGCGCGGAGAGCAGCGGCCTCGTCGTCGGAGATGCGCCCGTCGCGCGCCCGGAAGGCGGCCGCGAGGTCACCGAACAGCCACGGGCGGCCGAGGCAGCCGCGACCCACGACCACCCCGTCGCACCCGGTCTCGTCGACCATGCGCAGCGCGTCTTCACCCGACCAGATGTCGCCGTTGCCGAGCACCGGCACGCTCGTGATGGTCTCCTTGAGCTTCGCGATCGCCGACCAGTCGGCGTGCCCGCTGTAGAAGTCGGCCGCGGTGCGCGCATGGAGGGCGATGGCGGCGACGCCGGCGCCCTCGGCCGCCTTGGCGGCCTCGAGGTAGGTGAGGTGATCGGTGTCGATGCCCTTGCGCATCTTGACGGTCACCGGGATGTCGCCCGCGGCCTCCACCACCTGCTCCACGATCTCGCGGAAGAGATCGAGCTTCCACGGCAACGCCGCTCCCCCGCCCTTCTTCGTGACCTTGGGCACGGGGCAGCCGAAGTTCATGTCGATGTGGTCGGTGCGGTCTTCCTCCACCAGGATGCGCGCGGCCTGGGCCATCGTGCCCGGGTCGACGCCGTAGAGCTGGATCGACCGCGGCGTCTCGGAGGGATGGTGGGTGATCAGCCGCATCGTCTCGGGCGTGCGCTCCACCAGGGCCCGGCTCGTGATCATCTCGCTCACGTAGAGCCCGGCGCCGAACTCGCGGCAGAGCCGCCGGAACGCCGTGTTCGTGATGCCGGCCATGGGCGCGAGAACGACGGGCACATCGAGTTCGATGGGCCCGATCGCGAGCTTCTTCACGGTCGCGGCCGCGGTGGGAGCGGTGAGGGTTGAAGTGGACATCGGGTCAATTCTCCCAGACGCGGGCAGAGGGCGGGTCATCGGCGGGAATCCTGTGGAGAGAAAGGAGGTTGACGTCACTGTGAATGACAAGAGCGGAACCACTCGGGTGCAGGAGGATGCCGCCGCGCGCGGCATCCTGGTCGAGATCGTCGAGCGTCCCCCGGCGGCGTCCCTCGAGGCCGCAGCGGCGTCCCTCGGGCTCGAACCCGCCGACATCATGAAGAGCCTCGTGGTGAAGCGCCACGACGGCGGCTTCCTCTTCGCCCTCATCCCGGGCGACCGCCAGATCAGCTGGCCGAAGCTGCGCGCCCTCGTGGGCGTGAACCGGCTCTCGATGCCCCACCAGGACGTGGCGCTCGAGGCCACCGGCTACGAGCGCGGCACGATCACTCCACTGGGCTCGACCACCGCCTGGCCGGTGTACCTCGACGAGTCGTTCCTCGGTCGCCGGGTGGCCATGGGCGCCGGAGAACACGGCCACAGCGCCTTCGCCGACGCCGACGCCCTCGCGAGCGGCCTGGATGCGGTGGTCGCCGACATCAGCGACCCGATCCCGCCGCGCGACTGAGCCAGGTTCCCGACCCGTCATTTCGTGCCCTCGTTCGCGCCGAGCAGCAGCACGAGCTTGCGGCTCGACGCTCAGAACGCGCAGGAGTCGCCCTCGCAGGCCGCGCCCGCGCCGGCCGCCGGGATCAGCACGAGCGGTGCGCGGGGCAGGATGACGACGGGCTCGCCCGCCGGAGCGCCCGAACGGGTGGCGTCCAAGACAGCGACGTCCACCGCATCCGCGGCGCCCGTGGCCGCGCTCACTGCCCCACCTCGACCCGCTCGTCGGCCACCTGGCGCAGCACCTGCGCGAAGGTCGCCGCATCCTGAGCACCCGACACCCCGTACTTGCCCTCGATCACGAAGAACGGCACCCCCTGGATGCCATAGGCGACCGCTTGCTGCTGGTCGGCGCGCACGTCGGCCAGATACTCGTTCTCGGTGAGCGAGCGCACCACGTCCGAACGGTCGAAGCCGAGCTCCGCGCCGAGGTCGGCGAGGTCCTCGATGCGGCCCACGTAGCGGCCGTCCACGAAGTACGCCTTCAGCAGGCGCTCCTTGGCCTCGAGCTGCTTTCCGCGCGCCTTCGCGTAGTGGATGAGCTGGTGCGCGAGCACCGTGTTGGCGTGCTTGAGGTTCGGGTAGTCGTAGTCCAGGCCCACGGACGAGGCGATTCCCGTGACGCGCTCGAGCATGGGTCCGATCTGCTCGGCGGGGAAGCCCTTGGCCTCGAGGAACTCCTCGTGGCTCCCGGCGAAGTCCACCGGCGTGTCGGGCGAGAGCTCGAAGCTGTGGTACTCGATCTCGACCGGAACCGCGTCGTCGTCGAGCGAGAACTCGGCGATGCCGTTCTCGAGTTTGCGCTTGCCGATGTAGCACCAGGGGCAGGCGATGTCGGACCAGATGTCGATCTTGATGGCGTCACTCACACGAGGTGCAACGCACGCCCGGGCCCGCTCATTCCGACGGGGCCGGAGAATCGACGGCCCCGCCGAAACGCCGGTTGCGTCCCGCGTAGAACTCGATCGCCTCCCAGAGGTCGGTGCGCGAGAAGTCGGGCCAGAGCCGGTCGAGGAACACCATCTCGGCGTAAGCCGACTGCCAGGGCAGGAAGTTCGAGGTGCGCTGCTCCCCCGACGACCGCACGAAGAGGTCGACGTCGGGCAGGTCGGGCACGTAGAGGTGCTTCTGAATGAGCTTCTCCGACACCGCGGAGGGCCGGATGCGCCCGGCCGCGACCTCGTCGGCGATCGCGCGCACCGCATCCGTGATCTCGTTGCGCCCGCCGTAGTTCACGCACATCGTGAGGGTGAGCGTGGAGTTGTGCGCGGTGAGCCGCTCGGCGAACTGCAGCTCCTTGATCACCGAGGCCCAGAGCCGGGGCCGGCGGCCGGCCCAGCGGATGCGCACGCCCCACTCGTTGAGCTGGTCGCGCCGCCGGTGCAGCACCTCGCGGTTGAAGCCCATCAGAAAGCGCACCTCGTCGGGCGAGCGCTTCCAGTTCTCGGTGGAGAAGGCGTAGACCGAGACGTGCTTCACGCCGATCTGCACGGCGCCCGCCACCACGTCGAGCAGCGCAGCCTCGCCGGCGCGGTGGCCCTCGACGCGAGTGAGGCCGCGCTGGTTGGCCCAGCGGCCGTTGCCGTCCATCACGATGGCGACGTGCTTCGGAACCGCGGAGGCGGGAACCGCGGGCGGGTAGAGGCCGGTCCAGTCGAGGGGGCGGAACGGCTCCGCCAACGGAGAGGTCTTGCCTACGGGGCTCACTGCGGTGCCCTTTCTACTGCGGGGCGGCCTGCTGCGGGGCGGCCTGCTGCGGGGCGGTCTGAGGCTTCGTGGTCTGCGACCGCTCCACGTGTTCGAGCGACCGCAGCCCGCGTTCCAGGTGCCATTGGGTGTACGCCGCAACGATACCGCTCGCCTGCGAGCGGGTGCGGCCCTCGGATGCGTCTGCCGCGGCCCAGTCGCCGGTGAGCAGAGCGGCCAGCAGCTCGAGCGTCGAGCCGTCGAGCCGCGGGGTACCGGGCGGGGCGACGGCGTCGCTCACCACGCCACCGAGCTGCACGACGAAGGCGGAGTGCGGCCCGGCCTCGCCGGTGACCGCGCAGTCGTGGAAGCTCGGTGCCCACCCTGCCATCGACAGGGCGCGCAGCAGATAGGAGTCGAGGGTCATCGCCGGCCCGTGCTCGCCGCGCGAGAGCGAGCGCAGGGCGCCGACGAGCAGCAGGTACTGCTGCAGCGAGGGCTCCTCCTCGGTGAGCTTGTCGGCGGTCTCGACCATCGCGCTCGCCGCGGTGTAGCTGGCGTAGTCGGCGGTGATCTCGGCCCCGTAGGAGCCGAGGGTCACGGCCTGGGTGATGGTGTCGAGCGAGCGTCCCTCGTAGAACTGCACGTCGGCCACCATGAAGGGTTCCAGACGCGCGCCGAACTTCGAGCCGGTGCGCCGCACGCCCCGGGCGACGGCCCGCACCTTGCCGTGCTGACGGGTCAGCAGCGTGACGATGCGGTCGGCCTCACCCAGCTTGTGGGTGCGCAGCACGACGGCTTCATCTCGGTAAACGGGCACCCGACCAGTATCCCCCGGGGCGCCGGCCTACCCGCCGAACGACCCGATCGCCTTGCCCAGCTGCAGCACGCCGAGGATGACGAACAGCACCGCCAGGATGACGTTGTTGTGCGCGATGAGCGAGTTCTTGCTCGACCGCAGGAAGCCGGTGACCTTCGGCGAGCCGGAGGCCCCGATGAGCGTCGGCACGATCACGCCGAGCGAGGCGATGACGGCGAACACGAGCACCGCGATGAACACGAGCGGCCACTCCATGCCCGCGGTACCGATGGTGGCACCCGCCGCGATCTCGATCGGCAGGTTCTTGAGGTTCACGGTGCCCAGCAGCAGCGCCAGGCCGACCGCCTTGACCACCCCGAAGGAGTCGATGGCCGCGAGCCACTTGGGCTCGGCAGACCTCACGCCTTTCTTCGGGCGGCGGCGCCAGCTGCGGTAGGCGAGAAAAAAGAACAGCGCGGCGAAGGCGAAGCCGAGCACGATGTGGAACAGCTGCGCGAAGAAGGAGTCCGACTGCGTGGTGCCCTTGGTTCCGGAGGCGAACGCGAGCGTCACGGCGAAGGTCGCGACGAGGAAGGCGAGGGTGAACGCGACCGCGTTCACCTTGCCCTTCGGGCCGAGCAGCAGCGCGATGACCGCCGCGATCGGCATGGGCGAGATGATGATGCCGAATGCGAGCGGAAGGATGTCCCCCAGGACCTGCCAGATCATGTGCCCATGCTACTGGCAGGCCCCTGGGTCGATCAGACGGCGGCGAGCTCGCGGTCGGCGTCGCGCACGCGGATGGCGCGGTTGACGGCCGAGACCACGGCCTTCAGGCTCGCCGTGGAGATGTCGGCGTCGATGCCCACGCCCCAGAGGCGGGTGCCGTCGACCTGCAGCTCCACGTAGGCGGCCGCGAGGGCGTCGCCCGAGGCGCTCAGCGCGTGCTCCACGTAGTCGTAGAGCTTCACCTCGATACCCTGCTCGCTCATCACGTTGAGGAACGCGGCGATCGGTCCGTTGCCGGTCGCGCTCGTCTCGATGGCCTCGTCGCCCACGCGGAGTTCGACGTCGAGTGACACCGAACCGCTCAGGTCGCTCGCCGTGCGCGTGCGGGTGAGCTCGAAACGCCCCCACTTGTCCTCGGCGCGCTCGGCCGGCGCAGGCAGGTACTCGTCGCTGAAGATCGACCAGATCTGGTCGCTCGTGACCTCGCCGCCCTCCGCGTCCGTCTTGGCCTGCACGACGCCCGAGAACTCGATCTGCAGCTTGCGGGGCAGGTCGAGCGCGTGGTCGGTCTTCAGCAGGTAGGCCACACCGCCCTTGCCCGACTGCGAGTTCACCCGGATGACGGCCTCGTAGGTGCGGCCCAGGTCTTTGGGGTCGACCGGCAGGTAGGGCACGGCCCAGAGCAGCTGGTCGACGTCGACCCCCTGCGACTCGGCGTCGGCGGCCATGGCCTCGAAGCCCTTCTTGATCGCATCCTGGTGCGAGCCGCTGAAGGCGGTGTAGACGAGGTCGCCGGCCCAGGGGCTGCGCTCGTGCACCTTCAGCTGGTTGCAGTACTCGGCCGTGCGGCGCACCTCGTCGAGGTCGCTGAAGTCGATCTGCGGGTCGATGCCCTGGGTGAACAGGTTGATGCCGAGCGCCACCAGGTCGACGTTGCCGGTGCGCTCGCCGTTGCCGAACAGGCAGCCCTCGATGCGGTCGGCCCCCGCCAGGTAGCCGAGCTCGGCGGCGGCCACGGCGGTGCCGCGGTCGTTGTGCGGGTGCAGCGAGATCAGCACGTTCTCGCGGTGGTTCAGGTGGCGGCCCATCCACTCGATCGAGTCGGCGTAGACGTTCGGGCTCGCCATCTCCACCGTCGAGGGCAGGTTGATGATGACCTTGCGCTCGGGTGTGGGCTGGAAGATCTCGAGCACCTGGTTGCACACGTCCACCGCGAAGTCGAGCTCGGTGCCGGTGTAGCTCTCCGGCGAGTACTCGTAGTACACCGCGGTCTCGGGCACGGTCTGCTCGTACTGCTTGCACAGCCGCGCGCCCTCGAGGGCGATGTCGATGACGCCCTGGCGGTCGGTGCGGAAGACGACGTCGCGCTGCAGGATGCTCGTGGAGTTGTAGAGGTGCACGATGGCCTGCTTCGCGCCCTGGATCGACTCGTAGGTGCGGCGGATGAGGTGCTCGCGCGCCTGCGTCAGCACCTGGATGGTGACGTCATCCGGAATCGCGTTCTCCTCGATCAGCGAGCGCACGAAGTCGAAGTCGGTCTGGCTCGCGCTGGGGAACCCGACCTCGATCTCCTTGTAGCCCATCTTCACGAGCAGGTCGAACATGATGCGCTTGCGCTCGGGGCTCATCGGGTCGATGAGCGCCTGATTGCCGTCGCGCAGGTCGACGGCGCACCAGCGGGGCGCCGCGGTGATGTGCTGGGCCGGCCAGGTGCGATCGGGCAGGTCGACGGCGAACTGCTCGTGGTAGGGCCGATACTTGTGGATCGGCATGGCCGAAGCGGCCTGATTGTTCTTCATGGTGTTTTCCCTCTGCAGAAGTGGTGGTCAGCCGACAGCGAACTCCGCGACGAGGGAGGCCTGAAGAATTAGGACTCGTCGCGGCAGCTAAGAAGGAGCAGACCGAAGAACACGCTCCCACATTATCACGAGCCGTCAGGGGGCGACGCGGCCGTTCGCGTCGAAGGCGGCGCTGGTGAGGGGCATGAGGCCCTGCCAGATCGCCTCCATCTTCTCGGCGCACATCTCGATCTCGCGCTGCGGGAAGCTCGGGAACGTCGTGTCGGCCCGCTTCGTGCGCAGCGACAGGAAGTTCATCAGCGAGCGGGCGTTCACCGTGACGTACATCGAGGAGTAGATGTTCAGCGGCAGCACGATGCGGGCCACCTCGCGCGCGACGCCGGCCTCGAGCATCCGCTCGTACGACTCGAAGGCCGCGGTGCTGACCATCCGCACCTCGGCGGCGGTGAGCTCGCTCTGCTCCGGGGTGCCGGGAAGGAAGTCGTAGGCGCCGGGTTTGCCCACCTGCACGAGGTTGCGGTCGGGGCCGGGCACGTAGAAGACGGGGCGGAGCTGGCGGTAGCGGCCGGACTCCTCGTTGTAGCTCGCGATGCGGTGCCGCATGAACTCGCGGAACACGAAGATCGGCGCCTGCACGTAGAAGGTCATCGAGTTGTGCTCGAACGGCGAACCGTGGCGGTCGCGCATGAGGTAGTTGATGAGGCCGCGGTCGCGCTTCGGGTCGGCATCGGCGCCGGACTCGGCGGCGTCGAGCGTCTGCTCACCCTGGGTCGACACCCGGGCGGCGAACAGCACATCGGAGTCGTGGGCGCTCGCGCGCACCAGCTCGACGGTCACATCGGAGCGGAATTCGATCTCGGCCACGCACTCACGATATCGGCCCGGCCCGTAACATTCGTCACACTGCGCTTCCGGGCTCTCGCGCCGCCTATCGTTCAGCGTTATGGACTGGATCGCACCCGGGGTGGCCCCCGCCGCCTTCATCGTGGCGCTCCTCGGCGTGAGCACCGCGGCCGGCCTCGTCTGGCGGCGCCGGCAGGGCCGCGCGGTGGCGAGTCGCGCCGACGTCGTTCTCCAGCCGTCCGACCTCGCCCCGGATGCCGGCGGCCCGGCTCCCGACTTCGGCCTGCGCGGCACCCTGGTGCAGTTCTCGACGGAGTTCTGCTCGAGCTGCCCGGCGACCCGGCGCGTGCTCGGAGCCGTCGCCCAGGCGAACGCCGGGGTCGTGCACCTCGACGTCGACGTCACTCACCGGGCCGACCTCGTGCGGCGGTTCAGCATCCTCCAGACACCGACCACGCTCATCCTCGACGCGCAGGGTGCGGTGCGCGTGCGCATCGGCGGCGCCGTGCGGCGGCCGCTCGTCGAGGCCGGACTCCAGGAGCTCTCATGATCGATCCTCGTTCCCCGCGTTTCGGTGCGGGAATCACCGCGGTACTGCTCCTCGTCACCATCGCGCTCTCCTTCGCGTTCCCGGTCGATGCGGGCGCATCGTTCGCCGCCCGCGTGACGACGCCCTCGTTCCTCCTGCTCGCGGCGATCAGCCTGCTGTTCCTCTGGGGAGCGGCCGCCGGCGTGCAACGGCACCCGTACGGCGCGGTGTTCCGTGCCCTCATCCGGCCCCGGCTCGCCCCGCCCACGGAGCTCGAAGACCCCAAGCCGCCCACCTTCGCGCAGCTCGTGGGCTTCGTCGTGACCGCAGCGGGCCTCGCGCTGGCGCTGGCCGGAGTGCCCGGTGCCGTTCTCGTGGCCGCCTCGCTCGCCTTCGTCGCCGCCTTCCTCAACGCCGTCTTCGGCTACTGCATCGGTTGCCAGCTCTACTTGCTGCTCGTGCGCGCCCGGGGCAGCCACGCCTGAGCCTGGGCGAATCGCGCGACGCTTCCAGGCAAACCCGAATAGTGTGGAGCACACCGACAGAGAGGTGTGACCATGGCTGTCACGAGCGAATCCACCACCGTCTGGCGCGGTGACCTGTTCCACGGGTCGGGCACCGCGACCCTCGATTCCTCGGGCGCGGGGAGCTTCGCCGTCGACTGGCGTGCCCGCTCCGAGGGCGAGACCGGTGTCACCACGCCGGAGGAGCTGCTCGGCGCAGCGCACGCCGCGTGCTTCTCGATGGCGTTCTCCAACGCCCTCGCGCAGTTCGGCACCGTCGCCGAGTCGCTCCAGACCACCGCCGCCGTCACCTTCGACCCCGCCCAGGGCATCACCGGCAGCCACCTGCTCGTGAGCGCCGTGGTCCCGGGAATCAGCGAGACCGACTTCCAGCGGCTCGCCGAGGAGGCGAAGGCCGGATGCCCGGTGTCGCGCGCTCTCACCGGCATCCCGATCACTCTGGAGGCGAGTCTCGCGTGAGCGAGTCCGACAGCGGCCGCACCGGCCTCACCGTTCTGATCGCCGGCGGGAGCGGGTTCATCGGAACCGAACTCACCGCCCAGCTCCGCGCGGCCGGGCACACCGTGCTCACCCTCGTGCGCCGGCCGGCGCGCACGCCCACGGAACGCAGCTGGGACCCGGAGGCGCGCTGGCTCAAGACCGCCCTGATCGACCAGGCCGACGCGGTGGTGAATCTCTCCGGCGCCTCGATCTCGCGCCTGCCGTGGACTTTCCGGTACAAGCGCGAGATCCTGCAGTCGCGCATCCTCGCCACCTCGACGCTCTCCGACGCGATCCTGCGCGCGGAGTCGCCTCCCGCGGTGTTCGTGAGCGGCTCCGCGGTGGGGTTCTACGGCGACCGGCCCGGTGAGCTGCTCACCGAGGCCTCCGTGACGGGCGCCGGATTCCTCGCCAAGGTGTCCGATGCCTGGGAGCGTGCCGCCGCGCCGTCCGCGGCCCGCACTCGTCTCGTGCTCGCCCGCACCGGTCTCGTCGTGGGCCGGGGTGGCGGGGCGCTCAAGCCCCTGACGCTCCTCGCCAAGGCCGGACTGGCCGGCCCCCTCGGCGACGGCGCGCAGTTGTGGCCCTGGATCAGCCTCCATGACGAGGCGGCCGCCCTGCGGCACCTCGTGACCGAATCCGAGCTGCAGGGCCCGGTGAACGTCGTCGGCCCGGTTCCCGCGCCGGCCGGCAGCGTGGTGCGTGAGCTCGCCGAGCAGCTCCACCGGCCCTACTGGCTGCCCACCCCCGCGTGGGCGCTCAAGGCTGCCCTCGCCGACGCGGGCCGCGACCTGCTGCTGGCCGACCAGAACGTGTCGAGCCAGAAGCTGGCGGCCGACGGCTTCGTCTTCCGCGACGACACCCTCGAGAAGGCCCTCGCCGCCGTCTGAGTCCCCCTCCCCTCATTCTTCCCCAC
>SCNI01000018.1 GCA_005502775.1 Microbacteriaceae bacterium 3FA27C10
ACCCCCCTCCCGCCCGACGCGCCGCCACCCTTCTGACCCCAGGACGAGAGCCGTGCCCGCACTCACGACCCCGGCGCGGCTGCCCTGTCGGTGAGGCCGAGCGTGCCCGCTCGCCGAGCCTGTCCACGTGGCGTCGCCGAGCCTGTGCTCGGTGTCTCACTGCGAGTCGTCGGCGACCCAGCCCGGAGCGTCGGCCTGGATGGCGGCGTCGCCGACGAGGATCACGAGGTGCGCCTCGAGACTCGCGAGTTGCGCGGAGCCGATCTGGATCTCCCACCTCTTGCGTGCCGCCTCGAGCACGGCCTCTCCCTGTGCCATGACGTCGAAGCCCCGGGCCGTCACCTCGACTCGTTTGCGGCGCGCATCCTGGGGGTCGGGCGAGCTCACCACGTAGCCCCGCTCGAGCAGGGCCGCGATCGTCTTGGCTGCCGCCTGCTTCGAAACGGAGGTGCGCCGCCCGAGATCCGATGCGCTGTCTGCTCCAGCGGCGATCGCACGGAGCGCGAATTCATGAACGGGCTTGAACTCCGCGTGGCCGCGCGCCGCCAGTTCGGTGGTCGCTGTGTCCACGAGCGATCGGTAGGCGCCGAGGAAGAGGAGGGCGAGATCGGCACCGGATCGGGACATGGGTCAAGCTTACGGCCGAGGTTGACATCGACAACCATGTTGTCTACAGTGATGGACAACTTAGTTGTCGATTGAAGGAGTTCACTGTGACCATCGTCATGCCGGCCGGCGCCGCCCTCGCCGGCACAACGCATCATCGTGCCCACGTCAACGGCACCGATCTGCACTACGTCAGTGCCGGAGACGAGGGCGCCCCGGTGCTCCTGGTCCACGGCTTCCCGGAGACCTGGTGGGCGTTCCGGCAGGTCATTCCCCGTCTCGCCACCCGTCATCGCGTCTACGCTGTGGATCTTCGTGGTTTCGGTGACTCCGACGTCGCCGACGAGAACTTCTCTGCCGCGCAGGCCGCCAACGATCTCCACGCCCTGATCGAGCACCTGTCCCTGGGCCCGATGCACGTGGTGGGCCAGGATCTCAGTGGCGGCGTCGTGCACTGGCTCGCCGCCACGCATCCCGACGACGTCCTCAGCCTTGTCGCGATCGAGTCCGGTCTCGCAGGCTTCGGCGCTGAGCGGCTGGCCGATGTCACTCACGGAGGCGCCTGGTACATCGGCGCGCTGGCGGCGCCCGGCATTGCCGGCCTGCTGTTCGAGAAGCAGGCTCGCGCTTTCATCGGGGACTACCTCTACCCGTTCTACGGCGTCTCCTCCGGCGCAGTCGCTCCGGAGGACGTCGCCGAGTTCGCGCGGAGCTACGGTAGGCCCGGCGGTTTCTCCGGTGCGGCGGGCCTCTACTGTGGAATGCTCGCCGACGGACCCGAGCTGCGTGCGCTGGCGCAGAGACTGCCCCTGCGGATGCCGGTGACGACCATCGGCTCCCGGGGTGGTGGGTTCACCGAGGCGGCTTTCCGCGCTGTCGCGGAGCGGGACGTGACCGCTGTGCAGCTGGACGGAGTCGGCCACTACGTCGCGCAAGAAGCCCCGCAGCTGCTCGCGGAGACCCTCATCGAGGCGTTCGCCGGCCATCTCCGCGAACGCGGGTAGCGCGCTTCGTCGAGAGACCTCTCGCGCTCGTTTCGGCCCAGGCCGTTTCGGCTGCGTCGAGATCGAGAGACGCATTTCGTGACGAACGTCACGAGCCCGCCATGAGGCTCTGAGTCAAACTGGCATGATTATCAGGATGACCGACGCAGAAGACCCGAAGAGCGGTGCCAAGGCCACGCGCTCGCGCACGATCCTGGTGGGCTTTCTGGGGTCGATCGTGCGCAAGATGGGCAATTGGATGCCCATCGCCGGCGTCGTCGAACTGATGGGACAGTGCGGCCTCGACGAGTCCAGCGTGCGCACCGCCATCTTCCGGCTGAAGCAGCGCGGCTGGCTCGTTCCCGAAGCCCGCGCCCGGGTCAAGGGCTACCTGCTGAGCCCCGTGGCGCTCGAGGCGCTGGCCGCCGGCGACGAGATCGTGTGGCACGCGCGCCAGCCCGCCAACCTCGACGACGGCTGGTGCGTGGTGAACTTCTCCGTGCCGGAGTCCGCCCGTTCGCAACGTCACAAGCTCCGCTCGCACCTCGCCGGACTCGGCTTCGGCAACATCGGCTCCGGCGTGTGGATCGCCCCGGCGCGGATGCTCCGGGCCGCCACGCAGGCGATCGCCGAACTCGACCTCACGGAGCAGTCCGCGATCTTCGTGGGCGCCCACGCCGGCGGCCAGGAGATGTCGACCCTGCTCCGCACCGGCTGGGACCTCGACGAGATCGACCGCCGCTACCGCGACTTCCTCGCTCTGCACAGCGCCCAGGCCGACGCCCTCGAGGCGTCCGGCGTTCTCGACGGCGAGCAGGCCTTCGTGCAGTACGTCACGGCCATCGACCACTGGCGCAAGCTCCCCTTCCGCGACCCGGGGCTCCCGCGGGCGGTGCTGCCGCCCGACTGGCCCGCCCCGGCCGCCGGAGCGCTCTTCGAGCGGCTCGTGGCCATGCTCGAAGGGCGCGCCCTCGCCCACGCTGCCGCTTTCTGGCCGCAACAGGATGCCGCAGCACCAGCACCAGCACCAGCACCAGCACCAGCACCAGCACCAGCGCCCGCCGCGCCGCCCGCCGGCTGATCAGACCCGCACGAACCCCTCGAGCGTCGAGTCGTCGACCTCGTCGAGGTTCACCACGATGTTCTCCGGCGTGCGAGCCGTGAGCCACACGAGCTCCTCGGTGGTCGACATGTTCGCCTCCACGTGCGGCATGAACGGCGGCACGAACACCCAGTCGCCCTCGGTCATGTCGAGGAACTGCCGATAGCCCTCGCCGAAGTAGATCCGGCCGTGCCCGCGCAGCACGTAGCCCCCGGTCTCGGCCTCGCCGTGGTGGTGCGGAAGAGAGCGGTAGCCCGGCCGGTTCGTCACCTGACCGAACCAGAGCTTCGTCGCCGGCGTGTGCTGGATGCTCACCCCGGAGATGCGCACCGCCCCGCCCGACTGCCCGGTCTGCCGGTCTTCCTCTCCCGCGCGGGTGACGACGGGAACATCTTCTGCGGCCATGGCTGCTCTGCTTTCTGGTCGGTGTTCGTGTTCAGGATGGAATGACGGTCGTTCAGGAAACGAGACGATTGCGCAGCGTCCCGATGCCGTCGACCTCGGTCTCGAGCAGGTCGCCCGGCGCGAGGAAGACCGGCGGGGTGCGCCCGGCGCCCACGCCGCCCGGGGTGCCGGTGAGCACGAGGTCCCCGGGCTGCAGCCGGGTGAAGGTCGAGATGTAGGCCAGCAGCGCCGGCACGGTGAACACGAGATCGGCGAGGGAGTCGTCCTGCATCGTGCGGCCGTTCACCCGGGTGCGGATGCGCGCCCCGGCGGCCGGATCGAACGCATCCGGCGTCACCATCGCCGGGCCGAGCGGCGTCGTGCGGTCGAAGGCCTTGCCCTGCTGCCACTGGCTGGTGCGGTTCTGCCAGTCGCGCATCGACACGTCGTTCGCCACCGCGTAGCCGGCCACGGCATCCGCGGCCTCGGCCTCACCGGCGCGCACGAGCTCGCTGCCCACGATCACGGCGAGCTCGGCCTCCCAGTCGACGCGATCGGACACGGCCGGCAGCGGGATGTCGTCGTGCGCGCCCGTGAGGGTGTCGGCGAACTTGGTGAAGAGCGTCGGAAAGTCGGGCAGCGGCCGCCCCATCTCGAGGATGTGGTCGCGGTAGTTCAGCCCCGCGCAGAGGATCTTGCGCGGCTCGGTCACCACGGGGGCGAGGGTGACCTCGCCCGGGGCGAGCGGGCGTCCGTCGGCTGCTGCAGCGAGTTCGCGCCAATCGGGCCGGCGCAGCAGGGCGCCGACGTCGGGCGCGCCGAGCAGGAGGAAACCGGATGCGTCCTCCCGGGCCGCCGCGGAGCGCCCGTCGGCCGTGATGACGGTGGCGAGCCGCATCTACGCGGCGCTCCCGCCGAGGACCGGCGGCTCAGAGCTGCCGGCCGCGCCCGCCGCGGTGCCCGCCGCCTCCGCGCCGATCACGGCCACCCCCTGGATCTCGATCAGCGCCTCCGCCTGCCACAGCCGGGTCACGCCGATGCCCGCCATGGCCGGGTAGTGGGTTCCCGCCATCTCGCGCCAGATGCGCCCGATCTCGCGGCCGTGACGCTGGTAGTCCTCGACGTCGGTGAGGTAGATGGTGACCGACACGAGGTCGCCCGGCGCGCCGCCCGCCTCGGCGAGCGTCACGAGCACGTTCGAGAAGGCCTGCGTGAACTGCTCGACGATGCCGCCCGCGACGATGGCGCCGGTGCCGTCCATCGCGGTCTGGCCGCCGAGGTAGACGGTGCCGCCGGCCACGGTGCCGTGTGCGAATCCCGAGGGGGCGGCGAGGGAGGAGGGGTTCACGTTGTAGTGGGACATGCGCTCACGATAGCGAGCGATCGGGCCGATTTACCAAGCTGTAACATTTCCGAAATTTTACGATCGTCACACTGTGGTTAGCTCTGATCACGAACCGATGACACGGAGGACGAACCCGATGGCCACCTCGGACTTTTGGAACCCCAAGACCGAACTGCTCGACCGCGAACAGCTCCGTGCCCTGCAGTTGACGAAGCTCCAGCGCCTCGTGGCCTGGGCCGACGCCCGCAGCCCGTTCTACAAGGCCTCCTTCGCCCGCGCCGGTTTCTCCCCCGAGCAGCTGAAGGGCTGGGCCGACATCGACCGCATCCCGTTCCTCACCCGTGACGAGTGGATGGCCTCGCAGGAGGCCGTGCCGCCGTTCGGCGAGTTGCCGGTGGCCGGCGCCGAGTCCGCCATCCGCCTGCACACCACGAGCGGCACCTCGGGCAAGACCCCGCTGCGCGCGCTCGACACCCGCCGCGACTGGAAGTGGTCGAGCGAGATGTGGTCGTACGCCCTCTGGGGCATGGGCGTGCGCCCGGCCGACATCGCCTACGTGGCCTTCGGCTACGGATCCTTCATCGGCTTCTGGGGTCTGCACAACGGCCTCGAGAAGATCGGCGCCCTCACCATCCCGGGCGGAGCCCAGACGACCGCCGCCCGCGTGAAGCAGATCATGGACTTCGGATGCACGGTCGTCGCTTCCACCCCCACTTACGCGCTGCGCCTGGCGCAGGAGGCCGAAGCCCTCGGCTACGACCTCAAGAACAGCCCCGTGCGCACCGTGGTGCTCTCGGGCGAGCCGGCGGGCTCCATCCCCGAGACGAAGGCCCTGATCGAGTCGCTCTGGGGAGCCAAGACCTACGACACCGCGGGCATGACCGAGGTGTCCACCATCTTCATGTTCGAACCCGCCGACCAGCCGGGCGGCTGCCACATCATCGAGGACCACTTCATCGAGCAGGTCGTCGACCCCGAGACGGGAGCCGAGCTGGCCTACGGCGAGGCCGGAGAGCGCGTGTGCACCTCGTTCGGCCGCAGCATCGTGCCGCTCATCCGCTACCGCACGGCCGACCTCGTGGTGAAGGTGCCGTCGACCTTCGCGTCGAACGGCCGCACCTGGGATCTCTACGAGGGCGGCATCATCGGCCGCGTCGACGACATGAAGCTCGTGCGCGGCACCAACGTCTACCCGCGGGCCGTGGAAGGCATCGTGCGCAACTTCCCGGTGATCGAGGAGTTCCAGGTGCGCATCAGCCGGGAGGGCATCCGAGACGAGATCACCCTGATCGTCGAGCCGGCCGCCTCGGTGACGGATGCCGACTGGGCGCGCCTCGAGGCGGCGCTCGGCAAGGAACTCGCCGACGGTCACGAGGGTCTGCGCTTCCTCATCGAGCGCGCACCCGCCGACTCCCTTCCGCGCTTCGAGCTCAAGGCGAAGCGACTCACCGACCTCCGCACCGCCTGATCGCCCGACGAGCAAGGAGCCCGCCATGACCGCATCCAGCGCACCTGCTTTCCCCACCGACCTCCTGCACAACGAGTTCACCGCCGAGGAGCGGAAGATCCTCGCGGTCTACGAGCAGCTGAAGGAGCTCGTGGCCGAGGACTTGCCGCCCACCGCCGCCGCCAACCTGCGCGACGCCCTCGCGAGCGTCTCCATCGTCGTCACCGGATTGGCGCTCGACTTCGAGCACCTCCTCGATCACGGAATCTGAGCCCCGTCCAGCCATGAGAATCGCATGCATCGGCGGCGGCCCCGGAGGCCTCTACTCCGCCATCCTCCTCAAGCTCGCCGATCCGGGCCACGAGGTCAGCGTCTTCGAGCGCAACGCCGCCGACGACACCTTCGGTTTCGGGGTGGTGTTCTCGCAGGAGACCCTCGACAACCTCGCCACGGCCGATCCCGTCTCCTATGAGCGCATCGAGGCGCTCTGGCGCAAGTGGTCGGCGATGGACGTCGACTTCCTGGGCTTCCAGGAGCGCAGCGACGGGCATTCCTTCGCCGCGCTCGCGCGCAAGCAGCTGCTGCTCGTCCTGAGCGACCGGGCCCTCGAACTGGGCGTCGATCTGCGGCACCAGACCCTGGCGCCGCCGCTCGAGGAGCTGAAGGCCGCCTACGACGTCGTGATCGCCGGCGACGGCGTCAACAGCGCCGTGCGCGGCGCCCTCGCCGAGACGCTCGGCACGACCGTGGAGGTGCGGCCGTTCAAGTACGCCTGGTTCGGCACCGACCGCCCGGTCGACTGCTTCACCTTCGTCTTCGTCGACACGCCCTACGGCATGTTCTGGGCGCACATCTACCCCTACGACGACACGCACTCGACCTTCCTGGTGGAGACCGACCCCGAGACCTGGGAGCGCGCGGGCCTCGCGGAGTTCGCCGCCGACCCACGCCGGCCCGGGCAGAGCGACGAGCGCTCGATGGCGTTCTGCGAACGGATCTTCGCCGACTACCTCGGCGGACACCGGCTCGAGGGCAACAACTCCGGCTGGCTCAACTTCCGCGACGTGGCGAACGCCCGCTGGTTCGACGAGAACGTCGTCATCATCGGCGACGCCGCCCACACGGCGCACTTCTCGATCGGCTCCGGAACCAAACAGGCCCTGGAGGACGCCATCGCCCTCGCGGCCTCGCTCACCGCCGCCGACGACGTGCCGAGCGCGCTCGAGCGCTACGAGGCGGAGCGCCGGCCGGTGGCCGCCTCCCTCCGCCGTTCGGCGATGACGAGTCTGCGCTGGTTCGAGAGCATCCAGCGTTACAAGAGCCTCCCGCCGGCGCAGTTCGTGTTCCAACTGCTCACCCGCAGCCAGCGCATCACCTACGACAACCTGCGCCTGCGCGACCCGCTCTACGTGGCCCGCCTCGATGACTGGTTCCACGCCGACCAGATCGCGCGCGGCAACGACGCTCCGGCCGGCACCCCGCCGATGTTCTACCCGCTGACCCTGCGCGGGCTCGAGCTGAAGAACCGCGTGGCCGTCTCGCCGATGGCGCAGTACTCGGCCGTCGAGGGCCTGCCGACCACGTGGCACCTGGTGCACCTCGGCTCGCGGGCGATCGGCGGCGCCGGGCTGGTGTTCACCGAGATGACCTGCGTGTCGCCCGAAGGTCGCATCACCCCCGGCTGCCCCGGCATCTGGAGCGACGAGCAAGCGGATGCGTGGGCCGGCATCGTCGACTTCGTGCACCAGGAGACGAGCGCGAAGATCGCGCTGCAGATCGGCCACGCCGGCCGCAAGGGTGCCACGAAGCTCGGCTGGGAGGGCACCGACGTGCCGCTCGAGGAGGGGGAGTGGCAGATCGTCGCCCCGTCGCCCGTGCCCTACCGGGCCGACAGCCAGGTGCCGCACGAACTCAGCGGGGCGGAGATCGCCGAGATCGTCGAGCAGCACGTGGCGGCGGCACGCCGGGCCGAGTCGGCGGGCTTCGACCTTCTCGAGCTGCACTTCGGCCACGGCTACCTCGTGTCGAGCTTCCTCAGCCCGCTCGCCAACCGGCGCACCGACGCCTACGGCGGCCCGCTCGAGAACCGGGCCCGGCTCGCGGTCGAGATCTTCGCCGCCGTGCGGGCGGTGTGGCCGGCCCAGAAGCCGATCAGCGTGCGGCTGAGCGCCACCGAGTGGGTGGCGGGCGGCTTCGACGGGAACGACGCCGTGCAGGTCTCGACCTGGCTGAAGGAGCTCGGCGCCGACATCATCGACGTCTCGACGGGCCAGACGAGCACCGCGGCGCGACCCGAGTACGGCCGGCTCTACCAGACGCCGTTCAGCGACCAGATCCGGCACGACGCCGGTGTGCCCACCATGACGGTGGGCGCGGTGTCGAGCATCGACGACATCAACACCATCCTCGTGGCCGGCCGGGCCGACCTCTGCCTGCTCGCGCGGCCGCACCTCATCGATCCGTACTGGACGATGAACGCGGCCATCGACCAGAGCTACGACGACCCGAGCACCCCCGCGCAGTACCTCACGGGGTTGCGCGCCCGCCGCCGGGTGCAGGTTCCGTGAGCGGCGTGAGCGGGCGACGCGACCCGGATGCGCCGAGCGGCCCGGATGCTCCGGCCGGCCTGGATGCTCCGGCCGGCCTGGTCGCGCCCGGCACCGCCGAGCCCTTCCTGCGCTCGATCGCCGTGACGCCCCTGGGGCGCGACGAGTCGTCCGCCCGCTTCTGGGCTCAGCCGCAATACGTTCCCTGGCCCAAGGCCTACGGCGGCGACACCGTCGCCCAGGCGCTCGCAGCGGCGACGGCGACCGTCGACGCCGGGCGGAGCATCCACTCGTTCCACTCCTACTTCCTCCGGCCGGTCGACATCGGCAGGCCGGTGACCTACACGGTGCAGATCACCCGCGACGGCCGGGGCTTCTCCACGCGCACGGTCGTCGGCGCCCAGTCGGGCAAGGAGGTGTTCAGCGGCATCGTGTCGTTCGCCGTTCCCGCCGGCATCGACGTCTTCGCCGAGCCGGTCGGGCGAGCGGTGCGCCCGGCGGCGGAGCTGCCGAGCGCCGAGGAGTTCCTGGCCCGCGAGGGCCGGCTGTCGGGCGCGGCGGCCGAGTACTGGGCCTGGGGGCGGAGTTTCGACATCCGTCACGACCCGGGCCCGGTGTACTTCGATGCCGAGTCCGGTCGCGAGCCCCGCCAGGCCCTCTGGATCAGGGCGTTCTCGCCCGTCCCCACCGATCCGGTCACCCAGCAGCTGGCGCTGGCCTACGTCTGCGACTACACGATCCTCGAACCCCTGCTCCGCGCGCACGGTTTGGGCTGGCAGAGCGAGGGGGTCACCACCGCGAGTCTCGACCACTCGATGTGGTTCCACCGTCCCGTCGACCCCAACCAGTGGGTGCTCTACGTGCAGGACGCCGTGTCGGCGCAGGGCGGCCGGGGCCTGGCCCGCGGTCGTTTCTACACCGAGGGCGGTGTGCTCGTGGCGAGTGTGGCGCAGGAGGGAGTCATCCGCGCCCCCGGCTTCACGAGCGCGGCGCCCTGAGTCGAGTCCGGCGCAGCAGTCGACGTCACAGTATTCACAAATTTGTGAAATGAGCGTAGCGTGCCGGTCATGACCACAGCGTCGGTGACCCCCGTGATCCAGGCCCAGGGCCTCGAGAAGCGATTCGGCCGCGTGCACGCGCTCGCGGGATTGGATCTCTCCGTCTCCGCGGGGGAGGTGCACGGCTTCCTCGGCCCGAACGGGGCGGGCAAGTCGACGGCCATCCGCATCCTGCTCGGACTCGCCCGGGCCACCGGCGGCACCGCGCGCGTCTTCGGCCGCGACCCGTGGGCCGACGCCGTCGCCCTGCACCGCCGCCTCGGCTACGTTCCCGGTGACGTCACGCTCTGGCCGAACCTCACCGGCGGCGAGGCCGTCGACCTGCTCAGCCGGCTGCGCGGCGGCACCGCCGACAAGGCGGCCTACGCGGCCCGCAAGAAGCGGCTCGTCGAAGCCTTCGACTTCGACCCCACCAAGAAGGGCCGGGCCTACTCCAAGGGCAACCGGCAGAAGGTGGCGCTGATCGCCGCCTTCGTCACGCCGGCCGAGCTGCTCATCCTCGACGAGCCCACGAGCGGCCTCGACCCGCTGATGGAGGCCGTGTTCGAGGGGGAGGTGCACCGCGCCGCCGGCGAGGGCAGCACGGTGCTGCTGTCGAGCCACATCCTCTCCGAGGTCGAGCAGCTCTGCGATCGCGTCACCATCATCCGCTCCGGCCGCACGGCCGAGACCGGCACGCTCGAGCAGTTGCGACACCTCACCCGAACTGAGATCGCCTTCGCCTCCGAGGGGATGAGCCCGGCGCGGCTCGCGGCGATCCCGGGCGCCCACGACCTCACCGTGACGGGCGGCCGGGTGAGGTTCACCGCCGACACCGACGGCCTGCCCGCGGTGCTCGGTGCTCTCGCAACGCTCGCGGTGCGCGGGCTCACGGTGGCGCCGCCCTCGCTCGAGGAGCTGTTCCTGCGCCACTACGGCGACCGGCCCGCGGAGGGCGCGAGCCCTGGTGCCGGCATCGGCACCGGAACAGACGCCGGCCACCGCCCGGGCGATGCGGCATCCTGATGACGGCCCTGCGCATCCTGCTCGGCCAGCGTCTCCGGCGCGACCGCCTGCAGCTGCTGTTCTGGATCGGCGGCACTGCCCTCCTCGCCCTCTTCGCCGCCGTCGCCGTGGCGCAGAGCTACGGCGACCCCGTGGCGCGCGACCAGATCCTCGCGCTCGCGATCTCGAGCCCGGCCATCCTCGTGCTGCGTGGCCTGCCCCAGGGCGGGGGCCTGGCCGCCTTCGTGTTCTTCGAGATCTTCACCTACCTCGCTCTGCTCGCCGGCCTGATGAGCACCTTCCTCGCCGTGCGCCACACCCGCGGCGACGAGGAGTCGGGCCGCGCGGAGCTCGTGGAGGCCACGCCCGCCGCCCGCACGCTGCCGACCGTCGCCACGCTCGTGCACGGCATCGGGGCGAACCTCGTGCTGGGCCTCGCGACCGCCGCGGCGCTGGTGCTCGGCGGTCTCGAGCTCCGCGGCTCCTTCGTCACCGGTGCCGCGGTGGCCGCCACCGGCATCGCCTTCCTCGGGGTCGGCATGCTCTCCGCCCAGTTCCTGCGCACCTCCCGCGGTGCGAACGGGCTCTCGGTGGCCCTCGTCGGCCTCGCCTTCGTGCTCCGCGGTTTCGGCGACGCCCTCGGCACCCCCACGGGCCCGCTCGAGATGACGAGCGCCTGGCCGAGCTGGCTCTCGCCGATCGGGTGGGGGCAGCAGACGAGCGCCTACACCAGCGACACCCTGATCCCGCTGCTGCTCAGCCTCGGCCTCGCCGGGGTCTGCCTGGCCGCCGTGTTCGCCCTGCAGTCCCGCCGGGACAGCGGCGCGAGCCTCGTGGCCGAGCGGCACGGTCGAGCGGATGCGCGCCCCGCCCTCTCGAGCGCCTTCGGCCTGGCCTGGCGGCTGCAGTGGGGCACCATCCTCGCCTGGGCCGCCGGTGGGGCGGCCTTCGGCTACCTCGCCGGCACCCTCGCGAGCCTCGTGCAGCAGGCGGCCGGCTCCGATCCGGCCATCGTCGGCACCCTCGAGAGTGTGGCCGGCGCCGGCGGATCGCTCACGCAGACGCTCATCGGCGCGCTCTTCGCCTTCGTGGGCGCGCTGGCCGCCGCCTGTGCCACGCAGACCGTCGTCCGGATGCGCCAGGAGGAGGCCGCCGGAACCGCCGAACTGCTGCTCAGCACCCCGGTGTCCCGCGGGCGCTGGCTCGCCGGGTACCTCGTGCTCGGCGCGCTCGCCGTGCTGATCGTGCTCGCCGCGTCGGCGCTCGTGGCCGCGCTCGGCCTCCTGTCGGCGGGGGAGGACGCGGCCCGGATCGGCGACGCCTTCGCCGCCGCGGCGGCGCAGCTGCCGGCCGCGCTCGTGTATCTCGGCGTGACCGCACTGCTCTTCGTGCTCGTGCCGCGCGCGGCGATCGCCGCCGGCTGGTCGCTCGTGGCGCTCGGCATCGTGCTCGGGAATTTCGGCGGGCTGCTCGGCCTGCCGCAGTGGCTGCGCGACCTGTCGCCGTTCACGCACACGCCCGTCGTGGGCGGCAGTGCCGATGCGGGCGGGGTGCTCTGGCTGTCGGCGATCGCGGTGGTGGCGATCGGCGCATCCGTGGTGCTGCTGCGCCGTCGCGAGCTGGGCACCGCGTGAGCCGGCGACGCGACCCGGCGCGTGAGCGGCGCGGGGTGAGAGGCTGAGGGAATGGCACGAGACGAGGGATCGCTGCGAGCGGCGGTCGAGCAGTCGGCGGCGGTGCTGACCGCCGCCGGATTCCCGAAGATGCCCGCGCGCGTGCTCATGACCCTGCTCGTGACCGACGACGGCGGCCTCACCGCCGCCGCGCTGGCCGACACGCTCGGAGTGAGCGCGGCCGCCATCTCGGGGGCGGTGCGCTACCTGCAGACCTTCGGCGCCATCCGGCGCATCGCGCAGTCGGGCAGCCGCCGTGACCGCTACGAGCTGGTGGAGGACACCTGGTACACGGCCTCGCTCAAGACCAGCCCGATGTACGGCACGCTCGCGAGCCTCGCCGAGAACGCCGCCGCGGCCCTCGACGCCCCCGGCTCGCCCGCCGCCCTGCGCGTCGACGAGATGGCGCGGTTCTACCGGTTCCTCGATGCCCGCCTGCCTCAGCTCATGGCGGAGTGGGAGGCCGAGCGGTGAGCGCTCCGCACGGCACTCCCGTTCCCGAGGGCGCGGTGCGGCTGTGAGCGCGCTGAGCCGGATGCTGGGGCGCGTGCTCGGGCGGCCCGGCGCCGTCTCCTTCCGCCGCTTCGCCGCCCTGGCCGCCGCCGCCCGTCCGCTCGCCGAGTCGCAGCGCGCCCTCGGCGGCGACGCCCTGCGTGCGGCGGCCCAGGCGATCGGCGAGACCCACGCGCGGGCCGGGACCCCGCCCGTCACGGCCGAGTATCTCGCTCTGGCCCGCGAGGCTGCAGCCCGCACCGTGCACCTCACCGCCTTCGACGAGCAGCTCGTCGCGGCGGCCGCGCTCATGGCCGGTCACGCGGTGGAGATGGACACGGGGGAGGGCAAGACCCTCTCCGGCGCTCTGGCCGCAGCCGGACTCGCGCTCGCAGGCCGCCAGGTGCACGTGCTCTCGGTCAACGACTACCTCGCCGCGCGCGACGCCGAATGGATGCGCCCGCTCTTCGAGAGTCTCGGCCTCTCGGTGGCGACGGTCGGCCAGGCGTCCACCACCGGGCAGCGCCGTGAGGCCTACCGGGCCGACGTGGTGTACCTGCCGGTCACCGAGCTCGGGTTCGACCTCCTGCGCGACCGCTTCGTGGAGCGGCCGGCCGACGCCGTGCATCCGGTGCTCGACGCGGTGATCGTCGACGAGGCCGACGCCGTCATGATCGACGAGGCCGCCGTGCCCCTCGTGCTGGCCGGCGACTCGCCGCAGGCCGCCCGCACCATGGAGCGCGCCACCGCGCTCGTGGCCGGTCTGCACGAGGGCGAACACTTCGAGGTCGACGAGGAGCGCGCGAACGTCACGCTCACCGACGCCGGCCTCGACGCCCTCGAGGCGCTGCTCGGCGGCCTCAACCTCTACGGCGCCGAGGGGGTGCCGCTGCTGACCGAGCTGAACCTGGCCCTGCATGCCCGCGTGCTGGTGCAGCGCGACGTCGACTATCTCGTCGACGAGCGCGGCGCCATCCGGCTCATCGATGCCGGGCGCGGGCGGGTCGCCCGTCTCCAACGCTGGCCCGACGGGCTGCACGCGGCCGTCGAGGCCAAGGAGGGGCTGCCCGTCACGAGCGCGGGGGTGGTGCTCGACACCATCACCATCCACGATCTGCTGCGCGGCTACCAGACCCTGGCCGGCATGAGCGGAACGGTGGTGGCCGTGGCCGACGACCTGCTCGAGTTCTACCAGCTGCCGGCGGGGCGCGTGGAGCGGCGCGTGCCGAACCGGCGGATCGACGCGCCCGAGCGCATCCTGCTCTCGGCGGCCGAGAAGCAGCGCGAGGTCGTGGCCGAGGTGCGCCGGCTGCACGCCGAGGGGCGGCCCGTGCTCGTGGGCACGCAGAGCGTGGCGGAATCGGATGCGCTCGCCGGGGCCCTGCGTGCGACGGGCCTCGCCCCGGTGGTGCTGAACGCCCGGAACGACGCCGACGAGGCGGCGATCATCGGGGCGGCCGGCGCCTTCGGAGCGCTCACCATCTCGACGCAGATGTCGGGCCGGGGCACTGACATCCGACTCGGCGGACCGGACGCCGCCGATCACGACCGGGTCGCGGCGCTCGGCGGCCTCGCCGTGGTGTCGACCGGGCGCTATCCCTCGGGCCGTCTCGACGCGCAGCTCCGCGGCCGGGCGGGCCGGCAGGGCGACCCTGGCAGCAGCGCCTCGTTCGTGAGCCTCGACGACGAGCTCGTGCGCACGGCGGCACCCCCGCACCTGCTCGCCCGGATCGAGCGCGCCGGATCCGCGTTGCCGGCCGCCGAGCGCAGCGAGATCATCGCCGACTGCCAGGCGGTGGCCGAGGGGATGCGGCTCGACCGGCACCGCTCGACCTGGGCCTACAACCGCGCGGTGGTGAAGCAGCGGCAGGCGGTGCTCGCCGTGCGCGAGCGGGTTCTCGGCCGGGAGCCGGCCGGACGCCGGGAGCAGCTCGAGCGGGCGATCGAACTGTTCGAGCTCGACGACGAGTGGCAGGCCCACCTGGCGCTGCTCGGCGAGGTGCGCGACGGCATCCACCTGCGGGCGCTCGCCGGGCTGGTGCCGGTGGACGAGTTCCACCGCATCGCGCTCGAGGAGTTCGACGGCTTCTTTGAGCGGGTGGCCGCGCGCACGGCTTCGCTCGTCGCGGGTCTCACCGACGACGACCTGGAGGGCGGTCTCGCGGGGCTCGGCCTCATCCGGCCCTCCGCCACCTGGACCTACATGATGAGCGACAACCCGCTCGGCTCGCCCGGCGACCGGGCCGTGCGAGCGCTCGGCCAGCGCTGGCGGCGGGCGCTCAACCTCGAGTAGGCCGGCTTAAACAGAGGATGCGGGGCCGGCCGAAGCCGGTCTCCCGCATCCATCCCCCCGCCCCAGTCAGACGAGTAGTTGCAACCGGTCCCGATTCCGTTTGCAACTTGAGACTTCAATATCGCATACTCAACGCAAAATATCCAGACGACTTTGCACGAGCGTCGCGCAGCGTCACAACACACGGAGGTTCCCCATGGGGAAGTCATTCTTGTACATCGGATCCGACAGCGCGACGAACGAGATCTACGTCGGCATCGGGGAGAGCACCACTCGTATCTACGAACTGCACAATCCGGCCGCGCAGTCGCTTCTCGGGAGAGCGAGCACCGTGCTCTGGCAGACCGCCGAACCCTTTTCGACCGGGGAGGACGCGCGCCGGGCCGAAGCCGCCGCGATCAAAGTCGCCACGCTTCTCGGTCGCACGGTCGTCGACCTGAACGATCCGGCGGTCACGAACATCGCGTCGACGAAGACGAGCAGATATCTGGTGCCCGCCGTCGTCCGGCGCCCGGGCGTGGTGTTCTACGAAGAACTGGAAAGAACGGCGATCGTGACCGTGACGCCGGACGATCTCGAAGACGGGCGAGGTGCGATTCACGGAGGCCGACGCAACGCCGAGCTCGCCGAGCGGGCGCGGCAGTGGTGGGATCTGGCGGCCTCGCGCGGCCGCGCGATCCAGCCGCGGCGACTCATCGCGAGGCTCAAGGGCGCCGGGGTGATCGTGGGCGATTGGGATCTCGACGAATCCGTGCCGAGCACAGGTGACTCGTTCAATCTTGTCGATGCGGAGAACCTCGACCCGCGCGAGATCCGGGGAAAGCGTCTGGAGATGGGAGGCCGCAGGCTTTCCACAAAGGTCACATGGAGCCAGGACATTCGCGACCTGCTCTGACAGTGGTCGTGAGCGATCGTCGTGCCCGGGAACGAAAAAAGCCCCCTCCCATGTAGAAGCTAGGGAGAGGGCTTCGTGGCTCCGACGGGCGTCGATCCCGTGACCTCACGATTTTCAGTCGTGCGCTCTACCAACTGAGCTACAGAGCCGAACCGGCGATGTCGCACCATCACTGGCACTGTGCCGCTTCCAGCGAAAAGCCCTCCGAATGGAGGGCTTCACGCCTGGCGACCCTGACGGGACTTGAACCCGCGACCTCCGCCGTGACAGGGCGGCACGCTAACCAACTGCGCTACAGGGCCTTATGTTTTGTTGCTGTGTTCCTATTGTATGTGTTGCCCGCCTGGTGCTTTCGCCACAGTTCCGTGGCCCCAGCCTTCGTGACCCCAACGGGATTCGAACCCGTGCTACCGCCGTGAAAGGGCGGCGTCCTAGGCCACTAAACGATGGGGCCGGCGGCGACAACTCATCGAGTATGCCACATCCCCTCCCTGGCCGCCAATCGACGCTCGCGCACCCTCTACTTGGTCACCCGCGGGGGAATGTCCGTGCATTCGTATCGGCCCCGGGTTAGATTCGCGGGAGACATGAGCAGCCCGACCTCCCACGCCGCGCGCCCCCGCGCATGGCGCATCCGCGACGCGGTGGCGACCACGATCGCCGTCGCGACGCTCGTGGTGTCGATCGGCGTCGCCTCCGCACCCGCCGCGGCGGAGGACTACCCCACCTGGGACGACGTGAAGAACGCCCAGGCGGACGAGGCGGCGAAGAACGACGAGGTCGTGCGCATCCAGGGCCTCATCGACTCGATGAACTCCACGCTGGCGGCCGCTCAGCAGCTCGCCCTGCAGCGCGGTGACGAGTTCAATGCCGCGCAGGAGAAGTACGACACCGCGAACTTCGTGCAGGCCGAGCTCGACGCGCAGGCCGCGGCGGCGGCGGCGACGGCCGAGGCGTCGAACCGGCAGGCCGGCCAGCTCGCCGCTCAGCTCGCCCGCGCCGGAGGCGGTGGCGGCAACCTCAGCATGAACCTGTTCGTGGGCGGCGAGAAGCTCTCGGCCGATCTGCTCTACCAGCTCAGCGCCATGAGCAAGCTCGCCGAGAAGACCTCGCGCATCTACGCTCTGGCGGAGCAGCACCGCAACACCGCCACGGCCCTCACCGCCCAGGCGACGGTCGCGCGCGATGCCCTGAAGGGGCTGGCCGACGAAGCCCAGCGACTCCGCGACGAGGCGGTCTCGGCTCAGGATGCCGCCGCAGCGGCCCTCGCCGAACAGCAGGACCACGAGGTCGAGCTCACCGCCCAGCTGCAGGTGCTGCAGCAGAACCGGGTGGCCACCGAGGCCGACTACCAGAAGGGCTTCGAGGCACGGGCGGCGGCAGCGCGCGCCGCAGCCGCGGCCGGCCTCCCCAGCCTGCCTCTCGTCGCGGCGAGCGGCTGGACGAGTCCCTTCCCCGGCGCATACTCCTCCGACGAGTACGGCATGCGGGTGAACCCGGTCGACGGCGGCTACCGTCTGCACTCCGGCATCGACCTCGTCTACAACGGCGGCACCTGCGGGGCCTACGTCTACGCGGCCGCCGAGGGCATCGTGAACTTCGCCGGCTGGAACGGCGGCTACGGCAACTTCATCCAGATCGACCACGGCGGCGGCATCGCCACCGCCTACGGTCACAACACGCGATTGCTCGTCGGCAACGGCGACTACGTGCAGGTGGGGCAGCCCATCTCGCTCGCGGGCACCACGGGCAACTCCACCGGTTGCCACCTGCACTTCGAGGTGCGGCAGAACGGCACCGCCATCAATCCACGGCCGTTCATGGCCGCCCAGGGAATCGACTTCGGCTAGGAACCATGCAGACACGAACGACGACCGAACGCCCGCATCCCCTCTCCCGGTTCTTCGCGGGCCTGGCGCTGGCCGCCGGTATCGTGGCGGTCGACGTGCTGAGGGGTGTCGAACCGGCGTCCGCCGCCGACTACCCGAGCTGGGAGGACGTGATCGCCGCCCGCACGAGTGAGTCCACGAAGCAGGCCGAGGTGGAGCGCATCCAGGGGCTCATCGCCCAGCTGGAGTCGGAGGCGCAGGCCGCGCAGGAGCTGGCGATGCAGAAGGCCGACGAGTACTCGCTCGCGCAGGAGGCCTACGACACCGCGGTCTACCGCGCCGACGAGCTCGCGCGGCAGACCGACGAGGCCCGGGTGCGCGCCGAGGAGTCCAACAAGCAGGCCGGGCTGCTGATCACCCAGTTCACGCGCGCCGGCGGAGCAGACCTCACCCTCAACCTCATCGTGGCCGGCGAGGCCACCGACGACCTGCTCTACCAGCTCGGCGCGATGAGCCAGCTCACGCAGAAGACCGGCGCGCTCTACGAGCAGGCCACGCAGGACCGCAACACCGCCGATGCCCTCGGAGCGCAGGCGCTCGTGGCCGAGGCCGAGCTCGAGGGGCTCAAGCTCGCGGCGGCGGCGGCGCTCGAACAGGCGAACCAGGCCCAGCAGCAGGCCGAGGCGGCCCTCGCTGAGCAGTCGGCGCAGGGGATCGTGCTCGAACAGCAGCTGGCCGCACTCACCTCGGCCACAGCGAAGACGGTGGCCGAGTACGAGGCGGGTGTCGAGGAGCGGCGCAAGGCGGAGGAGGCCCGGCTCGCCGCCGAGGCCGCCGCGCGGGCCGCCGCCGCGGCGGAGGCTGCGGCATCCGGTCGCCCCGGCCCGTCGGTGAGCGGCTGGTCGAGCCCGCTCGCGAACCACGTCGTCAGCGACGAGTTCGGTCAGCGCTTCCACCCCATCGCGCTCGTCTGGCGTCTGCACGCGGGCATCGATCTCGTGGCCGGCGGCGGAACGTGCGGCAAGCCGGTGTACTCGGCGGCGGCCGGCACCGTCACGCAGGCCGGCTACAACGGCGGCCTCGGCTATTCGGTGACCATCAGCCACGGCGGCGGGCTCACCACCGTGTACGGCCACAACTCCTCGCTCAACGTGGGGCGTGGGCAGGCGGTCGGCGGTGGCGAGGTCATCGCCTTCGCCGGCACCACGGGCACGTCGACGGGCTGCCACGTGCACTTCGAGACCCGGGTCGACGGTTCGCCCGAGAACCCTCGCAACTACGTGGCCTTCTAGCCCTCAACGGCAATCGACCAGTCGCATTGGGCCCCTATTCACGCGTCTTGGGGGCACATTGCGACTGGTCGATGAGGTGTGGGGCTAGTGCGAGCCCTCTTCGGCGAGCTTCTTGAAGCCGGCCTCGACGATGGCCTCGGCCTCGGCCGCGTTACCCCAGCCCTCGATGTTCACGAACTTGCCGGGCTCGAGGTCCTTGTAGCGGGCGAAGAAGTGCTCGATCTCCTTGCGGGTCTGCTCCGGGACATCCTCGATGTCCTGGATGTGCGCCCAGCGCGGGTCCTTGAAGGGCACCACGACGACCTTGGCGTCGGAGCCGGCCTCGTCGCTCATGTTGAGCACGCCGACCGGGCGCACCTTGACACCCACGCCCGGGAAGGTGGGGTACTCGAGCAGCACGAGCGCGTCGACGGGGTCGCCGTCCAGACCCAGGGTGTTCTCGAAGAACCCGTAGTCGGTGGGGTAGACGAAGGTGGTGAACAGCACGCGGTCGAGGTAGACCCGGCCGGTCTCGTGGTCGACTTCGTACTTGTTGCGGCTTCCCTTGGGGATTTCGACGACGACATCGTAGGCGGCCATGTGCTCATGCTCCTCTGGTGTGTGCTGGCGCGCGGAATCCGCGCCGGAAACTGCAATAACGTTACTGGATGAGCATGAACCAGCGCCGACCTCGGCTCACGCCCGCGATGGCCGATGTGCGCCGGGCCGTGCGCGAGTGCCTGGAGGCGTCGGGGCTCGCGAACGAGGCCACGGGGGTGCCGGCGGGAGCCGGGGCAGCCCTCGCGACTCGCGAGAACGACGACGTGAGCCTGCGCGAGCACCCGGGGGCCGACGTCCTGGTCGCCCTGAGCGGCGGCCCGGATTCCCTCGCACTCGCCGCGGCGACCGCCTTCGAGGCGCCGCGGGCGGGCCTCCGCGCCGGTGCGATCATCGTCGACCACGGACTGCAGGACGGCTCGGATGCGGTGGCCGCCGAGGCGGCTCGGCAGGCGGGCGCTCTCGGCCTCGACCCCGTGCTCGTCACGCGCGTGCGGCCGGCCGAGGGCTCCTCCTCCGTCACCGGCGGCGTCGAGGCGGCCGCGCGCGACGCCCGCTACGCGGCGATCGACGATGCGCTCCGCACGACGGGCGCCCGGGCCGTGCTGCTCGGGCACACCCTCGACGACCAGGCCGAGACCGTGCTGCTCGGCCTCGCCCGCGGAGCCGGCGCGGCGTCGCTCGCGGGCATGGCGGCCGTCACCCGGCCACCGGACTCCGACGGGGATGCCCATCACGAGTCACCCGCATCCGCAGCGCCCCTCGCCGCCGGAGGCACCCGTCCCTCCGCTGTCCCGCGTGGCGCTCGGCTGCGCCCCCTGCTCGGCATCCGCCGCTCCCAGACGGAGGCGTTCTGCGCCGATTCGGGGCTCGAGCCGTGGCACGATCCGCACAACGCCGACGAGCGGTTCACCCGCGTGCGGGCGCGGCGCGCCGTGCTTCCCGTGCTCGAGGCCGAGCTCGGGCCCGGCATCGCGGAGGCGCTCGCCCGCACGGCGGAGCAGCTCAGGGAGGACGACGACGCCCTGCACGCGATGGCGATCGAGACCATCGAGGAGATCGTGGAGCCCGCCGAGGCCGGCATCGCGATCTCGGTGGCGGCGCTCGAGGCGAACCCGCCCGCGCTCCGTAACCGCATCATCCGCTACGTCGTCGACGCCGAGTTCGGGGTGTCGCTCTCGCGGGTGCAGACGCTCGCGGCGGTCGCGCTCGTGACCGGGTGGCACGGGCAGAAGGGCGTCGACCTGCCAGGGATTAGAGTGGTGCGGCAGGCGGGCCGGCTCGTCTTCAGCGCGGCGGCGGACGAAAGCCAGAACGAAGGGAACGACTCGCATGGACATCACTGACGTGGCCGACGACATCACCGAGGTGCTGCTCACCGAGGAGCAGATCGCGGGAAAGATCGCCGAGCTCGCGCGGGCCATCGAGGCCGACTACGCCGACGACGACCTGCTCATCGTGGGCGTGCTGAAGGGCGCCGTGATGGTGATGGCCGACCTCGCCCGGGAGCTGCGCATCCAGGTCAACATGGACTGGATGGCGGTGAGCTCCTACGGTTCGGGCACCCAGTCGAGCGGTGTCGTGCGCATCCTGAAAGACCTCGACACCGACCTCACCGGCCGCACGGTGCTGATCGTGGAGGACATCATCGACTCGGGGCTCACCCTGTCGTGGCTGCTCGCCAACCTGCGCTCGCGGGGGGCGGAGTCGGTGGAGATCTGCGCGCTGCTGCGCAAGCCCGAGGCCGTGAAGGTGGAGATCGACGTGAAGTACGTGGGCTTCGACATCCCGAACGCCTTCGTGGTGGGTTATGGCCTCGACTACGCCGAGCGCTACCGCAACCTGAAGTCGATCGGGGTGCTCGCCCCGCACGTCTACGCCTAGGGCGCCTTCGGAAGGGTGCCGATCTTCGCACCCGTCGCGTCGGAGACCACGAGCTGGCCGCCCGTGACCTTCGCGGTGCTCGCGCCGCCGAGCCACGGCGTCGTGCCCGGGCAGGCCATGAGGGTCGAGGCCAGGGCGCCGAAGGTGGCCACGCCGTTCGACGCGGTCCAGCTGCCGGTGAGCGAGTTGCAGCCGTCGGTGCCCGAGACCGTTCCGTCGGAGCCCAGGACGAGCGAGGGCTGGCCTGCCGCGCCGGCGTTGCCCCAGGTGCCCACGAAGGGGCTGGTGGGGGCGCTGCACCCGGAGAGCGCCGCGAGGAGCGCGATCGCGATCACGGCGGGGACGACTCTGAACCGGCTCTGCTTCATGACGCGAGTCTAGGCGGGTGGGGAGGCGACCGGTCGTGGCGGGTCGAAGACCGCCGGCGAGAAGTCGGCGTTGCGCGCGCGGAAGCTGTGGGCGAAGTCGGGCCAGAGCAGCGTGAGGCGGCCGTTGCGCGCATCGACGTACCAGCTGTTGCAGCCGCCCGTGAGCCAGACCGTGGACGCGCTGAGCTCGTCGACGGTGCGGGTGTACTCCTGCTCGGCCTCGGCGGTGACGCTCAGCACGAGGCCGTCATTGGCAGCGCTGTAGCGGAGCGCGCCCAGGATGTAGTCGATCTGCGCCTCGATCATGTAGACCGCCGAGTTGTGCCCGAGACCGCCGTTCGGCCCGTTGACGACGAAGAGGTTCGGGAAGCCGGCCATCACGGTCGACGCGAACGCCGTCATCCCGCCCGCCCAGTGATCGGCGAGCAGCTGCCCGTCTCGTCCGCGCGTGAGTCGGGCGTAGGGCTGCTCGGCCGAGTGGAAGCCGGTCGCGAACACGAGGGCGTCGACCTCGTGCTCGCCGCCGTTGCGCGCCACGAGCGTGTTGCCGCGGATGCCCGCGAGCGCCGAGGGCTCGACCGTGACGTGGGGCTCGGCCACCGCCGGGTAGTAGTCGCTCGAGATGAGCACGCGCTTGCAGCCGATCTCGTAGTCGGGCGTGAGCTTGGCGCGCAGCCCGGGATCGGACACTTGCGCTTCGAGGTGCGCGAGCGCGCGGGATCGGGCCGCGGCCGTCGCATCCGCATCCCCGGCCCTCTGCGCGAAGGCCTCCTCGGCCTTCCAGAACAGGCGCGAGCGCACCCGTTCGAGCTCCTCCGGGTCGCGCGCGAACAGCGAGCGTTCGGCGGCCGAGTAGACGCGCGTGTCGCGCGGGATGATGTAGGGCGCGCTCCGCTGCATCACCACGAGCTCCGAGGCGACGGCGGCGAGCTGCGGCACGATCTGGATGGCGGAGGCGCCCGAGCCGACCACCGCGATGCGCTTGCCGGCGAGCTCGGCCGTGTGATCCCAGCGCGCGGAGTGGAACATGGGGCCGTCGAAGCCCTCGATGCCGGGCACATCGGGGATGCGCGGCTCGGTGAGGCGCCCCGCCGCGAGCACCACGGCGTCGGCCGTGAAGGCGCCGCGCGTGGTGTCGAGTCGCCAGAGGGCGGCGTTCTCGTCCCAGTCGAGCCCGAACACCTCGGTGTCGGTGAGCAGGTGGGGCAGCACGCCCTCCTCCCGCGCGGCCGTCTCGATGTAGCGGCGGATCTCGGCCCCCGGTGCGAAGACGCCCGACCAGTCGGGGTTGGGCCGGAACGAATAGCAGTAGAGGTGCGAGGGCACGTCGCAGGCCACCCCGGGGTAGCTGTTGTCACGCCAGGTTCCGCCGACGCCCGAGCCGCGCTCGAACACGAGGTACGACGACTCGCCCTGGCGTTGCAGCCGGATGCCGAGGCCCACTCCGGCGAATCCGGCGCCGATGACCGCGACGCGCACGTGGGCGACGGGGGGTGCCGGTGCCGTCCCGCGGGCTGAACGGGGAGCGGTGGCCGGGTCGGGAGCGGCGCCGGAGGCGGTGGGGTCGATCACGGCCGGCTCCGCCCGAGGATCGCGCCGGCGGGGTGCCGCCGGGGCTCGGCGAGGAAGCCGTCGACGAGGCCGAGCACCTCGGCGGGGCGCTCGCGCAGCACGCCGTGGCCGCTCTCGACCTCGGTGTAGCGCGCATCCGGGATCGCGGCGAAGAGCAGCCGGGTCTCGCGGGCGGTGGCGATCTCGTCGTGGGCGCAGCCGATCACGAGGGTCGGCGCCGTGATGCGGGTCGCGAGGGTGGCGAGATCGACGGGCGCGGAGGCGCGGGAGGGGGTGGCGGCGAGGCGGACGAGGGCGGCCGAGCGCTCGTCGATGCGGGGCAGGGCCGCGGAGTCCCAGCCCTCGGCGCTGTACAGGGCGCTGCGCTGCACCTCGGCGAGGGCATCCGGGTCGCTGTGCGCGAGTCGCTGCCAGAGCGAGGCGAGGGCGATGAGCTTGGGCGAGGGGCTGAGCCAGCCGGCGATCAGCACGAGCGCCGAGACACGCTCCGGATGCTCCGCCGCGAACACCGCAGCGGCGACGGCCCCGACGGAGTAGCCGATCAGCGCGGGCGGGGTGGTGGTGGCGTTCGCCGCGGCACCGATCCGCGTCGTCAGCTCGGCCACCGTGGGCGTCGTGGGGAGATCGTCGAAGGACGCGGTGGTCACGGTGCGGCGGCGGCCGAGCATCGGCCCGAGGAAGGAGAAGTCCGCGGCATCACCGGAGAGCCCGGGCACGACCACGACGCGCGGGTCTCCGTCGGACTCGGTGCGCGCATCCGTCGTCACGGTCGGGCCGCCGGCGCTCGGTGGCTCGAGGGCGCTTCGGCGGCGCCGGCCGTGCGTGCCGCCGCGAGGCGCTCGGCGGAGGGCTCGCCGTAGACCGTGGTGCGCTGCCGTGCGGGGCGGCCGAGGGCGGCCGCGGTGCGCTCGATGTCGGCGATGCTCAGCGAGCGGCCGTACTCCACGCCGGCGGAGGGCAGCACCCGCCCGTCGTAGAGCGTGCCGCCGAGATCGTCGGCGCCGCTCTCGAGCATCACCGCGGAGTGGGCGAGGCCGAGCTTGGTCCACGGCACCTGCAGATGGTCGATGCGCCCGAGCAGGGCGAGCCGCGCCACGGCCGTGACCGCCCGGTGCTCGTCGAGCTCGGAGCGGGCGGTCACCAGCGGCTCGAGCTCGGGGAACGGCATGGGCACGAACTCGGTGAAGCCGCCCGTCTCCTCCTGCAGCCGTGCGAGGGTGCGCAGGTGCGCGACCCGGGCGGCCGGGCTCTCGCCCCGGCCGTAGAACATGATCGACGTCGAGCGGAAGCCGAGGCCGTGCGCCGCGCGCACCACCTCGAGCCAGCGGTCGACCGGCAGGTCGCCGGGGGCGAGGCGTCGCCGCTGGGTCTCGTCGAGCAGCTTGACGCCCGTGCCCGGAACCGAGTCGACCCCGGCCTCTCGCAGCGAGGCGAGGAACTCGGGCATCCCGAGCCCCGAACGGCGTGCGCCGTCGACGAGGTCGGCGGGCCGGAAGGCATGCAGGTGCAGCCCCGGCTGTCGGGCCTTCACCGCTCGGGCGATGTCGGCGTAGACGAACGGATGCGCGTCCGCCGTCGCCGCATCCGCCGTGCGCTCCCCGGCGGCCGGCACGGTGCCCTGGACGCACAGCTCGGTGGCGCCGAGCTGCCAGGCGTCGTCGGCGATGTCGCCGATCGCAGCGAGGTCGAGTACGCGGGGCGCGCCGGCGTGCGGCCCGCTCGTCGGGGGCACGGATGCGCCGAAAAGATCGGAGGAGACGTTGCGGTTCACCACGAAGCGCACGGCCTCTCCGACGGCTTCGCGGCGGAGCGCATCCGCGAGCCCGGTGAGGGCGTCGAGCTCCTCGCCCTCGGCGAGGAGGAGAGCCGCGAGCTCGGCGTCGGTGAGCGAATCGGGCGTGACGGACGCCCGCGCGAGCGCGGTGCGCACAGCCGGAATCGAAGACGACATCGAACCGAGCCTAACTCCGGCGAGACCACCCCGAGGGCGGCCCGGCGCTCACGTTACGCCCACGGGGAACATGGAGGCGGCGTCCAGTCCCCGACGGGTACCCTTGCACCACGACCTAAGCACTGTGCCGACCCCATCGGCACCATAGCGGTGAAGAGACATGAATCCGAAACGCATCCTCCGATCTCCCGTTCCCTACATCCTCCTGGGTGCGATCGCGCTGTGGATCGGCTTCAGCCTGATCACGGGCGCGGGCTACCAGCAGGTGACGACGCAGGAGGGGCTCGGATTCCTCTCCAGCGGCAAGGTGTCGGAGGCCACCATCATCGACGGCGAGCAGCGCGTCGACATGACTCTGGCCAACCCCGACAGCAAGTACGGCTCGAAGGTGCAGTTCTACTACGTGGCTCCGCGTGGCACCGAGGTGGTTCAGGCGGTCACCAGCGCGAACCCGTCGGACGGCTTCAACGATCAGGTTCCGCAGACCAACTGGTTCCTCTCGCTCCTCGGCGTGCTGCTGCCCGTCATCCTGATCGGTGCCTTCTTCTGGTTCATGCTCTCCGGCATGCAGGGCGGCAGCAACCGGGTGATGCAGTTCGGCAAGTCCAAGGCCAAGCTCGTCACGAAGGAGTCGCCGAAGGTCACCTTCGACGACGTCGCGGGCGCCGAGGAGGCGCTCGAGGAACTCGAGGAGATCAAGGACTTCCTGAAGGAGCCGGCCAAGTTCCTCGCCGTCGGCGCGCGCATCCCCAAGGGGGTGCTGCTCTACGGCCCTCCCGGCACCGGCAAGACCCTGCTGGCCCGTGCGGTCGCGGGTGAGGCGGGCGTGCCCTTCTACTCCATCTCGGGCTCCGACTTCGTGGAGATGTTCGTGGGCGTCGGCGCGAGCCGCGTGCGCGACCTGTTCCAGCAGGCGAAGGAGAACTCGCCGGCCATCATCTTCATCGACGAGATCGACGCCGTCGGCCGCCACCGCGGTGCCGGCATGGGCGGCGGTCACGACGAGCGCGAGCAGACGCTGAACCAGCTCCTGGTGGAGATGGACGGCTTCGACGTGAAGACGAACGTCATCCTGATCGCGGCCACGAACCGTCCCGACATCCTCGACCCGGCGCTCCTGCGCCCGGGCCGCTTCGACCGCCAGATCGGCGTCGACGCGCCCGACCTCAACGGCCGCAAGAAGATCCTCGAGGTGCACGGCCGTGGCAAGCCCCTCGCCGCCGGCGTCGACCTCGAGGTCGTCGCCCGCAAGACGCCGGGCTTCACCGGCGCCGACCTGGCGAACGTGCTCAACGAGGCCGCGCTGCTCACCGCGCGCTCGAACGCGCAGCTCATCGACAACCGCGCGCTCGACGAGGCCATCGACCGTGTGATCGCCGGACCGCAGCGCCGCACCCGCATCATGCGCGACCAGGAGAAGCTCGTCACCGCCTACCACGAGGGCGGCCACGCCCTGGTGGCCACGGCGATGAACTACACCGACCCGGTGACGAAGGTCACGATCCTGCCGCGCGGCCGTGCCCTCGGCTACACGATGGTGCTGCCGCTCGAAGACCGCTACTCGGTGAGCCGCAACGAACTGCTCGACCAGCTGGCCTACGCCATGGGCGGTCGCGTGGCCGAGGAGATCGTGTTCCACGACCCCACCACCGGCGCCTCGAACGACATCGAGAAGGCCACCGGCACCGCCAAGAAGATGGTCACCGAATACGGCATGACGGCCTCGCTCGGCGCGGTCAAGCTCGGCAGTGCCTCGGGTGAGATGTTCCTCGGCCGCAACATGGGCCACGAGCGCGACTACTCCGAGAGCCTCGCGCAGCAGGTCGACACAGAGGTGCGCGGACTCATCGAGGCGGCGCACGACGAGGCGTGGGCGGTTCTGAACGACAACCGCGACATCCTCGACAGGCTGGCCGCCGAGCTGCTCGAGAAGGAGACGCTCGACCACGAGCAGCTCGCCACGATCTTCGAGGGTGTCAAGAAGCTGCCGCTCCGGCCGCAGTGGCTCTCGAGCGAGCGCCGCCCGGTGTCGACCCTTCCGCCCGTGCAGTTCCCCACGGCGAAGGCTCCGATCGACGGCTCAGCCGTCGACGGCGGCGTCGACTCCGACCCGGAGCCCGAGGCCAAGCCGAAGCGCGCGCCGCGCATCAACCCGCGCCCCGCCACCGCCTAGGCCCGCCCCGTGGCATCCGTCGACAAGGAGCGGATCGAGGCAGCGGTCGCCGAGATCCTCGCCGCCATCGGCGAGGATCCGGCGCGCGAGGGCCTTGCCCAGACGCCTCGCCGGGTCGCGGCGCTCTACGCCGAGCTGTTCGGCTCGGTGGGCGCCGACCCGGCGGCCGCGTTGGGCTCGACCTTCGGTGCCCCCGACGGCGGCGGCCACGCATCCGCTCAGCCCGTGCTGATGCGTGACATCACCTTCCGCTCGGTGTGCGAGCACCACCTCCTGCCCTTCGAAGGCGTGGTGCATGTGGCCTACGTGCCGGGCGCCGTCGTGGCCGGGCTCGGCTCGGTCGTCGCCGTGGTGGAGTCCGCCTCCTCGCGCCCGCAACTGCAGGAGCGCCTGACCGACGACATCGCCGAGGCGCTCGAACGCGGACTCGGAGCGAGCGGTGTGCTCGTGGTGGTCGATGCGAAGCACGGCTGCGTGAGCGCCCGCGGGCCGCGCCAGACCCGCAGCACCACACTCACGCTCGCCGCCCGCGGCTCGCTGGCCGAGCCGGCGGCGCGCGCCGAGACGATCGCCCTGATCGGCACGGATGCCTCGCGTCGCGTGACGGGGGAGACCGCGTGACGCAGATCCTCGGCATCCTCAACGTGACGCCGGACTCCTTCAGCGACGGGGGCCTGTGGCTCGACCGCGAGGCCGCCGTGCGGCACGCGCTCGGCATGGTGGCCCGCGGAGCCGACATCATCGACGTGGGTGGCGAGTCCACCCGGCCGGGCGCCCAGCGCGTGGCGGTCTCGGAGGAGAAGCGCCGCGTGCTCCCCGTGGTGCGCGAGCTCGTCGACAAGGGCGTGACGGTGAGCGTCGACACGATGAACGCCGCGACCGCCGCCGCCGCGCTCGACGCGGGCGCCGCGATCGTGAACGACGTCTCGGGCGGCCTGGCCGATCCGGAGATGGACGACGTGGTGATCGAGTCCGGCGCCCGCTTCGTGGTGATGCACTGGCGCGCGCATCTCGGCAAGACGCACCCTCCGGCGCGCTACGACGACGTGGTGGCCGAGGTGGTGGGCGAGATCGAGTACCGGGTGGCCGAGCTCATCGTGAAGGGCGCGCATCCCGATCGCCTCATCGTCGACCCCGGGCTCGGCTTCTCGAAGAACGCCGACCACAACTGGACGGTGCTCGCACACCTCGAGCGGCTCGCCGCCCTCGGCCTGCCGGTGCTCATCGGCGCGTCGCGCAAGCGCTTCCTCGGCGAACTCGTGCCCGGTGGGGCACAGTTGGGGGAGCGCGATCTCGCCTCGGCCGTGGTCGCGGCCCTCGCGGCTCACGAGGGCGTGTGGGGAGTGCGCGTGCACGACGTCTCGACCACTCGCACGGCGCTCGAGGTGGCGGCGGCGTGGAACCGTGGAAAGGATGGGCGACGATGACCGACCCGATCGACAGACTCGACCTGCTCACCCTCACCGGGCTCGAGGTGTTCGCCCACCACGGCGTCTTCGACTTCGAACGCCGGCAGGGACAGCGCTTCGTCGTCGACGTGGCCCTGCGTCTCGACACCCAGGGCGCGGCCGCCGGCGACGACCTCGCCCAGACGGTGCACTACGGCGAGCTGGCCGAGGAGATCGTGGCCGCGGTGGCGAGCGACCCCGTCGACCTGATCGAGACCCTGGCCGAGCGGGTGGCGGGGGTCGTGCTCGCGCATCCGCCGGTCGCCGTGGTGACCGTGGTCGTGCACAAGCCGGATGCGCCCATCACCGTGCCCTTCGCCGACGTCAGCATCACGATCACCAGAACGGCCTCCGTATGAACGCCCAGCCCGTCGACAGCGTCGACCGTCGCACCATCCACCTGCCCGCGGTGCTCGCCTTCGGCAGCAACCTCGGCGACCGCGAGGCCACCATCCGGGCCGCCTTCGCCGATCTCGCGGCCACCCCGGGAATCGAGGTCACGGCCACCTCGCAGCTCTACGAGACGATCGCGGTGAAGCCCGAGGGCATCGACCCGGATGCGCCGGAATACCTCAACGCCGTCGCCACCATCCGCACCAGCCTGCTGCCCGAACAGCTGCTCGACGCGGTGAACCGCATCGAGCACGAGCACGGCCGGGTGCGGGCCGAACGCTGGGGTGACCGCACGCTCGACATCGACATCGTGACCTTCGCCGACGTGACCCGCGACACGGCGCGGCTCGCGCTGCCGCATCCGCGTGCCGCCGAGCGCGACTTCGTGCTCGTTCCGTGGCTCGAGATCGATCCGGATGCCACGCTGCCCGGGCGCGGCCGGGCCGATGCCCTGCTCAGCGCCATACCGGGAAGCACCCTGCGGCCGTACGCGGGGGAGCGCCGATGAGGCACACGCATCCGCTCACCGTGGTGATCTACGGTGTGGTCGGCATCGCCGCAGGCTTCGTGCTCGAGGTGGCGCTCGCCGCCGCCGGGATGCCCGTGCTCATTCCGCCGTACACGCTCACGATCACCCTCGTGGCGGCCGCCGTGATCGTGGTGGTGCTCGCCGTTCCGATCCGGCGCTCGATCCGGGGAACCTCGAAGGCGCGCATCAATCCTTTCCGGGCCATGCGCATCGTGCTGCTCGCAAAGGCCTCGACCCTGGTCGGCAGCCTCATCGCGGGCTTCGGCATCGGCGTGGTCGTCTTCCTCCTCACCCGGCCGGTGGTGGCCGACGTGGGCTCGGTCTGGCCGGGGATCGCCACCGCGCTCGCGGGCGTCGTGCTCCTGACGGCCGGACTCGTGGCGGAACGCCTGTGCACCTTGCCGCCGGATGAACCCGAGACGAAATGAGAGTCGTGTGTCCGCACCCGACGACGGCGCTCCGCCGCCGCAGCGCCGCCTGAGCATCGGCGGCGACTGGCATCGCGTCAGCCCGAAGCTGCTCGGGGTGGAGATCGCGTCGGGCATCGTGGGCACGCTGGTGCTCTGCGCCGTCACGGTGCCGTTCATCGTGCTCGGCACCTGGTTCGGCTGGCCGGCGTTCGGCCTGGCCGTGCTGATCGGTGTCGTCACGCTCGCGCTCGCCCCCCGGCGGGTGCGCGCGATCGGCTACCAGCTGCGCGCCGACGACCTCGTGTTCCGGCGGGGCATCATGTTCCACCGGGTGGTGTCGGTGCCCTACGGGCGCATGCAGCTCATCGACATCAACCGCGGGCCGGTGGCCAGGGCCCTCGGGCTCGCCGAGCTCAAGTTCGTGACCGCCGCCGCCTCGACGGGGGTCTCGATCCCAGGGCTCGTCGAGGCGGAGGCGAACGCCCTGCGCGACGAGCTCGTGGCGCTCGCCGAGTCGCGCCGGGTGGGGTTGTGACCGCGCTCACCGACGGAGAGTGGCACCGGCTGCATCCGGCGACCCCGCTGCTGCGGGGCGGCATCATCCTCGTGGCCATCCTCGGCTTCGTGCTCGCGAACTTCCGGGAGCGGCTCGTGGACTGGGTGTTCGGGGCGCCCGACCTGCCCGGAGACCCGCTGCAGACGGCCTACGAGCGCGGGCAGATCGGCATCCTCTCGCTGGTCGTGGTGGGCGGGCTCGTGCTCGGCATCGTGATCTTCTATGCCTCGTGGCGCACGCACAGCTTCCGGGTGGGCGACGACGTCGTCGAGGTGCGCAGCGGCATCCTGTTCCGCACCCACCGGCGGGCGCGGCTCGACCGCATCCAGGGCATCGCCATCAGCCGCCCGCTGTTCGCCCGCCTGTTCGGCGCGGCGAAGCTCGACATCAGCGTGGCCGGGCAGGACGCGAAGGTGCAGCTGGCCTACCTGCGCGGCGGCGACGCCGACCGGCTGAGGCAGGACGTGCTGATGCTCGCCTCGGGGGTGCGGGCCACGGATGCCGGCGGGCCCGCCACGGCAGGCGTCGCGCCGGAGGCGCCCTCCGAATCATCCGCCTCGGCCGGCATCGTCGGCCAGCGCGTGCGCGAGCTCCTCGCCCCCGAGCGCGATCCGGACCTCGCGCCGCCGGAGTCGGTGGTGAGCATCCATCCGCTGCGGCTCATCGCCTCGCTCGTGCTGAGCAGCTTCACGGTGGGGCTGCTGGTCGTGGGCGCGTTCATCATCGTCACCTCGCTGCTCGGCCGGCGCGAGTTCTTCCTGATCTTGATCCTGCCCGGCGTGCTGGGCGCCCTCGGCTACTACGCCAACCGCTTCACGAAGTCGCTGCGCTACAGCATCGCCGCCACCCCGGACGGCGTGCGCATCGGCTACGGGCTGCTCTCGACGAGCAACGACACCCTCCCGCCGGGCCGCATCCACGCCATCGAGGTGAGCCAGCCGTTGCTCTGGCGACCGGCTGGCTGGTGGATGATCCGCATCAACCGGGCGGGCGCCGCCGGCGAGGGCAGCGCGCAGGCGAGCACGACGATGCTGCCCGTCGGCACGGTCGAGCAGGTGCGCAAGGTGCTCGGGCTGCTGCTGCCGGGCTTCGCGAACGACGAGACCCGAGACCTCGTGCTGGCCGGGATGACGGCGCGATCGGGGTCGGGCTTCACCGACGCCCCCGCGCGCGCCTGGCCGCTCCGGCCGTTCTCCTGGTGGCGCACCGGCTTCGCCGAGGCGCCCGGCGCCGTGCTGCTGCGCTCCGGGTTCGTCTGGCGACACCTCTCGGTGATTCCGCTCGCGCGCGTACAGAGCCTGCGCATCTCGCAGGGGCCGGTGCGGCGCGTGCTCGGCCTCGTCGAACTGGGTGTGCACACGGTGTCAGGGCCGGTGCGGGCGAGCATCGACGTGGCCGACGGCGCGGTGGGCGCGGCAGCCTTCGAGCGGTGGACCCACGAGGTCGTGCTCGCGGAGGACGCCGACCGCAGTCATCGCTGGGCGTCGGGCGGCGCGGCTCCGGTCGGCGGGGCGCATCCCGGCGGCGGCCCGCAGACGCACGGCGGAGCGCATCCGGAGCCCGGCGTGGCAGGATCGAACGCGTGAAGCCCTCCGAACGCTCCGGCCGCCTCGGCGTCGGCATCGTCGGCGCCGGCCGTGTCGGCCCGGTGCTCGGCGCCGCCCTCGCGGGCGCCGGCCACGCCATCGTGGGCGTCGCCGCGATCTCGGAGGAGAGCCGCGAGCGGGCGGATGCGATGCTGCCGGGCGTGCCCATCCTCACCATCCCCGAACTCGTCGAACGCAGCGAACTCGTGGTGCTGGCCGTGCCCGCCTCGGAGCTGCCCTCGCTCATCGCCGGGCTCGCCGAGACCTCGACCTGGCAGATGGGCCAGCTCGTGCTGCACACGGCTCCCGGCTTCGGGGTCGACGTGTTCGGCCCGGCCCGCGCATCCGGAATCATCCCGCTCGCCGTGCATCCGGCGATGTCGTTCACCGGGACGAGCGTCGACGTGGCGCGCCTGGCCGGAACCTACTTCGCCGTGACCGCGCCCACCGCCGTGCTGCCCATCGCCCAGGCGCTCGTGGTGGAGATGGGCGGCGAGCCGGTGGTGGTCGCCGAGGCCGACCGGGCCGCCTACGCGGAGGCCATCGAGACCGCCACCACCTTCTCGAGCGCCATCGTGGAGCAGGCCGCGGGGCTGCTCGCCGAGATCGGCGTCGAGGGGCCGGGGCGCGTGCTGGCGCCGCTCGTGCGCTCCTCGGTGGAGAACGCGCTCGCGCGCGCGGGTGGTTCTGTTCCCGGGTAGCATCGAGTGGCCAGGCGCGCAGAGCGCGCCTGCAGCACGTTCGTTAGGAGTACCACCGGTGACCGATCCCGTTCCGGATGCTCTCGACTCGCCGGTCCCGATCGTCGCCACCACGGTGACGGATGTGCGGCGCGAGATCGAGACCGCCGCCCGCCTCCACCGAGACGGCCTCGCCGCCGAGGGCCGTCGTGCGCGGGTGGCGCTGGTGCCCACGATGGGAGCCCTGCACGACGGGCATCTGGCGCTCGTGGAGCGTGCTGCTGAGCTCGCCGACGTCGTGGTGGTGTCGATCTTCGTGAACCCGCTGCAGTTCAACGACCCCGCCGACCTCGAGCGCTACCCGCGCGACCTCGAGGGCGACCTGGGCATCCTCACCGGCCGTGGCGCCGACATCGTGTTCGCCCCCGAGGTCGACGAGCTCTACCCGCGCGGCGAGACGTCGACCCGGGTGACCGCCGGCCGCGTCGGCTCGCTGTTCGAGGGGCGCAGCCGGCCCGGGCACTTCGACGGGGTGCTCACCGTCGTGGCGAAGCTCATCAACTCCGTCGGGCCCGACAGCATCCTGTTCGGCGAGAAGGACGCTCAGCAGGTGTTCCTCGTGAGCCGCATGGTCGAAGACCTGAACATGCCGGTCACGGTGGAGGTGGTCGACACCGTGCGCGACCCCGACGGTCTCGCGCTCTCCAGCCGCAACCGCTTCCTCGACGCCAAGGAGCGGCGCGCGGCACTCACCCTCTCGCACCTGCTCGAGGCGGCCGAGTCGGCCTCCGACCGGGGCATCGACGCCGTGCTCGCGGCGGCCCAGTCCGCGGCGATGGGAGAGCCTCTCGTGGCCGTCGACTACCTCGCCGTCGTGCACCCCGACACCTTCCTGCCGGTCGACGACGACTACACCGGCAAGGCGCGCGTGATCGTGGCGGCCCGCGTCGGCGACACCCGCCTCATCGACAACACCGCCATCTACCTCGGCCGCTGAACGCCCCTGCGGCAGCTTGCGACGCGGGCGTGGACCGCGGGCGGAGTTCGCGCGGTCAGCGGGCCGCGGCGTCGAGGACGAGGCGTTCGCCGGCGTAGACCAGCGAGTCGTCGACGATGCCCTCCGGACTGATGCGGCCCGCGCTCAGGTACACGATGACGGCGGGGTCCACGCCGAACCTCTCCGCGATGTTCGTGAGAGTGTCGCCGGGGACGACGTCGTAGAAGAGCGGAGTTCCGGCATCCGTCACGGAGACGGATCCGGACGCGCCCTGCCGTGCTCCGCCGTCGGTCAGGCGGGGGACGGACTGTTCGTGGGTCCAGCTGAGTGCGGCTATGCCGATCACGTCGCCGTAGCAGCCGTCGAAGCCCTCCGGAGGCACGGTCGTCACGGGCGCGTAGATCACCGCCTCGTCGAGGAAGCTCGGATCGTCGGAGGGGAGCTGATCGATGCGGCCCAAGGGGAACTCCTGCGCGACGTCCGGGGTGAACGACGGGAGGCCGAGGCCGTATCCGTCGGAGTTGAAGCAGCCGTATTGCGCCCCCGGCGTCGAGCGGAGGAGGCCTTGGAGTGGTCGGGGGTCGCTGGTGTCCAGTCGCGAGAACCGTGCGAACGCGTTGCGGGCGCCATCCGTGACGATCTCGATCGTGGCGATCGTGGCGCCCTCGGCGTCGAGCACGGGGCCGGATGCGAGCACGGCGTCGGCCGGCACCGGTTGCGGCTGCCAGGCGGGTGCGGCGTCCGAAGCGGACGGAGGGCTGGATGCGAGAGGCGGGGATGCCGGTGCGATGGTGGGCGAGCACCCGGTCAGTCCCCATCCGAGCACCATGATCACGGCCGCGGCACACGCCGACCGCCGTCGTCGGGCGCGTTTCGTCGCCGTCATCAGCGGGAGAGGGTTCCGGTCAGGGTCCAGGTGGTGCCGGGGTCGGTGCGGATGTCGAGGACGTAGCTTTCCTGCGACCGCTCCATCTGCAGCGTCGAGTTCCCGGTCCCCGCACTGCAGTGGTCGCTGCCCATGTAGGAGCCGCTCGACTCGGGGAGCAGCTGCACCCAGAAGCCGCCCGCGCCCTCGCAGCGGAACGACATGGTGAAGGTGAGCCGGTCGCGGCCCTCGGCGAGCGGGTAGTACGGGTTCGGGATCTCGACCGTTCCCGGCCCGTCGCCTGTCGCCGAGACCTGCTGCGGCGTCGGAGTGGGCGAGTGGACATCGTCGGCCAGGCTGTCGGACGTCGGGGTGGAGGCCGCTGCCGTCGCAGCCGTAGCGCTTCCGTTCGCGGCCGGCGTGACGCATCCGCTCAGCAGCATGGCCACCAGCGTGCCCCCGCCGAGCAACGCGCCCGGCGCCCCACGCCGCGGCCTCGGCCGCCCACCTCTGTCGTACACCCCGGCCATGCCGACCTCCCCCGTTCATGCCCCTCTGCGCCGACGATAGCCGAATGGGTTGGGACTCACATCCCCAAACCGGGTGAGTGCGTGCGCCCGGTAAACTGGGCGGGACTTCAAGGAGACCCTCCCCGCATGACCGACGCAGCCGCGCCCGCAAGCCACGCCCCCGAGCCCGCCGAGCAGACTCCCGAGGAGGCCGAAGCGGCCGCCCGCGAGGTCTCCGAGCAGAAGGCCGTGCGCCTGGCCAAGCGCGACAAGCTCAACGCCTCGGGCGCGGAGGCCTACCCGGTGTCGGTGCCCGTCACCACCACCATCCCCGCCGTGCGGGCGAAGTGGGGCCACCTCGCCGCCGACGAGGCGAGCGGCGAGACCGTGGGCATCGCCGGGCGCGTGGTGCACCTGCGCAACACGGGCAAGCTCTGCTTCGTGTCGCTGCAGTCGGGCGACGGCACGCGAATCCAGGCCATGGTGTCCCTGGCCGCCGTCGGCGAGGAGTCGCTCGCCGAGTTCAAGGAGTTCGTCGATCTCGGCGACCACCTCTTCGTCACGGGCGAGGTCATCTCGAGCCGCCGCGGCGAGCTCAGTGTCATGGTGACGGGCTGGAAGATCGCGTCGAAGGCCATCCTGCCGCTGCCGAACCTGCACTCCGAGCTCTCCGAGGAGACCCGGATGCGCAGCCGCTACCTCGACCTCATCGTGCGCGAGCAGGCCCGCCAAGTGGTGCGCACCCGCGCCCAGGCCATGGCGGCGCTCCGCAGCACCTTCGCCGAGCGGCACTACCTCGAGGTCGAGACGCCGATGCTGCAGACCATGCACGGCGGCGCCGCGGCCCGCCCGTTCTCGACCCACTCGAACGCCTTCGACACCGAGCTCTTCCTGCGCATCGCGCCCGAGCTCTTCCTCAAGCGTGCCGTCGTGGGCGGCATCGACCGGGTGTTCGAGATCAACCGCAACTTCCGCAACGAGGGGGCCGACTCCACGCACAGCCCCGAGTTCGCGATGCTCGAGGCCTACGAGGCCTACGGCGACTACACCTCGATCGCCGAGCTCACGCAGACCCTGATCCAGAACGCGGCGCTCGCCGTGTCGGGTTCGCACGTCGTGACGTGGGCCGACGGCACCGAGTACGACCTCGGCGGCGAGTGGGACCGCATCAGCATGTACGGCTCGCTCTCCGAGGCCGCCGGCGTCGAGATCACGCCCGAGACGAGCGTGGCGGAGCTGCAGGCGCTCGCCGACCGCGAGGGCGTCGAGGTGCACCTGCCCAATCACGGCAAGCTCGTCGAAGAGCTCTGGGAGCACTTCGTGAAGGGCGGTCTCGTGCGCCCCACCTTCGTGCTCGACTTCCCCGTCGAGACGAGCCCGCTCACCCGCGCGCACCGCAGCATCCCGGGCGTCGTGGAGAAGTGGGATCTCTACATCCGCGGCTTCGAGCTCGCCACCGGCTATTCCGAGCTCGTCGACCCCGTCATCCAGCGCGAGCGCTTCGTGGAGCAGGCCAAGCAGGCCGCGGCGGGCGACGACGAGGCCATGCGCCTCGACGAGGACTTCCTGCGCGCCCTCGAGTTCGGCATGCCCCCCTCGGGCGGCATGGGCATGGGCATCGACCGTTTGCTGATGGCCCTCACGGGCCTCGGCATCCGCGAGACCATCCTGTTCCCGCTGGTGAAGTGAGGGCACGACGATGAGCGACGAGAACAAGCCCGAGCGCGACCCCCGCAAACCCACCCCCACCCAGATCGTCATCTGGGTCGTCGTGGGCGGCGTCGGCCTCTACTTCCTCGGCAGCGGTCTGCTGGGAATCCTCAGCCACTGAGCCGCCCCCGGGCGGCGGGACCGGGCGCCTGATGACGTATCGTTGAAGAGATGAACGATTTCTGGCTCGCGATCGCAGCACTGGCCCCCACGGTTCTCGTCGGGCTCGTGTTCTGGTTCATCATGCGCGCCCTCATCCGGTCCGACAAGTCGGAGCGCAAGGCGCTCGCGAAGATCGAGGCCGAAGAGCGCGAGAAGCTCGGCCTCCCGACGCGGTAGCCGACTTCCGCTACGGTATGCGTGGGGGATCGAACCCCAGACGCCTGCCGGGAGGAGACCACCGTGTCGAGTGCCGACATCGCGGCCATGGTCGCGCTGCTCCTCCTCCTGGTCGACCTCGGCATCCGCGTGTTCTCGGTGATCGTGGTGCCGCGCAACCGCCGCCCCTCCACCGGCATCGCCTGGCTCATGGCGATCTTCGTGCTCCCGTATGTCGGGTTCCTGCTCTTCCTGCTCATCGGCAGCTACAAGCTCCCGAAGTCGCGGCGCGACAAGCAGCACGCCATCAACGAGTTCATCATCGAGACCACCGAGGGCATCGAGCGCGTCAGCGATGCGAACCCCTGGCCGCCGTGGTTCAAGAACGTGGTGGAGCTCAACCGCACTCTCGGCGCCATGCCGCTGGTCGGCGGCAACCAGGCGAGCCTCGTGGGCGACTACGACGAGGCCATCCGTCAGATGACGGCCGCCATCGGCGAGGCGCAGCGCTACGTGCACGCCGAGTTCTACATCCTCTCGCTCGATGCGACCACCGCCGGCTTCTTCGACGCCCTCGAGGCGGCCGTGAAGCGCGGGGTCACGGTGCGGGTGCTGCTCGATCACATCGCCTCGGTGCGCGCGCCCGGCCACAAGAAGACGGTCAAACGCCTCAACGCCATGGGCGTGAAGTGGCACTTCATGCTCCCGGTGCAGCCCCTGCAGGGCAAGTGGCAGCGCCCCGACCTGCGCAACCACCGCAAGATCCTCGTGGTCGACGGCGAGGTCGCCTACATGGGCTCGCAGAACGTGGTCGACCGCAGCTACAACAAGAAGGGCAACCTCAAGCGCGGCCTGAAGTGGCAAGACCTGATGACGCGCCTCGAAGGTCCGATCGTGGCCGGCATCAACGCCATCTTCATCACCGACTGGTACAGCGAGTCGAACGAGCTGCTGCTGCGCGAGACCCGGGCCATCACCGACGACATCATCGACGACGACGCCGATGCGCTCGACATGCAGGTGGTCCCCTCCGGCCCCGGATTCGAGGGGGAGAACAACCTGCGCCTGTTCCTCGCGCTGCTCTACAACGCGCAGGAGCAGATCATCATCACGAGCCCCTACTTCGTGCCCGACGACGCCATGCTCTACGCCATCACCACCGCCACCCAGCGGGGCGTGAAGGTGGAGCTCTTCGTCTCGGAGATCGGCGACCAGGCCCTGGTCTACCACGCCCAGCGCTCCTACTACGAGGTGCTGCTGAAGGCGGGCGTGCGCATCTACATGTACGAGTCGCCCTTCATCCTGCACTCGAAGCACTTCACCATCGACGACGAGGTGGCCGTGATCGGCTCGAGCAACATGGACATGCGCTCCTTCAGCCTCAACATGGAGATCTCGCTGATGGTGCGCGGGCGCTCGTTCGTGGCCGAGATGCGCGCCGTCGAAGACGGCTACCGCGCGGTCAGCCGGGAGCTGACCCTCGACGAGTGGCACAAGCAGCCGTTGCGCTCCACCATCCTCGACAACCTCGCGCGGCTCACCTCGGCCATCCAGTAGGGACGGCCGCCGGGCTCAGGGGCGCGGCTTCAGCCGGACGCTGGGCAGTTCGGGCGCGGGCAGCGGGTCGCCGGCGTAGTGGTGGTCGGTGTCGCCGAAGCGGGGGCGTGCGTGGCGGGCGCGGCGACCCGGCCGGGGCGCGGCATCGGGGGTCATCGGGGTGGGAGCATCCGTCGCCGGCTCGGCGCCCGACTCCTGCTGCCACTGCGCACGGTACTCGGCCACCTCGTCGTGGCTGCGTCCGACGAAGTTCCACCACATCAGCACCTGCTCGCCGAACGGTGCGCCGCCGATCAGCAGCAGGCGGGCGGCGCTCTGGCCGGTGGAGAGCTTGACGCTCGTGCGGCCGGGGCCGAGGTAGGCGAGCTCGGTGCGGATGGCGGCGCTGCCGTCGATCGTGACGGCCCCGGTGTCGACGAGCACGCCGTACTCGAAGTCGGGCCGTAGCGGGATCTCTGTGCGCCCACCGGAGGAGAGCCGGATCTCGGCGGCGACGAGCGGCGTGAAGGTGGTGGCCCCGACGGCTGCTCCGCCGAGCTCGCCCACGAAGACGCGGATGTCGGCGGCCCCGAGTCGCAGCGGCACGGCGGCGTGCGTCTCGAAGAAGGGCTCGGTGCGGCGCGAGTGCTCCGGCAGAGCCACCCAGAGCTGCACGCCGTGGAGCGTGGTGGTGGCCTCGGTGGAGATCTCGGAGTGCGAGATGCCGCGCCCCGCCGTCATCAGGTTGAGCTCGCCCGGCCGCACGAAGGCATGGCTGCCCACGCTGTCGCGGTGCTCGATCTCGCCCTCGAAGAGCCAGCTGACGGTCTGCAGTCCGGTGTGCGGATGCGGGGGCACGACCATCCCGCCCGTCACCGACACGTCGCTGGGCCCGTAGTGGTCGACGAAGCACCAGGCCCCGATGAGGGTGCGCTGCTTGCTCGGAAGGGTGCGGTGCACGGTCATCGCGCGCGGGCCGCCGAGAGGGACCTCGCGCGCCGTGATGATCTCGGGATGCGGCGAGAGGGCGGCGGAAGCCGGTTCCGGCTCCGCCCACGTCTCTGCGGGCTGCGTCTCGAGGTTGCTCACACCGGCATCCTATTGTCCGCGACCCCGCTAGAATCCATCGGAGGCGATCATCGGCTCGCCATCGACACCGCACCATCCGGGGGGATTCCATGTTCACGTCCGTGCTCGCAGAGACGTCGTCGTACTCGTACAGCTACCAGTTCGACCCGGTGTCGTCGCTGTTCAGCTTCGTGATCTGGGTGCTCATCGTCGTGGGCATGTGGCTGACCTTCCTCAAGGCCGGACGCCGCGGCTGGGCGGCGATCATCCCCTTCTACAACATCTACACGCTGTGCAAGGTGGCCGGGAAGCCGGGCTGGTGGTGGATCCTCTACATCATCCCGATCGTCAACATCGTCATCGGCATCATCGTGGCGCTCGGCGTGGCCCGCAACTTCGGCAAGGGCGGGGCGTTCGGCTTCTTCCTGCTGTTCTGGCCGCTGCCCTTCATCGGCTACCCGATCCTCGGCTTCGGCTCCGACCAGTACCTCGGCGAGCGCCCCGCCGGCTCCGCGCCGGCCGTCACCATCTGATCCGTTCACGCCCACGGCGAACAGGGGCTGTTCCAGGCCCCTCGCCTGGTTAGTCTCTTCCTAACGGTCGCCATCCTCCGGCCCTGGCGACCAGGGAGACAGACATGTTTGAGAGATTCACCGACCGAGCCCGTCGTGTCGTCGTCTTGGCGCAAGAAGAAGCCAAGATGCTCAACCACAACTACATCGGCACCGAGCACATCCTGCTCGGCCTGATCCATGAGGGCGAAGGGGTCGCCGCCAAGGCGCTCGAGTCGCTGAACATCTCGCTCGACGCCGTGCGCGAGCAGGTTCAAGACATCATCGGTCAGGGTCAGCAGCAGCCCACCGGGCACATCCCCTTCACGCCCCGCGCGAAGAAGGTGCTCGAGCTCTCGCTGCGCGAGGCGCTGCAGCTCGGCCACAACTACATCGGCACCGAGCACATCCTGCTCGGGCTCATCCGAGAGGGCGAGGGCGTCGCCGCCCAGGTTCTCGTGAAGCTGGGCGCCGACCTCAACCGCGTGCGCCAGCAGGTGATCCAGCTGCTCTCGGGTTACCAGGGCAAGGAGCAGGTCGCCGTCGGCGGCAACGACCAGGCCCCCGACAAGGGCTCGCAGATCCTCGACCAGTTCGGGCGCAACCTCACCCAGGCCGCGCGCGACAACAAGCTCGACCCGGTGATCGGCCGTGAGAAGGAGATCGAGCGGGTCATGCAGATCCTCTCGCGCCGCTCCAAGAACAACCCCGTGCTGATCGGCGAGCCCGGCGTCGGCAAGACCGCCGTCGTCGAGGGCCTCGCCCAGGCGATCGTGCGCGGCGACGTGCCCGAGACCCTGAAGGACAAGCAGCTCTACACGCTCGACCTCGGTTCGCTGATCGCCGGATCGCGCTACCGCGGTGACTTCGAGGAGCGCCTGAAGAAGGTCACCAAGGAGATCCGCACCCGCGGCGACATCATCACCTTCATCGACGAGATCCACACCCTGGTGGGTGCGGGAGCCGCCGAGGGTGCGATCGACGCGGCGAGCATCCTGAAGCCGCTGCTCGCCCGCGGTGAGCTGCAGACCATCGGCGCCACCACGCTCGACGAGTACCGCAAGCACTTCGAGAAGGATGCCGCGCTCGAGCGCCGCTTCCAGCCCATCCAGGTGGCCGAGCCGTCGCTGCCCCACGCGATCAACATCCTGAAGGGCCTGCGCGACAAGTACGAGGCCTTCCACAAGGTGTCGATCACGGATGGCGCGATCGTCGCCGCCGCGAACCTCGCCGACCGCTACGTGCAGGACCGCTTCCTGCCCGACAAGGCCATCGACCTGATCGACGAGGCCGGCGCCCGCCTGCGTCTGTCGATCCTCTCGGCCCCGCCGGAGCTGCGCGAGTTCGACGAGCGGATCGCCGCCGTGCGCGGCCAGAAGGAAGCCGCGATCGAGGACCAGGACTTCGAGAAGGCCGCTTCGCTCCGCGATGAGGAGAAGAACCTCCTCGGCGAGCGACTGCGCCTGGAGAAGCAGTGGAAGTCGGGCGAGGTGCAGACCTCCGGCATCGTCGACGAGGGGCTCATCGCCGAGGTGCTGGCTCAGGCCACGGGCATCCCGGTGTTCAAGCTCACCGAAGAGGAGTCGGCTCGGCTCGTGTTCATGGAGAAGGCCCTGCACCAGCGGGTCATCGGCCAGAACGAGGCCATCGCGGCTCTCGCGCGCACCATCCGCCGCACGCGTGCGGGTCTGAAAGACCCGAAGCGCCCCTCGGGCTCGTTCATCTTCGCCGGCCCCACCGGTGTCGGCAAGACGGAGCTCGCCAAGGCGCTCGCCGAATTCCTGTTCGACGACGAGAACGCGCTGATCTCGCTCGACATGTCGGAGTACGGCGAGAAGCACACGGTCTCGCGACTGTTCGGCGCCCCTCCCGGGTTCGTCGGCTTCGAAGAGGGCGGTCAGCTCACCGAGAAGGTGCGCCGGAAGCCCTTCAGCGTGGTGCTGTTCGACGAGATCGAGAAGGCCCACCCCGACATCTTCAACTCGCTGCTCCAGGTTCTGGAGGAGGGACGTCTGACGGATGGTCAGGGTCGCGTCGTCGACTTCAAGAACACGGTCATCATCATGACGACGAACCTCGGAACCAAGGACATCACGGGCAGCCCCATCGGTTTCCAGGTGTCGGGCAACGAGTCGACCTCGTACGACCGCATGAAGGCGAAGGTCTCGGAGGAGCTGAAGAAGAACTTCAAGCCGGAGTTCCTCAACCGCGTCGACGACACCATCGTGTTCCCGCAGCTGAACAAGGTCGAGCTGCTGCAGATCGTCGACCTGTTCATCAAGCGCCTGCGCGACCGCCTGCTCGACCGCGACATGACCATCGAGCTCACGCTGCCCGCCAAGGAGCGCCTGATCGAGGTCGGTTTCGATCCCGCTCTGGGCGCCCGGCCCTTGCGCCGCGCGATGCAGCACGAGGTCGAGGACCAGCTGTCGGAGCGCATCCTGCAGGGTGAGCTCAACGCGGGAGACCACGTGCACGTCGACTTCGCCGACGGCACCTTCGTCTTCACGCAGACCTCCCGCGAGCCCGTGGGCGTCGCCGCGATCGGCGCCGGCGACACGCAGCAGGCCTCGGCCGCTGCGGCCGCCGCAGCCCTGGGCGACCTGGACTAAGAGCACCCCACCACCAGATCCGTCACTTTCGGCTCGAAAACCCCTCGGGGAAGAGCCGAAAGTGACGGATCTGCGTCGTTAAGGCGAATACGCTGGGGCGATGAGTTCGAGCAAGACGCAGCCCGTGGTGACCGTGCGGCGGGCGCGCACCAGTGATGTCCCGTGGATCCAGAGTCTCGTGGAACCCCTGGTGCAGCGACGAATCCTGCTCGGAAAAGACGCCGTCGTGTTCTACGAGGCGGTGCAGGAGTTCCGCATCGCCGAAGACGAGAACGGCACCCCCCTCGGCTGCGGCGCCCTGCACGTGTTCTGGGAGGACCTCGGCGAGGTGCGCACTCTCGCCGTGCACGAGGACTGGCTCGGCCAAGGGGTCGGCCGCGCCCTGCTCACGCAGATCGAGCAGGATGCGCTCGAGCTCGGTCTCTCCCGCCTGTTCTGCCTGACCTTCGAGGTGCCCTTCTTCGAGCGCAACGGCTACATCGCCTCCCCGCTCTCGCTCGTCGACCCCGAGGTCTATGCCGAGCTCGTGCGCTCGCCCGACGAAGGCGTGGCCGAGTTCCTCGACCTCGCGCGGGTGAAGCCGAATACGCTCGGGAACACGCGCATGCTGAAGCACCTGCGCTGAGCGGGCCAGCGCCCGAACCACGATCCCTGAGACGGAGACCGGCATGAGCCAAGACGAACCGGAGAAGCGCAGCTTCAACGAGCGCCTGCGCGCCCGCTACTTCGGCCGGCGGTCGCCCGAGGAGACTCCTGAGCAGGAGGAGGCGGCCGAGTCGTCGCTGCCCAAGTCGAACCAGATGGGCTTCTTCGGCCGCGTGCAGCGGCCCGGTGGCTTCGACACCCCGCCGGAGGAGCCCATCGAGTTCGAAGGACCGCTGCCCTGGGAGCTCGGCGGCGACGACGCCGACTCGGCAGCATCCTCGCCCCAGCGCTGAGCACTCCGCTGGCCGCGTCGTTGCCGGCCGCCCGAGAGCGGGCGTTGAAGTGGCGCGGCGGTGCGACTCGCCGACGGGTTCAGGATGCGCGAGCCGCGCACTCCACGCACAGAGCGGCGGCGGGCCGCACCTCCAGGCGCCCCGGCGCGATCGGGCGGCCGCACGAGAGGCACACCCCGTAGCGACCCTGCTCGAGGCGTTCGAAGGCCGCATCGGCGTCGGCCAGGCGCGCCACAGCGGCGATCTCGAGCCCGCGCAGCTGCGACCATTCGCTCGAGAGAGTGGGACCTTCGGGGTCGTGCTCGTCGTCGTCGGGGGAGGCTTCGCGCACCGTGCGGAGCGCCTCCATCGCCTGCGCGAGCGCGGTGAGCTGTTCGGCCGCCTCATCGCGCTCGCGCTGGAGGCGGGCCTGCACACCGGAGGCGTTGCCGCCCGGGGTACCGGGCAGCGGCAGCCGGGAGTCGCTCGCGCTCGGGCCGGTCATCGCGTCATCGGTCATCGGTGTGCGCGGGGCGCCGCAAGGAGGAGGCGTCGTTCAACCGGCGGGCGCGGGCCCGTCGGTGGGGGAGGCCTCGCCGATGAACTCCTTGAACTCGTCTTCGACCTGCTTGTCGAACGAGTCCTGCTCCTCGTCTTCGTCGACCTCCGGGTGCTGGTTGTTGTGTTCGAACGACTCGGGCTCGAGGGGATCCGTGAATGTGCTCATGGCCCGCAGAATACTCCCCGCGGCCGACATCCACGAAGCTGCAGAGCGCCCCGCACCCGAGCGGTGGGCCGAAACATGCCGAACACATGGGGGAGTTATCATCCTCAGGTGTCTCCCGTCTCGCCGTATCAGGTCTGTGTCGCGTTCCTCACGCGCCTCGGCGCCGACGGCCGCACCGAGGTGCTGCTCGGACGCAAGAAGACCGGTCTCGGCTCCGGCAACATCGTGGGCCTCGGCGGCAAGATCGAACCGGGCGAGACCGCGCTCGAGGCGATCGTGCGCGAGATCGAGGAGGAGTCGAGCCTCGTCGTCGCCCCCGCCGACCTGACCGAGATGGGCCTCGTGAAGTTCGCGTTCCCGTACCGCGAGAACTGGAGCCAGGACTCGACGGTGTTCGTGGCCTCCCGCTGGAGCGGCGAACCGCAGGAGTCGGACGAGGTGTCGCCCGACTGGTATCCGCTCGACGAACTGCCGCTCGACGCGATGTGGGACGACGCGAAGCACTGGCTCCCGGCCGTGCTCGCGGGCGAACCCGTGCTCGGCGACTTCGTCTTCGGCGAGGACTGCGCCACCGTCAGCGACTTCGAGCTGCACGACCCGCCTGCCCGCCGCTGAGCCGCCGCCCGCCCGGCTCCCGCTCACACTCCCGGCGAGCTCCGGGTGGACGCCACCGCCCCGCGGGGCGATACTGAGGGCAGCGCGCGCCTCGCGCATCCCACGATCGACGACGATTGGCGGTGACCCATGTCGAGTCCCTGGCTGGCGCACCCCTTCGAGCTCATCACGGGCCGCCCGCGCCGTGTGGTCGACGAGTCGTGGGCCCGGGCCCGCGACCACGCCATCGATCCCGAGCGGCTGCCCGGCCTCGAGGTGTCCGAGGACGAGCTGCGCGACTGGCGGCTCGGGCATCCGCTCGCCCCGGTGCTGCCGGTGATCCGCAAGCTGCTCGTGCGCGACGCCGAGGGCTCGGGGCTGCTCGTGGCGGTCGGCGACGAGATGGGCCGCCTGCTCTGGGTCGAGGGCGACAGCGCCTCGAAGCGGCGGGCCGAGCAGATGCGCTTCGTCGAGGGCGCCGGATGGTCGGAGCAGCGGGTGGGCACCTCGGCCCCGGGCACGGCGCTCGAGCTCGACCACGGCATCCAGATCCACGACGTCGAGCACTTCAACCGGCTCGTGCACGGCTGGAGCTGCACGGCCGTCCCCGTGCACGACCCCGAGACCCGGCGCATCCTGGGCGTCATCGACATCACCGGCGACGCGCGCGCGGTCGACCCGCACACACTGCCGCTGATCGAGGCCACGGCCGCGGCCGCGGAGGCCGAGCTGATGGTGCTGCGGCTGCAGGCGCAGCGGGATGCGGGCACGCGCCCGGCGACGCGCACGCCCGGGATGCGCATCACCGGTTTCGCCCACGCCCGGCCCCGAGTGTCGATGCACGTGCTCGGGCGGGAGACGGGCGAGCTCACCGGCCCCGCCGGTCACCTGGAGCTGAGCGCGAGGCACTCCGACATCGTGACGCTGCTCGCCTGGCACCGCGAGGGACTCTCGGCGGCTCGGCTCGCCGAGGAGGTCTACGGGGAGGACTCCGCGTCGGTCACGCTCCGCGCGGAGATCGTGCGGCTGCGGCGGCTGCTGCGGGCGAGCGGGGTGGGATTCGACATCGAGTCGCGGCCCTACCGCCTGTCGGCGCCGGTCGAACTCGACGCCCACCACGTGGTGTCGCTGCTCGACCGCGGCGCGCACCGGGTGGCGCTCGCCGCCTACCGCGGACGTTTGCTGCCGGCCTCCGACGCCCCCGGCATCGCCGAGCTGCGCGCCGTGCTGCAGGTTCGGCTGCGCGAGGCGATCCTGAGCGATGCCGCCGTCGACGTGCTGCTCGACTACGCCGCCACCGAGGACGGGTCCGACGACGCCGAGGTGTGGACGGCGGCGCTGCGGCTGCTGCCCGCTCGCTCGCCGCGGCGGGCCGGCGTGGTGCTGCAGCTGGAGCGACTCGCGCGCGAGGCCTGACCCTCGGCGGACGATCGGCACGGCTCCGGCGACGATCGGTCGGATGGCGTGACCGCGCCGGGCGTTGCACCTCACATGACTGACACAGAGACCTTCCCCGCGACCGGGGCGACACCCGCGGTCGGCCGGGCATCCGGACCAGGCGCATCCGGAACCGGCACGCGCCCCGAGGAGCGCGCATCCTGGGCCGGTGTCGTCTCGCTCGGGCTCGGCGTGTTCGCCATCGTCATGGCCGAGTTCCTGCCGGCGAGCCTGCTCTCGCGCATCGCCGGCGAGCTGGGCGTGAGCGAGGGCCTGGCCGGACAGTCCGTGAGCGTCACCGCGGTGGTGGCCGCGATCGCCGGCATCACGCTGCCCGTGCTGCTGCCGCGTCTCGACCGCCGGCACGTGATGCTGGGCCTCACCGCCCTGGCCGTGCTCTCCGACCTGCTCGTGGCCTTCGCGCCGAACTACCGCGTGCTGCTGGCCGCCCGCGTGCTCCTCGGCGTCGCCCTCGGCGGGTTCTGGGCGCTCGCCATCGCCATGACGGCCCGGCTGGTGCCCGCGCGGCGACTGGGTCTCGCCATGACCGTGGTCAACATGGGCGTCTCCTTCGCCACGGTGGCGGCGATCCCGCTGGGCACCTGGCTCGGCGAGGTCTGGGGGTGGCGCACCGTGTTCGCGCTCGCGGCCGGGGTCGGCGTGGCCGCGTTCGCGGTGCAGGCCGCGGTGCTGCCGTCGGTGGCGCCCACCGGTGCGCCGGGCTTCGGCCCGCTGCTCGCCACGCTGCGCTCGCGCCTCATCATCCTGGGTCTGGTCGCGACGGCTCTCGTTGCGGCGGGCCACTTCACCGGCTTCACCTACATCCGGCCCGCGGCCGAGGCGATCGGCGGCGTCGCGCCGTCCGGCCTCGCGCTGCTGCTGCTCGTCTACGGGATCGCCGCGTTCGCGGGCAACCTGGCGGCCGGCCCGGTTGCCGACCGGCGGATGCGCGTGGCCGTTCTGCTGTTCCCGCTAGTGCTCGGCGCGGCCATGCTGCTCTTCGCCGCGGCGGGAACGACGACCGCAGGGCTGCTCGCCGCCGTGGCGCTCTGGGGCTTCGGCTTCGGCGGGATGCCCACCACGCTGATGACCTGGATGGCTCGCGCCGAGCCGGGGCGCCTGGAGAGCGTGGGCGGGCTGCAGGCGGCCACCTTCCAGGTGGCGATCGCCCTGGGCGCGGTCGTGGGCGGCCTGCTCGTCGACGGCGTGGGCGTGCAGACCGCGGTGCTCGCCGGCGGTGTCTCGGTGCTCGCAGGCGCGGTGCTCCTCAGCAGCCTCCGCCTCCGCCGCGCCTGAGCGGCGGCCTCGCTCGCTCACGTGGCCCAGCGCGTGCGTGGCGCTCAGTGCGTGGCGCTCAGCGCGCGGCGCGGCGCCAGGCGCTCGGAGACGCTCCCGCGTGGCGGCGGAAGGCGCGGCTGAAGGCCTCGTCGGAGCGGTAGCCCAGCAGGGCCGCGGTCTGGCCCACGCTGTAGCCGCCGCCGCCGCCGCCCTCGCGGCCACCGCCGGCGAGCAGCACCTTCGCCCGCTCCATCCGCACCCGGGCGAGGTAACCGAGCGGGGGCTCGCCGACCGTGCGCCGGAACTGCTCGGAGAAGGCCGAGCGGGAGGAACGGGCCAGCCGGGCGAGCTCGGCGACGGTCCACGGCGCCCCGGGCTCGGCGTGGATGGCCTCCACGGCGCGAGCGATGTGCGGGTCGCGGAGGGTCAGGTTCCACTCGGGGTCGGCAGGGTTGCAGGTGGTCTCGACCCAGCGCCGGATGACGGCCGCGGCGAGAACCGCCGCGAGCCCGTGCTGCACGGTGGCCGAGCCCGGGCGCGCGGCCAGCTGCTCCGCCCGGAGCGCCGTCAGCACGCCGGCCACCACCGGGTCGGTGTCGGCGGCCGAGCAGGACATCAGGAGTGCGGGAAGTGCTCCGGCCAGGAGCGTGCCGAACGGGCCACCGTCGATCCGCAGCCGTGCCGTGGTGAGCAGGACGTCGCCGATCGCCGTGATCGCGTGCTCGCCGCCGTGCGGCAGCACCACGAGATCGCCGGCGCGCACGATCGAGCACTCGCCCGAGGCTGTGATGCAGGCGTCGCCCGAGTCGAGCAGGTGCAGGGCGATCTCGTGGCCGTCGAAGGCCCGCTGCCGGCCGGCCGGGAGGGCCGTGCTGCCGACCGTCGTGGCGGTCAGCCGCAGGCTCGCCAGGAACCCGGAGATCGGATGCGCATCCGCGGTTCCCGAGACGATCCTCATGCAACTCCTCAAGCGGCGCAGGCTCGCCGGCATTCCCCGGGCCGGTACCGTGGCGCCGTGCGAACCGGCCGCAACCGGATGCAACCTCGCCCGGCGTAGCGTCGTGCGCAACCGACACCGTCGTCGACAAGGAGCAGCAATGACCATCATCGATCGCGACACCGAACAGCAGCAGGCGGCCCCCGCCGCCGCGCCGAGCGTCTACGCCAACCCCGGAACCGCCGGCGCGGTCATGTCGTTCAAACCGCGCTACGACAACTACATCGGCGGCGAGTACGTGCCGCCGGCCAACGGACAGTACTTCCAGAACCCCACCCCCATCACCGGCCAGATCTTCACCGAGGTCGCCCGGGGCACCGCCGCCGACGTCGACCGTGCGGTCGAAGCCGGCTGGAAGGCCTTCGAGACCTGGGGCAAGACGAGCGTCGCCGAGCGCGCCGTCATCCTGAACAAGATCGCCGACCGGATGGAGGCGAACCTGGAGCTGCTCGCCGTGGCCGAGACCTGGGAGAACGGCAAGCCGGTTCGCGAGACCCTCGCCGCCGACATCCCGCTCGCCATCGATCACTTCCGCTACTTCGCCGGCTGCATCCGCGCGCAGGAGGGCGGTATCAGCGAGCTCGACAACGACACCGTGGCCTACCACTTCCACGAGCCGCTGGGTGTGGTCGGGCAGATCATCCCCTGGAACTTCCCCATCCTGATGGCCGTCTGGAAGCTCGCCCCGGCGCTCGCCGCCGGCAACTGCATCGTGCTGAAGCCGGCCGAGCAGACCCCGGCCTCGATCCACGTCTGGCTCCAGCTGATCGAAGACCTGCTGCCCGCCGGTGTGCTCAACATCGTGAACGGCTTCGGCATCGAAGCGGGGGCGCCGCTCGCCTCGCATCCGAAGATCCGCAAGATCGCGTTCACCGGCGAGACCACGACCGGCCGCCTGATCATGCAGTACGCGAGCGAGAACCTCATCCCGGTGACCCTCGAACTCGGCGGCAAGAGCCCGAACGTGTTCTTCGCCGACGTGGCCGATGAGAAGGACTCGTTCTACGACAAGGCTCTCGAGGGCTTCACCTTCTTCGCACTCAACCAGGGCGAGGTCTGCACCTGCCCGTCGCGGGCGCTCGTGCAGCGCTCGATCTACGACGGCTTCGTGGCCGACGGCCTCGAGCGCGTGAAGAAGGTCAAGCAGGGCAACCCGCTCGACGTGTCGACGATGATCGGGGCGCAGGCTTCGAACGACCAGCTGGAGAAGATCCTCAGCTACATGGACATCGGCAAGCAGGAGGGCGCGAAGCTCCTCATCGGCGGCGAGCGGGCCGACCTCGGCGGTGAGCTCTCCGGCGGCTTCTACGTGCAGCCGACGGTGTTCGAGGGGCAGAACTCGATGCGCATCTTCCAGGAGGAGATCTTCGGTCCGGTGCTCGCGCTCACGAGCTTCGACGACTACGACGACGCCATCTCCCTCGCCAACGACACCCTGTACGGTCTGGGCGCCGGCGTGTGGTCGCGCAGCGGTTCGCAGCTCTACCGGGCGGGCCGGGCCATCCAGGCCGGGCGCGTGTGGTCGAACACCTATCACCAGTACCCGGCGCACGCGGCCTTCGGCGGCTACAAGCAGTCCGGTATCGGCCGCGAGAACCACCGGATGATGCTCGACCACTACCAGCAGACGAAGAACCTGCTGGTGTCCTACGCCGACGGGCCCATGGGATTCTTCTGATGAGCGAGTCCCCGGCCGAGGGCGCCCCCGCGCTCTCCCGGGTGGATGTGACGGGTGCCGCAGCGGACATGCTGCGGCACCTGGCCGCCACCTACGGCCAGCTGATGTTCCACCAGTCGGGCGGCTGCTGCGACGGCTCGTCGCCGATGTGCTATCCGGTCGGCATGTTCCGGGTGGGCGCCTCCGACATCCTGATCGGCACGCTGCACGTCGACGGCATGTACCCCGTCGAGGTCTACATGTCGCGTTCGCAGTTCGAGTACTGGAAGTACACCTTCCTCACCATCGACCTGGTCGACGGCCGCGGGAGCGGATTCTCGATCGAGGCGCCGGAGGGCAAGCGGTTCATGATCCGCTCGCGCCTGCTCGATGACAGCGAACTCGAAGCATTCGGACTCGCGACTCACGGCGGTGTGACCGCGTAGTCGGGCATCCGGTCGTTACCCTGAGGGCATGTCGACGATCAGGCATCCGGTCGGGCCTCAGCCCAAGAAGGTCTACTGGCGCCGTCGGCTGGTCGTTCTTCTCGTGCTCGTGGCGATCATCGCCATCGTCGTGCTGATCGTGGTGCGGCCGGGTTCCGGCGCGGCCGACCCGAACGCGGCCACCACCCCGGCGCCGAGCGACTCGGCGACGGATGCTGCCGCGCCTCCCGCAGACCCGGCCGCCACTTCGACGCCCGGCACCGTCGACACCTCCTCGACCACCCCGCCCGGCACCGTGGCCGACTGTGCCGGCGGCAACATCTCGGTGGTACCGGTCACCGACGCCACCACCTACGCCGCCGGCGTGATGCCGCAGCTCTCGTTCAGCATCACCAACACGGGCTCGGAGCCCTGCAAGATCAACGCGGGAACCTCCCAGCAGATCTACACCATCACGAGCGGCACCGAGACCTACTGGGTCTCCACCGACTGCCAGACGAACCCCTCCGACACCGAGGCCGTGCTCGAACCGGGCGTGGCCGTCACCTCGACGCCGTTCACCTGGAACCGCACGCGCTCCTCCACGTCGACCTGCGCGTCCACCGACCTGCCGCAGGTGCCGGCCGGTGGCGCCTCCTACCACCTCAACGTGCGCGTGGCCGGCATCGATTCCACGAACTCGCAGCAGTTCATCCTGAGCTGACGCGCATCGTCTGCTGGCGTTCACCCCGTCGCGCTACCATTCGGGCGTGACCGCTCCCACGCGCGACCCGCGCGAGACCCGCGCGACGAACCGGCGCCCGCGCTCCAGCGATTCCTCCCTCGACGTGGAGGTGACCGGGGGCACCGTGCGGGGCCGGATGCGCCGCCGCCTCGAGACCTGGCGCGGCATCCCGTACGCCGCCCCGCCCATCGGTTCGCTGCGGTTCCGTGCCCCGCAGCCCGTGCTGCCCTGGGAGGGCGTGCGCGACGCCGCCGAGTTCGGGCCCATCTCGATGCAGTCGCGCGACGGCAACTTCATCGGCGCCTCCCGCTCCACGCCGATGTCGGAGGACTGCCTCACCATCAACGTCATCCGGCCCGCGAGCCCCGCGGTGCGCCTGCCCGTCATGGTGTTCGTGCACGGGGGCGCCTACAGCGTGGGCTCCTCGGCCGAGTATCCGCGCAACGGCGAGACCCTCGTGCGCGAGGGCGACGTGGTCTATGTGAGCTTCAACTACCGACTGGGGCCGCTCGGCTACCTCGACTTCACCCGCTACTCCACGCCCGAGCGACCGCTCGAGTCGAACCTGGGCCTGCGCGACCAGGTGGCCGCCCTCGAATGGGTGCGCGACAACATCGCGGCCTTCGGCGGCGACCCGGGCAACGTCACCCTGTTCGGCGAGTCGGCCGGTGCCAACGCCGTCACGACGCTCATGACCACCCCTGCCGCCACCGGCCTCTTCGCACGCGCCATCGCCCAGAGCTCACCGCCGAACGCCATCTACCTGCCCGAGATGGCGGCGCTCTGGGCCGGGGAGTTCGTGGAACTCCTCACCGAGTCCATCGACACCGACGGCGTGGAATCCACCTCCGACGACATCGCCGGTCGCGTGCTCGCCGACGCCGCGGCGAGTGAGCTCGTCGAGGCGTGCGTCGCACTCACGCTGCGCACTCCGGATGCCCACCCCGGCACGATCGTGCTCTCCCCGGTGATCGACGGCGACTTCCTGCCCGAACGCCCGCTCGACGCCTTCAAGGAGGGGCGGGCGCATCCGGTTCCCCTCCTCATCGGCACGAACGACCGCGAGGGTTCCCTCTTCACGGGCCGCCTCGACATCCTCGCCACCACGCCGAAGCGCATCCGCGCCATCTTCGCCCGCACCAAGAAGGGCGCGCGCAAGGCCATCAAGGCCGAGTACCCGGGGCTGCCCGCCAAGCGCCCCGCGGCCGACTTCGGCGGCGACTACGCCTTCTGGTACCCCACGGTCAAGGTGGCCGAGCGGCACTCCCGCTACCAACCCGTGCACTTCTACCGCTTCGACATCGCGCCGCGGCTCGTGCGCCTCGCCGGCTTCGACGCGACGCACGGGCTCGAGCTCTACGCCATCTTCGACCGGATGCACAGCTGGTTCGGCCGCACCATGACCTCCCTCGGCGGCCGCCGAGCGTTCCTCGCCACGAGCCGGCGGATGCGCGCCCACTGGCTCTCGTTCGCGCGCGACGGCCGCGTCGACGACGAGGCCTGGCCGCCCTACGACGAGACCGACCGCGCCACCCTGATCTTCGACACCACCGACCGGGTCGAGAACGACCCGCGGGCGTCCCGCCGGCTCGCCTGGCAGGCTTTCGTACCCCACGTCTGAGCGGCTCCGCGCGAGACCGACGCGCGTGCAATAGCGTGGGGGGCACCATCCATTCCGAGGACGAGACGGACGAGGAGGTGGCGGCCGTGCCCGAACCGGCGATCACGCCTGCCGCGGAGGCCGACCCCGCGCACTGGGTGGCCGAGCACGCCGCCGCGCTCGAGGCGGCGGCGCTCGCCGGTCCCGGCGCGGGCGCACGAGCCGCGACGGAGGCGGTGCGCGACGGCGGCGGCCGGCTGCTCGAGGCCGCCACCTACTGGGCTTCGGTTCAGGATGCGCGACCCGCGGCCGACCCCGACGAGACGGTGGCCGCTCTCCGCCGGTACGCCCGACGGGTGCTCGAGCTCGTGCCGGAGCACGAGTGGCAGCGCCGCACCGAGGAGGAGCGCCTGCTGCTGCTCGACCTGGCTGACATCGCCTCAGGTCCGCGCGTCGGCGTTCTCGGTCCCTCGCTGGCCCGCCACCGCGCCGAGCGTGCCGCTGCGGGCGATGCCGCCGGCGCGGCGCCCGATGCCGACGCCACGCCCGGCACCGACGGCACGCCGGGAGGTGAGACCGCTGTCGACCCCGGTGAGCTCCCGCACGAAAGTCTCCCGCATCGCGTGCTGGCTGCGCTGCGGCACCCGTTCGGTGGTCAGCCTGACGTGCTTCCGCGCACGGTGATCGCTTATCCGTACTACCCGAACAATCCGTTCCAGTCGATCGTCTACGGCGACCTCGGGCCCGACTTCACACTCGTGGCACCCGGCACCGTGGCAGATTTGTTCGCCGAGCTGGCCGTCACCGCCGAGCTTGCGGCGAGCGACGGAGCGGCCGCCAGCGGCGGGAACGGCGCGACCGAGCGCATCCTGCATCTCAACTGGACCGCCCCGATCGTGCAGTACGCCGCCGAGACGGCGGAGGAGGCCGAGGCCGCCGTTGACGCCTTCCTCGCCGCCCTCGACGACTTCATCGCGCGCGGAGGCACCCTCGTCTGGACGGTGCACAACACCCTGCCGCACGAGCTGCGCTTCCGCGAGGCCGAGCTGCGCCTCTCGCGCGGCATCGTGCAGCGCGCCGCCCTCGTGATCACTCTCAACCCGCAGACGAGCGCCCTCGTGGCCGGCGACTACCCGCTGCCGGAGGCGAAGACGGTGGTGCAGCCGCACCCGAGCTACCGTGGACTCTTCGCCGACACGGTCGATCGCGACGAGGCCCGCCGGATGCTCGGCATCGCCCCCGGTGCCGAGGTGCTGCTGCTCTTCGGCACGATCCGCCCCTACAAGGGTGTCGAGCGCGTGCTCGACGACGTGGTGCGGGCCTACGCCCGCCGGCCGGACCTGGTGCTGCTCGTGGCGGGCGAGATCGGCCCCGGTTTCACCGACGACGAGCTGCGCGCCCTGTTCGACTTCGAGGGCGTGAAACCGTTCCTGCGCTACGTGCCCTCCGACGACACGCAGTACTGGTTCCGCTCCGCCGACGCCGTGCTGCTGCCCTACCGGGCCGCGTTGAACCCGAGCCTGGTGTATCTCGCGGCGACCTTCGGTGTGCCGGTGCTGCTGTCGGCCCTGCCCTCGCTCGGATATCTGTTCGAGGAGCCATGGGTGCATCCAGTCGACTTCGAGGAGCCCGTCGACCTCGTGGCCGCCCTCGACGGCATCGCGGCGGAGGGCCCGGAGGCAAGGGCCGCCGCGCGCGACTTCGCCGCCCGTGCCGCCCCTGCTCTCGCGGCTGCCCGCTTCGCTGACGCCCTTCGCGCCCTTCCCTGAGCCCGTGAGGACGGCCCCATCCCCCGAGCCGTCACAAGCACGTCAATCCAAGCCGCTTTCGACGTATTCTCGACGGCTCGCGTGAGGGGTGCGATCTAGCCGAAGGCCCGGCCGAGCGCTCGCACCAGCTGCTGCACCTCGTCGTCGATGATGCGCGTGAAGCCCAGCCGGCGCGCCTCGGATGCACGAACCCGGCTCGACGAGACCGGCCGCACCTCGCCCGCGAGGCTGATCTCGCCGAACGCCGCCAGGTCGTGCGGCAGCGGGCGGTCGTTCGCGGCGGAGGCGAGCGCCAGCGCGATGGCCAGGTCGGCCCCGGGTTCGGTGAGTTTCACGCCGCCGACGGTGGACACGTAGACGTCCTGCTCGCTGAGCTTGATGCGGGCCCGTCGTTCGAGCACGGCGAGGATCATCGCCACCCGGGAGGAGTCGACCCCGTTGGTGACCCGGCGCGGGTTGGGCGAGGGTGTCGAGACCACGAGCGCCTGCACCTCCACCGGGAGCGCGCGCCGGCCCTCGAGCGCGACGGTCACGCAGGTGCCCGACACCGCGTCCGACCCCCGGGAGAGGAACAGCCCGCTGGGGTCGGGCACCTCGGCGATGCCGTCGGCCGTCATCTCGAAGCAGCCCACCTCGTCGGTCGGCCCGAAGCGGTTCTTGAGCGCGCGCACGAAGCGCAGCGAGGTCTGCCGGTCGCCCTCGAACTGGCACACCACGTCGACGAGGTGCTCGAGCACCCGGGGCCCGGCGATGGAGCCGTCTTTCGTGACGTGACCCACGAGCAGCACGGGCAGCGAACGCTCCTTGGCCACGCGGATGAGCGAGGAGGCCACCTCGCGCACCTGAGTGGGGGAACCGGCGGCGCTGTCCAGCGACGACGAGGAGACCGTCTGCACGGAGTCGACGATGACGAGATGCGGCTGAACCGCGTCGATCTGCCCGAGCACGGTCGCGAGATCGGTCTCGGCCGCGAGCATGAGGGTGGGGGAGAGGGAGTGCGTGCGCTCGGCGCGGAGCTTCACCTGCGACACCGACTCCTCGGCCGAGACGTAGAGCACGCGCAGGTGCTCCTCCGCGGCCTTCGCGGCCACTTCGAGCAGCAGCGTCGACTTGCCGACGCCGGGCTCGCCCGAGAGCAGGATGGCGGCGCCCGGCACGAGCCCGCCGCCGAGCACGCGGTCGAACTCCCCGATGCCCGTGGCCCAGTGCGAGGCCACGTCGGAGGAGATCTCGGTGATCGGCCGGGCGATGCGCGCCGCGTCGAGGACGGTCGCCTTCACCGCGCGGCTGATGCCCTCGTTCTCGGCCGCCGAGACCACGGTGCCCCACGACTGGCACTCGCCGCAGCGGCCCACCCACTTCGCCGTCTGCCAGCCGCACTCGGTGCAGCGGTACGCGGTGAAGGATCTGGTGGCCATGGGATTCAGCGTAGAGCCGGCCGCCGACATCCGTTCGTCGCGCGCCCGAGCTGTGCAGAACCGGGGTTCTGCACAAGGGCCGGCCGGACGCGCACTCCCCGCACGTCCGGCCGGGGTCTAGTGCACCGGTGCGGCGTCGATGTGCGCCCGGGTGACGCGCTTGCGGAACACCCAGTACGTCCAGCCTTGGTAGACCAGCACGAGCGGGATCGCGCAGAGGGCCACCCAGCTCATCACCGTGAGCGTGTAGGGCGTGCTCGACGCGTTGGCGATGGTGAGCGAGTTGGCGGGGTCGTTCGACGCCGGCATCACGTTCGGGAAGAGCGCCATGAACAGGCTCAGCACGGCGAGGCCGATGGTTGCGGCGGTGAGCCCGAAGGCGAGCCGGTCGGCTCCGCGCACCGTCGAGAGCACCGAGGCGATCAGCACCACCGCGGCCAGGGCGGCGAGGATCCAGGATGCGACGCCGCCGAAGGCGAGGTTCGTCCAGACCAGGAACACCGCGGCCACCACGATGGTGAGCACGCCCGCCCGGATGGCCAGCCTGCGTGCCCTCTCGCGCAGCTCGCCCTCGGTCTTCAGGGCCACGAAGACGACTCCGTGGGTGAAGAAGAGCAGCAGGGTGGTGAGACCGCCCAGCAGGCCGTAGGGGTTGAGCAGGTCGAAGAGGGTGCCCGTGTAGTTGTGGCCCGCATCCAGCGGCACGCCCTGCACGATGTTCGCGAAGGCCACGCCCCAGAGCAGTGCGGGCACGGCCGAGCCGACCACGATCATCCCGTCGAACCAGGCCTTCCAGCGCGAACTCGAGCCCTGGTGGCGGTACTCGAACGAGACGCCGCGCACGATGAGGGCCAGCAGGATGAGCAGCAGCGCCAGGTAGAAGCCGCTGAACAGGGTGGCGTACCACTCGGGGAAGGCGGCGAAGAGGGCGGCGCCGGCCACGATCACCCAGGTCTCGTTGAGATCCCAGACCGGGCCGATGGTGTTGATGAGCACGCGGCGGTCGGTGTCGTCCTTGCCGAGGAAGGGCAAGGACATGCCGACGCCGAAGTCGAATCCGTCGAGCACGAAGTAGCCGACGAAGAAGAAGCCGACGATGAAGAACCAGAGAGTGGGAAGATCCATCGGAGTCTCCTAGTAGACCGTGGTGGTGACGACGGGGCGGCTTGCGGTGTCATCCGGGGCATCGAGCTCGATCGGCTCCGGCCCCTTCTGGGCGGTGCGCTTGATGAGGCCGAACTCCACCACGGCGAGGGCGCCGTAGACGGCGGTGAAGGCGATGAGCGAGATGAGCACCTCGGTGCCGGTGACCCCCGGCGAGACCGCGTCCTGCGTCTTGAGCAGGCTGAACACGATCCAGGGCTGCCGGCCCATCTCGGTGAAGATCCAGCCCACGATCATCGCGGCCAGCGGCAGCGGGAACGTCCAGATCGCCACCCGGTAGAGCCAGCGGCGCTTCGGTTCGCGGCCCTTGCGGGTGATCCAGAGGCCGGCGGCCGACATGAGGATCGACACGAGGCCGAGACCGATCATCCAGCGGAAGGCCCAATAGGTGATCCAGATGGTGGGCGTGTAGTCGCCGGGCCCGTAGAGCTGCACGTACTGGGCCTGCAGCTCGTTGATGCCCTCCACCGTTCCGGTGAAGGTGTGCGTCGAGAGGAACGAGAGCAGGTAGGGGATGCGGATGCTGAACAGCTCGTTCACCCCGTCGGGTGTGCCGAGCGTGAAGATCGAGAACGAGGCATCCGCCCCGGTCGACGTGTGGTACAGCGCCTCCGCCGCCGCCATCTTCATGGGCTGCGTCTGTACCATGGCGAGCCCGAGCTGGTCACCGGTGAGGATGGTCAGGATGCCGGCGCCCACCATCGTCCACATGCTGAACTTCAGCAGCGGGCGCATCGTCTCGAGGTGCTGGTTGCGGTACAGGTGGTAGCAGGCCACCGCGATGAGGAGCCCCGCACTCACCATGAAGCAGGCGGCGATGGTGTGCGGGAACGCGGCGAGCGCCACCTTGTTCGTGACGACCGCCCAGATGTCGGTGAGCTCGGCCCGCCCCTTGGCGGCGTTGATCTCGTAGCCCACCGGGTTCTGCATGAACGCGTTCGCCGCGATGATGAAGAACGCCGAGAGCACCGTGGCGACGGCGGTGAGCCAGATGGTGGCCAGGTGCAGCTTCTTCGGCAGCTTGTCCCAGCCGAAGATCCACAGGCCGATGAAGGTGGCCTCGAGGAAGAAGGCGAGCAGGCCCTCCATCGCCAGAGGAGCGCCGAAGACGTCGCCGACGAAGCGCGAGTAGTCCGACCAGTTCATGCCGAACTGGAACTCCTGCACGATGCCGGTGACGACGCCCATGGCGAAGTTGATCAGGAAGAGCTTGCCCACGAAGCGCGTGATCTGCAGATACTTCGCCTTGCCGGTGCGCACCCACGCCGTCTGGAAGATGGCGGTCGTGGTGGCCATGCCGATCGTGAGCGGCACGAAGAGGAAGTGGTAGATGGTCGTGAGACCGAATTGCCACCGCGAGAGCAGGAGTGGATCGAGGAAATCGTTCACGAGCACGATGCTCCCGTGCGGCGGGAGCGCTCGACAGGGCCTAAGGTCCCGTGAACTGTTGCGCGCCCCGCCGCCGACCCGGAGCTAGCTCGGGCGGCGGTGCTCGAGCTCGAACACGGCGGCCTGCGTGCGGCGCTCGAGGCCGAGCTTCGACAGCAGCGAGGAGACGTAGTTCTTCACGGTCTTCTCGGCGAGCGAGAGCTGCTCGCCGATCTGCCGGTTCGTCATCCCGTCGGCGATGAGCGCGAGGATCTGCCGTTCGCGAAGGCCGAGCGACGCGAACCGGGGGTCGGTCTCGCCGGAACGGGCGCGCATCCGCTCGGCCACCCGGCGGGTGAGCGCCGGGTCCATCAGCGAACGGCCGGAGGCGACCGCGCGCACCGAGTCGGCCAGCCGCGTGCCGCGCACGTCTTTCAGCACGTAGCCGGATGCGCCGGCCATGACCGCGGCGAGCAGCGCGTCGTCGTCATCGTAGGCGGTGAGCATCAAGCAGCGCAGTCGGGCGGGTGTGCGGGGGCCGGCGGCGCCGGGGCGCGAGAGCAGCTGCCGGCAGAGGTCGATGCCGCTGCCGTCGGGCAGGCGCACGTCGAGCAGGGCGACGTCGGGGGCGGTGGCCTGGATGCGCCCGAGCGCCTCGCCCGCGGAGGCCGCCTCACCCACCACCTCGATGTCGGGTTCGGCGCCGAGCAGCTCGGCGACGCCGCGACGCACGATCTCGTGGTCGTCCACCAGGAACAGCCGGATCATCGGGACTCCTCGTCGTCGAATTCGGGGAAGGGAACGCTCCAGCGCACCGAGGTGCGGCCGGGCGTCGAGTCGACGGTGAGCGAACCCTCCCGGCGCACCGCCCGCTGCTCGAGGTTGCGCAGGCCGCTGCGCCGGCCGCCGTTCTCTCCGGCCGGCAGCAGGCCGATGCCGTCGTCGGACACCGTCACCACCACCCGCCCGTCGGCGGCCGTCACGTCGAGCGAAACGCGGGTGGCCGACGCGTGCTTCACCACGTTCGTGACGCACTCGCGCACCACCGCGGCGACGTCGTCGGCGAGGCCGCCCGTCACCACGAGATCGACCGGCCCGGTGAAGCTCACGGCCGGCCGGCGCACCAGTGCGGCGGAGGCCTGATCGGTGAGGTCGAGCAGGCGCCGGCGCGTAGTCGGCTGTTCTTCGCTGCCGGAGGACTCGAGGGCGAAGATGACGGTGCGGATCTGAGCGATGCTGTCGTCGATCTGGGCCACCGCGGTGGAGACGGCGTCGGCTGCGGCCTCGGTGTCGGGTTCCTCGCCGGCGCCGAGCCGCCGCACGAGGGCCTGAAGCTGCATCCCGGTGCCGAAGAGCTGCTGCACGACGTGGTCGTGCAGGTCGCGCGAGATGCGGCTGCGGTCCTCGACCAGCAGCATCCGCTGGTGGTCTTCTCGGGCCTGCGCCACCTCGAACGCGAGGCCCGCGCGGCCGGCGAGGTCGTCGGCGATCTCCTGCTCGGCGGCGGTGAATCGCCGTGCTCCGGGCGCACGGGCGATCACGATCACGCCCCAGGTGGTTCCGGATGCGCTGAGCGGCACCGCGAGCAGTGGCCCGCTCCGGCGGTCGTCGCGGAGCGCCATCGGGTCGGGCGACTCGGCGGCGAAGGTCGTCTGCTCGTCGGCGGGCGCGTAGACGGCGTCGCCGGGCAGCGCGTGACGATGCGTGGCGCCAGGCTGGCGGGCGGTGCCCGGTTGCGGGGAGGCGTCGCCTCGCTGGTCCGTGTCGGGCTGCGGCGTGTGGCCGGCACTTCGGCTGTCCTCGTCTCCGATCGCTGCGGCATGCCGTCCGAACAGCAGCGGCCCGGCCGCGCGCGAGACACCGTGGGCGAGCACCTCGGCGGCGGCCGTTCCGCTGGCGCCCAGCTCGCCGCCCGCGTCTGCGCTGCTCCCGGCGGGACCGTTCGCTGTGGTGCCGCCCCCGTGCGAGCCGGCTCCGGACGCGCCCTCACGGTCGGCCGGCTCGGCGCTCGCCGCCACCTGCAACAGCTCCGGGTCGGGCGTCGGCAGCACCACCGTCACCCGGCCGGCGCCGGCAAGCCGGAGAACCTGCGCGGTGAGCGCCTCGAGGCCCGCGTCACGTCCGGCGGACAGGATGACCGAGGAGATCTCGGCGGAGGCCGTCATCCAGCTTTCGCGCATGCGCGCCTCCGCGAACAGGCGGGCGTTCTCGACGGCCGAGCCGGCGGTGGCGGCGAGGGCGGAGACGAGCTGCTCGTCCTCGGCGGAGAAGGTACCACCACGCTGGTTGGTGAGGTAGAGGTTGCCGAACACGGTGTCGCGCACGCGGATCGGCACGCCGAGGAAGCTGTCCATCTCGGGATGCCCGGCCGGGAAGCCCGAGGAGCGCCCGTCGGCCGAGAGGTGCGTGAGACGGATGGGATGGGGGTCGGCGATGAGCGCGCCGAGCAGGCCGTGCCCCTCGGGGAGCTCGCCGATGGTGGCCTTCTGCTGCGGCGTCATCCCGACGTAGATGAACTCCTCGAGCCCGCCGCCGTGCGGCGCGATCACACCGATGGCGCCGTACTCGGCGTCGACCAGCTCCACCGCCGCGTCGACGATGCGCTGCAACACCACGGGCAGGTCGAGCTCCTCGGCCACCACCTGGGTGGCGCGCAGCAGGGCGCGCAGGCGGCCTTGCGTGGTCATGACGTCACCGGCCCGCTCGACGAGCTCGCGCAGCGCCCGGTCGAGTTCGGAGCGCGGGCCGTCGGGGAACGAGAGCGGATCGGTGTCGGGCAACGGATCCTCCTCGGGCAACGGATCCTCCTCGGGCGGCGCGGGCACGTCGCGTGCGCGTCACCTCAACTCTAGCCACGCCGTACCTGGGCGGGGCTGAGGAGGCCGAGCTGCAGCAGCACCAGCGCGAGCTGCAGGAGCCCGGTGGCGAAGTAGAGGGTCTGCAAGAAGGAGTAGCCGGGGAGGAGGGCCACTTCGACGTGGATCCAGATGACGATGCCGAAGCCGGCGACGGCCGAGGCCACGAGCGCGAGGCGATGACGACGCCACTGCAGCACGAGAGCGAGGAGCTGGGTGCCGCCCACCACGACCAGCAGCACGAGGCCCGGAACGAGGTAGGAGTCGAAGGCTGTGCCGTCGAGCCACGAGACGGGCGCGCCCATGCCGTTCGTGGCGATCAGCCCGATGCCTCCTCCGATCGCGGAGAGCGCGTTGAAGGCGGCGACGACGAGGAGCGCGACACTGCTGGAGGGGCGAGTGCTCATGCTCCGACGTTAGGCATGCCGGAGGCCCGGCCTCAGGGCCGAAGGTCCCGCCGAACGAGCGCCGGGATCAGGCTTCGGGGTCGACCGGCCCGTGGTCGGCCTTGCCCTTGGCGGCCAGGATGGCGGCGCGCTCGGCGAGGCGGCGGCGCACCTGGGCCTGCGCCTCCTCCACGAAGGCGGGGTCCAGCGGCAGGCTCGCGGCGTGCGGGTCGCCGTGGTACTTCTCGATGTAGGCGTCGAGGGCGGGCCCCGACTCCCACGAGGTGATGAGGCAGTAACGGGGCTCGGGCCCCTTCTGCCACACGGCGTGCCAGAAGCGCTGGGTGTCGACGATGAGCTGCGCCCCGGCCGGCAGCGCGATGCGCACCTCGGTCTCGGGGTCGAAGCGGTCTTCCCGCAGGATGATGCAGGAGTCCTTGTCGTCGGAGAGGTTGAAGAAACCGCGCACGATCCAGCCCGTGCCGTCGGGGTTCAGGCGGTTGTTGTCGTCCTGATGCAGGTTGTAGAGCGCCTCGGCGTAGTCGTTGGGCTGCAGCTCGATCACGCGGCAGCGGCCGATGTTCGCGCCGGGCTCCTCGGCCCGGGCCTTGAGGTGCGGCGCCTTGGAGACGTTCGCCTCCACCCACACGCCGTCCTTGTCGGTGCGCGGCGGGGTGTGGTTCCAGAATCCGTTGCACTCCATCTCGCCGAACGCGCTCGCGAGCGGGGCGAATCGCGTGTCGCCCGACGACTTCCAGTCGACGTACTCGAGGTCGAGCCACTCCTTCGGGTCGGACTCCTGGTCGTACCGGTCGAGGACGACGTAGCCGGTCTCCTCGAAGGCCTGGGAACGGATGTAGCTCATCGCGAAATGAACCCTTTCGGTCAGAAGGCAAGCGCGTTTTCCATGCCCTACTTAGGCAAGGCTAACACGCGGGCATTCGCCGATCGCTAGGGTCTTTGGTCCTCAGGGAGGACAATGCGACCATGACCTCCGGAACCCCTGCCGAGCCCTGGGAGCTGAAGACGCCTCCCGGCTCCTCCGCCTACACGATGCACCGCGACGACACCGTCGACCCGCCCATCCTGGTCTGCCAGGTCGGCTCCACGAAACTCACCTACCAGGCGCGCGCCATCGACGAGCTGCACGCCTGGCTGAAGACGCAGACCGAGAACGACGGATGGGTGCCGCTCGGCGCCGCCGACGAGCAGAAGCCCGCCCCGGCCGGTTCGGTGGAGGCCTGGGGGCGCTCCGAGGACAACCCGGTCGGCGGCTGGTACGGCCTGCGCAAGGGCTACCGCGGCCGTTTCGGCATGTACCTGCCGCCGCTGCTCGAAGAGCTCGGCCTCGCCGAACTCACCCACGACGCCCGCAACAACCGGATGCGCGCCCTCTGAGCGGGAGGCCTCGAGCGGGTGCGGCATCCGCTGGTAACCCGTCCGGGTGACATCGGCGTAAAATAGGGGCACTGGACCCTCGACTGGCGACGACGGCAGGAGCACGAGCACCACCAGCACCCCACCCACGCAGAACCTACGAGGAGGCGACTTTGAGCGATGACGTGTCCGGAGCCCCGCACCTCGAATCGGTGCTACGAGTCGCCTCGGCGCATCCCATCGCCCTCGATCGCGACGACCTGGTGCTGCGCAAGGGCCAGCTGACCCTTCTCAACGGCCACACGACGCCGCGCGAGTCGATGATCGAAGACCTCTTCTTCATCGCGGATGCCCTCGACGGCGCCCACGTGCGGTTCCTGCTCGTGCGCGGCAACGACGAGCGCCCCGTCATCGCGGTGCGCTGGGCCGACCGCAAGCGCGCCAAGGCGGCGCTGTTCGAGGCCATGGCGAGCGAGCCGTTCTACGCCAAGGCACCCGGCGCCCCCGCTCTTCTCGTGGCCGACGGCAAGCTGACGCGTGACCCGAAGGCGCGCGTGGTGCGGCTCTACCGCCCGCGCATCGAGCCCATCGGCCGCCTGCGCTACGGCGCCGAGTCGGCCGTGCAGCTGGAGTTCTGGCGCGAGGAGGGCGACGTCGTCGAAGCCCCCCTCGAGAACTCGCTCACCCGGCGCACCATTCCGCGCGAGGAGATGGTGGAGACCACCGTCGACCTCTACGGCCGCACCTGGACCACGCTCGAGGGCATGTTCCACGAGCTGGCGAGCGACATCGGCTTCGAGATCGACATGGTGTTCTCCTGGGTCGACGGCACCGCGATCGAGTTCCAGCGGGCTCGGGCCAAGCGCATGGCGAGTTATGTGGTGGGGGAGGGCGACGACTCCGAGGCGCGCTACCGCCAGATCGACGAGCTGAAGTACGCGCTGCGGAGCGTCTACCTGTTCGCTCCGTGGGTTCGTCGCATCTTCATCGCCACCGACTCTCCGCGGCCCGCCTGGCTGGCCGACGACCCGCGGGTCACCATCATGCCGAGCGAGGCGTTCTTCAAGAACCTCGGAGACCTCCCCACGCACAACTCGCACGCCGTCGAAGCACAGCTGCACCGCATCCCCGACCTCTCGGAGCACTTCCTCTACTCCAACGACGACATGTTCTTCGGCCGCCCGGTGCGGCCCGACCTCTTCTTCTCGCCCGGCGGCATCAGCAAGTTCGTCGAGGCCTCCACGCGCATCGGGCTCGGCCCGAACGCGCTGCACCGCAGCGGTTTCGAGAACGCCGCCCGGGTGAACCGCGAGCTGCTGCAGCAGCGCTTCGGCCGGGTCACCACCCGCCACCTCGAGCACTGCGCGGCACCGTTGCGCAAGAGCGTGCTGTTCGAGATGGAGCAGCAGTTCCCGGCGGAGTTCGCGCGCACCGCGGCGAGCCCGTTCCGCTCGGCCACCGACATCTCGGTGACCAACTCGTTCTACCACTACTACGCGCTGATGACCGGCCGGGCCGTGGTGCAGACGGATGCGAAGGTCAAGTACATCGAGACCACGCTGAAGTCCGCACTCAAAGAGATGGACGTGCTGCTCAAGAAGCGCTCGATGGACATGTTCTGCCTCAACGACGGCTCGAAGCCCGAGATCGGCGTGGAGGAGCGCACGACCGCGGTCATCGCGTTCCTCGAGCGCTACTTCCCGTTCCCGGCGCCGTGGGAGAAGCCGGTGGCCGAGAGCGGCGTCACACGCCAGTCGGCAGCAGGATCGGCATCGTCATCGGCGGCTCAGGAGAGACCCGCGGGCTGACGGCGTCGGCGATCACGATCCCGTCGGCCGCGAGGCGGCGACGGGTCTCCTCGGCCGTGATGTAGTCGAGGGTGGGGTAGGTGCCGACCGGCACCACCGAGTGCAGCACCGTGTTCTCGTACACGTGCACGAGGTTGAACGCCTGGGCGCCCGCGCGGCCCTTGGTGCCGCCCGTCTCCACGTTGAGGTCCTGCGTGTAGCAGGTGGCGCTCGCGACCGAGACCGGGATGCCGGCGAAGGTCGCGTTGGTGGAGTAGTGCAGGTGCCCGGCGATGATGGAGCGCACGTCGGAGCCCTCGAGCACCTCGGCGAGGTTCTTCTGGTCGCGCAGCTCCACGGCCACGGCGAGATCGAGCACGCTCGGCACCGGAGGATGGTGCAGGGCGAGGATGGTGCCGTGCGGAGCGGGGAAGGCGAGCTCCTCGGCGAGCCAGTCGAGCTGATCGCCCGTGATCTCGCCGTAGTGGTGGCCGGGAACGGTGGAGTCGAGCGTGATCACACGCAGGCCGTTGACGTCGTAGACGCGGTCGACGGCGCGGTCGGTCGGCACCTCGCCGAACAGGCCCTCACGGAACGAGGCGCGGTCGTCGTGGTTGCCCATCACCCAGATCACCTGGGCGCCGAGCCGCGCGGCGGCCGGCTCGACGATCGCGCGGAGCCGGGCGTAGGCATCCGGTTCGCCCTTGTCGGCCAGGTCGCCGGTGAAGATGATGGCCTCGGGGTGGCCCCCGGATGCCTCCAGCTCGGCGAACACCTCGCGCAGGTGGCTCTCGCTGTCGACGGTGTCGTAGAGCTTTCCGCCTCCCGCCAGCAGGTGCGTGTCGCTGAGGTGCAGGAGGAAGTGGTTCGGCCTCGGGTACTCGGCCGTTCGGTTACTCACAGGAGTTCCATTCGGGTGAGGTGCGGGCCTCAGGGGTTGCGACCCGTCCGTGGTGCTGGTTCGACCCAATCACGCGAATCTGAACGGGAGGCGAACTTCCGCCCGCGAGTCGGGCTGAAGATCGAGTCTGAACGCACCCGGAGCGGATCGACACCCCCAATTCGGGGGTCGTGCATCGGTCAGTGCCCAGCCTGGTCGTGCCGTGGGCGCCCGATCTTCTCATTGAGGAACGACACGATCGTGGCCGTGGCCACGCCGAGGATGGCGACCCCGCCGAACATCAGCACCACCGCGATCACCCGGCCGAGGATGGTGACGGGCGTGTAGTCGCCGTAGCCCACGGTGGTCATGGTCACGCAGGCCCACCACACGGCGTCGCCGAAGCTCACGATCGTGGCGCCCGGCGCATCCCGTTCGGCGGCGTACTCGGCGAGCGAGAGCGAGTAGATGAAGAGCACCACGAACAGGGCTGCGTAGATGACGATCGTGAAACGCACCGCGTTGCCGCTGCTGCGACGGAAGTAGGGGATGTCGCGGAGGCGGGTGAGCAGGAGGAACGGGCGGAACACGGGAACGAGCACCGAGAGCAGCACGATCGGCGTCGAGCGCACGAAGGCCCACTTGTGGGCGGCGAGGCTCAGCCGCACGACGTAGTCGGTGGCGAAGCTCAGCCAGACCACGAAGATCACCACGTTGAGGGCGGCCGTTCCGGCGGGGTCCATCTGTGGCGTGAGGATCTGCACCGAGTACGCGACGATGAACACCACCGAGAGCACCACCAGCGGGATCGACGTGGCGGTCTCCCACGCGATGCGTCGTGCGTCGTGCTGCGCCATGCGGCCTCCCTGGGGGTCAGGATGCCACGGTTCGCGGGTGCGGCGGGGTAAGTTGGGGGCGTGTTGGACCCGGCTACGGAGGCGAAGCGACTGGCCGTCAGCCGCGACGAGAACCTTCCTGACATCGACTGGGTGACTCCGCCCGAGGGGGCCGTCACCTCGCTCTTCCGTGCGCCGAGCGGCGAGCTCGCGACGGTGTCGCTCGGCGACCCGGCGCATCCGCGGGTCGTGCTCGTCGCCGGGGCGACCGGGTCGAAAGAGGACTTCCACTTCATCATGCCGGTGCTCGCCGAGGCGGGCTACTTCGTGCAGAGCTACGACCTCGCCGGACAGTTCGAGTCGCACGCGGCGGGGCCGTGGAACCTGTCGCCGCCGCAGCCGCACTACACGCTCGAGCTCTTCGTCGACGACATGGTCGCGTTCCTGTCCGCAGGGTCGACGCCTGTGCACCTGCTCGGCTACTCCTTCGCGGGGGTGGTGGCCGAGGCCGTGGTGGTGGCGCATCCGGAGCTCGTCTCGAGCCTCACGCTGCTCGGAACGCCGCCCGACCCGGGGCAGAGCTTCGCCGGAGTGAGCCGCATCGGCGCCATCTCGAGGTTCGCCTCACCAGGAGTCGCCGCGACGCTCATGCGCTGGGGCGTGGTGAGCAACGTGCTGCACGTGAAGCCGGGCCGGCTGGCGTTCGTGCGCGACCGCTTCCAGCTCACCCGGCGCGACTCGCACCGCGACATCATGGACATCATGATGCACGCGCCCGACTTCGAACAGGTGCTGGCGGCGGCGACCTTGCCCAAGGCTGTGGCGGTGGGCGAGCACGACCTGTGGCCGCTGGGCCGGCACCGGCGCTTCGCCCAGGCCATCGGGGCGTCGATCAGTGTCTACCGCACGGGTCACAGTCCGTGCGAGGATGCGCCCTACGAGCTCTCGGGCGACCTGCTGGCGCTCTTCGCCAAGGCCGAGGGCCGGTAGGCCCGCACGCTCACCGGGCGGCGCGACGGGCGGTCGCCCGCCGGCGCGACCAGCGCTGCCACGGCCACTGGCCGGGCAGGTTCACCCCGATCGTGCGGAACGCCCAGCCGAGGCGGCGCAGGAAGCCGCGCGGGGAGTGGAACGGCCTCCCCGAGATGGGCATCACGAGCGTCGGGTCGTACTCCACGCTCATGTCGGGCAGCAGGTGGTAGCTGATGTCGAGGTCGTCGTGCACGCGGCGGTCGGTGCGGTGCACGGTGTCGCGGATGCGCATCCAGGCGTCGCGACGCATCGCGAAGTTGGAGCCGAACAGGGGCGCATGGCCGAGAAAGAGCGTCATCCAGGTCACGTAGCCGCCGAGGTAGAAGGTGCGGCCGGCCCACGCGCCCGCGCTCGAGAGGCCGTAGAAGGCGCCGGGGCCGGTGTAGGAGGTGGGTGCGTCCGGTTTCAGGAAGGCGTGCTCGACCCGTTCGAGCCAGTCGGCGGGTGGCGCCGAGTCGGCGTCGATGCGGGCGAGGACGACCCCGGTCGCCGCGTCGAAGCCGGCCGCGGTCGCGCGCAGGATGCCCTGCACCGGTTCGCTCAGCACGCGGGCTCCGTGGGCCCTGGCCACCGCTGCCGTGTCGTCGGTGCTGCCGTTGTCGACCACGATCACCTCGTCGGGGCGGCGGGTCTGTGCATCCAGGCACTCGAGGGCGCGCTCCAGGAACCGGGCGTCGTCACGCGCCGGGATCACCACGGAGAGGGAGATGGCCACAGGGCAAGCCTAGGTACTCCGGGCGCGGCGAGGCGCTGCGCCGGCTCGATTGGCGAGGCGGGCCGCGCTCGCGTACACTCGTCTGCGGTACCGTGTCCGAGCGGCCGAAGGTGCAACTCTCGAAAAGTTGTGTGGGGGAGACTCCACCGTGGGTTCAAATCCCACCGGTACCGCCACAGATGAACCCCCTACTCCGCAGTAATTGGCGGAAGTCAGGGGGTTTCGTCATTCCCGGGCTGCTCGTCTTTCGGTGAGCGGGCAGTGATGAAACTGCTGGTGAGCGTGCTCGGACGAGGTGTCAGGGGCTCCGCGCTCGGGGTGCGCCTACCCAGTTGCGCGCCGATGTGGAAGGCCGGGATGACCTGTACCTCCGGCCATCCGCAGTCGGCGAAGAGCTCGCGTGGCTGGTCTGTGCAGAACGGGGGCTCGGCGCCGGCCGCACGCCTCGCGTCGATGAGCGGTCGCATCGACGGAAGGCGCAGCAACCCCGTTCCGAAGACATCGGCGACGAAATCGGAGCCCGGCGCGCTGCCTTCCGCGGCCCGACGCAGCAGCGTTCGAACCGCGGGCGTCGGGAGATGGAACAGGAGCCCCTCAGCAATCCAGAGTGTGGGAGCGGTGCTGCGAAAGCCCGCCCGGGTGAGCTCCGTGAACCACTCCCCGCGAAGATCGGCCGGCACCACGCGACGCTCACCGGGTGCGAGAGTGCCGGCGAGGGCATGTTCCTTGTACTCGAACACCTCAGCGCGGTCGATTTCGAAGATCGTCGTGCGGGGCGGGAGCTTCAGGCGAAAAGCACGCGTGTCCATCCCGGCGCCGAGGAGAACGACCTGGTGCGCGGTTCCCACCGTGGCACGGATGACGTCATCGAAGAAGCGAGTGCGAACGGGCAGATAGGGATTCTCGATGCCGTCTGCTTCACGAGCCGCGAGCTGCAGCCATCCCTGTTCTCCTGCCAGATCCCCTGCGAGGTCGTCTTCGAACAGCGCATCGGTGCGGGAGGACTCCCTCGCACGCGCAGCCGCGGTCCACAGCCCGCTCAGAGAACTCGCGGAGTCCCATTTCCGGCCACCCTGCTCCACGGTGAATCTCCCTTGCTCAGGACGTCGTCCGCACGGCATCTTAGGCTTCGCGCCACGAGGACGGTCGCATCGGGGTCGCGCTGTTCGCGGCGGCCGGCCTCAGCGGCCGACGGCCCGGATCATCGAGGGTCCCGCCCACACGATGAGCGCCAGCACCAGCACCACGAACCCGAGGAACGCGGGCACCAGCGGCAGCACGAGCAGCGCAGCCCCCACGAGCAGCGGCGGCACGGTCATGCCGGCGAAGGCGAGCAGGAAGATGCCTGCAGTGATCTCGCTGCGGTTCGCCGCGGTGCCGAGCGAACCGGCCGTGGCGAGTGCTCCGCGGAAGACGAGACCGACGCCCGCGCCGGCCACCACTCCGCCGCCCACGAACAGCACGGCCGAGGCGGTGAGGTCGGCGACGCCGAGAGCGAGGAGGCCCGCCACCATCGCCAGCACGCCGATCCACAGCTGTGTGCGCGTCGAAAGCCGCGCGAACACCACCTGGGCCAGCGCCGCGGCGCCGAAGACCGAGAACGACACGATCCCGGCGACGAGGTGGTCGCTCTGGTGCAGCAGCTGCGCGAGGAAGGTGGGGGCCACCGAACCGAACAGCCCGGTGACGGCGAAGGCCGCGAAGGCGCCGATACCCGCCGCCCAGTAGGCGCCGCGGCTCTCGGCCGGCACCCGCACACGCTGCGGCCGGTACGGGCCGTGCACCCGGCCGCGTTCCACGGTCTCGGGAACGAAGGCGTAGGCGAATCCGATCGCCACCAGCGCGGCAAGGAACGCGAGGTAGGGCGCCACGAGCGGCTGCGGGGCCCACTCGGCGAAGAGCCCGCCGATCAGCGGTCCGAGCGCAAGACCGCCCATGTTCGCCACGCCCGCGATGGTCGCGGCGAAGCCGATGGTGGCGGCGGGATGGCTGATGCGCCGCAGATCGGCCAGGTGCGCGGTCGCGGTGGCGGTGAGCATCCCGATGCCGAGCCCGGCCACGAAGCGCGCCACCACCAGCCCCACGGCCGAGGGCCAGAGGAGGAAGAGCACCGCGGCCACCACTTCGATCAGCACCGAGCTCAGGATGACGCGGCGCCGGCCCAAGCGGTCGCTCAGGTGACCGGCGAGGTAGAGCGCGAGCATCACGCCGATCGAGTAGGCCGCGAACACCACCGTGATCATCACGGTGGGGAATCCGTCGCGCTGCTGGTAGAGCGCGTAGAGCGGGGTCGGCACGGTGTTGAACGCCATCATCACGAGGAAGGCGACGGCCGTCACCCAGAATCCTGCGCGATGAGGGAGCCGGAAGCCCGGGCGCGAGGCCGGCCGGGCGGCGGCCGGCCGCGGAGTGGTTTGCGGGCGGAGGGACGTGATGGTCATGAGTCGATGATGCGCGCTCCCAGTCATCGAGTCCAACGAGTTTAGATGCACACTGTCATCGGTTTCATCTATGATCAGTTCATGGAGACGCGCCTGCTGGAGTACTTCGTCGCCGTCGCCGACGAACTCAACGTCACCCGCGCCGCCGCCCGCCTCTACGCGGCGCAGTCCACCGTCTCGGCAGGGCTGCGCAGTTTGGAGTCCGAACTCGGCGTCACCCTCTTCGAGCGCAGCACCAAGGCCGTTCGCCTGCTGCCTGCCGGAGAAGAGCTGCTTCCCCTGGCGCGGCGCGTGCTCGACGAGGTGACCGTGCTGCGCGAGGCCGCTCCGGAGTCGGTCGCGGGATTCCGCGGCCGGGTGCGCATCGGCACTTTCGCCGCACTGCAACTGCTCGACCTGCCCGGCTTGCTCGGCCGCTTCCGGCGGCGCCACCCGCGAGTCGATCTCCAGCTGACCGTCTCGCCGACCGGGTCGACCGGACTCGCCGACGACCTCGTGCACGGCCGCCTCGACCTCGCGCTCACGGCTCTGCCCCCGTCGCCCGCTTTCGACAGCTGGCCGCTGGTGAGCTATCCGTTCGTCGCCCTGCTGCCCCGCTCGCATCCCCTGGCCGGCGCCTCCTCGGTCTCGCTCGCCCAGCTGGCCGACGACGACTGGGTCGACATGCAGACCGGGTTCGGCAACCGGGTCGCGGTGGAGCGCGCGTTCGCCGAGCTCGGCATCGTGCGTCACATCGCAGCGGAGCTCGCCGAACTCCCGGCCGTCGGGCCCTGTGTCGCAGCAGGCCTCGGAGTGGCCGTCGTGCCCGATCTGGTGGTGAGCGACGGATGCGTGCGGGTGCCGCTGACCGAGCCGATCGGGCCCTGGGTGGTGTCGCTCGCGACCCGCCGCGGCCAGAGCCGGCGACCCGTGGTGGCCGCGCTGGTCGACGAGGTGCGCGCCAGCATGTCCGCGGAGAACGGCTGACGGTGACGTCGACGCTGTGGGCTGCCATCATCGGGGTGTAGAAGTCGGCCGCGCGCTCGAGCACGCCGGTGCGACGCCCCATTCGAAGGAGACCCCGCATGCTGTTCGGCAGAACATCCCGGCTGGTCGGCGCGAGTGTCGCCGCCGTCGCCCTGCTGGGTCTCACGGCCTGCACAGCCGGTGCGAGCGCCCCCGTGAGCCCCAGCCCCGGCGCCGACCGGGGCCTCACGAGTGTGCCCGGCCTCGATCAGGCGGCCCTCGACGTGATGAACCAGCCCGCCTACGCCAACGGCCAGTGGGCGGTCTCGGTGCAGGACCTCGCCACCGGCGAGCAGATCGTCTCGCTCAATGCCGACACCTTCTACGAACCGGGCTCCATCGTGAAGACCTACAGCATCGGTGCTGCCTGGCAGCAGTTCGGGCCTGACTCCACCGTCACGACGCCGGTGAAGAGCACCGGCCAGGTGGTGAACGGCACCCTGAACGGCGACCTCGTGCTCGTCGGCAAGGGCGACCTCACCATGGGTGGCCGCACCAAGGCCGACGGCACGGTCGACTTCACGAACCTCGACCACAACGACGCCAACGGCATCCCCGGCGCGACCCTGACCCCCGAAGACCCGCTCACGGGACTGAACGAGCTCGCGCAGCAGGTGAAGGCATCCGGAATCAACGCCGTGTCAGGTGACGTCATCGTCGACGACCGGCTGTGGGACCCGGCTCAGCTCGTCGGCCAGCCGGTGACGCCGATCATCATCAACCAGAACGTCATCGACATCACGATCACCCCGGGCGCCGAAGGCCGGCCCTCCACCTCGGCGATGAGCCCGGTGGTCGCGCCCTGGACCATCGACGACCGGGTCACGACCGTTGCGGCGGGCGGCGACACCGCCGTCACGGTGACGTCGCCCGACGAGAAGACGATCGTGCTCACCGGCACGATCGCGGCCGATGCCGGCCCGATCCTCAAGGTCTACGAGTTCGACGACCCCGCCACCTTCGCCCGCACCGCCTACATCGAGGCGCTGGCCCGCGCGGGCGTCACGGTGGCGGCCGATCCCACGGCGAAGAACCCGGATGCCGCCCTGCCCGACAAGGCGAGCGTCGACGCCCTGCCCTCCGTCGCCGAGCTCACGAGCCTGCCTTTGCTGCAGGAAGCCACCTACACGATGAAGATCAGCTACAACCGCGGCGCCCAGACCCTGATCTGCCGCCTGGCCGCGGTGGCGGGCAGTACGACGTGCGCCGACGGTCTCAAGCAGGCCTCCGAGATCTGGTCGAAAGCCGGGCTCGACACCAGCCAGGCCGTGCTCATCGACGGATCCGGCCTCTCGGGCAACCGCATCACGGCGAACAACCAGGTGCAGCTGCAGAGCATCATGGCCAAGCGCTCCGACGCCGATCTGTGGCGCTCCACCATGCCCGGCCTCGGCGTCGACGGCTCGCTCACCACCGTGCAGGCCGGCAGTCCCGCCGCGGGCAAGGTGATTGGCAAGACCGGCACGCTCGCGAGCGTCGATCCTTTCAACGGCAACCGCTACTTCCTGCCCACCAAGGCTCTCGGCGGCTACATCGAGACCAAGGGCGGGCGGCACTTCGCCTTCACGATCATGGCGAACAGCAGCGTCTTCACCGACGTGGCCGGCGTCTTCGCCGCGAACGATGACGTGGGCAAGGTCGCCGCCTCCATCCAGCAGGCCTACTGAGGCGCATCCGGGATCCCGAGGTCCTCCGGAGACCTCGGCCCAGGCGTGCCGGCGCGCCTCGGCCGCCCATAAGCTCGTCCCATGAGCACGCCGAGCGCCGCCGACCGCAGCATCCTGCGCATGCACCGGGTGCTGCGCCCCGGCTTCGGAACCGAGGCCGCCGTCTACGGCACCATCCTGGTGAGCGGACTCGTGGCCGTCTCCTCGGCGCACGGCGAGACCTCCGGCGTCGTGCTGCTCACCGTGGCGATCACCGTGCTGGTGTTCTGGGGTGCGCACGTGTACGCCGGCACCGTAGCGCGGCTCGCCGAGGTGGGCGAGGTGCACGACGAGGCGCATCCCGGGCTCCGGCGGGCTTTCGGCCAGTCGGTGCGGCACTCGTTCGGCATGCTGAGCGCGGCCGCCATTCCGTGCCTGGTGCTCGCGGCGGGCATCCTCAAGGTGGTGCCCGACGTGGTGGCCATCGACATCGCGCTGTGGTCGGGTGTCGTCATCCTGGCGCTCCTCGGATACGTCGCCTTCCTCCGGCGGGGGAGTGCGTTCTGGGTGCGCCTCCTCGGCGCCCTCGCGACGGCGTCGTTCGGCGTGGTGTTCGTGCTGCTCAAGGCCTTCGTGCACTGAGCCGGCTCCCTCCCTCCCCCCTCCGC
>SCNI01000019.1 GCA_005502775.1 Microbacteriaceae bacterium 3FA27C10
GAGGGGCGGGTCAGGATGCCCGGCGGGCCGCCAGCAGGGTCGTGAGGCCCGCGGCGAGGGCCCGCTGATCGTGGTCGACGAGCTCGTAGTCGCGCACCACCACGCGGCCGGCCACGACCACGTGCTTGGGGCGCCGGCCGGGGGAGCCCCAGAGCAGCCCGGCCACCGGATCGGCGACGCCCGCGTCGGCGACGCCCGAGACGTCCCACACGCAGAGGTCGGCGGCGGCGCCCACGCGCAGGTGCCCGAGCTCCGGGCGGCCGAGACCGGCGGCCGAGCCCTCCGTGGCCATCGACAGGATGCTGCGGGCGTCGATGGGCGGACCGGCGAGCGGAGCCACCTGCATGGCGAGCCGCGCATCCGCGAGCAGGTGCCCGGCGTCGTTGCTGCCGCCACCGCTCGTGCCGAGCCCCACCGGGATGCCTGCCGCGCGCAGTGCCGCGACCGGGGCGATGCCCCAGCCCATCGGCAGGTCACACCCCGGCGCGTGCGTGGCGGTGACGCCGCGCTCGGCGAGCAGAGCGATCTCCTCGTCGGTGACTGCGCAGAGGTGGGCGAGGGTGACGTCGTCGTCGAGCCAGCCCCACTCCTCGAGCAGCCGGATGGGCCGCTTGCCGTACTTCTCGAGCGCGATGGCCACGTCGACCTGCTCGTTCGCCTGGGTGCGGCGGCGCAGGCCGCGTCGGGCAGCCACCTCGCCGAGCAGCCGGAAGGTGGCTTCGCTGTCGCTGTGGACGCCGGCGGGGCCGACCGCGAGCTGCAGCAGACCGTCGTCGGTGATGCCGCCCCGGGCATCCGGAACCAGCGCCTCGGCGATCGCGTCGGCCGAGGCGGCGGCCTCCTCGGGGTCGTCGCGCGCGGAGCCGCGCACGAAGGCGAGGCGGCCGCCGAGCTCGCGGGCGGCCGCGGCGGTCGCGCGCGCGATGCCGACGCTGTCGCTGCCCGCGGGCCAGGTGAGGTGGTGGTCGGCGACGGTCGTGACGCCGTTGAGGAGGCCCTCCGCCACTCCCACGAGAGCGGAGGCGCGAGCGAGCTCCGGGTCGATGCCGACGCGGGCATACGCCGCGGCCATCGTGGGCAACCAGACGTGCATCGGCACGCCCCGGGTGCCGGGCAGCGTGCGGAAGGCACTCTGCAGCAGGTGGTGGTGGGCGTTCACGAGGCCGGGGGTGACGACGCAGCCGGAGGCGTCGAGGCGCACGATGGCGTCGTCGCCGGCCAGCGCCGCGGCGTCGGCGGCCGTGACCCCGGGCGCGCTCCGCACGGTGGTGCTGAGGAGCAGCGAGCCCGGGGCGCCTGCCTGGGGAGTGGTGCCGTCGGCTCGGGGCGCGGCATCCGTCTCGGCGTCGGAGGAGGCGGCGATCACGATGTGCACGGCGTCGTCGATGAGGAGCATGCAGAATGTCTAACACGATCATGTGTCAGGCTGATGACGGCCCCGATCGCGTGCCCGACGCGATCCGAACGACGGAAAGGCCGGTGAACGGATGCTCGAACTCGCGGAATCGCTGCTCGCCGCCCTCGACGCCGGCCGGCGTCTCGCGGTGGCCACGGTGATCGGCGTCGACGGCAGTGCGCCGCGTGCGCTCGGCACCTCGATGGCCGTGGATGCCGACGGCCGCGTGATCGGGAGCATCTCCGGCGGCTGCGTGGAGGGTGCTGTCTACGACACCTGCAACCGGGTGCTCGAGACGGGTGCGCCCGAGGTGTGCGAGTTCGGCTTCAGCGACGACGACGCCTTCGCGGTGGGGCTCGCTTGCGGCGGCCGGCTGCGCGTGTTCGTGCAGGAGCTCGGCCTCCCGGATGCACGCAATGCGCTCCCGGCGAGCGTGCGGGGCGAGCTGGAGCGGGCTCGTGACGGGCGTGCGGCCGGGCTGGCGCTCGTGCTCGGGCTCGCGCTCGACGCGGAGTCTGCCGGCGACGGCGTGGTCGTGCTCGCCGCTCACGACTCCGCTGAAGAACACCCGGTCGCGAGCGCTTTCTCGAGCCGCGCGAGCGGGACCGGCCAGCTCGGCGCATCCGTTCGCCATCGTGTCTCGGCGGAGCTCGCGGCGGGCATCCACTCGGGTCGCTCGGTGCGTCGCCGGGTCGACTGCGAGGGCGAGTCCGTCGAGGTCGTGTTCCTCGTGAGCGCGCCGCCGCCGCGCCTGATCGTGTTCGGCGCCGTCGACTTCTCGGTGGCCCTCTCGAACGCGGCCCGCCTGCTCGGGTACCGCGTCACGGTCTGCGACGCGCGGCCGGTGTTCGCCACGCCGGAGCGGTTCCCGGGTGCCGAGGTCGTCAACCAGTGGCCCTCGGACTACCTGCTGCAGACCGAGGTCGACGAGCGCACGGTGCTGTGCATCCTCACCCACGACGACAAGTTCGACGTGCCGCTGATCGAGGCGGCGCTGTCGCTGCCCGTGGCCTACGTGGGCGCGATGGGGTCGCGCAAGACCCACGAGCGGCGTCTGGCGGCGCTGCGTGACCGCGGGATCTCCGAGGAGGCGCTCGCCTCGCTGCACTCGCCGATCGGGCTCGATCTCGGGGCCGGCAGCCCCGAGGAGACGGCCGTGTCTATTCTCGCCGAGGTGCTCGCCGAGCGCAGTGGATCCACGGGAGCCCCGCTGCGGACCACCCGCGGGGCGATTCATCGCGACGTCGTCGCGACGCGGCCGGGAGGCGCAGAATGAGCGCGGTCTCACGCACGATCATCGAGAACGCGTATGTCGCCACCGTGGACATAGCCGGAGCGGAATATGACGGCGGACACGTCGTCATCGACGGGGCCGAGATCGTGGCCGTCGGGGCTGGTCCGGCGCCGCGGTGGGCGCTCGACGGCCTGGCGGCGCCCGGCCCGGCCGACGCGCCCGCTGGGAGCGCGATCGGCGTAGCCGGCACATCCATGCTCGCGGTCACCCGCGTCGACGGCACCGGCCACCTGCTCACCCCGGGGCTCATCAACACGCATCACCACCTCTACCAGTGGCTCACGCGCGGGATCGCGCAGGACGCCATCCTGTTCGACTGGCTCACGGCGCTCTACCCGACCTGGTCGAAGATCACGGCCGACACCGTGCGCGCCGGCGCCCTCGGCGGCATGGCCGTCGGCGCGCTCTCGGGGTGTACGACGATGGGCGACCACCACTACGTCTTCCCGCGAGGTTCGGGCGACATCCTCGGCGGCATCGTCGACGCCGCCTCGACGCTCGGCGTGCGCCTGCACGGCACCCGCGGCTCGATGGACCTCGGAGCCTCGCAGGGCGGCCTTCCGCCCGACTTCGCCGTCGAGACCACGGCCGACGCGCTGCAGGCGAGCGCGGATGCGGTGGCCCGCTTCCACGACCCGTCCCGCGAGGCGATGGTGAAGATCGCGATCGCGCCCTGCTCTCCCTTCTCGGTGACCACGGACCTGCTCCGCGAGGCGGCCGTGCTCGCGCGCTCTCTCGACGTGCGGCTGCACACCCACGGCTCCGAGACCGTGGAGGAGGACGCCTACTGCCTCGAGCGCTTCGGCCGCACGCCCACGCAGTACCTCGACGATCTGGGCTGGCTCGGTTCCGACGTCTGGATGGCGCACTGCGTGCACCTCGACGACGCGGCGATCACCCGTTTCGCGCAGACCGGCACGGGGGTCGCCCACTGCCCGTCGTCGAACGCGCGGCTCGCCGCCGGAATCGCGCCCGTTCCGCAGTTGCTCGCCGCCGGAGTGCCGGTGGGGCTCGGGGTCGACGGCTCGGCCTCGAACGAGTCGGGCGAGCTCGGCACGGAGATCCGGATGTCGGTGCTCGTCAACCGCCTGCGCGGCGGCGCCTCGGCGATGAGCGGACGCGACGGCCTCTACGTGGCCACGATGGGCGGCGCCCGCGTGCTGGGCCGTGACCGCGAGCTCGGCTCGATCGAGGTGGGCAAGCTGGCCGACCTCGCGCTCTGGAAGGTCGATGGCGTGCAGCACGCCGGCATCGTCGACCCGGTGGCGGCCCTCACCCTCGGCGCTCAGCCGCCGCTCTCGCTGCTGCTCGTGAACGGGCGCGCCGTGGTGCGCGACGGAGTGCTCACCGGCTCCGACGCCGGCGCGGTCGCGCGCGAGGTCTCCGCCGCCGTGCGCACCCTGCTCGACGCCTGACAGCACCGCTCAGAGGCCGAGCAGCAGGGAGGCCGCGATGGCGATCATGATGAGGGCGATCAGCCCGTCGAGCACGCGCCAGGCCACGGGCCGCGCGAACACCGGCTGCAGCAGGCGCGCGCCGTAGCCGAGCGCCGTGAACCAGAGCACGCTGCCGATCGCGGCACCGAGTCCGAACATCCAGCGGGAGTCGCCGTGCGTGTTCGCCACCGACCCCAGCAGCACCACCGTGTCGAGATACACGTGCGGGTTCAGCCACGTCAGGGCGAGACAGGTCGTGACCGTGGCGAGCAGGCCGGCCGATGCGCGGGGCGACGAGGCCGCATCCAGCCGGGCCGGGCGCAGTGCGCGCCGCGCCGCCAGGATGCCGTAGACGACGAGAAACGCCGCTCCGCCGATGCGCGCGACCGTCATCAGAACCGGCGCCTGCTGCAGCGCGAGTCCGACACCGCTGATGCCGAGCGCGATCAGCACCGCGTCGGAGAGCGCGCAGATGGCGACGACCGCGCCGACATGGCGGCGGAGGAGGCCCTGACGCAGCACGAAGGCGTTCTGGGCACCGATCGCGACGATGAGCGAGAGTCCGAAGCCGAGCCCGGCGAACAGGGCGAGCGGGTCGAGGGCTGAGGGCACCCTTCGACCGTAGGGCGGAACACTGCACCACACCAGCTAATGTTTCTGTCGCAACATTAGAGTTGCTTCATGAGTCTGGATCTCGACCTCGCCCAGCTGAGCGCCCTGCGGGCCGCCGTCAGCGAGGGCACCTTCGATGCGGCCGCCCGCTCGCTCCACGTCACGCCCTCGGCGGTCAGCCAGCGCATCAAAGCGCTCGAGGCGACGGTGGGCCGGGTGCTGCTCCAGCGCAGCAGGCCGGTGGTGCCCACCGAGTCCGGCCGGGCGCTGCTCTCGCTGGCGCATCAGATCGAGGTGCTCTCGGCCGACCTGGTGCACACCCTGAACCTCGAGTCCGGCGACGATTCCGCAGACCCGGCATCGCCGCCCCGCCCCGCCCCGCGCATCCCGATGCCGCTCGCCGTCAACGCGGATTCGCTCGCCACCTGGATCCTCCCCGCCCTCGCCGGCCTCACGGACCGCATCGCGTTCGAACTCCACCGCGAAGACCAGGCCCACACCGCCTCGCTCCTCCGGGAGGGAACGGTGATGGCGGCGATCACGGGTGAGTCCGCTCCGGTGCAGGGATGCTCCTCGACCCTGCTCGGCGCCATGCGATACCGCGCGGTGGCCACTCCCGGGTTCATGGCGGAGTGGTTCCCCTCCGGTGCGACCGCCGAGGCCCTCGGCCGAGCGCCTGTCGTGGTGTTCGACCGACGCGACGACCTCCAGGATGCGTTCCTCCGTTCGAAGGGGGCCCCAGCGGATGCGCCCCGTCACCTCGTCCCCTCGTCGAGTGACTTCGTGCGGGCGGTCGGGCTCGGTTTCGGCTGGGGCATGGTGCCCGACCTGCAGCGTGACGGCGCGCCCGAGCTCGTGGAGCTGGCCGCCGACGGCATCATCGACGTTCCGCTCCACTGGCAGCAGTGGCAGCTGCGCACGCCCTCGCTCGAACTCGTCGCGGCCGCCGTGAAGCACGCTGCGGCGGGCTCGCTGCGCTGAAGCCCGGATGAACCGGATCCGGGCTCAGGCGTTGAGCATCCGCCACACCCGGTCACGTGAGAGCGGCAGTTCGTGCGGCCGTGTGCCCGTCGCGTCGCGCACGGAGTTCGCCAGCGCGGCCGCGACTGGGTTGTAGGGCGCCTCGCTCATCGACTTGGCGCCGAACGGCCCCACCTCGTCGTCGGTGGCGGCGAAGTACACCTCGGTCTCGGGGACGTCGGCGAACTGGGGAAGGTGGTAGCTCCGGAAGACGTCGGTGGTCACCGTGCCGTCGCGGAGGATGACCTCCTCGTAGAGCGACGAGCCGATGGCCTGCGCCACGCCGCCCTCGATCTGGCCGCGCAACTGCTGCGGGTTCAGCACGAAGCCCGGGTCGGCGGTGTGCACCGACTGCAGGATGCGCACCTCGCCCGTGTCGCGGCTCACGGCCACCCGGAAGGCGTGCACGTTGAAGGCGAGCGAACGCTTCGCACCGTCTTCGCTGCCGTGCTCGGTGATCGATCCGCCCGCCGCTGCCGCGATCTCGGCGAGGGTCACGAAGCTCTCGCCGATCCGCACGCCGTCGGGCTCGAGCACCGTGCCGGCGAGGCCGGCATCGGTCGCGTCCGTCATCGCCGCAGCCTGCTGCAGGATGGCCGCCTTGAGCCGGGTGGCCGCGGAGTAGAGCGCTTTTCCCGCCACCACGCTGCCCGCGGAGCCGAACGCGCCGGTGTCGTACTTGGCGGCATCCGTGTCCGACTGGCGGATGCGGATGCGCTCCGGCGTGGTTCCGAGCACGCTCGAGGCGATCTGGGTGTGCACCGTGGTGGTGCCGTTGCCGAACTCGGAGGTGCCGACGCCGGCGAGGTAGCCGCCGTCGCTCTCGAGGGAGGCGGAAGCCTGGGAGAAGTGGCCCCGCGGGGGCATCGTGGCGATCATGGTCGACGCCATGCCGACCCCCACCGACCACTCCGGGCCCACGGGAGCCGAGACGCCGTTGCCGCGCTCGAGCGCCGCCTGCGTGAGGTCGAGGCACTGGTCGAGCCCGTAACTGCCGCCGAAGCCGATGTCGTCGCCCTCGACGTGGCTCGCCACGAGCGGCTCGCCGGGACGCACGGCGTTGATGCGCCGCAGGTCGAAGGGGTCGATGCCGAGCTCGACGGCCAGCTCGTCCATCGCCGATTCGATGCCGAACACCACCTGGCCGAGCCCGTAGCCGCGGAACGCCCCCGACGGGATGTTGTTGGTGTACACCACCTCGGCGTCGATCTTCTTGTTCGGCACCGTGTAGAGGCTCACCGTCTCGCCCACGCTGTGGTACATCACGCCGGGGCCGTGGTTGCCGTAGGCCCCGGTGTCGCTCAGCACGTCGACCGCCAGCGCGGTGAGCCTGCCGTCGCGGGTGGCGCCGAGCTGAACCGAGACGCGCATCGGATGCCGGCACGGTGCCATGGTGAACTCGTCGGTGCGGGTGAACTCGAACTGCACGGGGCGCCCGGTCTTCAGCACAGCGAGGGTCACGACGTCTTCGGTGAGGATCTCCTGCTTGCCCCCGAAGCCACCGCCCACGCGGGCCGTGAACACGCGCACCTTCTCGGGGTCGAGACCGAAGATGTGGCTGATCTCGTCGCGCACCAGGAACGGCACCTGCGTGCTGGTGCGCAGCACGAGACGGCCGTCGTCGTCGACCCACCCGATGGTGGCGTGCGTCTCGAGCGCCGCATGCGACACGCGGTGGGTCTGCCACGTGCCGGAGACCTGCACTTCGGCCGCCTCGAGGCCGGCCTCGATCGAGCCGATCTCGCTGTGCACGGCGGCGATGACGTTGCGGCGCGGTTCGAGCACGCGCGAGACGGCCGGGTCGAGGTCGCCGTGCAGCAACGGCGCTCCCGGGCTGCGGGCCTCCTCGGGGTCGAACACGGCGGGCAGCAGCTCGTACTCCACCTCGATGAGCCGGCAGGCGGCCTCCGCGACGGCGATCGAGTCGGCCACCACAGCGGCGATGCGCTGCCCGCGGTAGCGCACCACGGTGTCGAACACCCGTGTGTCGTCGGGGTCGTCGGTGCGGTGCTCGTGGCGGGCGGTGGAGTAGAGGGTCTCGGGGGAGTCGGCCGCGGTGAGCACGGCGTGCACACCCGGCAGCGCCTCGGCCGCCGTCGTGTCCATCGACAGGATGCGCGCATGCGCGTGCGGGCTCTGCAGCAGCTTGAGGTGTGTGACGCCCGGCACGGCGACGTCGAGCGTGTACGGCTCGCGGCCCGTCACGATCCGGCGGCTCGCCGGAGCCGGAACCGAGGTGCCGACCGTGAGCTCGCCCTCGACGTCGGCCTCGCGCCGCGCCCGCCCGGTGCGCCGCACCGCGCCGGCCTGGCCGCCGCCGTCGCCGTCGACGTGTGCGTGCCCCGTGCAGAGGCCACCGCATCCCGCACCGTCGCCGGCATCCGTCACTCCCGCCGCCGCCTTCACCCCTGCGCGGATCGACTCCTCGACCGCCCGGTAGCCGGTGCACCGGCAGAGGTTGCCCTTGAGCAGACGCGGCAGCTCGTCGAGCTGCTCGGGCCGCAGGGTCGTGGCCGTCACCACCATGCCCGCGGTGCAGAAGCCGCACTGGAAGCCGGCGTGGTCGACGAAGCTCTGCTGCACGGCGCTGAGGTCGTCGGGCTCGCCGAGCCCCGCCACCGTCGTGACGATCGTGTTCTCGGCGCGGTAGGCCGGGTAGACGCAAGAATGCACGGGCGTTCCGTCGACGATCACCGAGCAGGCCCCGCAGTCGCCCGAGTCGCAGCCCTTCTTGACCTCGAAGTGCCCGTGATCGCGCACGAAGGTGCGCAGGCACTGGCCCGCCGCGGGCTCGCCCTCGAGCTGTTCGCCGTTCAGGATGAACTTCATCGCCCCGCCTCCGCTCCGGCCGGTGCGGCCAGTTCGGCGAGGATCTCGCGGGCGAGCAGCGACGACACCGCCCGTCGCCAGTCGGCGGCGCCGTGCGGATCGGTGAACCACGTCTCGAGGCGCTCGACGTCGGCACCGAGCGTCGCGGCATCCGGCAGCGCGGGGTACCTCAGCTGCTCGGGGTGCACCGTGGCGCCCGACACCGTGAGCGTGAACGCGCCGTCGGCGTCGAGCCGCCCCACGATCACGGCGCCCGAGCGCCCGAGTGGCGAGAGCGCGATCTTGCGGTAGCCGGTGCGCGCTTCGAGCGAACCGAGCGGAACATGCAGCGACCGCAGTACGTCGCCGGCGCGCAGCCGGTTCGTGCCGTTGCCCGTCACGAACGCGGCGACCGGGATGCGTTCGTCGCTCCCGTCGGCACGCCAGACGAGCGCCTCGGCGTCGAGCGAGGAGAAGAGCGAGGTCATCGGCCCTGCCGGGAGCGAGGCCGAGATGTTGCCGCCGACGGTGGCCACGTTCCATACCTTGAACGAGCCGAGCAGGGCGGTGCAGCACTGGAAGAACAGCGGATGCGCGGCCCAACCCCGATCGTCGGGCAGCGCCGCGAGCTCGGCGAGGGTGCAGGTGGAGGCCACCTCGAGGCCGTCGGGCCTGACCGTGAGCGAGGGCCACTCGAAGGTCATCAGGTCGACGAGGCCGGTGAGGTGGTCTTGCGTCTCCGAGAACAGCCACGAGCCGCCGGCGAGCGGCGCGACGGTTGCTCCGAGGGCGGTGAGGTCATCGCGATGACGGGCCGGGACGATGGTCGCGATGGTGTTGAGGTCCACGTGGTGCTCCGTTCGGGGATGGTGCTCCGTTCAGTACACATCAGCAATGTGTCTGGCATGTAACGCCCGGCCGGGTTGTGCACAACCGGCACCCTGCCCTCGACTGTGGAGGAGTCGTCCGATCACGGGCTCAGCCCAGCGACGCCACCCACTCCGAGCTGCCGTCGTCGAACGACTGCTCCTTCCAGATCTGCACCCGCTTCTTGATCTCGTCGACGAGTTCCGAGCACGCGGCGAAGGCCGCCCCCCGATGGGCCGACGCCACCGCGCAGGCGAGCGCCACGTCGCCCACGACGAGGTCGCCGGTGCGGTGCTCGACGGCGATCGTGACGGCCGGGTGCCGGGCGGCGATCTCGGCAGCGACCGCGCGCAGGGTCGCTTCGGCCTCCGGATGCGCGGTGTAGCCGAGCGCCGTCACCCCGCGGCCCTCGTCGTGGTCGCGCACCACCCCCGCGAAGGTCACCACGGCTCCCGCCGAGGCGCTCTCGACCGCCGCCGCGCAGGACTCGACGGTGATCGGCGACGCGGAGATCCGCGCCCGCACGACCCGTGCATCCTCGATGTCAGTCGCCTCTGACATGGTCGCCTCCATGGATCTGATCGAGAAGATGGTCGAGCACCGGGCCGAGCACGGCGAGTCCGTCGCGCACGCCGCCCTGCGAGCCCGGCAGGTTCACCACGAGCGTGCGCCCGGCCACCCCCGCGAGCCCGCGCGAGAGCAGCGCGAGCGGGGTGTTCGCGGCGCCGACCCGCCGGATCTCCTCGGCGATGCCGGGGATCTCGAAGTCGAGCACCGTCCGGGTCTGCTCGGGCGTGCGGTCGGTGGGCGAGGCACCGGTTCCGCCCGTCGTGACCACGAGGGCCGCGCCGGCCGCGACGGCCTCGCGGAGCCGGCCGCCCACGGGCTCGCCATCCGGAACCACCGCGATCTCGGCCGTCCAGCCGCGCTCGCCGAGCCAGGCGCGGATGACGGGGCCGGTCGTGTCGTCGTAGACCCCGGCCGCCGCCCGGCTCGAGGCGACCAGAACCACGGCGGAGTGTGCGACGGCGGTCATCCGCGCGTCCACTCGCCGCTCGCGCCACCCGACTTCGAGAGCACCTCGAGGTCGGTGATGCGCGCGCCGCGGTCGACGGCCTTGATCATGTCGTACACGGTGAGAGCGGCGACGGATGCGGCGGTCAGCGCCTCCATCTCCACCCCGGTCACGCCCGTGGTCTTCACGGTCGTCACGATGCGCACGGTCGTCTCACCGGTGGTGAACTCGACGGTCACGCCCGAGATGGGCAGCGGGTGGCAGAGCGGGATGAGGGTGGAGGTCTGCTTCGCGGCCATGATGCCGGCCACCCGGGCCACCGCGAGGGCCTCGCCCTTCGGCAGCTCGCCGGCGACGAGCAGCGCGATCACGTCGGCGCGCGTGTGCAGCACGGCCTGGGCCGAGGCCACGCGCTTGGTGATCGCCTTGTCGCTCACGTCCACCATGTGGGCGGCGCCGTCGGGGAGCACGTGGGTGAGTTCGGAGCCGTCAGCCATCGATCCTCCAGTAGTCGAGTTCGTCGCCGGCGGCCACCACGCTCACGCCGAGGGGAACGTGTACGAGGGCGGTCGACTCCGCGTAGGAGTGCAGCAGGTGGCTCGAGGGCCCGCCCACCAGTTCGAGCGTGCCGTCCGGGAGCACCCGAGCCCGGCGCAGCTGGTGGTGGGTCGCGGGCGAGTCGAACGGATGCGCGGCCCGCCCCCGGCGCCGCTCGCGCAAGACGGTGGTGGCGCCGAGCGCCGCCAGCAGGGCCGGTCGCAGGAAGACCTCGAAGGAGACGAGCGCGCTGACCGGATTGCCGGGGAGGCACACCACGGGCATCTCGCCGGCCGCGGCGCCCGAGAGCCGGGCGAGGCCGAAGCCCTGGGGCCCGCCGGGCTGCATGGCGACCTTCATGAAGCTCACGCCGAGCGGCCCGAGCGCATCGCGCACGACCTCGCGCGCCCCGGCGCTCACGCCGCCGACGGTCACCACGAGATCGGTGCCGGAGGCGTGATCGGCCAGCAGGCCTAGCAGCTCGTCGGCGTCGTCGGAGCGGCACGGAGCGGCCGTCACCGCGCATCCGATGCCCTGGAGGGCCGAGGTGAGCGCGACGGTGTTGGCGTCGTAGATCTGGCCGGGCGCGAGCGCCGACCCCGGCTCGCGGATCTCGTGGCCGGTCGAGACGAGCAGCACGCGCGGGCGGCGGCGCACCGCCACCTCGGTGGCGCCCGTCCCGGCGATCACCCCGTAGTGCGCGGGGCCGAGCGTCGTTCCGGCGCGCAGCAGGGTCTGTCCGGCGGTGACGTCGCTGCCGGCGGCGCGCACGAAGGTGCCGGTTGCCACGGGGGCCGCGAAGGCGACCCGGTGTGCGGCAGCGGCGGCAGCGGCGAGTGCCGCCCCGCCGGCGCCCTGAACACCGTCGTCGGGTGTGAACACCGGCGGGTCCGCCCGCTCGATCTGCACCACCGCATCCGCTCCCACCGGGATGGGCGCGCCCGTCATCACGGGCGTCGCCGTTCCAGGGCGATGCTGCGAGAACGGGTCGCCCGCGGCCACACGCCGGGCGACGGCGAGCGTCACCGGCCGGTCGGCGCTCGCCGAAGCCAGCTCGGCGGCGATGACGGCGTAGCCGTCCATCTGCGAGTTGTCGAAGGCCGGCAGGCTGCTCGGCGCGAGAAGGTCGTGCGCGAGCACGCGGTGGGCGTAGGCATCCGGCGCCGCGGTGAGGGCGGCTCCGGAAACCGTGAGCGTCTCGGCCTCGAGCGGGCCGAGCGACCCGGTCACGAGTGCCGTGACCTCGCGGCGATGATCCTCGATCGTGCGCATCGTCTCAGTCTGCCCTACCGGCTTCGTCACCGGTTCCGCGCTCAGGAGTTCCCGGCGCCGAGGCCGAGCACCCTGGTGCGGCGCGTAGGCTTTCGGCATGAGCATCGTGTTGGGGCTGCCGCAGCCGCGTCCCGGCCTGTCGGGCCCCAGCCTCTCGCTCGCCGGCCGGCCCGAGGCATCCGGGCTGCTCGACCGCTTCGGCCGCCTGGCCACCGATCTGCGCATCTCGCTCACCGACCGCTGCAACCTCCGCTGCACCTACTGCATGCCGGCCGAGGGCTTGCCCTTCCTTCCCCCGCCGGCACTGATGTCGCGCGACGAGATCACGCGCCTCGCCCGCATCGCGGTCACCGAGTTCGGGGTGCGGCAGATCCGCTTCACCGGCGGCGAGCCGTTGCTGCGCAAAGACCTCGTCGAGATCATCCGCGACGTCGCCGCCCTCGAGCCGCGGCCGGAGATCTCGCTCACCACCAACGCCATCGGCCTCACGAGCCGGGCCGAGGCGCTCGCCGCAGCGGGCCTGAACCGCATCAACGTCTCGCTCGACTCGATCGAGCCCGAGACCTTCGCGAAGATCACCCGCCGCCCGTTCCTCGAGCGCGTGCTGGCGGGCATCGACGCGGTCAAGCGAGCCGGTCTCGCCGAGACCAAGATCAACGCCGTGCTCATGCCGGGCATCAACGACCATCAGGCCGTGGAGCTGCTCGAATGGGCGCTCGCCGGTGGCCATCAGCTGCGCTTCATCGAGCAGATGCCCCTCGACGCCGACCACAGCTGGGCGCGCGACACGATGATCACGGCCGAGGGAATCCGCGACCGCCTCGGCGTGCGCTACCTGCTCACCCCCGACGACGCCCCGCGCGACGGCGCTCCCGCCGAGCTCTACCAGGTGCGCGAGCGGAGCGAGGGGCCAGGCAGCCGGATGCTCGGCCTCGTCGGCGTGATCGCCTCGGTCAGCGAGCCGTTCTGCTCCGACTGCCGCCGCACGCGTCTCACGGCCGAGGGCGCCGTGCGCAGCTGCCTGTTCTCGCACACCGAGACCGACTTGCTCGGTCCGCTGCGGGCGGGAGCCGGCGACGCCGAGCTGGCCGATCTCTGGCGCGCGGCGATGTGGGCCAAGCCCGCCGGGCACCTCATGAACGAGGCCGGGTTCGCGCAGCCCGACCGCCCGATGAGCGCGATCGGCGGCTGAGGGTCGTGCTGCGCATCCGCTACTTCGCCGCCGCGAAGGCCGCCCTCGGCGTGGGCGAGGAGAACCGTGAGGCCGCGGGGCTCACCATCGGCGAGTTCCTGGCCGAACGCGCCGCCGAGGCTCCGGATGCGCCGGGCGCGGCGGCCGTGCTGGCCCGCTGCTCCTTCATCCTGAACCGCGCCGCCACGACCGACCGCGCCACCCGCCTCACCGACGGCGACGCCCTCGACGTGCTCCCGCCCTTCGCCGGCGGCTGAGCGCCCCGCGCCCGTGCCTTGCGCCTCGCCGAGGAGTCACATCGACGCGCAAGACCGTGCGGCTGTACGTCGAAGTGACTTCTCGTCGCTAGTACCGCGGCTTGTCCGGCTCCACCTCGGCCACCCAGGCGTCGATCCCGCCCTGCACGAACACCACGTCCTCCCAGCCGTTCGCGCGCAGCACGGCGGCGGCGTGCCGCGAGCGGCCGTCGTGGTGGCAGTGCACGATCACCTTCTCCTGCGGCGGCAGGATCTCGCGGGCCGCGTCGCTGAGGATGCTGCCGAGCGGCACGAGTTCGGCCCCGTCGATCGACACGAGCTGGTTCTCGTGCGGCTCCCGCACGTCGACGAGCACGAAGTCGGCCTCGCCGCGCTCGCGGGCCGCGAGCAGTTCGGCGAGCTCGGTGACGGTGACGGAATCGGATGCGGGGGAGTCGCTCACGGGTGACCTTTCGAACAGTTTGGTGGCGGGCCCGGTCGCCCGGACCCCTTGCTTGGTGATGCTGTAGGGCTCGCCGATGTTCGCAGCACGCGCCGAGGGGGCGGCATGCCCGAACGGCACCTCGCTCCAGCTCGCGTCGAGGGCGTCGTGCACGAGCATCCGTCCCAGAAGCGGGGTGCCGAAGCCGCCGAGCAGCTTGAGGGTCTCGGTGGCCATCACGGCTCCGATGGCGGCGCAGACGGGGCCCAGCACCCCGGCCACCGAGCACGACTCGGCCGGATCGGCGCCGGGCTGCTCGGGGTAGAGGTCGCTGAGCATCCGGTCGAGTCCGTCGGGCGCCGTGGCCCAGAACACCGTCACCTGGCCGTCGAAACGCAGCACGGAGCCCCACACGATCGGCTTGCCCACAAGTGCGCAGGCCGCGTCGAGGATGTACTGCACCTCGAAGTTGTCGGTGCCGTCGACCACCACGTCGTACTCCGACACGAGCTCGAGCACGTTCGACGGGGAGACCTCTTCGTCGTGCTCGATCACGGAGACGAAGGGGTTGAGCGCCCGCACGGCGGCCGCGGCGGATGCCGTCTTGCGCTCGCCGACGGAGGCGTCGGTGTGGATGGTCTGCCGCTGCAGGTTCGACACCTCCACGGTGTCGTGGTCGGCGATGCCGAGCGTGCCGACGCCCGCCGCCGCGAGGTACTGCAGCACGGGGGAGCCGAGCCCACCGGCGCCGAGCACGAGCACACGGGCGTCCTTGAGCCGACGCTGACCCTCGACGCCGATGTGCGGCAGCGAGATCTGGCGCGCGTAGCGCACGAGCTCCGCGCGGGTGAGTTCGGGCCCGGGCGACACGAGCGCCTGCAGAGTCATGCTGTTCCTTTCGAGCCCTTCCAGCGTAAGCGCCCCGGGGGTAGGGTCGGCGCATGTCGTTGCGCTGGGAGCAGGTCGTCGTCGATTCCCACGATCCGCGCCGCCTCGCCCACTGGTGGGCCGAGGCGCTGGGCTGGTCGGTGATCTTCGAGAGCGAGGATCCGGATGACCCGGACCCCGAGATCGAGATCGCCTCCGCCGAGGGCGCGCATCCGACCCTGCTGTTCTTGACGGTGCCCGAGGCGAAGACGGTCAAGAACCGCCTGCACTTCGACTTCGTGCCCGACGATCAGGCCGCCGAGGTGGAGCGTCTGCTCGCTCTCGGGGCCACCCGGGCCGACATCGGGCAGAGCGAGTCGGTGACGTGGGTGGTGCTGACCGACCCCGAGGGCAACGAGTTCTGCGTGCTCAGCGCGCGCTGAGCATCCGTTCGCGTGGTGCGTCTGCGTGGCGCGTCCTGTTCTCCACAGGTGCCGGATGCGACGCGACTGCGTACAGATTCCGCCCGTTGCACGGTGGGCGGGTGCGCATTCGGTACCGTAGGGGCACACCGACGACGAAAGGCCCCCTGTGCATCTGAAGAGCTTGACCCTCAAGGGATTCAAGAGCTTCGCCAACCCCACCACCTTCGCGTTCGAGACCGGGGTCACCTGCGTGGTCGGCCCGAACGGCTCGGGCAAGAGCAACGTGGTCGACGCCCTGGCCTGGGTGATGGGGGAGCAGGGCGCCAAGACCCTCCGCGGCGGCAAGATGGAAGACGTCATCTTCGCCGGCACGAGCACCAAGGGCCCGCTCGGCCGCGCCGAGGTCACGCTGACCATCGACAACGCCGACGGAGCGCTGCCGATCGACTACACCGAGGTCACCATCAGCCGCACGCTGTTCCGCAACGGCGGCAGCGAATACGCCATCAACGGAGACAGCTGCCGCCTGCTCGACGTGCAGGAGCTGCTCTCCGACTCCGGGCTCGGCCGCGAGATGCACGTCATCGTGGGTCAGGGGCAGCTGGACGCGGTGCTGCACGCGACCCCCGAGGGGCGGCGAGGCTTCATCGAAGAGGCGGCGGGCATCCTGAAGCACCGCCGCCGCAAGGAGAAGACCCAGCGCAAGCTCGAGGCCATGCAGGCCAACCTCACGCGGCTCAGCGATCTCGCGGGCGAGATCCGGCGGCAGCTGAAGCCGCTCGGGCGCCAGGCCGAGATCGCGAAGGAGGCGCAGTCCATCGCCGCGATCGTGCGCGACGCGAAGGCGCGGCTGCTGGCCGACGAGATCGTGGGGCTGCGGCAGGCGCTCGATGCGGCCGCGCGCAGCGAGAGCGAGCGGCACACCGAGCGCATCGTGCTGCAGGAGCGTCTCGAGCAGAACCAGCTCCGGGTCAACCGGCTCGAACAGGCGCAGGTGGGCGACGCCGTCGACCTCGCGCGGCGCACGAGCTTCGGGCTCGAGTCGGTGCAGGAGCGGCTGCGCAACCTCTACAACCTGGCCACCCAGCGGCTCGCGCTGCTCGGCGGTGAAGAGAGCGTTCCGGAGACGGCGCCGAGCGTCACGCCCGGCATGGTCGCCGAGTCGAAAGAGGAGGCCAGGCGTCTGGCCGGCGAGGTGCAGGCGGCCCAGGCGGCCTGGGAGGCCTCCCAGCTGGCCACCACGAAGGCCCGCGGTTCGCTCGACGCGCTCGACGAGCAGATCGCCTACCAGAGTTCGCTCGTCTCCAAGCACGACCTCGAGCTCTCCAAGCTCACGGGCCAGCTCGAGTCGGCCAACTCCCGGCTCGCCGCCGTTCGCGGCGAGGTGCTCCGGCAGCAGAACGCCCTCGACGCGGCCGACGAGCGGCGCGAGCGCGCGCAAGCCGACTTCGCGCAAGCCGAAGCGGAGGCGTCGATCGGCGAGGTCGACGAGACCGACCTCGACGAGGCCTACGAGTTCGCGCAGGCGCAGGTCTTCGAGGCCGAGGGCGAGATCGAGCGCCTGCGTGAAGAACTGCACACCCATGAACGGGAGCGGGATGCGCTGGCCGCCCGAACGAGCGCGCTCACCATGGCGCTCGACCAGAAGGACGGCTCGGCCGAACTCGTCGCCGCCCGGCTCGCCGGCGTCCGCGGGCTCGTCGCCGAGCAGGTCAAGGTGCAGCCCGGTTTCGAAGCCGCCGTCGCGGCCGCGCTCGGCTCCCTGGCCGACGCGGTGCTGGCCGACGACGTGAATGCGGCCGTCGCCGCGGCCACCGCGGCCGCCGCGGCGGACATGGGCCGTGTCGAGCTCGTGATCGCCAGCCCCGCGGGTCGCTCCAGCGGCCGGCCGGGTGGCGAGGGCGACGGGTCCGCCGCGTCGTGGGCAGACGACTTCGCCGTCGGCGCGGCCCTCGCCGATCTCACCGGCGCCGATGGTGTCGTGGCCGCGACGACGGTGGTGACGGCTCCGGGCGGAGTCATCGGGCTGTTGCGCGCGGTGCTCATCGCCGACGACCTCGACGCCGCGCGGGCGGCCTGGGCCGGACTCGACGCGGGGCGCGCCGCCGCGGCCGGGTCTTCGACCCTGGCAGCATCCGGGCTCGAGGGCCTCACCATCGTCACGAAGGCGGGCGAGGTGCTCACGCGCTATGTGCTGCGCGGAGGCTCGGGCGCCACGCGCTCGCGCATCGAGCTGGTGGCCGAGCGCGACGCTGCGGCCGAGGCCCTCGACGAGCGCAACTCCCACATCGCGCGGGCGCGGTTCGCGCTCGCCGAGCAGCGTGGCATCGCCCAGGTGGCCAAGGAGCAGTCGCAGGCGGCCCTCTCGGCCCTGCGGGAATTCGACGCGAAGCTCGCGGCCCGCACCGAGCGCCTCAGCCGGCTGAAGGCGCAGGTCGACGCGAGCGCCGGCGAGCTCGAGCGCTTGCAGACGGCCCTGCAGCTGGCTCAGGATGCCGTGGCCCAGGCCGAGCAGGCCGCCGAGAAGGCGAAGTCCGAGCTCGAGTCCGTGCGGGAGCGGCCGAGGCCGATTCTCGACGTGAGTTCGCGCGAGGGCCTGCTCACCGAGCTCGAGGCGGCGCGCGACCACGAGGTCGAGGCGCGGCTCGGGGTCGAGACCGCAAGGGAGCGCGTGCGGGCCGAGCAGGCGCGCACTGCGGGCCTCGAGCGTCAGCTCGAGGCCGACCGGGCGGCGGCCGAGGCTGCCGCCCGGCGTGCGGTCATCCGTCGCCGGCAGATCGAGGCGGCGACCGACGTGGTCGACTCGCTCCCGCCCGTGCTCGAGTCGATGGATCGCTCGGTGTCCGAGGCCCGGGTCGTGCTCGCACGGCGCGAAGCCGAGCGCGCCGAGCAGAACGAGGAGCTCCTCGCGCTGAGGCGCGACGAGGCGGGCCTGCGTGAACGGCTGCAGACCATCACCGAGAACGTGCACGGACTCGAACTGCAGATCTACGAGAAGAAGCTGCACCTCTCGGGGCTGCTCGAGCGCGCTGGTTCGGAGCTCGGCCTGGTCGAAGACGTGCTCGTGGCGGAATACGGCCCGGATCAGCTGATTCCCGACGACAGCGCGGTGGCGATCATCGACACGAGTGCCGCCGCGGTGGCCGAAGCCATGGCCCCGTCCAGCGACGACGGCGAAGACGACGAAGACGACGACTTCGGTGAGCCCGAGTTCGATGAGCCCGCGAACGACCCGACCTCCGCAGAATCCGCCGGGGCCGAGGCGCCCGTTGCCGAGCAGTCCGCGGCCGTGCCGCCTGTGGGCCGCCCGTTCGTGCGCAGCGAGCAGCAGCAGCGCCTGGCGAAGGCGGAGCGCAAGCTCGCCGAACTCGGCCGGGTCAACCCGCTCGCGCTCGAGGAGTTCGACGCGCTCGAGCAGCGCCACAAGTTCCTCACCGAGCAGCTCACCGACCTCACGAACACCCGCAAAGACCTGCTCACCATCATCGACGAGATCGACGAGCGCATGCAGACGATCTTCGAGAGCGCCTTCGCCGACACGCAGGAGGCGTTCGCCCAGGTCTTCCCGGTGCTCTTCCCAGGCGGCACCGGGTCGATCCATCTCACGAACCCCGGCGACCTGCTGACCACGGGCATCGAGGTGAGTGTCAAGCCCGCGGGCAAGAAGATCGAGCGACTCTCCCTGCTCTCCGGCGGTGAGCGCTCGCTCGCCGCGGTGGCCCTGCTCATCGCCATCTTCAAGGCGCGCCCCAGCCCGTTCTACATCATGGACGAGGTGGAGGCCGCGCTCGACGACGCCAACCTCGGCCGCCTGCTCACGATCTTCGAAGACCTGCGCCAGACCAGCCAGCTCATCGTCATCACGCACCAGAAGCGCACCATGGAGATCGCGGATGCCCTCTACGGCGTCTCGATGCGCCAAGACGGCGTCTCCGCCGTCGTCGGCCAGCGCGTCAAGACCGAGGAAGCCTCGGCCTGACCCCCTCGCTTAACGACGCAGACTCGTCACTTTCGGCGCAAAGAACTGGTGTTGTTCCGCCGAAAGTGACGAGTCTGGAGGTCGTGGGGCTAGTGGGTGGAGGGCTCGCTCTCGATCTCGGTGCGGTCGCCCGACCAGAGGGTGTGGAAGGTGCCCTCACGGTCGACGCGCTTGTAGGTGTGCGCTCCGAAGAAGTCGCGCTGCCCCTGCACGAGGGCGGCGGGCAGACGCGGCACCGACAGGGAGTCGTAGTACGACAGCGCCGCACCGAAGCCGGGTACCGGCACGCCCGAGAGCGCGGCGGTCGACACCACGCGGCGCCAGGCCTCCTCGCCCGAGGCGACGGCCTCCGCGAAGTACGGGTCTTCGAGAAGCGTTTCGAGCTCCGGGTTCTTCTCGTAGGCCTCGACAATGCGGTTGAGGAACTGCGCGCGGATGATGCAGCCCGCGCGCCAGATCTTCGCGATCGCACCCTTGTCGATGTTCCAGCCGTACTGCTGGGCGCCGGCGATGATCTCGTCGAAGCCCTGCGCGTAGGCCACCACCTTCGAGGCGTAGAGCGCCGCGCGGATGTCGTCGGCGAAGCTGTCGACGTCGACCTCGACCACAGCGGGCCGGGCTTTGATCGTCGCCTGCACGGCGGCGCGCTGCGCCGGCTTCGAGGAGAGCGAGCGCGCGAAGACGGCCTCCGCGATGCCGCCGACCGGCACGCCGAGGTCGAGCGCGTTCTGCACGGTCCACGAGCCCGTGCCCTTGGCGCCGGCCTGGTCCAGCACGATGTCGATGAACGGCTTGCCGGTCGACGCGTCCACCTGGCGCAGCACCTCGGCGGTGATCTCGATCAGGTAGGACTCGAGGTCGCCCGAGTTCCAGGCCTCGAAGACCTCGGCGATCTCGGCCGGCTGGCGCTTGGTGAGGGTGCGGAGCAGGTCGTAGGCCTCGGCGATGAGCTGCATGTCGGCGTACTCGATGCCGTTGTGCACCATCTTCACGAAGTGGCCTGCGCCGTCCGTTCCGATGTGGGTCACGCAGGGCTCTCCCTCGGCGACCGCGGCGATCGAGGCGAGGATGGGGCCGAGCGTCTCGTAGGCCTCGACGGTGCCGCCGGGCATGATCGAGGGGCCGTTCAGTGCGCCCTCCTCGCCGCCGGAGATGCCGGTGCCGACGAAGTGGATGCCGGTGGCCGAGATGTCCTTCTCGCGGCGGATGGTGTCGTGGAAGTTCGCGTTGCCGCCGTCGACGATGATGTCGCCGGGCTCGAAGCGGGCGGCGAGCTCGGAGATGACCGCATCCGTGCCGGCGCCGGCCTGCACCATGATGATCGCGGTGCGCGGCTTGGCGAGCGAGGCCACGAAGTCGTCGACCGACTCGGAGGCCACGAAGCCGGCTTCCGGGTGCTCGGCGACGAGCTTGCGGGTGCGCTCGGGCGAGCGGTTGTAAACGGCGACGGTGTTCCCCTCGCGGCTGGCGAGGTTGCGGGCCAGGTTCGACCCCATCACCGCCATCCCGACGACTCCGATGTTGGCGGTTCCCGACTCTGCTGACATGGGTGATGCTCCTTGTAGACGTGGACTCCCAGCGTAGTAGAGCGGATGCGGTAGAGTAGGCGACTGAACTTCGGCGAGGGATGCGCGTGCGATCGCGAGCATCCGTTATCGACGCGGTGGACTGGGCTCACGTCTTTCCTCTCGCTTCATGCGGTCGAGTTGAAATCGAATCATCGAATGCGGGCCCAGCGGCTCGCGAAGGAGTACATCATGGCTGACGACACCAAGGTCTCTGCAGAGATCCGCACCACCTTCGGCAAGGGAGCGGCTCGCCGCATCCGCGCCATCGGCAAGATCCCCGCCGTCATCTACGGTCACGGCACCGAGCCGCAGCACATCACCCTGCCCGGTCACCAGACCGCGCTCATCCTGCGCAAGGCGAACCAGGTGCTCGAGCTCGACATCGAGGGCACCCAGTCGCTCGCGCTCGTGAAGGACGTGCAGAAGGACCCGGTTCTCCAGATCATCGAGCACATCGACCTCATCGTCGTGCGCAAGGGCGAGAAGGTGCAGATCGAGGTCCCGATCCACCTCGAGGGCGAGTCCTACCCCGGCACCATCGCCACGCAGGACACCAACACGGTGCTGCTCGAGGCCGAGGCCACCAACATCCCCGAGCGCGTCGTCGTCTCGATCGAGGGCCTCGAAGAGGGCACCCTCGTGCACGCGAAGGACCTCGTGCTCCCCGCCGGCTCGACCCTCATCAGCGAGGAAGACCTCGTCATCGTCGGCATCACCGTGCCGGCCGCGGGCGAGAGCGAAGAGGGCGCCGAGGGCGAGGCCGCCCCGGCCGCCGAGAGCGCCGAGTAGTCGCGTCCGATTCCTCGAATCGTCTGAACAGATCTGAGCTGACTTCGTGAGCGCAGCAGATCTCTGGCTCGTAGTCGGGCTCGGCAACCCCGGGCCCGGCTACGCCGCCAACAGGCACAACGTGGGGCAGATGGTCGTGGCCGAGCTGGCCGACCGGATGCGCGCCTCGTTCAAGACTCACAAGGCCAACGCCCGGGTGGCCGAGGGTCGCGTCGTTCCGGGCGCACCCCGTTTCGTGCTCGCGATGCCGAACACCTACATGAACGTCTCGGGCGGCCCGGTCAACGGCCTGCTGAAGTTCTACGGCCTGCCTCCGGAGCAGCTCATCGTGGTGCACGACGAGCTCGACATCCCGTTCGACACGCTCAAGCTCAAGCAGGGCGGCGGCCACGGCGGCCACAACGGCCTGCGCGACATCATCGCCGCCACGGGCAGCTCCGACTTCCTGCGCGTGCGGGTGGGCATCGGCCGCCCGCCCGGCCGCATGCAGGCGGCGGACTTCGTGCTGCAGAACTTCTCCTCGGTCGAGCGCCAGACGCTCCCGAACCTCGTCTCCGACGCGGCCGACGCGGTCGAGCTCATCGCCGGATCCGGTCTCACGGCCGCCCAACTCAAGGTCCACACGGCCTGACCGCCCCGGCCGGGCTTCCGGGCCGGGGTGTCGGTGGGGGCGCGTAAACTCGTCGGGTGACTCTCCACGGGATTATCGACGTACTCGCGCGCGCCTCCACGGTGGAGAAGGCCCTGGCCAATGCCGGCCGTGACAGCGATTTCTCGCTGCCCGAAGGCATCCGTGCGCCCTTCCTGGCGGCGATGCTCGCGCGCCGGGTCGAGCGCGATCTGCCCGCCGTCCTGCTCGTGGTCACCGCCACCGGGCGCGAGTCCGAGAAACTGCGCGAGACCCTCGGATGCTTCGCCCCCGACGCCTCGATCATCGAGTTCCCCGCCTGGGAGACGCTCCCGCACGAGCGGCTGAGCCCGAGCGCCGAGATCGTCGGCAAGCGCATCCAGGCCCTGCGCCGGCTCGTGCTCTGGCAGCGCGCCCGCGACGCCGGCGAGAACCCGGCGCCGCTGGTGGTCGTCGCCTCCGTGCGCGCCGCCCTGCAGCCGCTGGCTGCGAACCTCACCGAGCTCGAGCCGATCGTGTTGCAGAAGGGCGCCCGCGGTTTCGACCTCTCGGCGCTCTCGGTGCAGCTCGTCGAGCTCGCCTACTCCCGGGTCGACATGGTCACCCGCCGCGGCGAGTACGCCGTGCGCGGCGGCATCCTCGACGTGTTCCCGCCCGTGGCGGAGCATCCGTACCGCGTCGACTTCTTCGGCGACGAGGTCGAGGAGATCCGCGCGTTCTCGGTGGCCGACCAGCGCTCGCTGCCGGACGCGGTGGGCAGCGTGAGCCTTCCTCCGAGCCGCGAGCTGCTGCTCGACGACGCCGTGCGCCAGCGCGCGCGGGAGATGCAGCACGAGTTCCCGAGCCTCGCGGGCATGCTCGAGAAGATCGCCGAGGGCATCCCGGTCGAGGGCATGGAATCCCTCGCGCCGGCGCTGCTGGACCAGCTGGTCACCGTCGCGCACTACCTGCCCGAGGGGGCGGCGGTCGCGGTCGTGAGCCCGGAGCGGGTGGCCACCCGCGCGGTCAACCTCTCCGAGACCAACCGGGAGTTCCTCGCCGCCGCCTGGACGGCGGCCACCGCGGGTGCCGAGGCCCCGATCGATCTCGCCTCGGGCGAGTTCATCACCCTGAACGCACTCCGGCACGCCGCCGGCACCGGCCGGGCCTGGTGGACCCTGAGCGAGTTCCAGCAGGGTCCTGCAGAAGACGAGATCCTGCCCGAGCACCGCGAGCTCGAAGAGCACCTCACCTTGCGGATCGCCGCGGATGCGGTGCCGAGCTTCCAGGGCAACGCCGAGGGAGCCATCCAGCACGTCGCCTCGCGCCTCGCCGAAGGCTGGACCGTGGCGGTGGCCGCGAAGGGCCAGGGGCTGGTGGAGCGGGCCGGCGACGTGCTCGCCGAGCGCGAGGTGCCGGCTCGCCTGGTCGACGACTTCCCGGCCGCTCCCGACAGCGGCGTCGCCTACCTGCTGAAGGCCGCGGTGGAGCACGGCTTCGAGCTGCCCGAACTGAAGCTCGCCCTGATCGGCGAGACCGAGTTCTACGGGCGCACCATCGGCTACGACACCCGCCAGGTGAAGAAGCTCGCCAGCCGCCGCAAGAACGTGGTCGACCCGCTGCAGCTGAAGACCGGCGACTTCGTGGTGCACCAGACGCACGGCATCGGGAAGTTCCTCGAGCTGACACAGCGGGAGGTGTCATCCGGCGGCCGCAACGCCGTGAAGACCACCCGGGAGTACCTCGTGATCGAGTACGCGCCGTCCAAGCGCGGGTACCCCGGTGACAAGCTCTACGTGCCCACCGACCAGCTCGACCTTCTGAGTCGCTACGTGGGCGGCGAGGCGCCTTCGCTCAGCAAGATGGGCGGCAGCGACTGGGCCGGCGCCAAGAGCAAGGCCCGCAAGGCCGTGCGCGACATCGCGGTCGAGCTCGTGAAGCTCTACTCGGCCCGGATGGCGTCGAAGGGGCACGCCTTCGGTCCGGACACCCCGTGGCAGCACGAACTGGAGGAGTCGTTCCCGTTCCAGGAGACGCCCGACCAGCTCACCGTGATCGACGAGGTGAAGGCCGACATGGAGCGGCCGATCCCGATGGATCGGCTCCTCAGCGGCGACGTCGGCTTCGGCAAGACCGAGATCGCCATCCGGGCCGCGTTCAAGGCGATCCAGGACGGCAAGCAGGTCGCCATGCTCGTTCCCACCACGCTTCTCGTGCGTCAGCACATGGAGACCTTCGCCGAGCGTTTCGCCGGCTTCCCGGTGCATCTGAAGGCGCTCAGCCGCTTCCAGACCGAGAAGGAGACGAAGGAGACCATCGCGGGGCTCGCCGACGGCACGGTCGACATCGTGATCGCGACCCATCGCATCCTGAGCGACAACATCGCCTTCAAAGACCTGGGGCTTCTCATCATCGACGAGGAGCAGCGCTTCGGTGTCGAGCACAAAGACCAGCTGAAGAAGCTCAAGACCAACGTCGACATCCTCGCGATGAGCGCGACGCCCATCCCGCGCACGCTCGAGATGGCGGTCACCGGCATCCGAGAGGTGTCGACGCTCGCGACGCCGCCGGAGGACCGGCATCCGATCCTCACCTTCGTGGGGCCCTACTCCGACAAGCAGGTCTCGGCCGCCATCCGGCGCGAGCTGTTGCGCGAGGGCCAGGTGTTCTTCGTGCACAACCGGGTCTCGTCGATCAACCGCGTCGCCGCCCAGCTGGCCGAGCTCGTGCCCGAGGCGCGCATCGCGGTGGCGCACGGGCAGATGAACGAGCACGTGCTCGAACAGGTGATCGTCGACTTCTGGGAGCGCAAGTTCGACGTGCTCGTGTCGACCACGATCATCGAGACGGGCATCGACATCGCGAACGCGAACACCCTGATCGTCGACCGGGCCGACAAGTACGGCCTCTCGCAGCTGCACCAGCTGCGCGGGCGCGTCGGCCGTGGGCGCGAGCGGGCCTACGCCTACCTGCTGTTCGACGAGCACAAGCCGCTCAGCGAGACCGCGAACGACCGCCTGTCTACCCTGGCGGCGAACAACGAGCTCGGCTCGGGCATCCAGGTGGCGTTGAAAGACCTCGAGATCCGCGGGGCCGGCAACCTGCTCGGCGGCGAGCAGGCCGGGCACATCGCGGGGGTCGGCTTCGACCTCTACCTGCGGATGATCGGCGAGGCCGTCTCGACCTTCCGCGGCGACGTCGCCGAGGGCCAGACCGAGCTGCGGCTCGAGCTGCCGGTGGACGCGCACATCCCCGAGGACTACGTCGACAGCGAGCGTCTGCGCCTCGAGGCCTACCAGAAGCTCTCGACGGCCTCGTCGCCGACGGCCTCCGAAGACTCGATCGACCGCGTGATCGAGGAGCTGACCGACCGCTACGGCGAGCCGCCCGCGCAACTCACCTCGCTCATCGCCGTCTCGCGGTTGCGCCGCAAGGCCCAGAAGTCGAGCCTCAGCGAGGTGGTGACCATGGGCTCGAACCTGCGCATCGCGCCCGCCGACCTGCCCGACTCCATCCAGGTGCGCCTCAAGCGCCTGTACCCGGGCTCGAAGTACTTCGCGCAGACCAGCTCGGTCTCGGTGCCGATGCCCGTCGTCGACGGCAAGCCCCTGGCCGACGCCGAACTCATCACCTGGGTCGACCAGCTCCTCGACGCCATCTTCGCCCCGGCGAAGGCCCCCACCCCGAGCTAGCATCGCTCCATGGCTGAGATTCCGGATGCGCCCACCAAGCTCGACCAGCTCGTCGCGGTGACCGCGCTGCTGCGGGCGCCAGGCGGATGCCCGTGGGATGCCGAGCAGACCCACGAGAGCCTCGTGCAGTACCTCACCGAGGAGACCCACGAGCTCATCGATGCCATCGAGGCCGGATCTCGCGAGGAGATGATCGAGGAGCTCGGTGACGTGCTCTACCAGGTGGTGTTCCACGCCGACATCGCGGCGCACACGCCGGGGGAGGAGTTCGACCTCCAGGACGTGGCGGCGCACATGACCGCGAAGATGGTGGGGCGGCATCCGCACGTCTTCGGCGATCTCGACCTCGCCACCGCCGGCGACGTGGAGAACGCCTGGGACTCGTTCAAGGCGCGCGAGAAGCCCACCCGCACGAGCGTGCTCGACGGCATCCCGCTCGGCATGCCCTCGTTGGCGCTCGCGGACAAACTGCTCGGCAAGGCCCAGAAGATCGGGGTGCTGGAGAAGGATGGGCCGGCGGCGATCCCCGTGGAGAACGAGGAGGAGCTCGGCGGCCTGCTGCTCGCGATCGTCGACTCGGCGAAGGCGCAGGGACTCGACGCGGAGCGCGCCCTGCGCTCCACCCTCCGCACCCTCCGCGCCGAGATCGTGGAGGCCGAGGCGCTCGCGGCCGCCGACGCCGGCGTCATCGGTCTGCCGGCCGTGAGCGCCGTCTCCTCCGAAGACAACCAGTGACTGCAGGGAACCCGTAGGCTATCCGACGAGTGATGATCGTGAGGCCGGGGGAGCAATGCGAAGCAAGACGAGCTGGGTCATCGGCGAGGCCGCCGTCCTCCTGATCGGGATGCTCGTGGTGCCTGCCGCGTCAGCGCACGCGAGCGTCACCGTCACCGACACTGCCCCCGCGACCGCACTCGCCACAGCCCTCACCCCGGTCAGCACTCCCTCGACCGACCCCTACAGTCGCACGGTTCTGGGGGACTACGGCTACACCCCCAGCGCGCCCGAACCGCTCGTTCCCACTTCGACCACCACCCTGCGTTTCGAGCTCCCTCCCCAGGCCGTCGCGCTCGGCATCACCACGTACTCCTACAGCGTGAGCGGTGGGCCCGGAAACCCGCGCTCCCACGGCCTGATTACGGTCGCAGCCGGCGCGACGTCCATCGACGCGCCGCTGAAGAGCGGATCGCTGGACGGCCCGAATCTGGATCCCCTCATCGACGCCTCGGGGAACCCCTACTACACCTTCCACATCTCGGCGACGGCCGACTACCGGGGCCGAGTCGGAGCGCCGCCTCAGAGCAAGATCCAGTCGACGGGGCCACTCTCCGGCACGATCGAGCTGAAAGGCAGCTTCCGCCCGGTGCCTCCGGATGCTGGCACGGCTGCCGCGACGACGGTACTCTCGCTGGATCCGGCGAAAGCCGACACCTTCACCTCGAGCAACACGTACTGGATCGACTCCCCGGTGCCGGCCTGGCTGTCGCCCGGATCCCAGTTCACGGTCATGGTGCCTGCGTCCGGTAGCGACGGGGGCAGCACCGCGCGCGTCGAGTCGGGCAACATCTGGTCGGACCCGCCGACGCCCGTGCCTGCCGAGCCGGGTACGCCGACCGGGAACGGGCTGGTTCCGGTGTCCGTGTCGATACCCACGGACTTCGACGTCAGCGCTGCGCTGGGGGGCAGCGGTTCCGTTGTGCTCGGCGTGGCGGTGCGGAACGGCATCGACGAGTCGGTGGTCAGGCTGCCCGCCATGATCGGGAGTGCGCCCACCGTGGCAACGCCCGTCTCGGTGTCGCGGATCGCGGGTCAGGACCGCTTCATGGGGGCCTACGAGATCTCCAAAGCGCTGGTGCCGCATCCGATCGACACGATCTACCTGGCCTCCGGTCAGATCTTCGCCGATGCGCTCAGCGTCGCACCGCTCGCGGCGATGCAGGGGAGGCCGGTGGCCCTCGGCACGGCCGACCAATCGCAACTCAACCATGCGATCGACTATGTCGACGTCACCGGCACCGGGGCCGGGGCGTCGCAGCTCGTGGAGATCGGCGGAGACGCGTCGCTGCCGTACATCTGGTACTGGGCCCTGACCCAAGGCCAGGGTGCCCGCTTCTTCACCGAGAAGATCGAGGGGGCCGACCGCTTCGAGGTGTCGCGCAACATCGCGTCGTACGGCTGGGGAGCCACCGGCGCGCCGACCGTCTTCATCGCGACCGGTCGTTCCTTCGCGGATGCGCTCTCGTCGGTGCCGGCGGCCGCGTCGCAGAAGGCCCCGGTCGTGCTCGTCGACGGCAGCTCCGGAACGATCGGCGACGCCACGCGGGCACTGCTCGCCCAACTGGGCACGCGCCGGGCCGTGATCGTCGGGGGGCCCGAAAGCGTGTCACCCGCGATCGAGGGGGAGTTGCGCGCCCTGCTGCCGGGGGCATCCGTCACCCGCTTCGGCGGCGCCGACCGCTACTCCGTCTCGCAGGCCATCAATGCCGCGTACTTCCCCCGCGCGGGCGCGGCTTACCTGGCCTCAGGTCAGGCCTTCGCCGACGCCCTCCCCGGGGGCGTGCTCGCGGGCGCTCAAGGCGCTCCGCTCTACCTCGCCCATGCCGACTGCGTGCCTGGGGGCGTTCTCGACAGCATGGCGGCGTCGCACGTCACGCAGGTGACGCTGCTCGGCGGATCGGCCACGCTCACCTCCGCCGTTCAGGAGCTTCGGCGCTGCGGCTGACCGGCCACCTGCCTGCGACTCACCCGCTCAGGCGATGCGGCTGCCCGAAGCCAGGCGCCCCGACGGCGTGCGCGTGAACCGCCACGCCCCGAACAGCGCGGCGGCCCCGAGCACGGCTTGGATCCCGAGCCCCACGAACCAACTCGGCACCCCCGAGCGCATGGCCTCCTGTGGGGTCGGCCGGTCGTCGACGTAGCCGTTGCCGTTCATGTGGCAGTAGTCGTCGAAGCGCTCGGTCTCGGGCGGGATCTGCGCCTGCCGCACACCGTAGGCGATCGTGCCGAAGAGGTCGTTGGGCTGACCGCTCGACGTGAAGTCGCCGTACGAGGCGTCCGCCACCACCACGTAGGGGTTCGCGGCGAGCAGGCCCCAGTAGAGATCGAAGCGGGGCGCGGAGTAGGTGCTGGTCGAGGGCGCGGCACACCCGGCCAGCGGGCTGCCGTCGACCGAGTAGTTGGACTCGACCGTGGTCTGCGTCACGGTCGTCTGGGTGACCGCGCCGCCGATGGCGAAGGCGATCAGGGTGCCGATGCTGAGCGCGGCGACCACGAGATAGCTCACCACCACGGAGAACAGCGGCTTGCGGATGAGGCCGGAGAGCCCGACGCCGAGCGCCGCGAACACGCCGAGCTCGGCGGTGAGGATGGCGAGCGACGAGGCCACCGTGGCGGCCGACACCGCGCCGATGCCGACGGCGATCGCCAGGAACGGCAGCGTCACCACGAGCAGGGCGAGCGACGCCAGCCACGCGGCGAGCCACTTGCCGATGACGATCTGCCCTGTGGTGATGGCGGTGACCTGGATGGTCGCGAGGGTTCCGCCCTCGCGCTCGCCGTTGATGGCGTTGCCGCTGAGCGCCGGCGAGATGAGGCTCGACAGCAGCAGCACGAAGTAGACGACCGAGGAGAACAGTGCGCCGCCGCTCGTGCCCCAGCCGCCCGTGATCACCCAGACGCCGATGGTGACCACCGCGATGAGTCCGAAGAACACGCCGAGGATGACGTACCACGCCACCCCGCGCACGCGCTGTTTGAGTTCGAGGGCGACGATGAGTCCGACCCCGCGCAGGAACGCGCTCATGCCGAATCTCCGTTCGTCAGGTCGAGCAGCGTGCGCTCGAGCTCGCCGGCGGCCGGCGCGAACCAGGTGACCCGCGTACCGGCGGCCACCAGTGCGCTCAGCACGGCCGCCGCATCCGCTTCGTCGGTCATGGTGACCGAGAAGCCCTGGCTGTCGGTGCTGATGCGCGCCCGGTCGACGCCGATGCCCTCCAGCGCCGGACCGAGCTGGGCGCCTTCGAGCGCCTTGATGCGCCAGGAGCGCGCGGTGGCTCGGGCCCGGGCCACCGCCTCGGTCGAGGCCGTGACGCCGTGGTCGAGATAGACGGCGTCGGTGGCGACCTCGTCGAGCTCGGCGAGCACGTGGCTCGAGAGCAGGATGGTGCGCCCCTGGGCGGCGAGCCCGAGCAGCAGCTCGCGGAGCTCGATGCGCGCCACGGGGTCGAGCCCGGATGCCGGTTCGTCCAGCAGCAGCACCGCCGGGTCGTTCGTGAGCGCGCGGGCGAGGCTCAGCTTCTGCTTCTGGCCGCGCGAGAGCACCCGGGTGGGCCGGTCGGCGAGCTCGACCAGGTCGACGAGCTCGATCAGCTGCTCGGCGCGAGCGGCGGATGCGGCACGGTCGTGGCCGTACATGCGGTGGGTCATCTGCAGGGCCGAGCGCACGGTGAGGTTGTTCCAGGAGCCGAGGGCGTCGGGCATCCAGCCGATCAGCGGCCGCACGCGATGCGGCTCGGTCACCGGGTCGATGCCGGCGATCCGGATGCTGCCCGCGTCGGGCCGCAGCAGGGTCGCGAGCATCAGCAGCAGCGTGGTCTTGCCCGAGCCGTTCGGGCCGATGAGCGCCGTGATCGAGCCGGGCCGCGCCTTGAAGCTCACCGAGCGCACGGCGTGCACCGAGCCGAAGGATCGCCGCACGTCGTCGACGACGATGCCGGCCGGCGCCGGGGCGGCGGATGCGCCCGGCACCGCGCTCGGGAGCGGCGGGGGATACTGCGTCACGGGGCCTCCAGGGTGTCTCGCGGCGAAACTCGAGTCTAGGGCCGCTCGACAGCTGATGACCAGCCCTGGAGGCCGCAGGGCCCGGCCCCGTCATCGCCGACGCGTCGCTGCACGCTGCAGAACGACGGAGGGTCTGCCGAACTTCGGGCTGAGCCTCCGTCGTCTGCGGGCCCCGGCCTGAGGATCCGTCGTCTGCGGCGCCCTCGGTAGAATCGAGCAATGGCAACCCCCGTCTCCCCGCCGCGCGGCATGCGCGACTTCCTGCCCGCCGACAAGGCCAAGAGGGAGCGGGCGCTCGGCGTCATCCGCGCCACCTACGCCGCTCACGGGTTCGACGAGATCGAGACGCCGGTGGTCGAGGACTTCGCCCGCCTGCACGCCGGGCTCGGCGGCGACAACGAGAAGCTCGCCTTCAACGTGATGAAGCGCGGCCTCGACGCCGAGGCCCTGCAGCGCGCCGCCGCCGCCGACGACCCCGACGCGCTCGCCGACCTGGGCCTCCGCTTCGACCTCACGGTACCGCTCGCGCGCTTCTACGCGACCCACCGCGCGAACCTGCCGCAGGTGTTCCGCAGCGTGCAGGTGGCCCCGGTCTGGCGCGCCGAGCGTCCGCAGAAGGGCCGGTATCGCCAGTTCGTCCAGTGCGACATCGACATCATCGGCGAGGCCGGCATCCTCGCCGAGATCGAGCTGCTCACCGCCACCCTCGCCACGCTCGACGCCCTGGGGCTCGAGGGCTGCAGCATCCGCATCAACGACCGCCGGCTGCTCATCGGCATGCTCGACGCCTTCGGCTTCGACGCCGCCGAGCACGCGGGCGTGCTCATCACCGTCGACAAGCTCGACAAGATCGGCACCGGGGGAGTGGTCGACGAGCTCCGCTCGAAGGGCGCCACCCCGTCGGCGGTCGACGCCCTCGCGGACTACTTCGAGGCCAGTCCGCCCGCCGCGGCAGCGGGCGCAGCGGCCCCCGACGCCCTCGCGGTCGAGTCGACCCCGCTCACGGCGGAGTCGGTGGCTGCAGCGCTCCCCAGCGGTGTCGCTCCGGATGCCGTGGCCGGCCTGGCCGCCATCGGCGCCGCCCTGCGCGACGCCGGCATCCAGGGCGCCCTCGTGTTCGACCCCTTCCTCGTGCGCGGCATGGGCTACTACACCGGCACCATCTTCGAGATCGAGCACCCCGACTTCACCTTCTCTCTCGGCGGCGGCGGACGCTACGACGGCATGATCGGCCGTTTCCTCGGCGAAGACGTGCCCGCGTGCGGCTTCTCCATCGGCTTCGAGCGCATCATCGACCTGATCGCCGACCCGGCCGACGGGCAGACGGATGCCGTGGTGCTGGTGCACGACAAGGCCGCCGACCCGACGCGACTGCTCGCTCTCAAGCAGCAGCTCGTGGCGGAGGGCAAGCGGGTGCGCCTCGAGCGCCGCACCAAGAACCTCACGCCGCTGCTCGACCGGGCGGCGGCATCCGGATTCACCGCTTTCGCGCTCGTGGGGCGCGAGACGGCAGCGGCGGAAGAGCTCGACTTCAAGCCGTTGGGCGCGAATCCACCGGCCTGACGCACGGATTTCGCGGAAAGTGACAATTGAATAGTTGAGCTATGTAAAATAGATTCCCGTGAATACCCTAGAAGCCACCACCACTGCCCCGTCTCCCGAACTCTCCGAACTCCTCTCCGACCTCGTGTCGGTCACCCACCGCCTCACCCGCATCGCCGCTCAGGCGACCGGCGAATCCACCTCTCCTGCCACGTGGCGCACCCTCAGCGTGCTCAGCTCCTTCGGCCCGATGCGCCTCGGCGAACTCGCCAAGCAGAGCCGGGTGTCGCAGCCCACCATGACCAAGATCGTCGCGAACCTCAACGAGGTCGAGTGGATCCGCCGCATCGCCGACGTCGACGACGCCCGCGCCTGGCAGATCGCCCTCGCCCCCAAGGGCGTCCGTGCCCTCCAGGACTGGCGCGACCGCCTCGGCTCGGTGCTCGCCCCGATGTTCAGCGACCTCGACGGCGCCGAGCTCGACGTGATCAGCCGTGCGGTCGACCTGCTGCACGAGGCCACCGATCTGCGCGACGACCGGATCGTGCGGGCGGCTTAGGATGACGGCCACCGCAAAGCCCACCACCGCCGGAGTCGCCGCGGCGCCGAAGAAGCAGAACTCGATCCTGCACCAGCCCAAGGCCGTCTGGGCCGTCGCCTTCGCCTGCGTGATCGCCTTCATGGGCATCGGCCTCGTCGATCCCATCCTCCCGGCCATCGCCGAGAGCCTGCACGCCACCCAGACCCAGACGAGCCTGCTCTTCACGAGCTACCTGCTCATCACCGGCTTCGCGATGCTCTTCACGAGCTGGATCTCCACTCGCATCGGCGCCCGCAAGACGCTGCTGATCGGCCTCGCGCTGATCGTCGTCTTCGCCCTGCTGGCCGGGCTCTCCGGCAGCGTCGAGGCCGTCATCGGCTTCCGCGCCGGCTGGGGTCTCGGCAACGCCCTCTTCATCTCCACCGCGCTCGCCACCATCGTGGGCGCGGCGAGCGGAGGAGCGAGCTCGGCCATCATCCTGTACGAGGCGGCCCTCGGTCTCGGCATCGCGATCGGCCCGCTGCTGGGTGGTCTGCTCGGTTCGATCAGCTGGCGCGGCCCGTTCTTCGGCACCTCGGTGCTGATGGCCGTCGGCTTCATCGCCATCTTCGCCCTGATGAAGAAGGATGCACAGCGCCCGACGCCGACTCCGCTCTCGGCCCCCTTCAAAGCCCTGACGAGGCCCGCCCTCGCGGTTCTGGCCGTGGCAGCCCTGTTCTACAACATCGCCTTCTTCATCCTCCTCGCCTACACGCCGTTCCCGCTCGGTCTCTCGGCCATCGGCCTCGGGCTCACCTTCTTCGGCTGGGGGCTCGCGGTGGCGATCACCTCGGTCTGGGTGGCCCCGGCGCTCACCCGGCGCGTCCCGCGCACCCGCGTGCTCTGGGTGGTATTGCTGTTGCTCGCCGTGGATCTGGTGCTAGCCGGCGTGTTCATCGGGACGACGGCCGGCCTCATCGCCTGCGTGGTCGCGGGCGGCGCGCTGCTCGGCGTGATGAACACCGTGCTCACCGAGTCGGTCATGGCCGCGACCGAGCTGCCGCGCCCGGTGGCGTCGTCGGCCTACTCGGCCGTGCGGTTCATCGGAGGCGCCGTGGCTCCGCCGCTGGCGTCGCTCATCGCGGTGTGGTTCACCGCCGCGACGCCGTTCTACTTCGCGGCCGGATCGGCCGTCGTCGCCTCGCTCATCGTCATCCTCGGCCACCGCGCCATCGCGCACGTCGACCACGAAGAGGAAGACGAGATCGAAGAGGCTGAGGCGATCACCGCGGGGGAGTAGACCCCACGGGCTCTCTTCCTACACGACGAGAAAGTTTGCGCATCCTGCAATAATTAGTTGATCTGCGTCAACAAGGGGTCTATCGTTGATGCAGATCAACTTTCTTACTCCCAGGAGAACCGTGTCCCTCACAACCTCTGATGCCACTGCCACAGCGGTGGCCGCACCCCGCACGTCGCGGCGAGACGTGCTCGTGCCGCTGTCGGGCCTCCTGCTCGGCATGTTCGTGGCGATGCTCGCGAGCACCGTCGTGTCGAGCTCCCTGCCGAAGATCATCGGCGACCTCGGCGGCACCCAGGCCGGCTACACCTGGGTCGTCACCGCGACCCTGCTGGCCACCACGGTGTCCACGCCCATCTGGGGCAAGCTCGCCGACCTCACGAACCGCAAGCTGCTCATCCAGCTCTCCCTCGTGATCTTCGTGGTGGGCTCGGCCCTCGCGGGCCTCGCCGCCAACACCGAGATGCTCATCTTCTTCCGCGTGCTCCAGGGACTCGGCGCCGGCGGCCTCACGGCCCTCGTGCAGGTCGTGATGGCCGACATCATCCCGCCGCGCGAACGCGGTCGCTACATGGGCCTGCTCGGCGCGGTGATGGCCGTCGCCACGGTCGGCGGCCCGCTGCTCGGCGGCGTCATCACCGACTCCGCCGGCTGGCGCTGGAACTTCTACATCGCCGTGCCCTTCGCGGTGATCGCGATCATCGTGCTGCAGCGCACCCTGCACATCCCGACGCACAAGCGGAAGGTGCAGATCGACTACCTCGGCGCCGCGCTCATCGCCGCGGGCGTCTCGCTCCTGCTGATCTGGGTGACCCTCGCGGGCAACCAGTTCGAGTGGGGCTCGGCCATCTCCATCGTGATGGTGGTGGGTGCCGTCGTGCTGCTCGGCCTCGCGGTGCTCACCGAGCTCAAGGTGAAGGAGCCCATCATCCCGATGACGCTCTTCAAGAACCGCACCTTCTGGCTCGCCGTCATCGCCTCGATCTCCGTGGGTGTGGCGATGTTCGGCACGAGCGTGTTCCTCAGCCAGTACATGCAGCTGGCCCGGGGCAAGACCCCCACCGAATCGGGTCTGTACACGATCCCGATGATCGCGGGCGTGCTCGTCTCCTCGATCGTGATCGGCCAGGTCATCAGCCGCACCGGCAAGTGGAAGCGCTACATGGTGATCGGTTCGGTGCTGCTCACCATCGGGCTCGCCCTGATGAGCACCATCCGCTACGACACGAGCTTCGGCCTGGTGTTCCTCTTCATGTTCGTGATGGGCGCCGGCGTGGGCATGGTGATGCAGAACCTCGTTCTCATCGTGCAGAACGCGGTCGACCCGCGCCAGATCGGCACGGCCAGCGCCTCGGTGGCGTTCTTCCGGAGCCTCGGCGGCACCATCGGCGTGAGTGTGATGGGCGCCGTCCTCGGCAGCCGCATCACGACGCTGATCACCGACGGACTCGTGAAGCTGGGCGTCGATCCGAGCTCCGTGGGATCGCTCGACGGCGGCGGCATCCCGAACCTCAGCACACTGCCCGACCCGATGCGCATCCTGGTGGAGTCTGCCTACGGCGAGGCCGTGGGCGACGTCTTCCTCCTCGGCGTGCCGCTCGCCGTCATCTCGATCATCGCCATCGCCCTTCTGCCGAACCGCACGCTCGGCACCAAGACCTCGGTGGAGCAGATCGCCGAGAGCGAGGCCGCCACGCTCGTGGCCGTCGCCGGCGCCGAAGTGGCCGGCGACACGGTGAGCGAGGAGCTCGAAGACCAGGAGGCCCTCCTGGCCCGGGGCGACGGGCGGACCCAGGCCGAGAAGTTACGCTGAGTGCTGTGAATTCCGAGCCGAGCCGAGCCGACTCCGCCCTCGCGATCGAGGGGGAGATGGCTCGGCTCGTGCGCGCGGTGCGCGTGATGATCCATGGCAACGCGCTGCGCTTCTCGCCTGAGGTGCAGCCCTCCGGCTACGCCGTGCTCCGGTACGTGATCGTGCACGGGCCCACTCCGCCGGGTGCCGTGATCAACGGCCTCGGCATGGACAAGAGCGCCGTGAGCCGGCAGCTCCGCATCCTCAAGGACCTCGGGTTCGTCACGAGCGTCCCCGACCCCGACGACCGGCGCGCGAGCCTCTATGCTCCGACCGACGAGACCCTCGAGCGGATGGAGCGCCTGCGCCTCGAGATCAAGGCCGACTACTCCGGCATGCTCGACGACTGGTCCGACGACGACCTCGAGACCTTCGTGCGCCTGCTGGGTCTCTTCAACGACAGGATCGAGCGACGATGACGACGCTGAACACCCACGAGACCGTCCCGGGCACCACCGCGCTGCCGCTGCGCGAACGCAAGAAGGTCGAGACCCGGGCGGCCATCCATGAGGCGGCCCTGCGTCTCGTGGCCGAGAACGGCGTCGAGCACGCCTCGGTCGACGCCATCTGCTCCGAGGCCGGCGTCTCCACGCGCACCTTCTTCAACTACTTCCCCTCGAAGGTCTCCGCCGTCGTCGGCCTGCCCTCCTTCGAGATCACGGATGCGCAGCGCGAGACCTTCCTGGCACGCCCGGGAGAGCGCTGGCTGGTGCGCGACCTCTGCACCCTCGTCGGCGGCATCATGGATGCCACGGCCCGCGACGGCGTCGACCGCGAGGCCATCCGCCACCTGCTGAGCAAGCGGCGGGAGATCGCCCCCGACGTCATCAAGTTCGCGGCCGCCCTGCGCGAGGACATCGTGGAGCTCGCCGAGCAGCGCACCACGCCCGAGCGCGCGCAGCTCTCGGTGACCCTCGTGATGGCGGCCGTCGACAGCGCCCTGCACCGGCCGCTCGACGCCGCCTACGACCAAGAGTTCACCGAGTGGCTGTTCGACGCCGTCATGACCATGCAGGCCATCGCGCGCGAATCGTTAGACTAGCCAGCGGTGGGCGCAGGTAGGCGTCCCCGCCTTGCCTGATACAGAGGAGAAACCACCCGTGGCACTCATCGAAGCCGTTGGCGCTCGCGAAATCCTAGACTCCCGAGGGAACCCGACCGTCGAGGTCGAGGTTCTGCTCGACGACGGCGTCGTCTCGCGGGCCGCCGTTCCCTCCGGCGCCTCCACCGGCGCGTTCGAGGCCTACGAGCTCCGCGACGGCGACAAGAAGCGCTACCTGGGCAAGGGCGTCGAGAAGGCGGTCGACGCCGTCATCGACGAGATCGGCCCCGCGATCGAGGGCTTCGACGCCACCGACCAGCGTCTCGTCGACGCCGCGATGATCGCCCTCGACGGCACCGAGAACAAGAAGCGCCTCGGCGCCAACGCCATCCTCGGCGTCTCGCTCGCCGTGGCCCGCGCCGCCGCCGACTCCTCCGACCTGCCGCTGTTCCGCTACGTCGGCGGCCCGAACGCGCACACCCTGCCGGTGCCGTTGATGAACATCGTCAACGGCGGCGCGCACGCCGACACCGGCGTCGACATCCAGGAGTTCATGGCCGTGCCGCTCGGCGCGGAGACCTTCTCCGAGGCGCTCCGCTGGGGCGTCGAGACCTACCACTCGCTGAAGGCGCTGCTGAAGTCGAAGGGCCTCTCCACCGGTCTCGGCGACGAGGGCGGCTTCGCCCCCGAGCTCCCGAGCAACCGCGAAGCGCTCGACCTCATCCTCGAGGCCATCACGCAGGCCGGCTTCACCCCGGGCAAGGACATCGGTCTCGCCCTCGACGTGGCCGCGAGCGAGTTCTACACCGACGGCGCCTACACATTCGAAGGCCAGAAGCGCTCCGCCGAGGAGATGTCGGCCTACTACGCCGAGCTCGTGGCCAGCTACCCGCTGGTCTCGATCGAAGACCCGCTGAACGAAGATGACTGGGACGGCTGGGCGCACCTCACCTCCGAGATCGGCTCGAAGGTCCAGCTCGTGGGCGACGACCTGTTCGTCACCAACCCCACGCGCCTGGCCACCGGCATCGCCAAGGGCACCGGCAACTCGATCCTGGTGAAGGTCAACCAGATCGGCACGCTCACCGAGACCCTCGACGCCGTGGCTCTCGCCCAGCGCTCCGGCATGACCGCCATCCTCTCCCACCGCTCCGGCGAGACCGAGGACACCACGATCGCTGACCTCGCCGTGGCGACGGATGCGGGTCAGATCAAGACCGGTGCGCCTGCCCGCAGCGAGCGCGTGGCTAAGTACAATCAGTTGCTGAGGATCGAAGAGGAGCTCGCCGAGGCGGCGGTCTACGCCGGCCGAGGCGCGTTCCCCCGTTTCACGGCCTAGCGGCTCCCCGCCGCCCGGCCTGCCCTGACACCAGGGCGACAGACCAGAGGTAGGCAGCATGCGGCAGCGCACACCGGCATCGCGCCCCACGCGGGTGCCGGTTGCGCTGCCGCCGTCGTCTGCGGGCCAGGCGGCGCCCGCGCACTGGCTGCGGAGCATCCGGTTCTCGGGCTTCACGGTGCTCATGTTCGTGGTGATCGTGATGTTCGTGGTGATCGTGGCGCCGGGCCTCCGGGTCTACATCGAGCAACGGCAGCAACTCGCGCAGCTGCACGCGGCCGTCGATTCGCAGACCGCCGCGAACAACGACCTCACCACCCAGATCGCCCGGTGGAACGACCCGGCCTACATCAAGGCCGAAGCGCGCGACCGGCTCTACTACGTGATGCCGGGGGAGACGAGCTTCCTCATCATCGACGACGTTCCCGCCGCCGACTCGGGAACGCCCGCGCCGGTGAGCGGCAGCATCACCACCACGAACGTCGACTGGCTCTCCTCGCTCTTCGCCTCGGGCGTGACGGCCGGCCTCTCCACCCAGACCCCCGACCAGCTGCAGACGAACGGAGTGGTGCTGCCATGACGACACCCCCGTTCGAGCCGGCCAGCGAGCGCGACCTGGCCGTCGCCTCCGCCCAGCTCGGCCGCCCCGTGCGCAACGTGCTCGGCATCGCCGCGCGCTGCGTGTGCGGCAATCCCACCGTGGTGGCCACCGCGCCTCGCCTCGCCGACGGCACTCCGTTCCCCACCCTCTACTACCTCTCGCACCCGGCTGCCACCGCGGCGATGAGCGACCTCGAGGCCGAGCACGTGATGGTGGAGCTGCAGGATGCGCTCGCCGGCGAAGAGCTCCAGGCCGCCTACACCGCGGCCCACCAGGCCTACCTCGCCGATCGCGCGCACTTCGGCGAGGTGCCGGAGATCGCCGGTATCTCGGCGGGCGGGATGCCCGCGCGCGTCAAGTGCCTGCACGCGCTGGCGGCGCACTCCCTGGCCGCGGGCCCCGGCGTGAACCCCATCGGCGATCTCGCCCTCGAGCGCGGCGACTGGTCGCCGCTCGTCTGCGAGTGCGTCGACTACGCGATCGACGTGTGATGTCTGGGCGCCGGTCCGCGCATCCCTCGGCTCCCCGGCGCCGCCGCGCATCCTGGGTCGCCGTCGTCGTGCTCGTGACGGCGGTCGCGACCGTCGGTGCCCTCTGGCCGTTCGACACCGTCGGGCCGCTCGGGGCGGTGCCCGCTGCCCGGGCCGACTCGATCCGCGACATGGAGTACTGGCTGAGCGACTACGGCTACACCGCGGCGTGGGCCGAGACGCGCGGGGCCGGGGCGACGGTCGCAGTGATCGATACCGGTGTCGACGGCAGCGTGGCGGAGCTCAAGGGCGCCGTGGTCGACGGAACGGATGTCTCGGGCATCGGCTCCTCCGACGGCCAGACCCCGGTCGGCGACGTGCCCGACCACGGCACCATGGTGGCCTCTCTCATCGCGGGCCGTGGCTCGGGCGTCGGCAGCGGCGTGCTGGGAGTGGCGCCCGAGGCCTCGCTGCTGTCGATCTCGGTGGCCCTCAGCACCGGCTCGGTCGACTCCGACCAGCAGATCGCGCGAGCCGTGCGCTGGGCCGTCGATCACGGCGCCGACGTCATCAACATGTCGCTCACGCGCAACAGTCTCGACTGGCCGGCGAGTTGGGACGACGCCTTCTCCTATGCCTTCGCCCACGACGTCGTGGTGGTGGCAGCCGCGGGCAACCGAGGGAGCGGCACCACCGAGGTCGGCGCGCCGGCGACCATCCCGGGGGTCGTGGCGGTCGGTGGAGTGAATCAGCAGGGCGAGGCGAGCGCCGATGATTCGTCGCAGGGGATCTCGATCGCCGTGGCCGCACCGAGCGAGCAGCTCGTGGGCGTGGTGCCGGGCGGCGGCTACGTGCTCTGGAGCGGCACCTCGGGAGCCACGCCCCTCGTGAGCGGGCTGGCTGCGCTCGTGCGCTCCGCGCATCCGGAGCTCAGTGCGAACGACGTCATCCAGCGCATCATCGCCACGGCCGCCCCCAAGGGATCCCCGGTGCCCGGGCCTCTCTACGGCTACGGGCTCGTGGATGCCGCGGCCGCGGTCTCGGCCGACGTCGCGCCGGTCTCCGCGAACCCGCTGGGCGACCTCGGTGCCTGGATCGCGACGTACCGGCCCGGCTCCGGTACGACCTCGATCGACACCCTCGTCGTCCCGCCGCCCGACGCCTCTCCGACGCCGACGCCGGCCGCTTCGGCCGCGCGACCCGAGGTGTACAATCTCATTCAATGGGCGGTGCCGCTGGGGCTCCTGCTCGGGTTCCTCATCCTCATGGCGACATCGGCCATCGGAGCGGTCTCGCATTTCAGAGGGCTGCTTCGCAAGTAGTAGCCTGTACCCAGGCCCCTGTACTGAGGAGATCGTTTCACTGTGCCCAAGATCCTGATTGTCGGCGGCGGCTACGCCGGTTTCTACACTGCATGGAAGCTGGAGAAGTGGCTTCGCTCCGGTGAGGCCGAGGTCACGGTGGTCGACCCGCTGCCGTACATGACCTACCAGCCGTTCCTGCCGGAGGTCGCGGCCGGGTCGATCGAGCCTCGTCACGCCGTCGTCGGCATCCGTCGCCACCTCAAGAAGACCCGCGTCATCGCGGGCAAGGTGACCTCGGTGAGCCACGACTCGAAGACCGCCACGATCACCCCCGTGGCCGGTGAGCCGTGGGAGGAGACGTACGACCAGATCGTCATCACCGCGGGCGCCGTGTCGCGCACCTTCCCGATCCCCGGCGTGGCCGACGAGGCCATCGGCCTCAAGACCATCGAGGAGGCGACCGCCATCCGCGACCGCATCCTCACCAACTTCGACAAGGCCGCCCAGCTGCCGGCCGGCCCTGAGCGCGACCGCCTGCTGACGGTCGTCGTGGTGGGCGGCGGGTTCGCGGGCATCGAGGTCTTCGCCGAGCTGCGCTCCTTCGTGACCGCGCTGCTCGACAGCTACCCCGAGATCGGTTTCGAGGACACCCACTTCCACCTCATCGAGGCGATGGGCCGCATCATGCCCGAGGTGAGCCTGCCCACCTCGCTCTGGGTCATCAAGAACCTCGCCGAGCGAGGTGCCCAGGTGCACCTCGACACGCAGCTCAAGTCCGCCGTCGGCGGCGTCATCGAGCTGTCGACCGGCGAGAGCTTCGAGAGCGACCTCATCATCTGGACGGCGGGCGTCATGGCCACGCCCGACATCAAGAACTACGGTCTGCCGATCGAGGAGCGCGGGCGCCTGCGCGTGCGCGCCGACCTTCGGGTCGAGGGCGACGACGGCATCGTCGAGGGCGCCTGGGGCGCCGGCGACGTGTCGGCCGTGCCCGACCTCACGGGCGGCGGCGTCGGCGGCTTCTGCGTGCCGAACGCCCAGCACGCCGTGCGTCAGGGGAAGCTGCTCGCGAAGAACATCGTCGCCACCTTGCGCGGCGAGGGCGTTCGCGACTACTTCCACAAGAACATGGGTGCGGTCGCCGGTCTCGGCCTCGGCATCGGCGTGTTCCAGTCGGGCAAGATCGCGCTCAAGGGCCTGCCGGCCTGGTTCGCGCACCGTGGCTACCACGGCCTGGCGATGCCCTCGTGGGAGCGCAAGTTCCGCGTGATCTGGGGCTGGGTGAACAACTTCTTCCTCGGCCGTGACAACGTCTCGCTCGAGGCGCGTGTCGAGCCGCGTGCGGCATTCGAGAAGTGGGCGGCGCGTCCGCGTCCGGCTGCTCCGGCTGTGGATGCTCCGGCTGCGCAGGCCGCACCCGCTCCTGCCGCTGCGGCTCCGGCCGAGAAGGAGGCGCCCGTGCTCGTCGGCGCCCCGGCATCCGCCCCGGCCGCCGAGGCCGTCGCTGACGCCGAGGCCGCGCCGGCCAAGGCGCCGCGCACCACCAAGGCCCGCGCCCCGAAGGCTGCTCCCACCGCGGAGTAGTCCCCGGGCGTTCACGTCCCCGTCGTCGCGCGCCGCGCATCCGGTCGATTTCCGCTCCGGATGCGCGGCGCCGCTGTCTGCGGCCGTGCCGGCGCTACGATGGGGGACGCCCTGCGCCGGGGTCTCCGGAGCTCCGGCCCGGTGAGACGGGCGCACCCGGGCCCCCATAGCCCAATCGGCAGAGGCAGGCGACTTAAAATCGTCCCAGTCTGGGTTCGAGTCCCAGTGGGGGTACGGCCGATCTGAACTCTCGGCGACGCGTCATGGTCTCCCTGCGACAGATCGTGCGCGATCGGCGCGATCTCCCGCCTAGGAGCCGGACACAGTGCTGCGGCGTTCGATGAGGATGGTGTCTCGCCATCGGCCGCCCCACGGGCCGTAGGTCATGAGGGCGATGCCTTCGCGGGTGCCGATGCGGCGGAAACCAGCCCGGTCGTGGAGGGTGAGGCTGGCGACATTCTCGGGGAAGATGCTGGATTGGATCGTCCAGATTCCTGCGCGGTCGGCTGCGGCGATGAACGCGTCGACGAGTCGTCGTCCGATGCCCTGCCCGGACGCGGCGGGGGAGACGTAGACGGAGTGTTCGACCACCCCGCGGTAGACATCGCGAGCGGATACAGGAGATGCGGCGACCCAGCCGACGATGGAGCCGGCGTAGTCAACCGCGACCAGGCGGCCGGCGTCGAGCTTGCCGGCGTCGAATTGCTCCCACCGCGGTGGTTCGGCCTCGAAAGTAGCATTGCCGGTGTCGATCCCGGCGCGGTAGATCGTCTCGACGGCCGGCCAGTCGGCTGCGGTCATCGGCCGGATCGTCAGTGTTTCGGTCATGGGCGGAGGGCTTGGGCCGCTCGGTCGAGAGCGTCGTCGACCACATGGTAGTAGGCCCAGCGCCCGCGTTGCTCACGCACGGCGAGGCCGGCGTCGACGAGCTGCTTCATGTGGTGGGAAACGGTCGGCTGCGAGAGTCCGACGGGCTCGGTGAGGTCGCAGATGCAGGCCTCCCCGCCTTCGCTTGCAGCGATCAGCGAGAGCAGGCGCACCCGTGTCGGGTCGCCGAGCGCTTTGAAGGTGTGCGCGATCCGCTCGGCGTCCTCGGCCGTGAGCACCCCGCCGGTGACGGGGGTGCAGCAGGCCGCGGCATCCGTGGTCAGCAAGGGCAGGGCGATCGTCATGAGTCGATCCTCTCACGTCGTATTGACATCTGTCGATGCATCGAGCAATCTCGATGTATCGAAGTGTGTCGATGAGTGAGGAGTTGAACGGTGCAGAACGAGCTACCCGTCGTCGTGATCGGTGCCGGCCCCCAGGGTCTGGCTGCAGCCGCGCACCTGGTCGAGCGCGAGCAACCGGTGCTGGTGCTCGAGGCCGGCGAGAGCGCCGCAGCTGCGGTGTCCCAGTGGGGTCACGTGCGACTGTTCTCCGAATGGGGTGAGCTGGTCGACCCAGCTGCCGCCCGGATGCTCCAGCCGACCGGGTGGGGAGCTCCCACGACCGGCTACCCGACGGGTGCGCAGTGGATCAGCGGCTACCTCGCCCCGCTCGCCGACGAGCTGGGTGACCGCATCCGCTACGGTTCCCGGGTCGTCGGTGTCTCGCGCCGCGGCCGCGACCGCCTGGTCGACGCGGGCCGGGCAGAGCAGCCCTTCACCGTCCACATCGAAGCTGCCGACGGCGCCGAGTACCGGGTGGATGCGCGCGCGGTGATCGACGCATCCGGCACCTGGTCGACGCCGAATCCCGCCGGCGCCGACGGCCTGCCCGCGATCGGGGAACGTGCGGCCGCGGAGCTGCTGGACTACCGCATCCCGGACTACCGTGCCCGCACGAAGCACGAGGGCAAGCACAGCGTCGTCGTCGGCTCCGGGCATTCGGCCGTGACGGCCGTGATCGCGCTCGGACGGATCGCGCGCCGCGACCCGTCGACGAAGGTCACCTGGGTGCTGCGCCGCGGCACCGTCGGGAACACCTTCGGTGGGGGAGAGGCCGATGAGCTGCCCGCGCGCGGCCAGCTCGGCATCACCGCGAAGGAGTTCGTCGACGCCGGCCTCATCGACATGGTGACCGGGTTCCGGGTCGAGAAGGTCACCCGCGCCGGCGACCAGGTGCTTCTCACCAGCGAAGACGGCCGAACCCTCGCACCCGCCGACCATGTCGCGGTGCTGACCGGATTCCGGCCCGATCTGTCGTTCCTGTCGGAGCTGCGGCTGGAGCTGGATGCGACGCTGCAGGCGCCGGTGCGCATCGCGGCCGAGATCGACCCCAATCTGCACTCCTGCGGCTCCGTCGCTGCGACCGGCGCGAAAGACCTCGCCCAGCCCGAGCCCGACTTCTACCTCGTCGGCGCCAAGTCCTACGGACGCGCGCCGACGTTCCTCGCGATGACCGGCTACGAGCAGGTCCGCTCGGTCGTCGCGGCGCTGGCCGGCGACCATGAGGCCGCCGCGCGCGTCGAGCTGGTGCTGCCCGACACGGGCGTGTGCGGGGGCGCGGGCTTGTTCGACTCCACCGGTACGGCGATCGGCGGGAGCTGCTGCGCTCTGCCGGATCAGCCGTTCATCCAGATCGGGCGTCCTCCCGCGCGGGTCTAGCGGTCGAGGATCGTCGACCGAATCTGCGCGGCGACGGCCTCGCGCAGCGGCCGCACCGCCTCGACGTCCCACGCTTCCGGGTTCGGGAATGACCACTCCAACAACTCGCCTCGCACCGGGCCGGGCAGGGTGAGCCCGGGCTTCATCAGCACGACGATGTCGGCGTCGTCGAGGTCGGCCGCGGTGACCGCGCGCGGCACCCGGGTGGTGATATCGATGCCGAGTTCCGCGAGGGTTGCCGCCACCGCATCGTTCACCTGGTCGGCCGGGGAGAGCCCGGCGGAGGTGGCGGTGTAGCGGTCGCCGGCGAGGTGTTCGAGGAGGCCGGCGCCGAGTTGGGAGCGGCCGGCGTTGTGCTGGCAGATGAACAGGACAGTGGGCTTGGTGCTCATGCATCGCTTTCGTCGGGGTGCAGGGGGTCAGGATGCGGCGAGCCGCGGAGCGAGGTCCGAGATGCGGCGTTGCAGCTCCAGGTAGGTTGTGTCGAACGAGGCCGCGGTCCCGATCCGCACCGGGTCGGGGATCGACCAGTGCAGGTTCCCGGCGATGCCGATCTCTTCGTGCGCGTTGTCTCAGACCGTGACCACGAAATCCGTGCCTGTCAGCACCTCCCCGAGCGCGCGGGGCCGCGCGTCGGCGAGGGCGAGGTGGTGACGCTTCGCCGTGGTGATCGCGCCCGGGTCGATCTCGCTTTGCTCAGTGTTCATTGTTTCAATATTGACTGAATGATATGGGTCGAGTCAAGATGGGGCCGACATGAAAACCACGCCCCTCACACCGGGCCGCCGCCCGCACCGCGCGCGACGTCGTCATCCCTGTCGAAGCCCTCTGAAAGGCACACCCTCATGCATCTCGTAGCGATCGGCGGAAGCGACGCCGGAATCTCCACCGCTCTCCGCGCCCGCGAACTCGACCCCACCGTCGACGTCACCGTCGTGGTCGCGGATTCGTACCCGAACTTCTCCATCTGCGGCATCCCGTACTACTTCTCCCACGAGGTCAACCCGTGGCAGTCCCTCGCCCACCGCACCCACGCGGACCTCGAAGCGATCGGGATGCACTTGCGGCTCGACACCCTCGCCGCGCGCATCGACGTCGCCGGCCAGCAGCTCACCGTCCGCGACGCCGACGGGAGTGAGTCGACGATCGCCTACGACGAGCTGATGGTCGGCACGGGCGCATCCCCCTCCACAGCCGGCATCGCCGGCATCGGGCCCGACGGGCTCGGCCCTGACGACGGGGTACACGTTCTGCACTCGATGGGCGACACCTTCGCGCTCGAGCGCTACCTCGACGAGCACCAGCCCGAAACCGCCATCATCGTCGGCGCCGGCTACGTCGGCCTCGAAATGGCCGAAGCCCTCACCATCCGCGGCCTCCAGGTCACGCAGCTCCAGCGCGGTCCCGAAGTGCTCTCCACCCTCGACCCCGAACTCGGCGCCCTCGTCCACGACGAACTCACCCGCCACGGCGTCGACGTGGTCACCGGCGCCCGCGTCCAGCAGATCACCCGCACGGCCGCCGGCCTCACCGTCACCGGCCAACGGGACGGTGCCGTGTTCGCTCGCACGGCCGACCTCGTGCTCGTCGTCGTCGGCGTGCGCCCCAACACCAGCCTGCTCACGGATGCCGGCGCGAGTGTCGGGGCCGGGGGAGCGGTCGTCGTCGACGAGCAGATGCGCACCGGCCTGCCCCACGTCTGGGCGGCCGGCGACGGCGTCGTGACGCACCACCGCCTGCTCGGTGTCACCTACCTGCCGCTCGGCACGACGTCCCACAAGCAGGGACGAGTTGCCGGGGAGAACGCGATCGGCGGAGATGCACGGTTCGCCGGCAGCCTCGGCACTCAAGTCGTGAAGGTCTTCGAACTCGTCGCCGCCCGCACCGGCCTCCGCGACCACGAGGCCGTCTCCGCCGGCTACACACCCCTCAGTGGCACGGCGATCGCGGACGACCACAAGGCGTACTACCCGGGCGCGAAACCGCTCAGCATCTGCATCACCGGCGACACCGACTCCGGGCTGCTGCTCGGCGCGCAGCTCGTCGGCGCCCGCGGAGCCGAGATCGCCAAGCGGGTCGACACCTACGCCGTCGCCCTGCACCACGACATGACCGTCGACGCGATGAGCGACCTCGACCTGTCGTACACACCCCCGCTCGGCTCGCCCTGGGATGCCGTACAGGTCGCCACCCAAGCCTGGAGCCGCCAGCTGCGGAGCGCCCAGGTTGCCGTTCGGTAGAACGTCAGCCGATCAGAGGAGCGAATCGTCGCCGTTCGCGTGTGTGGCGAGGGGCGTCCGGATTGACGCCGTGATCGGTGAGTCTGACACGCCGAGATCACCCGTCTCGCGCGCGTCTACCCGCCGAGGTACCGGCGGAGGATGATCTCCTGGGTCTTGAAGTGGTGCCGCACCCGCACCATGGTGAACCCGGCATCGCGGAGACGCTCGGCCGTCCCCTTCGTGAGGCGCTCGTCGGCGGTGGGCGTCGTCCAGCCGCCGGCACCGGCGTAGACCCCGACGATCTTGGGGCGTGCGCTGCCGGAATGGAACTTGTGCTTGCCGTAGTCGGTGACACTGTCTGGCATGTGGCCTCCACGATGGCGGCCGAGCCGGAGAGCGCAGCGATCAGCAATCACTCCGGCCCGGCATTGGGTGGCCGACGCGGGGCGGGGAACGACGCGCGTGCGGCACGCCCCACAGTAGGTGCGGGAGTGCCGATCTCCTGGGTTTCTGAATGGATTGCGGGCGTGCGCCCAGCGTTCCTGAGCCGAGCCGTCGGATGGCTCGCGAGCTCACTCGGCGAGTGAGTCCACGCACGCCGCGAGGCCCCGGGCCAGGGCCGCGCTGTCGCCGGGGGTCAGGGCGGAGAGCATCCGCTGCTCCACGGCGTCGACGAGCGCCTGAGCGGCGTCGAGGGCGGCATCGCCGGCGGGCGTCAGAACGGCGGGCAGGGCGCGGCCGCTGTCGGCCTGGGCCGGCCGGGTGACGAGTTCGCGGTCGATCAGCTGCTGCAGCATCACGTTCATCGACTGGCGCGTCACGAAGGTGCGCCGCGCGAGTGCCGCGGCCGAGATGCCGGGCTCGAGGCGCAGTCGGTAGAGGCAGGAGTAGTGGGACACCGTGAGGTCGAGAGGCTTCAGCGCCTCGTCCATGCGCAGGTGCAGCAGCGACTGCGCGTGCTTCAGCAGGTAGCCGAGCTGCGGGGAGAGGTTGCTCATGTCAGTATCCTCACATACAATCAAATGTAAGGAAACTGACATAAAGGAGAATCATCGTGAGTGTGACCGGCCCCGACTTCATCGCCCTGCAGGTGCGCGACCTCGAGAAGGCGGCGGGCTTCTACGAGGAGGTCGTCGGGCTCACCCGTGCCCCGTTCTCGCCGCCGCACGCCGTCGTCTTCGACACCCAGCCGACCTTCGCTGTGCGCGACCCCGCTCCAGGTGTCGATCTGGATGCCGGCCCCGCGGGTCTCGGCGTCGCACTCTGGCTGCACGATCCGGATGCCGTGGCGCTGCACGCCACGGTCGCCGCATCGGGCGCCGTGATCGTCCAGCCGCCCTTCGAAGGACCGTTCGGCACCACCTTCGTCTTCCAGGACCTCGACGGCTACCTCGTGACCGTGCACGACCGCGCCACGCGCGGCTGACGCCACGGCATCACCGTCTGGCCGCACCGGGCCGGCCCGCTCCGAAGGTGTTCGAACGCGCGACACCCGAGGTGACCCGACCGACGAGGTTTGCGCCGAGGGGGTGCTGTTCGGGCTCCGGCGACGTACCGTTGACCCGACGGAGGAGGCCGATGTCGCAACCACACCTGACGACGGTGGCCGTGCTCGACGCGGATGCCCGCGAACTGCGCGCGAAGACCGCCGCGCTCGCGCGCAGCCCCGGCGTCGACATCCACATCTCCGCCGGCTCGCTCGGTGAGCTGCTGACCGATCCCGCGTTCCCCACCGAGGTCGTCATCCTGCAGCAGCGGGCCGGGGAGCGCGTCTCGGTCAACTACAAGATCCGCGTGTGCCGTCTGGCCGACGCGCGCGTGATCGTGATCGCCGGCACCGACGCGGAGGGGACGGTCGCCGCCGACGCCCGCGTGCTGAGCAGCTCCGTCGTGGACTTCGCCCACGCGCTCGCCCTGGTCACGGATCCTCACCCCGAGTGACCGACTGTCTGGCGCCCGTCCCTGCGCCCGCCGCCCGGCCGCCGCTCGGCCTCAGGAGACGAGCTGGTTCTGGTAGGCGAAGATCACGAGCTGCACGCGGTCGCGCAGCTCGAGCTTGCCGAGGATGCGGCTCACGTGCGTCTTCACGGTCGCCTCGCTCACCACGAGCCGGCCGGCGATCTCGGCGTTGCTGAGCCCCTGGGCGAGCAGGCCGAAGAGGTCGCGTTCTCTCGGGGTGAGCAGTTCGAGCGGGTCGTCGCCCTCGCCGGCCGTGCGCTCGCGCGGCTCCGCGAAGCGGCGCACGAGCCCGGCGGTGGCGCGTGGCGCGATCACGGCGCTGCCGGAGTGCACGGTGCGGATGGCCGCGAGCAGGAACTCGGGCTCGGCCGACTTCAGCAGGAACCCGCTCGCACCGGCGTCGATGGCCTGGAAGGTCTTGTCGTCGAGGTCGAAGGTCGTGAGCACGAGGAAGCGGGTCGTGGTGCCGCCGCGCCGCACGATCTGCCGGATGGCGTCGATGCCGCCGAGCCGGGGCATCTCGAGGTCCATGAGCACCACGTCGACGGGATCACGCGCCGTGAGATCGACGGCCTCGAGACCGTCGGAGGCCTCCCAGGCCACGGTGAGGTCGGGCTGGGAGCCCACCACCATGGCGATGCCCGCACGGAACAGGGGCTGGTCGTCGGTCAGCCCGACGCGGATCGGCTCGGCGCTCATCGGAAGCCGTCCGGCGCTCGGTAGGGCAGCCGGGCCGAGACCGTGAAGCCGGGATCGGCCCCCGTTCTCGGGCCGGTGGCGACCGAGCCGTCGAGCAGGCGCATCCGCTCGCTCATGCCGATGAGGCCCTGCCCGGCCGAGGGCGCGGTCGCGGCTGAGCGGCGGGCCGAGGTGTTCGACGCCCCGGCGGCCGGCGCCGCGGGCAGGAGCGCGGCGCGGCGTGCTGGCTCGGAGGTGACCACCCCGAAACGCACGTCGTCGGCGCCCCACGCGATCCGCACCTCGGCCCGGGCCCCCGGGCCGCCGTGCTTGATGGCGTTGGTGAGCGACTCCTGCAGCACGCGGTACATCGCGAGCTCGTGCGCCCCCGAGAGCGCGACCGGCTCTCCGGTCACGGCCAGCGACACCGCGAGCCCGGCGTCCCCGACGCTCGCGAGCAACTGCTCGAGATCGGCGCTCGTGACCGCCGCGCGGCGGGCATCGCTCGGTTCCCGGAGCACGCTGAGCAGTTCGTGCACGTCGTCGATAGCGGCTCGCGCGGTGCGGTTGATGGTCTCGAGGGCCGTACTCTCCGCGTGCGGGTCGTTCGCCTTCGCGTAGCGGGCGCCGTCGGACTGCGCGATGACCACGGCCAGCGCGTGCCCGATGAGGTCGTGCATCTCGCGGCTGAGCAGAGCCCGCTCCTTCTCCTGGATGAGTGCGGCCTCGGCGAGGATGCGGTCGCGGTCGCGCTCCAGCCGCTGCCGCGCGGCGGCCTGACGGTTGCGCACGAGCACGCCGAGGGCCCAGAACAGGATGAGCGCCGCTGCCACCACGCCGCTCACGATCGCGAAAGGCACGCCACGCGCGGAGAGGCCGGTCACGAGGAATTCGGCGTCGCTCGAGGCCGGTGCGAACAGCACGAGCCGCGCGCCCGCGATCGCCCCGCCGACGATGCCCGACACCACGCCCGCCACCCGCACAGCCCGGCTCCGGGCCAGCCCGGTGGCGAACACGGCGACGAGGATCAGGAGGTCGCCCACCAGGAGGCCGCCGAAAGTGAGCACCTGCACGAGGGCGCCCACCCAGGCGATGGCGAGTCCGAGGCCGGGCAGTCGTCGCCAGAACACCACGGAGACGGCGAAGAGCACCGTGATGAGGGCCCCGCGCGCGCCGTCGCGCAGAAGGTCGGCGAGCCCGAAGAGCACCAGGGCGACACCGCCGATCGCGAGGTCGGCGACCCGCGGATGCTGTTCGAACCAGGCCCACACGAGCGCCACTCTACCGGCGAAGGCCGCCGTGATCCCGGGCGTGGATCACGCGGCCGAGCACCACGGCGACGCCGACGGAGCTCGCGAGCCAGACCACGGCGAAGGGGATGCCGTACTTCAGCAGTTCGTGGGTCAGCTCGTGCATGGCGCATCCGTTCCTCGGGTCGTGGCGCCGGAGAGCGCCACCACCGACCACGCTACGCAGAGCGGATGCACGGGGCATCGCCCGAGCGGATGACCTACCGCGTACGCCGAACGGCTGAGGCGCCCGCTGCGGCGGCGAGTTCGGTGAACCAGCGGCGGCTGGCCTCGAGCGAGGTGCAGAGCCGGTCCGCGCGCACCTGGCCATAGCGGCCGGCCTCGAACACGAGCCGCTCGCGCACCCAGCCGAGGGGCACGGCGTGGTTGTCGCTGTGGTCGCGCACGAGCCAGTAGTCGCTCTCGATGCGTTCGAAACGGATATCACGGGACTGGGTCATGGTGGAACTCCGGGCATCCCCCCGGTCGGGCACCGGGGTTGTTCACCAGTGTGCGCCTCGAGACCTTCGGAGTATGTCCCCTTTTCGGGGGCTTCTCTACTGGATCTTGGAGTGTTCGCCGAGGCGATGCCAGGTGCGGTTGTGGTACACCAGCGGTTCGGCCTCGGAGGCGTCGGCCGAGGGGTCGCCCGCCGGCGGCGCCTTCGTCTGCAGGGCCTGCACGGCGACGACGGTCGAGCCGCCCGCCTCCATCTTGTTCACCACGCGGCCGCGGATCCACGCGTGCGCGGCGGGGAAGTAAGGCTCACCCGTGGGCAGGCGCTCCCAGATGGAGGTGTCGGCGAAGCGGTCGATGCCGCTCGTGGCGCCGAGCTTCGCGATGTCGAGCTGGCCGGCGCCGAGCAGGTGCACCACGACGGTGTCGGCCTTGCGGATGGTGGGGGTGCTCGAGGAGAGCTCCGAGACGGAGAAGACGAGCAGTGGCGGTTCGGCGCTCACCGAGAACACCGAGGTGGCGGTCAGGGCGACCGGGCCGTCTCCGGCGTCGGCCGTGATGACCGCGACCCCGGCGGGGTGGTTGCGGAATGCCGCCTTGAACTCCTCGGGGCTCACGCTCTCGGCGCTCGGATGCGCCACGAGGTTGTTCTCGTGGTGTTCGCTCCCGTGGTCGAAGTCGTCGTGGTTCGGAAAAGCCTGTGCGCCTGTCACCCTTCGATCCTAAGTCGGTTCCCGGGCCGCTCCGCCCCACGGCGTAACCTGCGTAACACTCTCTTAACACCCGCGGTCGCTCCGTGTCAGCGGGCGCGCTCCTCGTCGTCGGCGAGGTAGCGCTGCCATACCCAGGCCGAGACGCTCACGGCCGCGAAGGCCGCCGTCGCGATGCCGAGCGCGAGCAGGGCTCCACCGGTGCCCGCGGTGAGGGTGGGCACGAAGAGCATCGCGAGCGCCGTGAACGAGGCGATGGTGAGCAGGGTCCAGGTGGCCGGCGACCACTCGAGCAGGCTGCGGCCGGGGCTGCGGCCCACCGGCAGCAGCAGCGCCGAGCTCGCACCGAACGAGGCGAGCACCACCACGTGCAGCAGTTCGGCCAGGGCGGCGCCCCAGACGTCGCCCGACGCCGGATCCACACCGAGTGCTCCCGAGACCAGCCATGCCACGGCGCCGAGCGCGAGCAGGCACAGGACCTGCACGGTGGCGAGGGTGCCGCGGGCGCTGCGTGCGGCGGTCTCCGCGACCACGAGTCCGGCCACCAGTCCGAAGACGAGCACGGGGTCGAGATCGGCGAGACGCGAGAACACCGCGAGGGCCGCCGAGAGCAGCAGGAGGGCGGGCCGGATGCGCGGGGCCGCGACCACGCCGAGCGTGACTTTCGCGACAGCCGCGGGAACGACCGTCGCCACCGCGTTCACGATGGCGAGCCCGGCCGCCACCGCCAGGAACAGACGCAGGTAGGCGGGCTGGCTCTCGACCGGCCCGGAGAGGGTCACGAGCGCCGCCGAGGCGAGCACGACCGCGACCGTGGTGACGGCCGGACTGATGTGGATCTCCGGGGCCTCGTCGTATTCATGGCGGCTGCGATTGCGGCCGAGCAGCGACGCCAGCAGTCCGGCCCGTGCGCCGCCGCTCGGGGTCTCCCGGGGAGCGAGCTCGCGCACGGTGCCGGCGAGCAGCCGGGCCGGAAGGGCGATCCCCACCAGGGCGACGGCCCCGAGCACGAGCGCGAGCCACCAGAGGGCGCCGGCGCCGGTGCCGAAGGCGGGCTGCAGCGCCGCGGTGAAGCGGGTGGCGTCCGACCAGCTTCCGGGGGTGACCGGGCTGCCGCCGGCCGCGGGCGGGGCGGCCCCGCCGGGGGTCGACGGCGCCGACGGGCTGGACGGCTCCGCTCCGCTGCCCGGCGTCGAGCCGTCGCCCGTCGCCGGCGGGCCGGGTGCGGCGGGGTCGGAGCCGGCGGACGGGGAGGTGGGGGCGGTGGTGCCGGCCGGCGCCGTCGGGCCGGAAGGAGTGGCCGGCGCCGTGGCCGAGGCATCCTGGAACAGCATCGTCAGAGGGCCCGACTGCACACTCACGTTGCCCGCGGCATCCTGTTGCAGCACGGCGAGCGAATAGCCTCCCGCCGGCACGGCGGCCGCGACGCACGACCACGAGCTGTTGCTCACGGTGACCTGGCAGATCGTGTAGGCGCCGGCGAACACCGAGACGGTGGCGCCGTCCTCACCGGTGCCGCTGAAGGTCGAGCCCGAGGTGGGGAGCGTGGTGCCCGACCGCGGCGAGAGCAGCACGGGAGCCGCCGGCACCGTCACGTCGACGCGGATGGCGACGGCGTCGCTCGCCGGCGACGCTCCGCTGCTCCACGAGGTGCTCTGGGTGGCCGAGACCAGGTAGTCGCCGTCGGTGATGCCGCCGCCCAGCGGGCACGACCAGGCTCCGGAGGCGTCGGCCGTGCCGCTGCAGACGAAGGAGCCCGCCGTGGCCGTGACGGTGGCGCCGGCGAAGGCGGTTCCCTGAACGACGGCATTGGTGAGGGTTCCGCGCGGGCCGCCTGTCACCACCGGGGCGTTGAGCACGCGCACGGTGACCGAAGCCTCCTGCTGCGGCGAGCCGGAGACGAGCTGTACCGCGCGGATGACGGTCGAGGCCGAGCTCGCGAGCCCGGTCGTCGCACAGCTCCAGTCGCCTGACCCGCCGGGCGTGACGATGCACAGCGGCTCCGACGAGCCGCCGGCGAGCACCTGCACCGAGCTGCCGGGCTCTCCCGTGCCCGAGACGGTGACGGCGCCGGCGAGTTGCGCGCCGCCCGCGGGGGAGAGGATGACCGGGGCGGCGGGCTCGGTCGGCGGCGGCGTCGGGGAAGAGCCCCCCGGGTCTGTCGACGGTGCCGGTGCCGGTGCCGCGGGAGCCGTCGAGGGCGCTGGAGTCGGCGCGGGCGCGGCGGCGATGGGGGAGGCGCTCGCCGAAGCGGCGCCTGCGCCGCCCACCACGGCGAGGCCGCCCGCGAGTAGGGCGGCGGCAAAGAGGAGGGCCGCGACGAGCCGGACGGGAGAGGCGGATCGGGAGCCCGAGTCGGGCCCTGAGGTGTCGAGGGTTCGCCACTCGACGCCGTCGCCGACTCGCGACGGCGTTCGTTCCCACCCCTTGCGCGATCCCGACACCTCCCACCATTTACGCCGATGCGCCGCGTTCCGCGCCACCCCCGCCCCGGCGTTTCGGATGAAATTCGGAGCCGGGCGTGTACAGATCGGCCCTGTTACGGCATACTGACGCAACTGGGTCAGATGACCCACTCCATCGTCAGACCAGGCACGCGAGGGGGAGCATGGCGCGCATGCCGGTGGCCGAGCGCCGCAGCATTCTGCTCTCCGCCGCCTTCGCGGTCATCTCACGTCAGGGCGTGAGCGGCGCCACCACCCGGGCCATCGTCGACGAGGCGGGCATGAAGCTCGCGAGCTTCCACTACGCCTTCGAGTCGCGCGAGGAGCTGCTCGCCCAGCTCGTCGACGTGGTGGTCGGCAATCAAGAGGTGGTGCTCGCCCTCCCCGCCGAGGCCGGCACCGATCTCGAGCGTCTGCTCGAGCTGGGCCTGCTGCGCTACTTCGAGCAGGTGCGCGAGAACCCGCTGCGCGAACGCGCGATGTTCGAACTCACCCAGTACTCCATGCGCACGCCCTCGATGCAGGGCTTCGCCGAGCGCCAGTACGCCCGCTACCGCGAGCTGGCCGTGGCGTCGCTTCGGGAGGCCGCCGACCGCACCGGATGCTCGTGGCGGGTGCCCCTGCCCGAGCTCGCGGCCGACCTGGTGGCCCTCACCGACGGCATCACGCTCGCGTGGCTCGCCGACGGCGACGACGGGCGTGCGCGCCGCACCATCGCCTTCGCCGCGCGCGCCCTGGCATCGGAGGGCGTGCATCCGCCCGCCGCCGCCCCGACAGACTCCACCTCACGCACCACCCTCACCGGCACCACCCCCACGACCCGCAGAGGAGAAGCGTCATGACGACAGAACGCGAGGAGGCCGCCCCGGGCGTGTTCTCGGAGCCCGTGCGCCGGGTCGGGGGGCTGTGGATCGCCCTGTTCGGCGCCTCGTGGCTCGGCATCTGGATGGCGCAGCTCACGCCGGTGCAGCTGCTGCTGCCGCTGCAGGTCGAGCAGCGATTGGGAGCGGCGAGCTGGACCGACAACGTGGTGGCGTTCGGCGTGATCTCGGCGATCGCCGGCGTCTTCGCCCTCGTGACCTTTCCGGTGACCGGCGCGCTCTCCGACCGCACCACCTCGCGCTTCGGCCGGCGCCGCCCCTGGATCGCGGGCGGGGCCGTGCTCTTCGCGCTCGCGCTCTTCCTCCTCGGCTTCCAGGTCGACCTGCTCGGCATCGGGGTGTTCTGGACCCTCGCGATCATCGGCTTCTGCGTGCTCTCCGCCGCCCTGACCGCCAGCATCTCCGACCAGGTGCCGGTCGACCAGCGCGGCTTCGTCTCGAGCTGGATCTCGGCCCCGCAGGCCGTCGGCCTCATCCTCGGCGTGCTGCTGGCCACGACGCTGTTCACCGGCCAGTTCCTGGGCTACACCGCGGTGGCCGTGCTCCTGCTGCTGCTCGTCGGACCGTTCTGCCTGTGGATGCCGGATGCGCGCCTGCGCCCCGAGGAACGGCCGCCGCTCACCCTGCGCGCGCTCGTCGAGAGCATGTGGGTGAGTCCGCGCGCGCATCCGGACTTCGGCTGGACGCTGCTCAGCCGCATCCTCGTGAACATCGGCAACGCGCTCGGCACCACGCTGCTGCTCTACTTCCTGATGTACGGGCTGAACGACCCGACCGCCGAAGACGATCTGCTCGTGCTCATCGTGATCTACACGATCTTCGTGGTGGTCGCCTCGATCAGCGCCGGGGCGCTCTCCGACAAGCTGCGCCGCCGCCGGGTGTTCGTGCTCGTCGCCGCCGTGCTGCAGGCCGTGGCGGCGCTGCTGCTCGCCTTCGTGCCCGACCTCACCGTCACGATGGTGGGCGCCGCCCTGCTCGGCCTCGGCTACGGCTGCTTCCTCTCGGTCGACCAGGCGCTCGCCACCCAGGTGCTGCCCGACCCCGCCTCCCGCGGAAAAGACCTCGGCATCATGAACATCGCCACGGCCGTGCCACAGGCGATCGCGCCGCTGCTCGGCGCCTTCGTGGTGGCCCTTCTCGGCGGCTTCCCCGCCCTGTTCCTGCTCTCGGCGATCTTCGGTTTCGCCGGAGCGTTCGCCGTCTCGCGCGTGAGGAGCGTCCGATGACCCTCGACCTGTCCCGCACCCCCGCCAACCCCGGCGCCTGGCGCGACGGCCAGCGCTACTGGCGCGGCCTCACCGCGGCCACCGCCGACCGCGAGCCGCCCGTGGCCGTGATCGGCCTCGAGGCGCTCGTGCACAACGCCCGCGACATGCTCAGGCGGGCCGGGGGCATGCCGATCCGGGTGGCGAGCAAGTCCATCCGGGTGCGGGCGGTGCAGGATGCGGTGCTCGCGCTGCGAGGATACGCCGGCGTGCTCGCCTACACGCTGCCCGAGGCGCTCTGGCTGGCCGAGACCGTCACCGACGTGGTGGTGGGGTACCCCAGCGTCGACCGTGCCGCCATCCGCGCCCTCGCCGCCGACGAGAAGCTGGCGGCACGCGTGACGCTCATGATCGACTCCGTCGAGCACCTCGACCTCATCGACGCCGCCATCGCGCCCGGCGCGCGGCCGGCTCTGCGGGTGGCGATCGAGCTCGACGCCTCCTATACCGCCCCGGGTCTCGGCCGGCTCGGCGTCTGGCGTTCGCCGATCTCCACGGTCTCGCAGGCCGAGGCGCTCGCTCACGCCGTGGTCTCGCGCCCCGGCTTCGCGCTCGTGGGCATGATGGCCTACGAGTCGCAGATCGCGGGCGTCGGCAACCGCCCGGCGGGCAAGCCCGCGATGGGTCGGGTGATCGACTGGATGCAGTCGCGCTCGGTCGCCGAGCTCGCCGAGCGGCGCGGCGCCGTGGTGGCCGCGGTGCGGCGGATCGCCGAGCTCGAGTTCGTGAACGGCGGGGGCACCGGCTCGCTCGAGAGCACGAGCGCCGACCCCTCGGTCACCGAGGTCGCGGCCGGCAGCGGGCTCTTCGGCGGGCACCTGTTCGACACCTACTCGCGCTTCGCCCCGGCGCCGGCGGCCGCGTTCGCGCTGGCGGTGGTGCGCAAGCCCCGGCCCGAGATGGCGACGCTCCTGGGCGGCGGCTGGGTCGCATCCGGGCCACCCGCCGCCGACCGGCTGCCCGAGATCGTGTGGCCCCGCAACACCAGGATGCAGGCGCGCGAGATGGCCGGCGAGGTGCAGACGCCGCTCTCGGGCCGCGGTGCTGCGGCACTGCGCACGGGCGACCGCGTGTGGCTCCGGCACACCAAGTCGGGCGAGCTCTCCGAGCACGTGAACGAGTTCTGCGTGGTCGAGAACGAGATGGTGATCGACGTGGTGCCGAGCTACCGCGGTGAGGGGAAGGCGTTCCTGTGACGGCGGCGAACGGCGTGTGGCGCAACTGGGCGCGCACCGAGACGGTCAAACCGGTGCGGGTCGAGCGGCCCGCCTCGATCGGGGCGGTGCAGCGGTCCGTGCGGGCCGCGGCGCGCAGCGGCCTGAGGGTGAAGGCGGTGGGCGCCGGCCACAGCTTCACCGGCATCGCCGTGGCCACCGGGGTGCTGCTCGAACTCGACGAGCTGAGCGGCATCGTGGCCGTCGACCGTGAACGGATGCGCGTCACGCTCCTCGGCGGAACCCGCCTGTTCGAGCTTCCGCGGCTGCTGAAGCCGCACGGGCTCGCCATGGAGAACATGGGCGACATCGACCGCCAGTCGATCTCGGGCGCCATCTCCACGGGCACCCACGGCACCGGCCGCGAGTTCGGCGGCATCTCCACGCAGGTGGTGGGTCTCACGCTCGTCGCGGCCGACGGCGAACTGCTCACGATCGACGAGAACCAGAACGCCGAGCTCCTTCCGGCGGCGGCCGTGGGGCTCGGGGCGCTGGGCATCATCGTGGAGGTCACCCTCCAGTGCGTGCCGGCCTTCGTGCTCGAGGCGGTCGAGCGGCCGTTGCCGTTGGCGGAGGTGATCGGCGATCTCGACGGGCACATCGGCGGCGCCGACCACTTCGAGTTCTACTGGTTCCCGGGCACCCGCACGGCCGTCACCAAGACGAACACGCGGGCCGCGGCATCCGTCGCCCGCCGGCCGCTCACCCGGCGCCAGGTCTTCGTCGACGACACCTTCCTGGCCAACGGCGTCTACCGGGTCACCTGCGCCGCCGGGGCCGTGGTGCCCGCGATCGTGCCGAGCGTCAACGCGCTCGCCGAGCGGCTCTGGTCCAACCGCTCCTTCTCCGACCACTCGCACAAGGTGTTCACCACCAAGCGCACGGTGCGGTTCCGTGAGATGGAGTACGCCGTGCCGGCGGCGGACGTGCCGGTCGTGCTCACCGAGATCGACGAACTGATCGAGTCGCGCGGCTGGAGGATCTCGTTCCCGATCGAGGTGCGCAACGCCCGGGCTGACGATCTCTGGCTGTCGACCGCCTCCGGCCGCGAGAGCGGCTACATCGCCGTGCACCGCTACTTCCGCGAGAGCCACACGGAGTACTTCGAGGCCGTCGAGGAGATCATGGCCCGGCACGCCGGGCGTCCGCACTGGGGCAAGCTGCACACGCTCGACGCCGCCGCACTCGGCGCGCTCTACCCGCGGCACGCCGACTTCGTGGCCCTGCGTGACAGACTCGACCCGGCGCGGATGTTCTCCAACGCCTACCTCGACCGAGTGCTGGGAGCCTGAACCATGCCCGCCATGTCTCCGGAGGAGCGCCGCGAGTTCGCGCGCGACCTCGGCGGCCGTCTGCCGGCAGGCTTCGTGCTCGGCGCCGCGACGAGCGCCTTCCAGATCGAGGGGGCCACCCACGAGGGAGGCCGCGGGGAGTCGGTGTGGGATGCCTTCACCACCCAGCCCGGCCGCATCCTCGACGGGTCGACGGCGGATCGCGCCACCGACCACTTCCATCGCACGACCGAGGACGTGGCGCTGCTGCGCGACCTCGGCGTGGACTCCTACCGCTTCTCGTTCGCCTGGCCGCGGCTGCAGCCGGAGGGCAAGGGGGCGCTGCGGGCATCCGGGGTCGAGTTCTACGAGCGGCTGCTCGACCAGCTCGCCGCCGCCGGCGTCGACACGATGGCCACGCTCTTCCACTGGGACACGCCGAACGAGCTGCGCGGGGGCTGGTTCGCGCGCGACACCGCGCTGCGCTTCGGAGACTTCGCGCACGCGATGGGCGAGCGCTTCGGCGACCGGATCGGACGATGGGTCACCATCAACGAGCCGGCGACGGTGACGCTCGACGGCTACGCGCTCGGCGTGCACGCCCCGGGGGCGACGCGCCTGTTCAACTCGCTGCCGGCCGCGCACCACCAGCTGCTCGGCCACGGGCTCGCCGTGCAGGGACTGCGGGCGGCCGGCGTGCAGGGCGGGATCGGCATCGTCAACGTGCACTCGCCCGTCGTGCCGGCCACGGGATCGGAGGCGGATGCGGCCTTCGCCGAGCTGTTCGACCTGCTGCACAACCGCGTCTTCGCCGACCCGGTGCTGCTCGGTCACTACCCGGCGCCGCCCGAGGGCTTCGAGGCGCTGTTCTCGGCGCTCGCCGAGGTCGACCCGGCCGACCTCGCGGTGATCTCCGAGAAGCTCGACTTCTACGGCCTCAACTACTACGCGCCGACGAAGATCGCGGCGGGCTCGGGCGGCAGCGCCACCCCTGACGGCTCCTCCGACGCGATGGCGTCACTGCCCTTCCATCTCGCTCCCTGGCCGGAGTTCCCGCGCACGGGCTTCGGCTGGCCGATCGCCCCCGAGTTCCTCGGCACCACCCTCGACGAGCTCGCCACCCGCTACGGTTCGCTGCTTCCGCCCGTGTTCATCACCGAGAACGGCGCGAGCTTCGCGGATGCGGTCGAGCTCGACCCCGAGACCGGTGAGCCCCACGTGCACGACGGCGCCCGCATCGACTACCTGGCGGCCCACCTCGACGCCGCCGTGGGCGCGGTGACCGGCGGCGGCCCGGCCTCGGCCGTCTCGCTGCGCGGCTACTACGTCTGGTCGCTCCTGGACAACTGGGAGTGGGCCGCCGGTTTCACCCAGCGCTTCGGCCTCGTGCACGTCGACTTCGACGACTTCACCCGCACCCCCAAGGACTCCTACGCCTGGCTGCGCCTCGTCGCCGAATCGCGCTGAGACGCAGTGGCGGGATGCTGTGAGGACGCCTGCAGGCCCGTGATCGACGGGCGTCGGGTCGATATACTCAGCGCATGGAATGGCTCATCCCGGTAATCATCGTCGTCGTTCTGGTGCTCATCGTCGGCATCTACCTGTGGGCGACCTACAACTCGCTCGTCACGCTCAATGTGCGCGTCGACGAGGCGTGGAGCGACATCACGGTGCAGCTGAAGCGCCGAGCCGACCTGCTGCCCAACCTGATCGAGTCGGTCAAGGGCTACGCGGCGCACGAGAAGGGCGTGTTCGAGAACGTCACCAAGGCGCGCGCCGAGACGCTGAGCGCCCAGGGACCGGCCGAGGCCTCCGTGGCCGAGAACCACATGCAGACCGCTCTGAAGAGCATCTTCGCGGTGGCCGAGGCCTACCCGCAGCTCCAGGCGAGCCAGAACTTCCTGCAGCTGCAGGCCGAGATCGTCGACACCGAAGACAAGGTGCAGGCGTCCCGCCGCTTCTACAACGGCGGTGTGCGCGAGCTGAACACCAAGATCAAGGTGTTCCCCAACAACATCTTCGCCCGCAACCTCGGCTTCACCGAGCGCGAGTTCTTCGAGGTCTCCGACGTCGCCGCCATCGCGGAGCCGCCGCGCGTGCAGTTCTGACCCGCACGCCGATCAACGACACCCGAGCAGGTAGAACGGCTCCATGTACAGCGCCATAGCCAAGAACAAGCGCAACACCGTCATCATCATCGCCTTGTTCCTGCTGATCATCGGCGGGCTCGGCTACCTCGCCAGCATCATCTACCGCAGCTGGTCGATCGTCATCATCACGCTCATCGTGGCGATCGCGTACGCCCTCATCCAGTACTTCGCCGCCAGCGGCCAGGCTCTGGCCATGAGCGGCGCCCGCGAGATCCAGAAGCGCGACAACCCGCGCCTCTGGCGCGTGGTCGAGAACCTGTCGATCACCACCGGCACCCCGATGCCGAAGGTCTACGTCATCGACGACCCGGCGCCGAACGCCTTCGCCACCGGGCGAGACCCCCAGCACGCGATCGTGGCCGCCACCACCGGCCTCCTCGACCTCATGGACGACGCCGAGCTCGAGGGCGTCATGGCCCACGAGATCGGCCACGTGCGCAACTATGACATCCGCGTCTCGATGATCGTGTTCGGGCTGGTCGTGGCCGTGGGCTTCATCGCCGACATGTTCCTGCGCATGGCCTTCTTCGGCCGCAACAACAACAACCAGAACCCGATCGTGCTCGTGTTCGGTCTCGTCGCCATCATCGTCGCCCCGATCGTGGCCACCGTGGTGCAGCTCGCCGTCTCCCGCCAGCGCGAATACCTCGCGGATGCGACGGGCGCCATGACCACCCGCCACCCGGATGCGCTCGCCAGCGCCCTCGAGAAGCTCGGCGCCTACGGGCGCCCGCTGCAGAAGCAGTCCACCTCGATGGCCCACATGTGGATCGCCGACCCCAACAAGCCCGGCATCATGGACCGCCTCTTCGCGACCCACCCCCCGATCCCCGACCGCGTGAAGCGCCTCCACGACATGGGTGGCAGCTTCTAGCCCTCCGCTCAGGACCGCCGGAGTTCGGCGGCCAGCGCGGGCGCGAGGGTGCCGGGGCCGGCCACCACGATCTCACCGGGCAGCCCCTGCCAGGAGGCCGCCTCCCGCACGAGCTGCGCGATGCGCGGCACGTCGTCGGCCACGAGGCCGGGCTCCGCCCAGGCCGCCTGCACGCGCAGCACGCCGTTCTGACGGTCGCTCTTCAAGTCGAGGCGGGCCGGGATGCGGTCGTCGATCAGTACGGGCAGCACGTAGTAGCCGTACACGCGCTTGGGTTGCGGGGTGTAGATCTCGATGCGGTAGTGGAAGTCGAACATCCGCAGCGCCCTCTCGCGCTCCCACACCACGGGGTCGAACGGCGAGAGCAGCGCCGCGGCCTCCAGACGGCGGGGGAGCCGCGCGTCGCGGTGCAGCCAGGCCTTCTTCTTCCAGCCGGGAACGGTCACGGGCAGCAGCTCGCCGGCCTCTTCGAGGGCGGCGATGGCGGGCAGCGCATCCACGTTCTTCAGCCGGAAGTAGTCGGCGAGGTCGCTCGCGGTGCCCACGCCGAGTGCCCGGGCCGAGAGCGAGATCAGCTGCCTGATGGCGTCGGCCCGCGGCACCTCCGCGTTCAGTACGGCCGCGGGCAGCGCCTGCTCCGGCAGCGCGTAGACCCGCTCGAAGCGCACCCGCCCGGCCGACACCACGTCACCCTGCCGGAACAGCGTCTCGAGCCCGCGCTTCATGTCGGACCAGCCCCACCACGGCCCCTGCCGCCGGTTGGACTCGTGCTCGATCTCGCTCGCCCGCATCGGGCCCTTCTCGGCCAGCTCGGCGAGGAGCCAGGCCAGGGTCTCGGGGTTCGACGCCCCCCAGGAATCCGGATGCGCGGCGTAGTAGTCGCGGTAGTCGCCCTTGCGCCACGCCATCAACGGCAGCGTCTCGATCGGCAGAAACGAGGCTTCGTGCGCCCAGAACTCGGTGACGGTCTTGCCGTAGGTGACCTTGTCGAGCAGCGCCTTGTCGTAGTGGCCGAGCCGGGCGAAGACCGGCTGATAATGGCTGCGTTCGTAGACGTTCACGGAGTCGATCTGCAGCAGGGCGAGCCGCTTCAGCAGCAGCCCGAGCTGCCGGGTGCCGGCCTCCGCCGCCGGCGGCCGTCCGAAACCTTGCGCGGCCAGGGCCACGCGGCGCGCCAGTGCGGGGGAGAGAGTGTCGGCCACGCTTACGACCCTACCCAGAGCATCCGACACGCATCGCATGCGCTCGTCACTTCTCGTTCATCCCCCATTCAGGGGGGAGACGGATGCCCGCCCCGTCGACTGCCTACTGTCCCGATTGTCGGCACAACGGCGTCGAACTGCCCGCACACAGCGCGGGCGGCCCACGGGCCGACTCCATGGAGGACATCGTGTTCACGAAGCGCATCGCGACGGCCGGCATCGCCGCCGCCGTGGCACTCACCCTGGGGCTGGCCGGATGCTCGTCCGCGTCGACCGCCTCGTCGACCTCGGGCGCCGCCGACGCGGCCACCGCCACCAACCTCGACGCGTTCGGCGGTCTGGCCGGGCTCGAGGCCGCGGCCAAGGCCGAGGGCGCCCTCAACGTCATCGCGCTCCCGCGCGACTGGGCCAACTACGGCGCCGTGCTCGACGCCTTCGCGGCGAAGTACCCCGACATCACCATCAACGAGGCCACCCCCGACGCCTCGAGCGCCGAGGAGATCCAGGCCGCCAAGAACCTCGCGGGCCAGGACACGGCCCCCGACGTCTTCGACGTGGGAGCCGCGGTCGCTCTCGCCAACACCGACCAGTTCGCGCCCTACCAGGTGGCCACCTGGTCGGACATCCCGGATGCGCTCAAGGAGGCCAGCGGCCTCTGGGTGGGCGACTACGGCGGATACATGGCCATCGGCTACGACCCGGCCGCCGTGCCCGCGCCCACGAGCCTGAAGGACCTGCTCGGCTCGGCCTACAAGGGCAAGATCGCCATCAACGGCGACCCGACGCAGGCCGGAGCGGCCTTCGCCGCCGTCGGCATGGCCGCCGTGCAGAACGGCGGATCGGTCGACGACTTCCAGCCCGGCATCGACTTCTTCTCCGAGCTGAACAAGGCGGGCAACTTCCTCAAGATCGACCCGACCCCCGCCACGATCGCCTCGGGCGAGACCCCCGTCGTCTTCGACTGGGACTACCTCAACGTCGGCTACGGAAAGGGCCTCCAGGGTCAGCGCGACTGGAAGGTCGTTCTGCTCCCCGGAACGGGCTACGCCGGCTACTACAACCAGGCCGTGAGCAAGGATGCGCCGCACCCGGCCGCCGCCCGCCTCTGGCAGGAGTTCCTCTACAGCGACGAGGCGCAGAACCTGTGGCTCGCCGGCGGGGCACGCCCCGTGCGCGCCGACGCCATGGCGGCCGCAGGCACGATCGACAAGACGCTGTTCGCCGCGCTGCCGGCCAGCCCGGACAAGACCGTGGTGCCCGACGCCGCACAGGCCGCCGCCGCATCCGCTCTGCTCGGCCAGAAGTGGGCGGCCGCGGTTCAGTAGGCTCCGGTCTGCTGACGCGAACGACATGACCGACACCCTCCGTCCGGTCGCGGACGCACAGGGCTCCGGGGCGGCCACACCGCCCCGGAGCCCTCGGGCGCGTCCCCGCTTCTCCTCGCTGCTCTCGGGCAGCGTTCTCGGGCTCATCCCGTTCACGGCCTACATCGTGCTGTTCCTGGCGCTGCCGACCGTGATCGCCCTGGTCACCGGCTTCGTCGACAAGCACGGAGCCCTCACCGTCGACAACCTCACCGCCCTCGGCGATCCGGTGATCCTCCGCACCTTCGGCAACTCGCTCTGGCTCTCGGCGCTCACCGCCGTGATCGGCGCCCTCCTCGGCGCCCTGTTCTGCTACGCCCTGCTCGGTGCGAAGCCCACCGGTGTGCTTCGCTCGATCGTGGATGCGGCCAGCGGCGTCCTCGCCCAGTTCGGCGGCGTGATGCTCGCCTTCGCCTTCGTGGCGACCATCGGCATCCAGGGCATGATCACCGTGTGGCTGCGCACCAGCTTCGGCGTCGACATCTTCGCCGACGGGGTCTGGCTCTACGACACGCCGGGGCTGATCCTGCCCTACATCTACTTCCAGGTGCCGCTGATGATCATCACCTTCTCGCCCGCGCTCGAGAGCCTGAAACCGCAGTGGGCCGAGGCGAACGCGATGCTCGGCGGCGGCATCCTGAGCTACTGGCGGCACATCGGTGTGCCGGTGCTGCTGCCGTCGTTCTTCGGATGCCTGCTGCTGCTGTTCGCGAACGCCTTCTCCTCGTTCGCCACGGCGGCTGCGCTCACGAGCCAGGGTTCGCAGATCGTGCCGTTGCAGATCCGGGCGGCGCTGACGAGCGAGACCGTGCTCGGGCGCGAGAACCTCGCCGGCGCGCTCGCGCTCGGCATGATCGTGGTGATGGTGGTCGTGATGGCGATCTACTCCCTGCTCATGCGCCGCGCTGCGCGGTGGCAGCGATGAGCCGCGCCCAGGCGGCCGGACGGACCGGCACCGCCCGTCTCCGCACCGTGCATCCCGGCCCCGGCCGCGTCACCCGGTGGGTGATCGTGGCCGTCATCGGCGTGCTCTTCCTCGTGCCGATCGTCGCGATGGTCGAGTTCACCCTCCGCAAGGGCGTCGACGGCGGCCACGACTTCGCGCGCTGGGCCACGGTGTTCGGCGGGGGGCTCACGCCCGAGTTCAAGCCCATCTTCACGGGGCTCGGCAACTCGCTGTTGCTCGCGGTGGTGACGGTGCTGGTGATGCTGGTGCTGCTCGTTCCCACCATGGTGCTCGTGCGCATCCGTTTTCCGCAGCTGCAGCGGGTGCTGGAGTTCATCTGCCTGCTGCCCATCACGATCCCGGCGATCGTGCTCGTGGTGGGGCTCGCGCCGGTGTACTCGGTCGTGTCGAAGATGTTCGGCAGCGGGGTCTGGACCCTCGCCTTCGCCTATGGCGTGATCGTGCTGCCCTACGCCTACCGTTCCATCCAGGCGAACCTGGTGGCGGTCGACGTCGTGACGCTCAGCGAGGCGGCTCGCTCGCTCGGGGCCGGCTGGCTCACCATCCTGTTCCGGGTGGTGGTGCCGAACATCCGGCGGGGTCTGCTCGCCGCCTCGTTCATCTCGGTGGCCGTGGTGCTCGGCGAGTTCACCATCGCGGCGTTGCTGAACCGGGTGAACCTCCAGACGGCGCTGCTCGTGGTGAACAAGGCCGACCCCTTCATCGCCGTGATCTTCGCTCTGCTCGCCCTCCTCTTCGCCTTCGTGCTCCTGCTCGCCATCGGCTTCATCGGCGGGGGAGGGCGGCCCGGGCGCCGCTCGCGCCGTCGCGCCGCCGCATCCGCTCTCTCGCCGGTGGCACCGGCCCTCTCTCCGAAAGGCTCCGCATGACGCAGACCATCTCTCCGGCCGGCACCGTCTCGGGCTCCCCGGGCCGCCAGGCGGGCGCCCGCGTCGAGCTGCGCGGCATCGTGAAGGAGTTCGGCGGCGGCCAGCGCGCGCTCGACGGCATCGACCTCGTGATCGAGCCGGGCGAGTTCGTGGCGCTGCTCGGGCCCTCGGGGTGCGGCAAGACCACCGCACTGCGCGTGCTCGCGGGGCTCGAAGCGGCCTCGGGCGGCACGGTGCTCATCGACGACGCCGACGTCTCGGGCCTGCCCGCGCGCAAGCGCGACATCGGCATGGTCTTCCAGTCGTACTCGCTCTTCCCGCACATGACGGCTCTCGCAAACGTCGAGTTCGGTCTGCGGATGCGCCGGGTCGCCGCGGCGGACCGCCGCTCCCGGGCCGCCGCCGCCCTCGAGATGGTGGGCCTCGGCGACTTCGGCGCCCGCTACGCCCACGAGCTCTCGGGCGGCCAGCAGCAGCGGGTGGCACTCGCCCGGGCGCTCGTCACGGAGCCGCGGGTGCTGCTGCTCGACGAGCCGCTCTCGGCTCTGGATGCGCGGGTGCGGGTGCAGCTGCGCGACGAGATCCGGCGCATCCAGCAGGACTTCGGCATCACCACGGTCTTCGTGACGCACGACCAGGAGGAGGCCCTCGCGGTCGCCGACCGTGTGGCCGTCATGCGGGCCGGCACGATCGAGCAGATCGGCGCTCCCGAAGAGCTCTACGCCCGGGCGAAGACGCCGTTCGTGGCCGAGTTCGTCGGCCTCAGCAACCGTCTGCGCGGCACCGTCTCGGGCGGCCGGGTGACGGTGTGCGGCGTCACGCTGCCGCTCATCGACCCGGCGGTCCCCGCGGGGGAGGTGGTGGCCTTCGTGCGGCCGGAAGACCTGCGCTTCGCCGAGCAGGGCGTGCCCGTCGAGGTGGTGTCGACGAGCTTCCTCGGCTCCATCCGGCGCACGGCGGTGGCGCTCGAGGACGGCTCCGTGGTGTCGGTGCAGCACGCGCCGGGCTTCGTGCCGGCCGTCGATGCCCGCCTGTTCCTGCAGTTCGATCCGGCGCCCGTGGCCGTCAAGGCGTGGGTGCCCGCCGGCCGCTGACGGGCCCGGCGCCACGCGTCCCCGGGGCGCCCCTGGGAGATTCGGACGCATGCGGGCGGGCGCATACGTCCGTCCCTAGAATTGAGGCATGTCAGAGACCGGCACGACCAGGCGATCCGCTGACGACTCGGTGCCGCTCGGCATGAGGATCGCCGGAGCCTGGTCGTGGCGCATCCTCGTTCTCGTCGCCGCGCTGGCCGTGTTCGGCTTCCTCGTGGTGCAGCTGCGGCTGCTCATCATCCCGGTGCTGGTGGCCGTGGTGCTCTCGGCCCTTCTCGTGCCGTTCAAGAACTTCCTGGTGCGGCACCGGTGGCCGCGCTGGGCGGCCATCGCCACCGCCGAGCTCGGCACCATCGTGGTGGTGGCGGGGCTGCTGTTCCTGGTGGTGACGCAGGTCTACTCGGGGTTCGACGACCTCCGAAACCAGTCGATCACCTCCTTCAACGATCTCAAGGCCTTCCTGGCGAGTTCGCCGCTGCAGGTCTCCGAAGCCGACTTCAACAACTACGTCTCGCAGATCTGGACCTCGATCCAGCAGGACAGCTCGGCCCTCATCTCCGGCGCCGCCGCCGTGGGCTCGAGCGTCGGCCACGTGCTCACGGGCGTGCTGCTGACCCTGTTCTCGACGCTCTTCATGCTCATCGACGGCAAGCGCATCTGGGCCTGGCTCGTGCACGTGTTCCCGCGGCGCGCCCGGGCCGCGGTCGACGGCGCCGGACGCACCGGATGGGCGACGTTGCAGAGCTTCGTGAAGGTGCAGATCCTGGTCGCCTCCATCGACGCGGTCGGCATCGCCGTCGGCGCGGCGATCCTCGGGGTGCCGCTCGCCATCCCGATCGGCGTGCTCGTGTTCCTGGGCTCGTTCATCCCGATCATCGGTGCCGTCGTGACCGGCGCCGTCGCCGTGTTCATCGCCCTCGTCTACAACGGCTGGGTGATCGCCCTCATCATGCTCGGCGTGGTGCTGCTCGTGCAGCAGGTGGAGGGGCACATCCTGCAGCCGCTCGTGATGGGAACGGCGGTCAAGGTGCATCCGCTGGCCGTCGTGCTGGCCGTCGCGGGCGGGTCGATGGTGGCGGGCATCCCCGGGGCGTTCTTCGCCGTTCCGTTCGTGGCCACGCTCAACGTGATGATCAACTACATCGCCGGCGGAGCGTGGCGCACCGCACCGCCCGTCTCCGCATCGCCGCCCGGCGACGGCTCGGAGCCCCCGAGCGCGACGCCGACCACCCCTCCGTCACTCGAGAAGGAACCGTCCACCGATGCCTGATTCCGACACCGTTTTCGCCGGCCCCACCCTGGCCGAGATCGAGGGTGCGCGGGCGCGTGTCTCCGCCGTGGCGCAGGTCACGCCGATGCAGAGCTCGCGCTACCTGGCCGAGGTGCTCGGCACCCCGGTGTACATGAAGTGCGAGAACCTGCAGCGCACCGGGTCGTACAAGATCCGTGGCGCCTACAACCGCATCTCGAGCCTCAGCGACGCCGAGAAGGAGCGCGGTGTCGTGGCCGCCTCGGCGGGTAACCATGCTCAGGGCGTCGCCTTCGCGGCGCGCGAGCTCGGCATCAAGGCCACCATCTTCATGCCGATCGGCGTTCCGCTGCCGAAGCTGCAGGCCACCAAGCACTACGGGGCCGACGTCATCCTGCGTGGGCACAGCGTCGAGGAGGCCTTGCGTGCCGCGGCCGAGTTCGCGGCGTCCACCGGGGCCGTCGTCATCCCGCCGTTCGACCACCGCGACGTCATCATGGGGCAGGCCACCATCGGCCTCGAGATCCTCGACCAGGTTCCGGATGCCGACACCGTCGTCGTTCCCATCGGCGGCGGCGGGCTGATCGCCGGAATCGCGAGCGCGGTGAAGCAGCGTGCGGCGGCGGAGGGCCGCTCGATCCGGGTCGTCGGCGTGCAGGCGGCCAATGCGGCGGCCTACCCGCCCTCCCTGGCCGCGGGGGAGCCGATCGAGATCGTCACCTCGCCCACCATCGCCGACGGCATCCACGTCTCCAAGCCCGGCATCCTGAACTTCGAGATCATCTCGACCCTCGTCGACGAGGTCGTCACCGTCACCGAGGCCGACATCACGCGAGCGCTGCTGATGCTGCTCGAGCGCGCGAAACAGGTCGTCGAGCCGGCCGGCGCGGTCGCCGTGGCCGCCGTGCTCGCGGGGCTCGTGAAGAACTCGGGCACCACCGTGGTGATGCTCTCGGGTGGCAACATCGACCCGCTGCTCATGCAGCGCGTCATCAGCCACGGTCTCGCCGCCTCCGATCGCTACCTGAAGCTGCGCATCATGCTGCCCGACCGCCCCGGGCAGCTCGCCCGCACGGCCGAACTCGTGGCCGAGGCGAACGCGAACGTGGTCGAGGTGCAGCACACCCGGCACGGCCGGGGGCTGCAGATCAGCCAGGTGGAGCTCGAGCTGCACATCGAGACCCGGGGGCCCGACCACCGCGACCAGGTCATCGCGAAACTCCGCGACGCCGGCTACGAGCTCCGCGTCGAGCAGTAGCCCTCAGCCCTGGAAGGTCTCGACGTCGGTGATCTCCACCGTGATGTCCCGCCCGTTGGGGGCCGTGTAGGTGGTCTTCTCACCGATCTTGAGGCCGATGATGGCCGCGCCCAGCGGGCTCTGCTCGCTGTAGACATCCAGATCGGCGGCGCCGGCGATCTCGCGGCTGCCGAGCAGGAAACGCTCTTCACCGCCCGCCACGAGGGCGCTCACGACCACGCCGGGCTCCACCACGCCGTGGCTCTCGGGCGTCTCGCCCACCTCGGCGGTGCGCAGCAGCAGCGTGAGCTGGCGGATGCGCGCCTCGATCTTGCCCTGCTCGTCTTTGGCGGCGTGGTAGCCACCGTTCTCCTTGAGGTCGCCCTCTTCGCGGGCCGCTTCGATGCGCTTCGCGATCTCGATGCGCGCGGGCCCGCTCAGCTCTTCGAGCTCGTTCGCGAGGCGGTCGTAGGCTTCCTGGGTCAGGAAGGTGACCGGGGTCTGTTCAGCCATCGAATTGCTCCTTCGCGCCCGCGTGCGCCGGGCATGCGTTCGCCCGGGCCGACCGGCCCGAGCGATCAAGAAAGACTATGTGAGCCAGCAGCTGTAAATCAAACCCGTCGAGGCCAGTTCGCTGGTGCGGACGGTCTCCGTGAAGGAGCGGGTGGCCCGATCGGAGGCAGGCAGCTCGACGACCTTCCAGCCCACTACCGCGAAGCTGTCGCTGAGCGCCTGCAGGGCGCAGCTCACGGTGCTGCCGCGGGGCGCAGTGACGTTGAACTCCACCTGCACGCTGTGTGCGTCGATCACCGAGTGCGCGGTGTCCTGCGTGTCGAGGCTCGCCTGATTGCTGTCGAGCCCCGCCCAGATCACCCAGGCGGCGATCACCACGGCCACGCCGGCGCCCGCGATCCAGGCGATCACCCGGCCGCGGAACCGGCGGCCCGGAGTGCGGCCGTAGCGGCTCTGCAACTCGGCCGACTCGGCCGGCGCCGTGACGGGCGTCGGCTGCAGTTCGTCGTCGAGGCTCACGCGGTAATCTCCCGGGGTAAAGCAATTAGTCTTGAGGTGGTCCTGGTTACCAGGCTAATTGCTATTTCTGAGGAGTTGAGACCGCTGACGCTGCGCCTCATGGCCGTGCACGCCCATCCCGACGACGAGTCGAGCAAAGGCGCCGCCACCTACGCCTACTATCTCGACCGCGGTGTCGACGTGATGGTGGTGAGCTGCACCGGGGGAGAGCGCGGCTCGGTGCTCAACGAGGGGCTCGAGCCCCGCATCCGCGCCGAGCGCGACATGGCGGGTCTCCGCCGCGAGGAGATGGCCGCCGCGCAGGCCGCCGTCGGCTTCCAGCACCGCTGGCTCGGCTACGTCGACTCCGGCTACCAGGAACCCGGCTCCGACGACGTCATCCCTGCCAACGCCTTCGGCGTCACGCCGATCGCCACCGCGGCTGCTCCGCTCGTGAAGCTCATCCGCGAGTTCCGCCCGCATGTTCTCATCACCTACGACGAGAACGGCGGCTACCCGCACGCCGACCACATCCGCTGCCACGACATCTCGGTGCTCGCCTACGAGGCTGCGGCCGACGCCTCCGCCTACCCCGACGCCGGCCCCGCGTGGGAGGTGTCCAAGCTCTATTACGACCGCGTGATGAACCCTGCCCGCTTCGAGGCGGTGGTCGCGCTGCTGACGGTCGAAGAGCCCGAGCATCCCTTCCTCGCCCAGTTCGCCGAGATGCGGGAGCGCATGAAAGACGCCAGGGCCTTCGAGGTCGTGAGCATCCCCGCGGGCGGGTTCTTCCCGGTGCGGGATGCCGCGCTGCGAGCGCACGCGAGCCAAGTGGCGCCCGACCATCCGTTCTTCTTCTGGCCGAACGATCTGCAGTTCCGCGCCTGGCCCTATGAGGACTTCGAGCTCGCGAACGCGCGTGTCACCACTCCGACGCCCGAGACCGATCTCTTCGACGGCGTCACCGACGACGGCGAGGGCCAGGCATGAGCCCGGTGCTCGTCTCGATCGTGCTCGCGGCCACGGATGTCGCCACCGACCCGGCCACGCCGAACCCCGACGACGTCACCCCCGGCATCATCGGCTTCATAGCCACCTTCTTCATCGCGATCGTCACCGTCGGCCTGATCGTCGACATGGTGCGTCGCGTTCGCCGCGTGAACTATCGCGCTCAGGTGCGCGAGGAGCTCGAGGCCGAGCTCGCCGAGCATCCGGCCGGCTCGCCGTCGGCGCCGGATGCTCCGGGCGCGCCGAGTGCGGGCGGGAACGCACCGAAGTAGTCTTCTCGCCCGAGGGAACCGTTTCGGGGCGAGCGGACACTAGGGGATATGGGGACGGAACAGAGCACCGCGAGTGCTGACACCTGGGCGGCGGCGCGCGGCGGCGACCCGACCGCCTTCGCGGCCGTGTTCGACGCCCACCGCGACCGCGTGTTCGGGCAGGCTCTGCGCCTGCTCCGTTCCCCGCACGACGCCGAGGATGCGACGGCGCTCGTCTTCCTCGAGGCGTGGCGCCGCCGGAACACCGTGCGCGTGGTCGACGGTTCGGTCATCGGCTGGCTGCTCGTGACCACGAACAACGTGGTGCACAACCTCGAGCGCAGCCGGCGCCGGTATCGGGCAGCGTTGGACAGGCTGCCGCTCCCGCGCATCGACGAGCATCCCGATCACGCCGACGCGGTCGGCGAGAGGCTCGATCGCGCCGGGCGCGACGAGAGGGTGCGCAGCGCCTTCGCGTCGTTGAGCGCGGCCGACCAGAACGTCATCACCCTCTGCGTGCTCGAGGAGCTCAGCATGAGCGAGGCTGCCGAGGTGCTCGGAGTTCCCGCCGGCACCGTCAAGTCGCGCCTCTCCCGCGCAAAGTCCCGGCTCGCCGGCCTGACGGGCGCGGATGAGGCGGGTACCGATGCGACGGGTGTCGATGCGACCGATGCGCCGACCACGATTCAGGGAGGTGCGGAATGACCGAGAACCAGACCTTCGATGCAGCCCGCAGCGCGGCCATCCGTGAGCTCCTCGTGGAGACGGTCGAGGCGAGCCCCGCTGTGCGCCGGCGGCGTCAGATCCGCATCGGCGTGGCGATCATCGCCGCGGCGGTGGTCGGCGGTCTCGGTGCCGGAGGCGCCGCGCTCGCCCTGAGCGGCATCTCGCTGTTCGGGGGAGGGCCCGCGCCGGTGGTCGTCACCGACACCCCCTCCCCGTCGCCGACTCCCACACAGACCC
>SCNI01000001.1 GCA_005502775.1 Microbacteriaceae bacterium 3FA27C10
GTCGTGGTGGGGGTCGGGGGATTCCGCCCCCGCCTAGGGGTTGAGCGGAGCTCAAAGGCGGCGGGGGCGAAATCCCCCGACCCCCACCACTGGCGTGCCACTATGGCGGGATGAGTAATGGGGCTGCGGTGTCGACGGACGGTTCTTCTGGGCGGGAACAGGGGCGGGAGAGGTCCTTTTTCGGGCAGCCGTTCGCGCTGGTGCACATCTTCGGCGTCGAGATGTGGGAGCGGTTCTCGTTCTACGGCATGCAGGGCATCCTGCTGCTCTACATGTTCTACTCGGTGGCCGAGGGGGGCCTCGGCATCCCCAAGCCCGTCGCCGTCGGCATCGTGGGGGCGTACGGCGGGTCGGTATACCTCGCCACGATCCTCGGGGCATGGCTCGCCGACCGGCTGCTCGGCTCCGAGCGCACTCTGTTCTACAGCGCGATCGTGGTGATGGCGGGGCACCTGGCGCTCTCGCTCATCCCGGGCGTCGCCGGGCTCGGAGCCGGGCTCATCCTGATCGCGCTCGGCTCCGGCGGTGTGAAGGCGAACGCCACCTCGGTGGTGGGCACGCTCTACACCGAGAAAGACCCGCGCCGTGACGCCGGGTTCTCGATCTTCTACCTGGGCATCAACCTCGGCGCCTTCCTCGGCCCGCTGCTCACCGGCCTGCTGCAGACCTCCTTCGGCTTCCACGTGGGCTTCGCGGTGGCGGCCGTGGGCATGGCGATCGGGCTCATCCAATACTCCTTCGGGCGCCGCAGCCTGCCGCCCGAGGCGAAGGCGGTGCCGAACCCGCTGCCGGCGGCGCATCGGCTGGTCATGGTGCTGGTGGCCGTGGGCGCCGTGGTGCTCATCGTCGCGGCCGTGCTGATCGGCGTGCTCAACGCCGACAACCTCGCGGATGCGGTGGCCGTCGTCACGCTGGCGGCCTCGATCGCGTACTTCGTCATCATCCTGTCGTCGAAGAAGATCTCGGGCCTGGAACGCCGACGGGTGTACTCGTTCATCCCGATGTTCATCACGAGCGTGGCGTTCTGGGCGCTCTACCAGCAGCAGTTCACCGTGGTGACGCTCTACGCCAACGACCGGCTGAACCTCGACCTGTTCGGCTGGCAGATGCCGGTGGCCTGGGTGCAGTCGATCAACCCGATCTTCATCATCATCCTCTCTGGCGTGTTCGCCGCCATCTGGACGAAGTGGGGCGAGCGGCAGCCCGCCACGCCCTACAAGTTCGCGGCGGCGGCCGTCGTGATGGGTCTCGCCTTCCTGCTGTTCATCCCGTTCTCGGGCACCGGGGCGCACGGCACGCCGCTGCTGGCGCTCGTGGGCATCCTGTTCGTGTTCACGATCGCCGAGCTGCTGCTCTCGCCCGTGGGGCTCTCGCTCTCGACGAAGCTCGCGCCGGCGGTGTTCCGCACGCAGATGGTGGCGCTGTTCTTCCTCTCGATCGCGCTCGGGACGGCCCTCTCGGGCATCCTGGCCGGCTTCTACAACGAGACGAACGAGGTGCCCTACTTCGGCATCTCGGGCCTGGTCGCCATCCTCGTGGGCGGCCTGCTCGTCATCGCCACCCCGTGGGTGCGCCGCATGATGGGCGGGGTGCGGTAGCGGATGCTCGGCACCGTCGACGAGATCGTCTTCGACTGCGCAGACCCGGTCGCGCTGTCGACGTTCTGGCACGCCGTGCTCGGCGGCTCCGAACCCACGCATCGCCGGGCCGGCTGGTCGTACTTCGACACCCCCGCCGGCCTGCGGGTGGCGTTCCAGGGCGTGCCCGAGCCGAAGCGGGCGAAGAACCGCGTGCACCTCGACGTGGCCGTCGACGACGTGCCGGCGGCGGCCGACGCGGCCGTGCTCCTGGGCGCCACGCGCCAGGGCGCACTCCATGCGGATGCCGTGGGCACCTTCCAGGTGCTCCTCGACCCCGAGGGCAACGAGTGGTGCGTCGTGAAGGCCGCCGCCGCCTCGAAATAGCCCCGAGGCGTTCTACGCGCCGCCGAAGCGCTCCGTGCGCACCGTCATCGGGTCGGCTCCCGCGGCCACGAGCGCGTCCGAGGCGAGCTCGACGAAACGGGTGGGTCCGCAGATGTAGGTCGAGGAGGACGGGTCGGTCGCGGCCGCCCAAGAGGCCACACGTGCGGCATCCAGGCGCCCGAGCGTGCCCGGCCAACCCTCCGGCGCGTGCCGGGTGTACTGGATGGTCACCGCGGCGCCGGCGGCCTCGGTGAGGGCGCTCAGCTCGTCGTGGAAGTACACGAAGTCGGGGGAGCGCACCGAGTAGAGCAGGTGCACGGGTGCGGTGTTGCCTGAGGCGATGTGGGTGCGCAGGATCGACACCAGGGGCGCGATACCGGAGCCGCCGCCGATCAGCCGGATGGGCTCCTGCTGCGAGGGCCGCCACACGAACCAGCCGCCGAGCGGACCGAGCACCTCGAGCTGGTCTCCCACGCTCACCCCGCGCACGAGGTAGGGGGACACCTCGCCGTCGGGCATGAGCTCGATGCTCACCGCGGCGAGCTCGTCGCCGGCGGCGGAGGACAGGGAGTAGGAACGCGCGGCCTGGTAGCCGTCGGGAGCGGTCAGGCGGATGTCGATGTGCTGCCCCGCGAGAGCACCCTTCCAGCCCGGCACGCGCAGCATGAGCGTACGGGCGGTGGGCGTCTCCTCACGGATGCCGACGACGTCGGCGACCTGCCAAGCACCGGGCCCGATGCCTGCGACCGGAGCCGGATCAGGAGTCGTAGTAATAGCGCTGTTCCTTCCACGGGTCGCCGTAGGCGTTGTACCCGTTCACCTCCCAGAAGCCGAGCTCGTCGGTCTCGTGCATGGTGAGCCCGTTCACCCACTTCGCGCTCTTCCAGAAATAGAGGTGCGGAACGAGCAGTCGCGCCGGGCCGCCGTGCTCGGGGTCGAGCGGCTCGCCGCCGAACTCGAACGCCACCCAGGCCTTGCCGCCCAGCAGGTCGGCGAGGGGCACGTTCGTGGTGTAGCCGCCGTAGGAGTGCGCCATCGTGTAGCCGAACTTCGTGTCGACCTCGGCGAAGAGCGTGTCGAGCGACACACCGCGCCAGGTGGTGTCGAACTTCGACCACCGGGTGACGCAGTGGATGTCGGTGTGCACCGTCTCGATCGGCAGCGCCAGGAACTCGTCCCACGACCAGCGCTTCACCTCGCCCGTCTCCGTGGTGATCGAGAACGACCACTCACCCGGATGGATGTTGGGCGTGGGCCCGGCGGAGAGCACCGGGAAGTCCTTCGTCTCGTACTGCCCCGGGGGCAGTTTGGGGTCGGCCTCGCGATGCTTGCCGAAGAAACCCGGTGTGACGATTCCCATGGTGCTCTCCTCCCGATCGTGAACCAAGCCTAGAGCGATCAGGCCCCGGATTGCTCCGACAGATCGTGAATCGGCCACCCGGGAATCAATGACAGAAGGCCCGGTCTCTCGACCGGGCCTTCATTTCACTGTCTCAACCAGTTCTGTGTTATCACACAGTGTCCGAGGGGGGACTTGAACCCCCACGCCCTATACGGGCACTAGCACCTCAAGCTAGCGCGTCTGCCATTTCCGCCACCCGGACTCAGGTGCGGCATTCCGGATCTCTCCAGCGCCAAGGAAAGACAATAGCACGGATGACGAGCCCGCAAATCCACCTCGTCACACACTCGGTTCGGGGAGGAGGCGCCGGGTAGCGTGAAGGGATGACGTCAACTCCTGAAGAGCTCGACCTGACGACTCGTCTCGCGCGCGACCTCATCCGTTTCGACACCTCGAACTACGGGGAGGGCCGGTCCAACGGCGAGACCGAGGCGGCGGAGTACCTCACGGCCCACCTCGAGCGGCTGGGCCTGCGCGTCGAGACCTTCGAGGCGGCGCCCCGGCGCACGAGCATCCTCACCCGCGTGGAGGGCCGCAACCGCGACAAGCCCGCGTTGGTGGTGCACGGCCACACGGATGTCGTGCCCGCCATCGCCGAGGACTGGTCGGTCGATCCCTTCGAGGGCGTCGTCAAGGACGGCATGCTCTGGGGCCGCGGCGCGGTCGACATGAAGAACATGGATGCGATGATCGTGTCCGCGCTCGACCGCATCCTGTCGTCGGGGCAGCAGCCCGAACGCGACCTCGTAGTGGCCTTCTTCGCCGACGAGGAGAACGGGGGAGTCTTCGGCTCCCACCCGATGGTCACCCGGCATCCGGAGTTCTTCGCCGGCGCGACCGAGGCCATCAGCGAAGTGGGCGGCTACTCGGTCGACCTCGACGGCAAGCGCGCCTACCTGGTGCAGACGGGTGAGAAGGCCCTGATCTGGATGAAGCTGGTGGCACGCGGCACCGCCGGCCACGGCTCGCAGATCAACCACGACAACGCCGTCACGCGCCTCGCCCGCGCGGTCGCCGACATCGGCAGCCGCGAGTGGCCCGTGCACCTGACCGCCACCACCCGGCAGCTGCTCGACCGGGTGGCCGAGATCCTCGGCAAGGATGCGCAGACGCTGAGCCCCGACGAGATCGCCCTGGCCACCGGAACGGCCTCGCGCTTCATCACGGCGACCCTGCGCACCACCACGAACCCCACCGGCCTCACCGCGGGCTACAAGCACAACGTGATCCCCGACCGGGCCGAGGCGATGCTCGACGTGCGGGTGCTGCCGGGGCACGAGGATGCGGTGCTCGCCGAGATCCGCGAGATCGTGGGGGAGGACATCGAGATCGTCATCTCGCACCAGGACATCGGTCTCGAGACCACCTTCGACGGCGAGCTGGTGGAGACCATGATCTCGACCCTCCAGCACTTCGACCCGGGGGCGGAGGTGCTGCCCTACCTGCTCTCCGGCGGCACCGACAACAAGGCGCTGAGCCTGCTCGGCATCCGCGGCTTCGGCTTCGCGCCCCTGCAGCTGCCGCCCTCGCTCGACTTCCCGGCCATGTTCCACGGGGTCGACGAGCGGGTGCCCCTCGAGGCGCTAGGGTTTGGCACAGACGTTCTGACCGAGTTGCTGCTGCGCTACTGAGCGGCCGCCGCACCGATCCGCCCGCGGCACTCACAGCCCGACCACCCCAAAGGGAGCCATGGACTTTCTCAACGCCGTCATCCTGGGATTCGTGCAGGGACTGACCGAGTTCCTGCCGATCTCCTCGAGCGCCCACCTGCGCATCCTGGGCGAGTTCCTGCCCGGCGCGAAAGACCCGGGGGCGGCGTTCACCGCCATCACCCAGCTCGGCACCGAGACCGCCGTCGTGGTGTTCTTCTGGCGCGACATCGTGCGCATCATCGGCCGCTGGGCCCGCTCGCTCGCGGGCCGCGTGCCGCGCAACGACCCGGATGCGCGCATGGGCTGGCTGATCATCGTCGGCTCGATCCCGATCATCCTGCTCGGCCTGATCTTCCAGGACGCCATCGAGAGCACACTGCGCTCGCTCTGGATCGTGGCGATCGTGATGATCGTCTTCGGCATCCTGCTCGGCGTCGCCGACTGGGTGGGCGCCAAGAGCCGGCGCCTGAAAGACCTCACGGTGGGTCACGGCATCATCTTCGGCTTCGCCCAGGCCCTCGCGCTCATCCCGGGCGTCTCGCGCTCGGGCGGCACCATCACGGCCGGGCTCTTCATGGGCTACGAGCGCCGCGCGGCGACCCGCTACTCGTTCCTGCTGGCCATCCCGGCCGTGTTCGGCAGCGGTCTCTTCCAGGTCTACAAGAGCATCGGCGAGCCGAGCGTCTACGGTCCGCTGCCCACGCTCGTGGCCACGGTCATCGCCTTCGTCGTGGGTCTCGTGGTGATCGCGTTCTTCATGAGCTACATCTCCAAGCGCAGCTTCCTGCCCTTCGTGATCTACCGCCTCGCCCTCGGCACCTTCCTGATCGTGGTGCTGGCGCTCGGGATCATCCCCGCGAACTAGGCTTGTCGGGTGCGCTCCTGGCCTAGACCCGACATCCCTGCTCTCCCCGGCCATGGCTCCGCGCCGCGGCTGCACGACGACGCGAGCGGCCGCTTCCTCGATTCGGCGGCTGGCATCGAGCCGGGCGAGACCGCCACGCTCTACGTCTGCGGCATCACGCCCTACGACGCCACGCACATCGGCCACGCGGCCACCTATCTCGCCTTCGACACCCTCGTGCGCACCTGGCTCGACGCGGGCCTCGACGTGCTCTACACGCAGAACGTCACCGACGTCGACGACCCCCTGCTTGAGCGGGCCACGGCCACCGGCGTCGACTGGCGGGAACTCGCCGCCTCGCAGGTCGAGCTCTTCCGCACCGACATGGAGGCGCTGCGCGTCACGCCGCCCGACGCCTATGTCGGCGTGACCGAGACGATCGACCCGATCGCCGCCGCCGTGGCCGCCCTGCGGGCGCGCGGCATGGCCTACGCGGTGCCGACTCCGGATGCGCTCGACCCGGCCACGAGCGACTGGTACTTCGACATCGCGGCGGCCGAGCAGTCCACCCCCTGGGTGCTCGGCTCCGAGAGCGGTCTCGACCAGAGCACGATGGGCCGCCTCTTCGCCGAGCGCGGGGGAGACCCCGAGCGGGAGGGCAAGCGCGACCCGCTGGATCCGCTGCTCTGGCGCGCCGAGCGGGCCGGAGAGCCGGCCTGGGACTCCGTCGTCGGCCGAGGCCGCCCCGGCTGGCACATCGAGTGCTCGGTGATCGCGCGCGAGACGCTCGGCGACACCATCTGCGTGCAGGGCGGCGGGGGAGACCTCGTGTTCCCGCACCACGAGTTCAGTGCAGCCCACGCGACCGCGCTCACGGGAGAGCGCTTCGCCCGCGTGAACGCGCACGGCGGCCTCGTGGCCTTCGACGGCGAGAAGATGTCGAAGTCGCTCGGCAACCTGGTGCTCGTCTCGCAGTTGCGGGCCGCCGGGGCGGAGCCGGATGCGATCCGGCTCGCGATCCTCGCGCATCCCTACCGGGATGACTGGGAGTGGCAGCGCGGCGACGAGTCGCTGGCCGCCGAGCGTCTGGGCGGCTGGCGGCACTCAGCCGCTCGGCCTGCATCCGACGAGCTCGCGGGCGGACTCGACGGCGACGACGCGCTCGCCCTGCTCGAGCGCGTGCGCACCCGCCTGCACGACGACCTCGACACGCCCGGCGCCCTCGAGCAGTTCGACGACTGGTTCAGCACGCCGCACTCACCGGCGTCCACGGCCCTCGCCGCGCGCATCCTCGACGCCCTGCTCGGCATCCGCCTCTGACCCCAGCCTCAACGGCGTGATCGACAAGTCGCAAAGGGCCCCTAATCCGTGAGTTTAGGGGCCCTTTGCGACTTCTCGGCAGTGAGAGACGGGGCTAGTCGCGGCGCCAGGGCTCGCCGGGGCCGTCGGAACCGGGGCGGCCGTCGCCGCCGCGCTTGCGGAGGTACTGCTCGAACTCCTGCGCGATGGCCTCGCCGCTCGCCTCGGGCGAGTCGACGGTGTCGCGGGCCTGCTCCAGCTGCTGGATGTACGCAGCCATGTCCTCGTCCTCGCCGGCGAGGGCGTCGATGCCCGACTCCCAGGCGGTGGACTCGTCGACGAGCTCCCCGCGGTCGATCGTGATCTCGATGAGCTCCTCGATCTTGTCGATGAGCGCGAGTGTGGCTTTCGGCGACGGCGCGTTGTGCACGTAGTGGGGAACGGATGCCCAGATCGACACCGTGGGGATGCCCGCCGCCTCGGCGGCTTCGGAGATGACGCTGAGGATGCCCACCGGGCCCTCGTAGGAGCTGCGCTCGATGTCGAGCTCGCTGCGCACGAGCGGGTTCTCACTCGTGGCGAAGACCGAGATGGGCCGGGTGTGCGGCACGTCGGCGAGCATGGCGCCGAGCAACACGATCCCCGTGATGTCCTCCGCGAGCGCGGTCGAGATGACCTCGGTGGTGAACTTCTTCCAGTTGCGGGAGGGTTCGGTGCCGATGAGCAGGTAGACGTGGTCGGCGTCGGCGCCCTGCTCGGCGCCCGCGAGCGGATCCATGGCCGTGTCGGGCCCGTAGAGGGTGGCCTCGGGCCAGACCAGGCCGCGGCGCCCGTCGTCGTCGACCGTGACGGTGGGCCGGTTGAACTGGAAGTCGAAGTACTCCTCGGTGTCGACCTCGGAGATCGGCACCACAGCGAGTTCGTCTTTGAGCAGCTTCAGCGCGCCCGTGGCGGCTTCGCCGGCGTCGTTCCAGCCCTCGAAGGCGACCAGGAGCAGCCGTCCGCGCAGGAATCCGTTGTCTGTCACCGTGATGGGTACCTCACTGCCTTCCGAGACGTCCGCACGGTGCGGGTGCCGTCAGTCAAGGATAGGCGCTCGGGCGCGGATGGGCACCCGCGCTCGGGGGGTGCCGGGGCGCACACCGTAGACTTGTCGCCCGTGACCTCCTCCTCTCCCGCCGCCGTCCTCTGGGACATGGACGGCACCATCGTCGACACCGAACCGTATTGGATGCTCGCCCAGGAGAAGCTCGTCGCCTCCTACGGCGGCACCTGGACGCACGAGGCGGCCATGACGCTCGTGGGCTCGGGCCTGGACCGCAGCGCCCGCATCCTGCAGGAGTTCGGCGTCGACATGCCCGCCGACGACATCATCCAGCTGCTCTCCACCCGCGTGATGGAGCAGATCAGCGAGCACGTGCCGTGGCGCCCGGGGGCGCTCGAGCTGCTCACCGCCCTGCACGAGCGCGGGGTGCCGATGGCCCTCGTCACGATGTCGATCGACCGGATGGCGCGCCACGTGAGCGAGCAGATCCCGTTCGCCGCCTTCGACACCATCGTGTCGGCCGACGTCGTGGTGGAGAGCAAGCCCCACCCCGAGGCCTACCTGACGGCGGCCTCGGAGCTCGGCGTCGACATCCGCGACTGCGTGGCCATCGAGGACTCGGTCACCGGGGTGACCTCGGCCGTGGCCTCCGGTGCGACCGTGATCGGCGTTCAGCACCTGCTGAACCTCGACGACTCCGGCGCGGACCAGATCTGGGACACCCTCGCCGGCCGCACCCCCGACGACCTCGCCGCCGCCCTGGCGGAGGTGCGCGCATGACCGCGCAGTACAGCGGCCCGTTCCGCGAGGGCGACCGGGTGCAGCTCACGGGCCCGAAGGGCAAGCTCAACAGCATCACGCTGGAGGCCGGCAAGGTCTTCCACACCCACCGGGGCTTCCTCTCCCACGACGAGCTGATCGGCCTGCCCGACGGCTCGGTGGTCAAGAACTCGGTCGGCGTCGAGCACCTCGCCCTGCGCCCCCTGCTCACCGACTTCGTGATGTCGATGCCCCGTGGCGCCGCCATCATCTACCCGAAGGATGCCGCACAGATCCTCGCCCAGGCCGACATCTTCCCCGGTTCGACCGTGGTGGAGGCAGGCGTGGGCTCCGGTGCCCTCTCGCTCTGGCTGCTGCGCGCGATCGGCCCCGAGGGCAGGCTCTCGAGCTTCGAGCGGCGCGAGGAGTTCGCCGATGTGGCGCGGGCCAACGTCGCCGCCTACTTCGGCCACACCCCGGATTCCTGGACCGTCACCGTGGGCGACCTCGCCGAGGCGTTGCCGGCCACGCATCCGGAGCACTCGGTCGACCGCGTGGTGCTCGACATGCTCGCGCCGTGGGAATGCGTGGACGTGGTCTCCACGGCGCTCAAGCCCGGGGGAGTACTGCTGTGCTACGTGGCCACGGTCACGCAGCTCTCGCGGCTGATCGAGGCGCTCCGCGACTCCGGGGAGTTCACCAACCCCGACCCGAGCGAGACGATGATCCGCGGCTGGCACGTCGAGGGCCTGGCCGTGCGCCCCGAGCACCGGATGATCGGCCACACCGGTTTTCTCGTGACCGCGCGCCGGCTCGCCCCGGGCGCCGTGCTCCCCGAGCTCAAGCGCCGCGCCTCGAAGAGCGACTTCAGCGACGAGGACATGGAGGTCTGGACCCCCGGTGCCCTCGGCGAACGCGGTATCAGCGCCAAGAGCCTGCGCAAGCGCGTGCGGGCGGCGACGGCCACGGCCGATGCGGCGATCGCGCGCGACGCGCGTGAGGCGGGCCGGGCGACGCCGGCCGGCGAGGATGCTGCGGCCACCGCCGTGGAATCCAGCACCGACCCGATGAAATAGGATAGTTTCGCTCCCCGGGCCGACGGCTCGTCGAATGCAGGAAATGAGGATCCGTGCGCAAGTCTCTCGCGCTCATTCTGTCGGCAGGCGTTCTGCTCTCGCTCGCCGCGTGCAGCTCGTCCCCGGCCACCCCTGACTGCTCGGGGGCCGCGCCCTCCGGCGCGTCGAGCGACCTCGTGACCGCCTCCGGCTCCTTCGGCGCCGACCCCGCGGCCACCTTCCCCTTCCCGCTCGTCTCCACGAGCACCGAGCGGAGCGTGCTCATCCCCGGCACCGGCGACCCGGTCGGCCTCGGCGGCACCGTCGCGGTGAACTACACCGCCTACGACGGCCAGACCGGCACCGCGGTGGCTGCACCGCAGAGCACCGCCGTCGTGGTGTCCACGGCGCTACCCGACGCGCTCCGCGAGGGTCTGCTCTGCACGAGCACCGGCGAGCGTGTGGCGATCGTACTGCCGCACGACCAGGCCACCGGAATCGTCTCCAGCGCCGTCGGTTCGATCGTGATGGTGTTCGACATCACCGCCGCCTTCCCGCAGGCCGCCAACGGCACCGACCAGCCGGCGCCCTCGGGCTTCCCGAGCGTCGTGCACGACTCGACCGGCCGCCCGGGCATCAACATCACCAGCAACGACGCCCCCACCGAGGCGAAGTCGGCCCTGCTCAAGAAGGGCGACGGCGCGGTCATCGCCGCCGGCGACCAGGTCGTCGTGCAGTCGACCTCGGTGTCGTTCGACACCAAGAAGGTCGTCGACTCCACCTGGGAGAAGGGCACGCCCAACCTCTGGACGATGACCGAGGCCGCGAGCAGCGCCTCCGGCTCGACGCAGCCCGCCGGCATCACGCAGTACCTCATCGGTCAGACGATCGGCTCCGAGGTCATCGTGGTGCTCCCAGCGAGCACGTCGAGCACCGGCGGCTCCTCGGCGATGGTCTACGTGATCGACATCCTCGGCGTGCTGCCGACCGCGGGCGGCTGACGCCCGCTCACGGGCGCCGGCGCCTCGCGGTGACGACTTAGAATTCAGTGGTGTCGTCGCAGAAGAATCCCCCCGCGCCCGTCGCGGTGGAGGAGAGACTCTTCAGCCTCGTGCTGGCGCTGCTCGCCACCGACGCAGGGCTCACGAAGAACGAGATCCTCTCCACCGTGCAGGGCTACCGGCAGCGTTACGACCCTGCCGGCGACAACACGAGCCTCGAGCGCCAGTTCGAGCGCGACAAAGACGACATCCGCGAGCTCGGCGTGCCGCTGGAGACCACCGAGCCACCGGGAGAACCGGGCAACAACCAGTCGTTGCGATACCGTATTCCGCGAGCGGCATACGAGCTCCCGGCCGACATCAGCTTCTCCGACGCCGAGACCACGCTGCTGAACCTCGCGGCGATGGCCTGGCGCGAGGGCTCGCTCTCGCGGGAGTCGCAGCGGGCGCTGCTGAAGCTCCGCTCGATCGGGGGCGACACGAGCGAGCCGGTGCTGGGCTACGCCCCGCGCATCCGCACCCGTGACGCCGCATTCGATCCGCTGTCCGACGCGCTCTCCCGGCGCCTGATCGTGTCCTTCCCCTATCTCAAGCCCGGCGACGCCGCGGCGCGCCTGCGCACGGTGTCTCCGCTCGCGCTGGTTCAGCACCAGGGCCGCTGGCACCTCAAGGGCATCGACAACGGAGTGGGGGAGCCGCGCACCTTCCTGCTCTCCCGCATCACGGGCCCGGTCAAACTCAGTCGTCAGGGCTTCGAGCTGGCCCCGGGCACCTACGCGAGCTCCGCCCTCGAGGAACTCGACGAGATCTGGGAGTCGAACCTCGCCGAGCTCGAGGTGCGCCCGGGAACGGATGCGGCGGTGCGGCTCTCCCGCCGGCGCGGCGCCGAGCCCGGCGACGGCGACCGCGTGCGGCTGCACTTCACCGACGTGAACCTGCTGGCCGACGAGCTCGCCGGTTTCGGCCCCGAAGTGCGCGTGCTCGGCCCGGCGCACCTCGTCGACGCCGTGGTGACCCGGCTCCGCGCGGCGGTACGGATGCACTCCCCGGCCCCCGAGGGCGAGGCCGGCTGATGGCCCGCACCGGCGACGACGCGCAGCAGTTCTCCTACGCGCAGGACAAGCTGACCTTCCTGCTCACCCTCGTGCCCTACCTGATCGACCACGGCCGGGTGAGCGTGGCGACGGCCGCAGCCCACTTCCAGGTCTCGGAGAAGCAGATCCGCGACGCGGTCTCACTCATCGCGGTGTCCGGGGTACCGGGGGAGACCACCCAGTACCAGCACGGCGACCTCTTCGACATCTCCTGGGACGACTTCGACGAGCGCGACGAGATCGTGATCACCCACATGGTGGCGCTCGACGACTCCCCGCGATTCTCGGCACGTGAGGCGGCCGCGCTCATCGCCGGCCTGCAGTATCTCCAGTCGCTGCCTGAGAACGTCGACAGCGGCGTCTACTCCTCGTTGATGGACAAGCTGGCCCGTGGAGCCTCCGAGAGCCCCAGCCAGGTGGCCATCGCGAGCACGGATGCGACGGGTGCACTCACCGAGCTCCGCGCCGCCCTGGAGCGGGGCGTGCAGCTCGAGTTCGACTACCTCTCCTCTCGCGGCTCGCAGGAGCACCGGCGGGTCGATCCGCTGCGCATCGATTCCGACAACGAGGACTGGTACCTCCGGGCCTGGGACCACCGCCGTGAAGCGGTGCGCACCTTCCGCCTCGACCGCATGACCTCCCTCGAGGTCACCGATGAGCCCGTCACCGGCGCCCACGACGACGTGGTGCTCGGCGACCGCCTGTTCCAGGGCGCCGCCGACGACCTCGTGGTGACCATCGAGCTCGACCCTTCCGCGCTGTCGTTGCTCGGCGAGTTCGTGTCGAATCTCGACACGCGGGCCCTGCAGCCCGCGCAGTCGGATGCGCCGGGCGCGGGCGCCGGACGGGTGCGGGCACGCATCCGGGTGGCCCACATCCACGGCCTCAAGCGTGTGGTGACGGCGATGCCCTCCGCCGTCACCGTGATCGACCCGCCCGAAGCGCGCGCCGCCGTGGTGGAGTGGGCGAGCGCGGCGCTCGCCCAGTACGAATAGGCTGGCGCGATGGCGTGGTGGGCATGGCTGATCATCTGGACCGTTCTGGTGCTGGGTCTGTTCGCCATGCTCGCGGGGCTCGGCTACCGGCTGTTCCGCAAGTTCGGCGGAGCGATGCGGGCGCTCGAAGAGCTCGGCGACAAGGTGGCGAAGCTCTCCGAGAACGCCGAAGCGCTGAAGCCGGAGGAACCGGCCGACCGGGCGATGCTGCTCGGGTACGTCGAAGTGGTGCGCCGCCGCGAGATCCATCAGGAACGCCGTGAGGAATTGAAGCAGGCACGCAGGGATGCCCGCATCAGACGGGGTAAACTCCTCATCAGACCCGAGAAGATTCCGACTCTAAGGAAGTGGCCCCATGTTCGCTAACCTCAACGGGTGGCACCTGGTCATCATTCTGGTCGTCATCCTGCTCCTGTTCGGGGCGACCCGCCTGCCCGCTCTCTCGAAGAGCCTCGGCCAGTCGATGCGCATCTTCCGCAACGAGACCAAGGCGATGAAAGACGAGGCGGCCGCCGACAAGGCTGCTGAGCCCGCTGCTCCGGCGGCATCGGCCCCGGTCGCGCCGGCTCCCGCTCCGGCGCAGAGCACGGCCGTCGCGCCGGAGAGCACGTCCGAACCGAAGTCGTAGGCTCTGTGGCCGTCAAGCCGCGGCAGCGATCGCGCGACGGTCGGATGTCGCTCGGTTCCCATTTGATCGAGCTGCGCAAGCGGCTCTTCATCGCCGCGCTCGCGATCGTGGTGGGCATGGTCGTGGGCTTCATCGCCTCGGACTTCGTGCTCACCGCCCTCATCCAGCCGATCGCCGAGGTCGCCGCCGACCAGGGTCGCGCCGCGAGCCTCAACTTCACCGACGTCTCCTCGGCGTTCGACCTGCGCATCCAGATCGCCTTCACGGTGGGTGTCGTGCTGTCCTCGCCGGTGTGGCTGTACCAGCTCTTCGCCTTCGTGATGCCGGGGCTGAAGAAGAACGAGAAGCGCTACGCCATCGGCTTCGTGCTGGCCGCGGTGCCGCTGTTCCTCGCCGGCTGCGTGGCCGGCTGGTTCGTGCTGCCGCACATGGTGACCCTGCTCACGGGCTTCGCGCCGGAAGGCACCACGGCCCTTCTCACCGCGCGCTCCTATTTCGACTTCGTGTTGAAGCTCGTGCTCGCCATCGGCATCGCCTTCGTGCTGCCGGTCTTCCTGGTGATGCTGAACTTCGCCGGGGTACTGAGCGCGGTGACCATCCTGAAGTCGTGGCGCATCGCCATCCTCGCCATCACCTTGTTCACGGCCATCGCCACGCCGGCAGCCGACGTGATGTCGATGTTCCTGCTGGCGATCCCGATGCTCGTGCTCTACTTCGCGGCCGCCGGGATCGCCACTCTGCACGACCGCCGGGTGCGGCGCACCCGCCAGCAGCTCGACATCGAGCTGGCCGTCTGATGGCGGCGGCAGGCGACGCGAGTGGAGTGCTGAGCCCCTCGGAGCGGTTCGCGGCGAGCCGGAAGCGAGCCGGGCATCCTCAGGTCGAGCAGTTCCGGGCGGGGCTCGGCTTCGACCTCGACCCGTTCCAGATCGAGGCGGCGGGTGCCCTCGAAGACGGCCGGAGCGTGCTCGTCGCGGCCCCCACCGGCGCCGGCAAGACGGTGGTGGCGGAGTTCGCCGTGCACCTCGCCATGCAGTCGGTGCGCGACAAGGTCTTCTACACGGCACCGATGAAGGCGCTCTCGAACCAGAAGTTCAACGAATTCGTGACCGAGTACGGCCCCGACGAGGTGGGGCTGCTCACCGGTGACACCAACATCAACGCGGATGCGCGCATCGTGGTGATGACCACCGAAGTCCTGCGCAACATGCTGTACGCCGACTCGGGGCTGCTCGCCAACCTGCGCTTCGTGGTGATGGACGAGGTGCACTACCTGGCCGACCGCTTCCGCGGTGCCGTGTGGGAAGAGGTGATCATCCACCTTCCGCAGAGCGTGAAGCTCGTGTCGCTCAGCGCGACCGTGTCGAACGCCGAGGAGTTCGGCGACTGGCTGCAGGCCGTACGCGGCGACACCGAGGTGATCGTGTCGGAAGAGCGGCCCGTGCCCCTCGACCAGCACGCCCTCGTGAAGACCAAGCTCATCGACCTCTTCGACTCGACCGGCCGCGCCGCCACGAACCGGGTGAACCCCGAGCTCGCGCAGCTCGTGCGCGGCGGCGCCTCGCTCGCGTCGGTGGACCGCCGTGGCGGCCACGGCGGCGGGGGCGGAGGCCGCCGGAGCGGCCGTGGCGGAGGCGGCAACCGCTACCGGCCGCACGGCCAGCCCTTCGAGCGGATGGACCGGCCCGACGTGGTGCGCCTTCTCGGCGAGCACCAGCTGCTGCCCGCCATCTTCTTCGTGTTCAGCCGGGTGGGCTGCGACCAGGCCGTGAAGCAGGTGCTCCGCGGCGGCGTGCGTCTCACCACGGCGGAGGAGCGCGAGGAGATCCGCAAGATCGTCGACGAACGCTGCCGCACCCTGCTCGACGAGGACCTCGCCGTGCTCGGCTACTGGGAGTGGACCGAGGGCCTCCAGCGCGGGGTCGCCGCACACCACGCCGGCATGCTGCCCGCCTTCAAGGAGGTGGTGGAGGAGCTCTACCAGAAGAAGCTCGTGAAAGTGGTCTTCGCCACCGAGACACTCGCCCTCGGCATCAACATGCCCGCCCGCACGGTGGTGCTCGAGAAGCTCGAGAAGTTCAACGGCGAGGCGCGGGTGCCCATCACGGCGGGGGAGTACACCCAGCTGACCGGCCGCGCCGGCCGTCGTGGCATCGACGTGGAAGGTCACTCCGTCATCCAGTGGCGCGAGGGGCTCGACCCGCAGGAGGTCGCGAGTCTCGCATCCCGCCGCACCTACCCGCTCAACTCGAGCTTCCGGCCCACCTACAACATGGCCGTGAACCTGATCGACCAGTTCGGCCGGCCGCGCACCCGCGAGATCCTCGAGTCGTCGTTCGCCCAGTTCCAGGCCGACCGGGCCGTCGTCGACCTGGCCCGCAAGGTGCGGCAGCAGGAGGAGTCGCTCGCCGGCTTCGAGAAGGCGATGACCTGCCATCTCGGTGACTTCCGCGAGTACGCACGCATCCGCCGCGAGCTCACCGACCTCGAGCGCGCGAGCTCCGGCAAGGGCGAGTCGCGCCCGCACGCCGAGCGCGAGCGGCGGCAGCGGCAGATCGCGTCGCTCCGCAAGCAGCTGCGCTCGCATCCGGTGCACGGCTGCAAGGACCGCGAGTCGCACGCCCGCTGGGCCGAGCGGTGGTTCACCCTCAAGAAGGACACCGACCGGCTGACGCAGCAGATCCAGACCCGCACCAACGTGATCGCCAAGGTCTTCGACCGGGTCACCGACGTGCTGCTCGGTCTCGGCTACCTGCAGCAGAGCGACGACGGGGTGACCTCGCTCACCACCTCGGGGCAGACCCTCAAGCGCATCTACGGCGAACGCGACCTGCTGGTGGCGGAGTGCATCCGCCGCGAGGTCTGGCACGACCTCGACCCGGCCTCCCTCGCCGCCATCGCCTGCGCACTCGTGTACGAGCCCCGTCGCGACGAGAGCGAGGCGGCCGAGCGCTTCCTGCCGCGGGGAGCGTTCCGCATCGCGCTCGACAAGACGCAGACGCTCTGGGCCCAGATCGACGACATCGAGCGCGACCATCGCCTGCCGGGCAGCAATCCGGTGGCCACCGGCCTCTCGACGGCCATGCACAAGTGGGCCCGGGGCGCGTCGCTCGACGAGGTGCTGAACGAGGCCGACATGGCGGCCGGCGACTTCGTGCGCTGGTCGAAGCAGACCATCGACCTGCTGGATCAGCTGCAGGGAACCCCGGATGCGCGCCTCGCGTCGATCGCGCGCGCCGCGATGGACTCGGTGCGGCGCGGCATCGTGGCCTACTCCTCGGTCTCGTGAGCGTTCGTGAAGGAGCTCGCATGAGCGTGGCGGTCAAGGACCCCGTGAGCGCCCCCGCGCGGCGAACCCACCTGGCGGAACCGCCGGCCCGGTTCGCCGCCCCCCTGATGCCGCTCTGGCTCGCCTACCTGACCGCCGCGGCCTCCGGCATCGCGCTCGACGCGGGCTTCCCCGACAAGGGCTGGTGGCCCTTCACCCTCATCGGCGTCGCCATGGTGCTCACCGGCCTCGTGGGCCGGGGCTGGGGCCATGCCTTCCTGCTCGGTGTCGTGGCGGGCGCGAGCTTCTGGGGCGTGCACATCTTCTGGCTGACGCTCTACCTGGGGCCGGTGCCGTGGCTCGGACTCACCGGTTTCGAGGCGGTCTACTTCGGGCTCGGCTCGATTCTCATCGCGCTCGTGTACCGCCGTGCCGACCGCGTGTGGCCGAGCCGTTGGGGGCGCCTCGGCCTCGTGCCGATCATCGTCGCCGGCCTCTGGATCCTCCGCGAGGGCATCAACGCGATCGCCCCCTACGGCGGCTTCTCCTGGGGCCGGGTGGCGATGTCGCAGTCCCAGAGCCCCTACGCCGGGCTGGTCGCCTGGGTCGGCATGTCCGGACTCAGCTTCGTGCTCGTGTGGCTCGTGGCCTTCCTGATCCAGCTCGGCCGCGAGGCGGGCCTGCGCACCTCCAGCAGGCTTCTGGGAGCCGGGATCGCGATCGCCGCGACCCTGGCCGTGCCCGCCTGGCCCGCGCCCACCTCCGGCACCTCGCGCATCGCCGGGGTGCAGGGCAACTCGAACGCCGGTCTGTTCGCCGTGCACGCGCCCGGCGACATCCTGAGCGACCACGTCTCGGCCTCGCTCGCCCTCGAAGGGCAGAAGCTCGATCTGGTGGTCTGGCCCGAGAACGCCTCCGACATCGATCCGGCGCGCTACCCGATCGCCGCTCAGACGCTGGATGCGGTGAGCCAGCGGCTCGGCGGCGTGCCGCTCGTCGTGGGCACCATCCAGCAGCGCGGCGGCAAGGTCTACAACACCTCGCTGCTGTGGCAGAACGGCCAGGTCGCCGACTACTACGACAAGCGGCATCCGGTGCCCTTCGCCGAGTGGATGCCCAACCGCGACTTCTTCCACGCGCTCGCCCCCGACCTGGTCGACCTCGTGACCCGCGACTACGAGTTCGGCACCACCGACCTCACCTACGACATCAACGGCCTCATCGCCGGGGTGTCGATCTGCTTCGACATCACCGACGACGCGGTGATGCGACAGATGGCCGGTGAGGGCGCACAGGTGATCCTCGCGCAGACCAACAACGCCGACTTCGGGCGCACCGACGAGAACCTGCAGCAGCTCGCCATCGCGCGCTTGCGGGCGATCGAGTCGGGCCGGAGCGTCGTGAACATCTCGACGGTGGGCACGAGCGAGATCATCGCGCCCGACGGCAGTACCATCGCGGGCATCCCCGCCTACCAGGCGGGCACGATGGTGGCGGATGTCCCGCTCGCGACGGTGCAGACGCCCGCGACGATCCTGGGGTTCCAGATCGAGTGGCTGCTCTCGGGATTCGGCATCATCGGACTGCTGACCGCTCTCGTGTTCGGCCGGCGCACCCGCGGCGAGCGCGAGCTGGACCGCACGGCACGCACCGCCGGGCACGAAAAAGCCCGGCGCTGATCAGGCGATCAGGCCGGGCTCCCGTCTGGCGGCGACCCTCGGGTCAGGCGCCGATCTTCTGCGTTCCGCGGCGTGCCCTCAGGTACTGCAGGCGCTCCTCGAGAAGCTCCTCGAGCTCGGCGCGCGTGCGCCGTTCGAGCAGCATGTCCCAGTGGCTGCGCGGCACCTTCGCATCCGCGTGGTCGACCGTGACGGGCTCGGAGCCCACCATCAAGGTCGCCTCGTGGCTGCAGAACTTGCACTCCCAGGTCTCGGGGGCTTCGGCTTCGGCCGAGAACACCATCTCGGTGTCGCGGCCGCATGTCGCGCAGCGGTACGTGTAGCTGGTTCGGGGCGAAAAAACCACGCCCTCTTCGCTCTGCAGGCTTTGTGCGCCCAGACGCATTCCGCGCAAACTGCGATCTGCCATTGTGTGGTCTCCTCTCGCGTTGCTTCAAACGTTATAAACCGTCGGGCTGCGTGAATCCTTTCCGGACCTGGGTATTACCAGTACTCTCTCAGCGAACCGCGCGGAACTCCAGGGCCAGCGGCACCATGAGATCGGCGCGGTCGGTGACGATGCCGTCGACGCCGCGTTCGAGCAGGCCCCGGGCCACTGACACGTCGTTGATCGTCCAGACGTGCACCTCCACGCCGGCCGCGTGCAGGCGCCGCACGGTGCGCTCGGTGGTCGTGCGCATCCCGAAGATCACCTCCGGGATCTGTACCGCGTCCACGCGCCGCAGCAGGAAGCGAACGAGCGGCACGAGACCCACCTTGGCCGCGATCAGGGCGGGCACGAACTCGCCGGCGGAGGCGGAGGCGGCGACGTGCACACCCGCCACTTCGAGCAGGTCGACCGCCGAGCGGCGGCGGCGGGTCGAGAACGAGGTGATGAGCACGCGGTCGACGGCACCGGCTTGCAGGATCGCCCGGGCCGCCGGGGCACCGACGTCTTCGGACTTGATGTCGATGTTGAAGCGGGTCTCCGGATGCGCGGCCAGAGCCTCGGAGAGGGTCGCGAACCGCACGCCCCCGCCCAGATCGAGCTGCCGGAGCTCGTCGAGGGTCAGCTCCGCCACCCGGCCCGCGCGTCCCGCCACCCGGTCGAGAGTGGGGTCGTGGCTGACGATCGCCACCCCGTCGGCCGAGGCGTTCACGTCGGTCTCGATGTAGAGGGCCCCCGCGCCGACCGCCGCGTCGAAGGAGGAGAGGGTGTTCTCGGGAACATCGAGTGCGAGGCCGCGGTGGGCGAGCACGCGGGGAAGGGGAGCCGCGAAGAACGGCAGCTGCCCACCCCTACGGCTGGGTCTCATCGCCCGCCGTCTTCGGCCGCGAAGCCGCACCTCGCTCGCCGAAGGCCTGCCCGATGCCCTTGAGCGCCTCGGTGAGCTCGCTCGGGATCACCCAGAGCTTGTTCGCCGAACCCTCCGCGATCTTCGGCAGCGTCTGCAAGTACTGGTAGGCCAACAGCATGTTGTCGGGCTCGCCTCGGTGGATGGCGCTGAACACGGTCGTGATGGCCTCGGCCTCGCCCTGGGCGCGCAGCACGGCCGCTTTCGCGTCGCCCTCGGCCCGGAGGATCTCGCCCTGCCGATGGCCCTCGGCCTCGAGGATGGCCGACTGCTTCGTTCCCTCGGCGGTGAGGATGACGGCGCGGCGCTCCCGCTCGGCGCGCATCTGCTTCTCCATCGAGTCCTGGATGGACACGGGCGGATCGATGGCCTTGAGCTCCACCCGCGACACCCGGATGCCCCATTTGCCGGTGGCGTCATCGAGCACGATCCGCAGCTGGCCGTTGATCTCGTCGCGGCTCGTGAGCGCCTCTTCGAGGTTGAGCCCGCCCACCACGTTGCGGAGGGTGGTGGTGGCGAGCTGCTCGACCGCGCCGAGGTAGTTGGCGATCTCGTAGGTCGCGGCCCGCGCATCCGTCACCTGGAAGAAGACCACCGTGTCGATCGAGACCACCAGGTTGTCCTCGGTGATCACGGGCTGGGGCGGGAAGGAGACTACCTGCTCGCGCAGGTCGATGAGCGGGCGCAGCCGGTCGATGAACGGAACGAGGATGTTCAGGCCCGGCATCAAGGTCTTGTGGTACCGGCCGAGCCGCTCCACCACGCCGGCCGAGGCCTGCGGGATGATGCGCACGGCGCGCGAGACCACCACCAGCACGAAGACGATGATGATCACCACCACGGCGATCACGATGATCTGGCCCACGAGCGTGTCGGTCATGCGGTCGGCTCCTTTCGTTCTGCCGGAACCACGATCGCCGTGGCCCCGTCGATGGCGGCCACGAGGATGTGCTCGCCGCGGCGCAGGTCGGGCGCGACCGAGGCGGGGGAGACCCGCGCGGTCCAGATGTCGCCGTTCGCGAGCTTCACCTGCCCGGTCGTGGCGGTGACGTCGTGAACCACGAGGCCCTCGAGGCCGAGGAGCGCGTCGACGTTGCTGCGGGCGGGGTCGCCACCGCGCTTCAGCAGGCGCAGGAGCGGTGGCCGGAGTGTGAGCAGCAGCAGCAGCGAGAGCACGCCGGCGATCACGATCTGCAGGTACCACGGCGCTCCGAAGGCGCCGGAGATGAGGCCGCCGAGGCTGCCGATGGCGATCATCAGGAAGGTGAACTCCAGCGTGAGCATCTCGACCACGATGAACAGGAGGATGAGCCCGAGCCAGAAGATCCAGGCGTAGGAGTCGAGGAATGCGGACATCAGCGGTCTCCTCTCGGCGGACTTCGGCGTGCTGCGACCTGCTTCGACGCTAGCAGGGTTCGGGCCGCGAGCGGCCGGAGTATCGGCTACTTGGTAGTCTCGGAGCGTCGTTCGATCTACGAGGAGTTCTCTGTGTCCAATCCACTCGCCCCCGGTTCTCTCGCAGGAAAGCGGGCCCTCGTCACGGGCTCCTCGCGCGGCATCGGAGCGGACACCGTCGGCTACTTCGCCGAGGCCGGCGCAGCGGTGGTCATCAACTACCGCAACAAGGAGGCGCGCGCCGCGAAGCTGGCGAACAGCATCCGCGAAGGCGGCGGCCAGGCCGTCATCGTGGGCGCCGATCTCACCGACCCGGCCTCGGTCGCGGCGCTCTTCGACACCGTGCAGGCCGAGCTCGGCGGGCTCGACATCCTCGTCATGAACGCCTCGGGCGGCATGGAGAGCGGCATGGCGGAGGACTACGCGATGCAGCTGAACCGCGACGCCCAGGTGCAGCTGCTGACGGCGGCGCTGCCGCTGCTCGCGCCGGGTGCCCGCGTGGTGTTCGTCACGAGCCACCAGGCGCACTTCATCCGCACCACCGAGACCATGCCCGAATACGAGGCCGTGGCCCTCAGCAAGCGGGCCGGCGAGGATGCACTGCGCGCGATGATCCCGCAGCTCGACGAGCTCGGCATCGAGTTCGTGGTGGTCTCCGGCGACATGATCGAGGGCACCATCACGGCGACGCTGCTGCAGCGCGCCAACCCGGGCGCCATCGAGGCGCGCAAGGAGGCCGCGGGCCGGCTCTACAACGTGAGCGAGTTCGCCGCCGAGGTGGCCGCGGCCGCGGTCGAGCCGGTGCCGGCAGACCACACGCGCTACGTGGGCGACGTCTCGGGCTTCGGCGCCGTCGACGCGTGACCGGGGCACGCGGATGAGCGGCGAAGCGGATGCGGCCACGCCGGCCGGCGCACTGATCCTCAAGTCACGGGTGCTGCTGCTCGACGCCGACGACCGCGCGCTGCTGTTCTACACGCGAGCCGACGTCGACACGCAGCCCACCCGCTGGCTCACTCCCGGCGGGCACCTCGAGCCGGGGGAGACGCACCTCGAGGCCGCGGTGCGCGAGCTGTTCGAGGAGACCGGTCTCGCGGTGCCGGAGGCGGCGCTCGGAGCGCCGATCTGGGCTCGCGATTTCGTGGCCGAGCCGGCCCCGGGCATCCTGCGCGACTATCACGAGGAGTGGTATCTGCTGCGCACCGCGGCCTTCGACCCGGTGGACACGAACTGGACACCCGAGGAGCGCGTCGACGTCGAGGCCTGGCGCTGGTGGAGCCTGGCCGAGATACGGCAGACGGCCGACTCCGTGGAGCCGGCCGTCCTCGCCGAGGTGCTCGTGGGAGCACTCGAGAAATAGCTGTGATCAGGCATTATCCGGCGCCCGGCCGAGCGTGGCCGCGATGATCGGATGCTAGCAGCGGGGTGGGAATTCACCGTGAGCAGGTCACCGGCGCCGCGGCGATGTCTGAGCGTCGGTCTAGCATCGGCACTGATACATCGTCACCTTCGGGGGTGCGGGCAGAAAGATCACCATGTCGTCATCGACTCGACGCCGAGCCGTCGGGACTTCATCCGCCTTTCTGGTTCTGGGAATAGCTCTGGCCTCAACGCTGGGCGGGTGCGCCGGTGCGGATCCCGATGCTCCGGCCGTGTCGGCCCATCGAGCGAGTCCGCTCGATCCCTACACGGCCGCCCTGTACCCCGCTAGCGACGAGGCGGGGCAGGCCGCGGTGAACGCCGCCATCCAGGACTCCGTCGCCGCCTGCATGAAGAAGCAAGGCTTCGCCTACACGCCCGATCCCGAGGCCGTGACGCAGTTCAGTGCCGACTCCCTCGACGTCGAGTGGGGGAGCGAGGAGTTCGCGAAAACCTACGGCTACGGCATCTCCCTCGACCTCTCGAGCGCGATGGGCGGCTCGCGCGGTCCCCGCACCGATCCGAACCAGGCCTACATCGACTCCTTGACTGCCGGCGAGCAGGCCGCGTACTCCGACGCGCTCTGGGGCCCCGCTCCGCAGGGGGCAGGCGACAGCGGGACCGCCTCGGTGGCCACCACCGACTACGACTGGACCGCGGCCGGCTGCATGGGCGCCGCCCAACACGAGCACGATCCGGTGGCCGGCCCCGCCGACGATCCGCAGTACGCCGCCCTGACCGAGCAGATGAGCACCCTCCCACAGAAGGCCGCCGAGGCTCCCGCGGTGAAGCAGAAGGAGAACGAGTGGTCGTCGTGCCTGGCCGAGGCGGGCTTCCCGGGCTACGAGCACAAAGACGACCCGGCTGCCCACTTCAGTGCGCAGATGCAGACGCTGATGGCCTCGAAGGGGCCGGGCACCTCCGGCAGCGCTCCGGCGACTCCGGATGCCGGTGCCCTGACTGCTCTCCAAGGCGAGGAGATCGCCACCGCCACCGCCGACTTCGGCTGCGCGCGCGACACCGGCTACGCCGACGCTCTGGCCGCCGAGCGGACGCGGGTCGAGCAGGCCTTCGTGGACGAGAACCGGGAGCAGCTGGATGCGCTCGTCGCACGTCAGAGCGCGGAGTGAGCGGCGGGGCGGGCGCCGGGGCATCGAGGCAGGAGGGAGCGCTCGAGGGCGCTCCTGGCGACACGGGTCGCGACTGGTGCTGGTGGTGGCCGTGGTCGCGGCGGTCTCACTCGGCGGCGGCCTGCTGCTCAGTCGCTTCGTGATCTCCCCGGCCGAGCTCGCCGCAGGCGCTGCTCCGCCGGTCGCCGGGCCCATCACCGCGCCGATCGAGCAGCGCGTGCTGGAGAACGCCATCACCAGCCGCGCCGATGTCACCTATGCGGACGCCGTCGACGTGAAGGTCGACAGCACCGGCCTCGCCGGACCGGCGGTCGTGACGGGTCGCGTCCCCGAGGTCGGCAGCACCCTCGACGCGGCGTCCGTGGCGCTCGAGGTGGCCGGCCGCCCGCTGATCGTGCTGCCGGGAGACCTCCCCGTCTACCGCACACTGCACGTGGGACTGTCCGGGCCCGACGTACTCCAGCTCAAGGCGGCGCTCTCCGCGCTCGGGATCGACCCCGGCGACGCGGCATCCGACCTTTTCGACTCCGCCACCTCCGCCGCCCTGGACGCCCTCTACCGCAAGGTGGGCTATCCGTCTCCTCCGTCGTCGCCCGACGCGCAGGACCGGCTGGCGAGCGCCCGCTCGGCCGTCGAGAACGCCGGTTCGGCACTGCGGCAAGCGCAGACCGCACTGTCCGCCGCCTCCCGAGGGGCGACCGCGTCCCAGCGGGTGGAGGCCGACAACGCGGTGCGCGAGGCGCAGCGCGCGCTTGCCACCGCCCAGCAGGGCGGCGACGCGGCTGAGATCGAGCGCTGCCAGGACCAGCTCGACCTAGCGCTGGCGCGGCGGGACGAGTTGCTCGCCCCGCTCGCCGCGGCGGCGGAGCAAGCCGGGGTCGACGCCGCGGGATCGCAGCTGGCCTCGGCAGAGAGCGCGCTGGCCGGCGCGGAGAAGGACGCCCTGACCGTGCTCCCGTCAAGCGAGGTGGTGTACCTGGCTGCGCTGCCGCGCCGGGTCGATTCCGTCACCGCCGAGCGCGGCGCCGTGCTGCAGGGCGCCGCGATGGCGGTGTCCGGGGCACGACTGCAACTGGCGGGCACCGTCTCGGAGACCGACGCCGCCCTGTTGAAGGCGGGAATGCCCGCCCGCTTCACGACCGCAAGCGGCAACGACTACACCGCCACCGTCAGTTCGATCGCGGTGAAGAAGCCGGGCGCATCCGGCTCGGGTGGCTCCGAGCCCGGATCCACCGATGCGCAGAAGCGGTACGACGTGCTGCTCGACCCGCAACCACTCTCGGATGCCGAGGTCGAGGCGATGAAGGGGAGCAACGTCAAGCTCGGCATCCCCGTGCAGTCCACCTCGGGTGCCGTTCTCGCGGCCCCCGTGGCGGCACTCTCCGCCGGCGCCGGGGGCGAATCACGCGTCGAGCTGGTGACGGGCACGGATCCCGCCACGGGCCGGCTGCAGACCGAGCTCGCGCCCGTCACGACCGGGCTCTCGGCCGGCGGCTTCGTCGAGGTGAACTCGAAGGACCCCCGGCTGATCGCCGGCGCCATCGTCGTGGTGGGCCGGTGACCGAGCGTGCGGACGACGACGCGGTGGTCGTCGAGCTCCGGCAGCTGTCGCGCACCTTCGGACGGGAAGCCCCCGTGACGGCCCTCTCCGCGGTCGACCTCGTGATCCGCCGCGGCGACCATCTGTCCATCACCGGGCCCTCCGGTGCCGGCAAATCGACGATGCTCAACATCCTGGGGCTGCTGGACCGGCCGAGCGCGGGGGAGTACCTCCTCGACGGCGCGCCGACGTCTCCTCTCGACGACCGCCGCCGGTCCGCCTTGCGGGGGTCCCGTATCGGGTTCGTCTTCCAGTCCTTCCACCTGCTGCCCACTCGGTCGGTCCTCGGCAACGTACTGCTCGCCTTCACCTATGGAGACGTTCCGCGAGCCGAGCGGATGCGACGGGCCATCGGGGCCCTCGACCGCGTCGGGCTCTCGCACCGGCGTGACTTCTCTCCGGTGACGCTGTCGGGCGGAGAGCGGCAGCGGGTGGCGATCGCCCGGGCCGTCTGCGCCGGTCCCGCGCTCCTGCTGGCCGACGAACCGACCGGCAACCTCGACCGCTCCACGGCCGATTCGGTGCTGGCCCTGTTCGACGAGCTGAACGCCGACGGGCTGACCCTGGTGGTCATCACGCACGACGCCCGGGTCGCCGACCGCGCGCGACGGCAGGTGCGGATCGCCGACGGCCGGTTGACTGAGGAGCCGCCGGCAGCGAAGAGATCCGAGCGCGACCGGATGGCGAGCGCATGAAGCTGCGGGAGCTCGCGACGGAGGCCCTGGAGGGTGTCGGAGCCAAGCCCGGACGACTGCTGATCTCCGTGCTCGGGAGCGTCGTCGGCATCGGTGCCCTCGTACTCACGATCGGGCTCGGGCAGACGGCGGCCGGCCAGCTCGCCTCCCATTTCGACGCGATCGCGGCAACGCACGTGGAGGCCGTGCCTGCCGGCGTCAGGGGCGCCGACGGCAAGGAGCACGCCTCCTCGCCGTTGCCCACCGACGCCGTGGAGCGCGTCACCGCGCTGGCAGGCGTCGAATCGGCCGCCCTGCTCGGCGAAGTTCCTCTGGGCGGCGCCGAGCTGACCGCGGTGCCCGTGCACGATCCCGCCCTCGCACCCGTCACACCACCCGCCGTCTGGGCGGCCGACGGCGACGTGATCGGCGCGCTCGACGGGCACCTCCAACGCGGCCGCTTCTTCGATGCCGGCCACGTGGCCCGGGGCGACCGCGTCGTCGTGCTCGGCCGCGAGGCCGCGGACGACCTCGGTGTGCACGAGATCGACTCGCGTCCCTCCGTGTTCCTCGGCACCACCGCTTACACGGTGATCGGCATCCTCGACGCCGCGTCCACCCGGCGCGAGCTGCTCGCCGCCGCGATCATCCCGATCACGGCGGCCCGACACGATTTCCCGGGAATGCCGCCGCCCGACACGCTCGCCCTGCGCATCGCGCTCGGGGCCTCGGAACTCGTCGGCCATCAGGTGCCCATCGCCCTGGATTCCGCGCATCCGGAGAACGTGTCGATTGCCGCCGCCCTCAGCACGACGACGCTCGAGACCGGGGTGCGAGGCGATGTCGACACGGTGTTCTTCGCCATCGGCGTCATCACGCTGCTCGCGGGTGGGCTGGGGATAGCGAACGTCACACTGCTGAGTGTCTCGGAGCGCACCGGCGAGATCGGGTTGCGCCGGGCCCTCGGCGCGAGCCGAAGGCAGATCGCGGGTCAGTTCGTGCTGGAGTCGCTCGTGGTGGGCGTGCTGGGAGGCATGGTCGGGTCGGCGACGGGCGTCGCCGCCGTGGTGACGGTGTCGGCCATCCGCGGCTGGACTCCGGTCCTCGATCTCACGCTCACGCTCGCCTGCACCGCGCTGGGGGGAGCCGTGGGGCTGCTGGCGGGCGCATATCCTTCAGTCAGGGCCGCCCGGATCGAGCCCGCCGAGGCGCTGCGCGGCGGTGCGGGGTGAGTGGCGAGGCCCGCCGGGCTCCGGACGCAGGCTGCGTCAGGCGCTGGGACGGCCGACTCCGTGGAGCCGGCCGTCCTCGCCGAGATGCTCGTGGGAGCACTCGAGAAGGAGCTGTGATCAGGCGTTCTTGGGCGCGCGGCCGAGCGTGACCGCGGTGATCGCCGAGAAGATGCCGGTGACGATGAGCGCGATCCCCGAGAACAGCACGAGGATGCCGATCGACTCCAGCGGCAGGAAGATCACGACGATGCCGGCGACGACGGAGACGACGCCGAGGATGGTGCCGAACCACTTCGAGCTGTCCTTGGCGGTCTCCATGACCGCCATGACGCCCTCGATGATCCACGAGAAGCCGATCACGAGCGCGAGCGCGATCAGCGACACGATCGGGTTCCGGATGGCGACGACGCCCGCCACGATGAGCAGCACGCCCAGGATGACGTTCAGCGCCCGGATCCCTCCAGTGACGGAGTTGTTGACGATGCCCGAGACCACGCGCACCAGGCCGACGATCCAGAAGTAGATCGCGAACAGCCAGGCGATCGTGTAGACGATGGCGTCGGGGTTGTTGAACGCGAGCACCAGGATCACGATGCCGAGCACGACGGAGAGGATGGCGCGCACCCACAGGCCGCCCTTGAGCCACCGCGCGGCCGTCGCCGTGATGTCGGAGTCGTGGAGCCAGAATCCGAGTGTGTCGGAGTTCGTCGGTGTGGTCATGGTGTTCCCCTCATGTGCGCCTCGCGGCGACTTCATCTGTCGACACTCAATCTAGCGCCCGGGCGGCCCTCCTTGGGAGTTCACCGAGAGCCTGTCGCGGCTCCGCGAACAATGCCGACCGCACGGCGTAGCATCCGAATCGAGCAATCGTCATCTACGGGGGTGCGGGCGGAGATCCGCCATGCCGTCGAAGCCCTGCCGCGTGCGAACCGCCGCGATCCTGCTGCTCGCCGCCCTCTCCGCGCCGCTGGCCGGATGCTCGCGATCGGACGGCGGTGCGAGCTGCGTCGCCGCGGGGGAGGGCTTCGTCAAGGAGTACGGCTACGGGGTCTCGACCTCGCCACCGGCGGCACCCGACGAGACGGTGACGGCCGGGGATTGGCGAGCCGACGGGTGCGCCCTCGAGGCCGGGCGATCGTCGGCCGTGCGAGAGGCGGAGCAGGGCTGGGTCGTCTGCATGGCGGCCGCAGGCCTCGGCCGATTCACGGGCAAGGGAGAGCCGTTCGAAGAGATCGAGCGCCGATACGCGGCGGCCGGCCGAGCGGAACTCGGTGAGCTCCAGCGCGAAGAGCGGCTGCTGGCCATGGCCGACTTCGAGTGCGCGCGCGACAGCGGCTACTTCGAGGCGGTGCAATCGGAGAGGAATGGAGAAGCGCGCGACGGAAGGCCGCAGCTAGGGTGAAGCGCATGAACGTCGCCGATCAGCACGACCGCATCCGGGTGCAGGGCGCCCGCGTCAACAACCTCCAAGACGTGAGCGTCGACATCCCGAAACGGCGTCTCACCGTGTTCACCGGGGTGTCGGGCTCGGGCAAGAGCTCGCTCGTGTTCGGCACGATCGCGGCCGAGTCGCAGCGCATGATCAACGAGACCTACAGCGCGTTCCTGCAGGGCTTCATGCCGAGCCTCGCCCGGCCCGAGGTCGATGTGCTCGAGGGTCTCACGACGGCGATCATCGTCGATCAGGAGCGGATGGGTGCCAACTCGCGCTCCACGGTCGGCACGGCCACCGACGTCAACGCCATGCTGCGGATCGTGTTCAGCCGGCTCGGGGACCCGCAGATCGGCTCGCCGCAGGCCTTCGCCTTCAACGTGCCCTCGATCAGCGGCGCCGGCGCCGTCACCCTCGAGAAGGGCGGGCGCACCGTCAAGGAGCGGCGGAGCTTCACCGTCACCGGCGGCATGTGCCCGCGCTGCGAGGGGATGGGGCGAGTGAACGACATCGATCTCGCCCAGCTCTTCGACGACTCGAAGTCGCTCAACGACGGCGCCCTGACCATCCCGGGCTACACGCCCGACGGCTGGGGCGTGCGCATCTTCACTGGCTCGGGTTTTCTCGACGCCGACAAGCCCATCCGCGACTACACGAAGCGCGAGCGCGACGACTTCCTCTACAAAGAGCCCGTCAAGGTCAAGGTCGGCGACATCAACATGACCTACGAAGGTCTCGTGCCCAAGGTGCAGAAGGCGTTCCTCTCGAAGGACCGCGAGGCGATGCAGCCGCACATCCGCGCCTTCGTCGACCGCGCCGTGACCTTCACCACCTGCCCCGATTGCGACGGAACGCGCCTCAACGCGGCGGCCCGCTCATCCCGGGTCGGCGGCATCAGCATCGCCGAAGCCTGCGCCCTGCAGATCAGCGACCTCGCCGAATGGGTGCGCGGACTCTCGGAGCCCTCGGTCGCACCCCTGCTGACGGCCCTCTCCGAGACGCTCGACTCCTTCGTCGAGATCGGGCTCGGCTATCTCTCGCTCGACCGACCGGCCGGCACGCTGAGCGGGGGAGAGTCGCAGCGCACGAAGATGATCCGCCACCTCGGATCCTCACTCACCGACGTCACCTACGTGTTCGATGAGCCGACCATCGGGCTGCATCCGCACGACATCCAGCGCATGAACGGCCTGCTGTTGCGCTTGCGCGACAAGGGCAACACGGTGCTCGTGGTGGAGCACAAGCCCGAGGCCATCGCCATCGCCGACCATGTGGTCGACATCGGCCCCGGGGCGGGAACGGCCGGCGGCACCATCTGCTTCGAGGGCACGGTCGAGGGTCTGCGGGGGAGCGGCACCCTCACCGGGCGCCACTTCGACGACCGCGCGCGCGTCAAGGGCGAGGTGCGCGAGAGAACGGGCGTTCTGGAGGTGCGGGGCGCGAGCCGGCACAACCTGCGCGAGGTGGATGTCGACATCCCGCTCGGCGTTCTCGTGGTGGTCACCGGGGTGGCCGGCTCCGGCAAGAGCTCACTCGTGCACGGTTCGCTCGGTGCGGCCGGGGGAGCGGAGGCGCGGGGCGCGGATGTCGGCGGCGGCATCGTCTCGATCGACCAGGGGGCGATCAAGGGCTCGCGGCGCAGCAATCCGGCGACCTACACCGGGCTCCTCGACCCCATCCGTACCGCCTTCGCGAAGGCCAACGGCGTCAAGCCGGCGCTCTTCAGCGCCAACTCCGAGGGCGCCTGCCCGAACTGCAACGGCGCGGGGGTGATCTACACCGACCTCGGCATGATGGCGGGTGTCAGCACCGTCTGCGAGGTCTGCGAGGGCAAGCGCTTCGAGGCATCCGTGCTCGACTACACCCTGGGTGGCCGGGACATCAGCGAGGTGCTCAGCATGTCGATCGCGGAGGCCGAGGCCTTCTTCGGCGAGGGCGAGGCGCGCATCCCGGCTGCCCACGGCATCCTGAAGCGGCTCGTGGATGTGGGGCTCGGCTACGTCTCAGTTGGCCAGCCCCTCACGACCCTGTCGGGCGGCGAGCGGCAGCGCCTGAAGCTCGCGACGCACATGGGGGAGAAGGGCGACATCTATGTGCTCGACGAGCCCACCGCCGGGCTTCACCTCGCGGATGTGGAGAACCTGCTGGGGCTGCTCGACCGGCTGGTGGACTCGGGCAAGTCGGTGATCGTGGTCGAACACCACCAGGCCGTGATGGCGCACGCCGACTGGATCATCGACCTCGGGCCCGGTGCCGGCCACGACGGCGGTCGGGTCGTGTTCGAGGGCACGCCGGCGGCGCTCGTCGCGGCGCGCTCCACGCTCACCGGCGAGCACCTCGCGGAGTACGTGGGCGGGTGACCGCGTGGGGCGGGCTTAATAGCTCAGCGGCGTGCTTCGGAAGGTGAACTCATCCGTGGACCCGGAGTAGGTGAGCACCACCTCGCCTGATGAGCCTTCCTCACGGATCGCGATGTCCCGACCGGTCGTGCGGCTCACGAGGCGGATGAGCGCCGCCAGGCCGTCGGCGGCACGCTGGTCGGTGAACTCGCGGAGATCGATGTCGAAGGCGACCCCGTCGTCTCCAGGAAAGAAGTTGACCTGAACGGCGGATGCCGGCCACACCGCTGCATGCTCGGTCGCCATTCCGGCGCGTCCGTCGACATCGAGTTCCAGTTCATACTCGTGCAGCTCGATTCGCCAGCCGGCGGTGCGCATCGCCTCCAGCACGACCGGCCAGTCGTCGGCCATCGACCCGATGACGTCTCCATCAGGAAGACGCAATGGCTCGTCGCCGAACAGACGCACGAACCTCACAACGTCGATTTCACCGGCCATACTCGATGATCCCGCACTTCAGCGCAGGCTAGCGAACCACTGATAATGCACATTATGTCAATATAAGTATTGAGTATTCGCATCTGTCACGAATGATCGAGTCCCCCGGGACGCTTGCAGAATGGCCTGTCAAGGCGCCTGCCTGCCTGCCGTTTGGACGTGAGGTTGCCGGCGACGCCGGGTGGCATGAGCATGGATTGTGCTTTGACCTGGGTGTTCTAGCGCAGGCATCGACCTCCAAGGAGCGAAGAACGCCACCATCCGCGCCCTCGTCATCGACATCCCCGCACCCATCGTCGCCGACACCCTGGGCTACAGACACCACCTCGGCTCCGGCGCCACTTTCATGGACTACATCTCGAAACGTCGTGACGCTTCGGAGTCAGTCACGTAGCTCCTAGATCGAGGCGTGCTACCTCCTGATTGGCTTCCATTTAGGCAGCGCGATCGGCTCCGCGACGGTCTCTGGAAGGTTTCGACGCAGCCGAAGCGAGGACCAGAGATACATGAAGGACAGTGATGCGCCGACTACCGCACTAAGAACGAAAGTGATCAGCCGATCTGCGGGACCAAAAGCGGCATAGAGGACATTGCTTGCCACGCTCACCATCAGCAGCGATCCAATCACGAACCCAGCCGTCGGCTTGGACGTCATTCTCCACCAGGCCCGAGGGGGTGCGAGTGGTTCGCGGGCGCTCCGGAATGAGCGAGTGCCCGTGAAACACAGAGCCAAGGCGAGCACGTAGACCGCGATCGCGTCAAACGGGGTGACCAGCAAACGCTGCAGCACCCAGCTATTCAACACGGCGATGAAGGCAACCCCGCCGACAACAAAGAGAACCTTCCATCGCGTCCTACGAATTCGCAGCATGTCGCGAGAATATCGGGAATCCGCTCCCCCGCTCATCAGCTACGCCATCAACGGGCGAGCATTCACGTGTCACGGATACAAGAGCACAGCAGTACAAGATGGTGTCTACGCGTCGGATGCGAAGTAGCCGGTCCCCTCGAGCTCCCACGCTCCGCAACGATCTAGTGCCATTCAGGATGCCACGGAGGAGCGTGATGAAGCGGTGAACTGTCGTTGCATCCTCGATGACGTCCGGGAGGCTCACAGGATCCTGCCGAGCACAAACTAGACGAGCGAGGTGCTGCATCCCGCCGAGACGACTCGCCCCTACTGACCTTCGGCACCCAGTTGACGAAGAAGGCTCCGGTAGTCGGTGCGAACGAACTCCTCGAGCATGCGTCCTTCGTCGTCCATTCGAAAAATGTTGCTCAGGTCCATCAGGATTCGCTGCCCGTTCGGCGCCACCTCACCAGCGGGAGACTGTGTGAAGGGGCGTACGAACGTCCCTTCGATGAACGTCTGGCATGCGATCAGATTGCCGTCGACGACGATGATTCCTCGGCGTATCGTCCGATCGTCGAACGCATCGCGCACGGATTCGAAATACGAAGTCAAGCCTGCGTAGTCGGCGTCGAACCCGTCCGGGCCATGGAACTGGAAATACGCAGCGGCAAAATACGTATCGCACTCGGTCTGGTCGTCTCCGGACACTTCCAATTCACCTGCGCGAATCAAGCGAGCGACGAGTTCATCTCGTGAATAGACCATGACTGTGACCGTCCTCGCCAAAGCTGGAAGCGGGCTGGAAGCATCGAGGTCGACGCCGCCCTCCGAGCCGCCGACGAGGCCCCCATGCGAGGCCCCCGTGCGAGGCCGCGGCCTCAGGCGAGCGGCACGATCGCGTCCACCTGCACGAGCGCGTTGCCCTGCAGCACATTCACACCGATCAGCGAGCGTGCGGGAGGCGCCACGGTGAAGAATTCGCGGAAGACACGATCGATGACGGGGGCGGACTGGATCAGCAACGGCGTGTAGATGGTGAGCTTGATCGCGTCGGACAGCTCCGCCCCTGCGGCCTGACAGATGGCATTCAGATTTCTCAAACACTGTCTCGTCTGCGCATCGACCGCTTCATCGCCGCCCCCGAACGACGGATTCAGCGGCCGGGGCAGCATCTGCCCGGTCGCGGGGTCGATCGGAAGCTGGCCCGAGACATGGAGCAGACCGTTGTACGCGAGCGCCTGGCTGGAACCCCCCGGCGACCACGGCGCATGCGGGGTGAAGATCACGGTACGTTCCACAGGTCGCTCCCCCAGGGCTTGATTTCGACAGCTCTGTTCACGACATCCTACGGCGGCACCTCAGCTCGATCTCACGGCGACGGCCATCCATGCCGTTTCACAGCCTCCTCGCCACTGCCATCCTGCTCGCCACGCTCGTGGCTGCTTCGTCGAAGAGCGTTCGGCAACTCACGATGGCGAGAGAACAAGCATCGACCGACGCCCAGCCGGAATGACTCACGCCGGCTCCGCAACCCACGTTCGTGCGGCCTCAGTGCGGGAACGCAGGACGGAGGCCCTTGTCGACTCCCCCGAGCCGCGCCAGCAAGACCCGGAGATCGTCACGGAGGCGCGCTTCGAACGCGGCAGCGCCCTCGTCTCGGTACTCGCGTGCGGTGATCTCGACGATCATGGTCACGGTCAACCAGAGCCGGTAGAGATCCAGGCGAGCCCTTCCGGATGGCGAGAGATCGAATGCTGGCCCGGCCTGTGCATATCCGGAGAGGATCGGCTCGGGAGGCTCATTCACAGACATGGGGTCGGCCATGGCGAGATCGAACAGCGGGTCGCCCCAGAGGGACCGCTCGCAGTCGATCACACACGTCACGGCACCGGTCGCACGGTCGACGAACACGTTGCCGCGCCAGAGGTCGCCGTGCAGCAGCACGGGATGGGTGACGCGCTCCAGGGCACCTCGCGCGGAGGCCTCGACGGCGCGGATCTCGCGCTCCGGGAGGCGGACACCCCGCCTTCTGGCCTCGGCGAGCTGCCCGTCGAGGAGCATCCCGAACGCCTCGACCCAGGTCGGGGCGGAGAGATCAGGCGCACGGGCCACATCGACTCCGAAAGCCGTACCCCCGTGGGAGTGATAGGCCGCAAGGACCCCGCCGACCTCGCCCTGTGCGCGGCGATTGGCATCGGCGGTCATCGAGTCCTCGACGACATCCCACCGATCGCCGACGGCCTGGGATACGACCATGACGTCGACGTCGATTCGCGTCCGACTGAGATCGAAGTCGAGCAGCCGCGGCGCTTTCATCGCGGGCGATTCTCCGGCCAGCGTGAGTACGGCCACCTCTGTGCGCATCACGTCCTCCTCATGGAACATGAGGGAAGCCGATCCCGCGACGGGCGCGGCTTTCACGACGACCTGCACTCCGTCGCGAAGAGTGACCAGATAGGCGCTGGCGAACATTCCACCGTCCAGATACTCCGTCTCGACGGGCACGCCGACCCGTCTCAGCACATCGGCCAGCTCATCGTCGGTGAGCATCCGCTTGCGTGTCGCCATAGCTGTGAATTCTGCTACAACCCGACGTCGTGATGCCGTTCGCCCTTCGCGATCGACCGGGTGCTCGCGGGAGATCGTGAACGCGGCGATGCGAACGCATTTTCGACGAAGGTCGAGCGTCGGGAGCGAAGCCGAGACATCCGCCTGGCTTACACTTCGACTCATGGGTGATACCTCCGACCCGAAAACCCTCCTGACCCTCGCCGCCGACGAAGACGACTGGCCCGAAGTCGTCCGGCTGCTCGAGGCGCACTGGTCCACCCTGATCTCCGAACACCCGGTAGCGGTCCGCGACGTCGTCGAGAGCCTGCCCCCCATGGTCCTGGAGACGTACCCGCGCTGGGCGATGGCCCGCGACTACCTGCAACGGATCGTGCCGCGGCCCGGAGAGCAGCTGACCCGCTTCCGCGGCACCGCCTCTCCCCCGCGACCGGTCGGATTCCTCGACCAACTCGCCCAGCTCACCTCGCGAGGTGCGTCCGCGCGAGCGGCCGGCGACCTCGACACGGCCACCGAGTCGGTCACCAAAGCGCGCGAGCTGCTGGATGCCGCGAGCCAGGAGACGCGGGACGAGATGCTGTCGGCCCTCCCCGAAGTGCAGTTCGAGTGGGGCATGGTGTGGGAGTACGCCGGCGACTTCGACCAGGCGATCCGCGAATACGTCGACAGCTTCGACGAAGCGCTGCGCGACCAGAACGGCATGGCCCGGATGGTGGCCGCCGGCGCCCTCGCCTGGATCCACGCCCTGTGTGGACGCAACCTGCAGGCACGCCACTGGCTCGACCAGCTGCCGGAGGCGGGCGGCGAATGGTGGAACGGCCGCAGCGCCGTTCCGGCGATCTTCGCCCGCACGCTCCTGCTGATCGACGGTCTGCACTTCGACGAAGCCCGCGCCGAGCTCGCGAAGGCGAGTCTCGCGGTCTCGCCGGAACGCTGGCCCTTCCAGAAGCTGCTGACCGCTCTCGTCACGACTGATCCGACGGCGGCCATGAGCATCCTCGCCCAGATCGACGGGTCGGCGGCGAAGGTGCCCGCTGCGGTGACGGAGAACGGGCCGATCGGTCAGTACGTGGCGATCGCCCGGTCGATCCTGCTCCGTGTGGCCGGCCAGCCATCCGACGCCGCCCGCGCCCTTCCGCAGCCCTCGGCGCGGCCCGTCACGGTCGCGGAGAAGCTGGTGGGGTCGCTGAGCGCGAGCCAGTTGATCCGCGCGGGCAACGACGCGGCGGCCGGCCGCCTCCTGGCCATCGCCCGCGCCGACCTCGGCACTCCGCGCATCAGTGTGGCAGGCCTCGCGCTCACGGCGGTGACGCAGCTCCGCGACGGCGACCGCGATGCAGCGGCCGCGACCTTCGCCAGCGCGCTGAGTCTCGCCGACGAACGCGCATTGTTCCATCCGCTCACCGCCATCCCCCGAACCGAACTGCTCCAGCTCCTCGAGGAATCGGCCACGCCCCTCGATCCCGATGTGGCGGAGCGACTGGTGGCCATCGCCATCGACGGCTCCAAGGACCCGTTCGTGAGCCTCACCCGCAAGGAACGGCAGGTGCTCATCCTGATCGTCGCCGGCACTCGCATCCAGGATGTCGCGACCGAGCTCTTCGTGTCGGTGAACACGGTCAAGTCGCAGCTCGCCTCGATCTACCGTAAGACCGGCACGAACTCCCGCGACGACCTCACGCGCCTCGCGCTGACGACGGGGACTCTGGACTGAGAGCCGCCCCGGCACGCCCTCGATCACCATCGCCGACCGGACGGCCATCACCCGGATCGCTCCCCCAACGGCCGGATCGCGCTCCGCGCGGTGTGACATGATCTGCTGATGCTTCGCACTCTCCGCAACCCCGGCGTCCAGGCGGCGCTGGCCTCGGCGATCCTGTTCGGCGCCGGCACGCCGCTCGCGAAGCTCCTCCTCGATGACGACGTCAGCCCCTGGCTGCTCGCCGGCCTCCTCTACTGCGGATCCGGGATCGGATTGGGCCTGTACCGGCTGATCCGCCGCGCCCCACGCGTGCGGGTCACGCGAGCGGAGATCCTGCCGCTCGCCGGGGCCGTCTTCTTCGGCGGCATCGCCGGACCCGTGTTGCTGATGCTCGGCCTCTCGAACATGCCGGCGTCCGGCGCTTCGCTGTTGCTGAACGCCGAGGGGGTGTTCACCGCAGCACTGGCCTGGTTCGTCTTCCGAGAGAACTTCGACCGCCGGATCGCAATCGGGATGCTCGCCATCGCCGCCGGTGCCGTCGTGCTCAGCATTCCCTCGGGCGCGAACTTCGGCAGCCCCTGGCCCTCGCTCGCAGTCCTGGGCGCCTGCCTCAGCTGGGGGCTCGACAACAATCTCACCCGCAAGGTCGCCCTCACCGACGCGACCTGGCTCGCCGCCGTCAAAGGCGGCGTCGCCGGACCGGTCAATCTGGTGCTGGCGTTCGCTCTCGGCGCGCACCTCCCCGGCGTCGCCAACATCGCCGCGTCGATGGTCGTCGGCTTCTTCGCCTACGGCATCAGCCTCGTGCTGTTCATCGTCGCCATGCGCCACGTCGGCACTGCCAGAGCCGGCGCCTACTACTCGATCGCGCCCTTCTTCGGGGCGATTCTCGCGATCGTGCTCGGCGACCCGATCAGCTGGCCCGTCATCGTCGCCGGGATCCTCATGACGGCCGGCGTCTGGCTGCACCTCACCGAGCGCCACGAGCACGAACACACGCACGAGGCGATCACCCACGACCACTGGCACACCCACGACGAACATCACCTGCATGACCACGAGCCGGGTTTGGAGGTCGCCGCGAACGGCTGGCACAAGCACGAACACACGCACGCCGCCATCACCCACACGCACGAGCACTACCCCGACAGTCATCACCGCCACACGCACTGACAGGTCGCTGCAGCCTCTCCCGGATGCCCTTCCTGTCGCAAGCTCCACCCACCCGAGGGATCGGCCGGGCTCGTGCTCGACGTCGAGTCCGAGACCTCTTGACGCAGGACTAGTCGTCCTGCCAGAATTGAACCAATGATCATTGAACTAAATCACGACGTGGAGCGTCGGGCAGCGAAGCACGCCGCGCTCAGCGAGCCCGCACGGCTGCGCATCGTCGACCTGCTCACCTTGGGCGACCTCTCCCCCACCGAGCTGCAGCTCGCCCTCGGCATCAAAGCGAACCTCCTCACCCACCACGTGAACACCCTCGAAGCGGCCGGGATGGTCGCCCGCTCCCGCTCCGAGGCCGACAGACGGCGCTCTTACGTGCATCTGACCGAGACCGCACTCGACGGGCTCACGCCGGGCGCTCAGGAGCACGCCGGCCGTGTGGTGTTCGTCTGCACCGCCAACTCCGCCCGCTCGCAACTCGCGGCCGCGCTCTGGAAGACGCAGTCGGCGATCCCGGCCGCATCCGGGGGAACACACCCCGCCGACCGCATCGCCCCGGGAGCCATCGCCGTCGCCGAACGGCACCACCTCGCCCTGCCCGATGTCGCTCCGCGCACCCTCGAAGACGTGCTCACGGAGACGGATCTCGTGGTCACCGTGTGCGACAGCGCTCACGAGGAGATCGGGGCGACCGGCGATCTGCACTGGTCGATCCCCGATCCAGTCCGCGTCGGCACTGCAGCCGCGTTCGACAGCGCGTTCGCCGAGCTGCGGCGTCGCGTGGCGGGCCTCGTCCCGCGGCTCGCCGCATCCTGAACCCCACACGACCCGAAAGAGCGATCCATGAGCGAAAAGCCCACCGTCCTGTTCGTCTGCGTCCACAACGCAGGCCGCTCGCAGATGGCCGCCGGATACCTGCAGGCCCTCGCCGGTGACCGGGTGCACGTGCTCTCCGCCGGCAGCGAGCCGAAAGACCAGATCAACCCCGTCGCGATCGCGGTGATGGAGGAGGAGGGCATCGACATCGCCTCGAACCAGCCGAAGATCCTCACCACCGACGCCGTGCGCGCATCGGATGTGGTGATCACCATGGGCTGCGGCGACACCTGCCCGGTCTTCCCCGGCAAACGCTACGAGGACTGGGAACTCAGCGACCCGGCCGGGAAGCCGGCCGAGGAGGTCAGGCCGATCCGCGACGACATCAAAGCCCGCGTCGAGGCGCTGCTCGCCGAGATCCTGCCGCCCAAAGGATAGGCCCCCACCGAAGAAGGGTTCAGGGCGTCACCGAGATCGCGGCAGCCGCGTGAACACGTAGTGCACGACCCCGGAGGGCGAGGCCGTGACCTCGACCGAGAAACGTTCCTCGAGACCCTCCAGTCCTTCCCAGAGACGCACCCCGCGCCCGAGCACAATCGGCACCACGACGACGTGCAGGTGGTCGACGAGATCGGCCTCGAGGAACTCCCGCACCACCGTGGGGCCGCCGCCGAGCCGCACATCGAGACCGTCCGCCTCCGCCACCGCGAGGGCGAGCGCTTCAGCGGGTGGCAGCGAGCGGAACAGGAAGGTCGTCTCGCCGACCTGGATGTCGGGACGCGCGTGGTGCGTCAGCACCACCACCGGAGTGTGGAACGGCGGCTCCTCGCCCCACCAGCCGCGCCACGACTCGTCCTGCCAGGGGCCCTGCTGCGGGCCGAACTTGCGGCGGCCCATGATCTCCGCGCCGATGCCCTGCCAGGATGCCGCCGCGAACGCGTCGTCGACGCCGCGCGAGCCGCCGCCGGACTCCGCGCCCTGGCCGACCGCGGTCGCGAAGGTGCTCGTGGGAAAGAACCAGCCCATCAGCCGCTGCCCGGCGTGGCCGAACGGCGTCTCGAACGACTGGCCCTCCCCGGTGGCGAATCCGTCCAGCGAAACGGCGAGGTTGTGCACTCTGAGCTTGGTCATTCTGACAAGCTAGCGAAAGCACGAACCGAACCGAAAGGATGGCGCGAGATGTCGTACGCAGTCGATTTCGTGGAAGTCTCCCCCGTGGGCCTGGAGTCGTCGCCGGTCGTCGAGGCTCTGGCGGGCCTCCGCGCGAACGAGGCGCGCTACTTCAAGAACAAGTACGACCACGTCTTCACCGTCGAGCCCGCGAGCGAGGCGAGCGAGATCGTCGACTGGGTCAGCGGCATCCTGAAGGACGAACGCGACATCGTGATCGCCTCTCCCCCGCTCGAGGCGACCCGCTTCGAGGTCGAGGGCTACCGGATGGCCTACGTCTTCTACCAGAGCGGCCTCTCGATCAACGTGATGTACGCCCTCGACGACGCCGGCAAGCGCGCGGTGGGGTTCAAGCTCTCCGACGGCATGGAGATCCCCGAGGAGCTCGCCAGCCGCTTCAAGTTCGCGCGCCAGAAGTCGAAGCTGGCCGGAACCATCCGCGGATCGTACTTCACCATCAAGAACGAGCACTGAGCCGCGGTGAGCACACTCCGCGCCCGCGGCATCCCTCTTCGACATGGATGGCGCGCTCGTGGACTCCACCGCGGTGGTGGAGCACGTCTGGACGCGCTTCGCCGAACGCCACGACCTCGACGCCGCCGCCTTCGCGGCCGCGGTGCCGCGCTGGGCTCTCGTCACCTCGGCGCCCCGGTCACGCGGGGCCTCCCCCGCATCCCTGATTTCGCCGGCACCACCGTTGCCGTCGACGGCGACTGGATCGAGATCGGCCTCGGTTGAACCTCGAAACAAACCGAGCCGCGCCCGCATCCGCGTGGGTGGCGATCCGCTGGGTCGCCGATGCGGCAGGATCGCAGGCGTGACTGATTTCGCGACACCGTTCTCCGCCGTTCTCTTCGATTGCGACGGCGTGCTCGTCGACTCCGAGCACATCACCAACGGTGTGCTGCACGCGATGCTGCACGAGCTCGGCTGGCCGATCGGCGAGGCCGAGTGCGTGCGCCTCTTCGTCGGCCGCGCTCTGAAGGACGAGTGGCCGGTCATCCTGGAGCACACCGGGTTCCGCATCACCGAAGAGTGGTTCGGCGAGTTCCGCGCCAGGCGGAACGCGGGCATCCGCGCCGGCCTCCAGCCCATCCCCGGCGCGGTCGAAGCCGTGAGGCTGATCGCCACGGCGTACGGCGACCGCATCGCGTGCGTCTCCGGCGCCGACCGCCACAAGGTCGAGATGCAGCTGGCGCTGACGGGCCTCGACGGCCCCTTCGGCGACCGGGTCTTCAGCGGCATGGAGCAGCCCCGCTCGAAGCCGGCGCCCGACGTCTACCTCACCGCCGCCGCCGCGCTCGGCGTCGACCCGGCCACCGCGGTCGTGGTCGAGGATTCGATCGCGGGCGTCACCGCCGGGGTCGCCGCCCGAGCGACGGTGCTCGGTTTCGCGCCAGGCGGCCCGGTGCACGAGGCTCCGGATGCGCTGCTCGCGGCCGGGGCGGCCCTCACCTTCGCGAGCATGACGGAGCTGCCCGCCCTCGTGGGCATCGCGGCCGGCACCCCGTGAACGCGGCCTGACGGCAACCGTCGCCGCGCTCGCCCCGCTCACCTCACCTCACCTCACCTCACCTCACGGGAGCAGCACCACGAGCCGCTCGGTCGACCGCGTCATCGCCACATAGCGATCGACCGCCCCCTCGATGCCCTGACCGAAGGCATCCGGGTCGACCACCACCACGAGGTCGAACTCGAGGCCCTTCGCGAGCCCCGGGGTGAGCGAGCGGATGCGCGGATCGCCCGCCCACGCGGCCGCCGCACCCCCGGCCCCGGCTCCGGCCGTACTCCGGCCACGGTCGACCGCGATCACGCATCCCACCCCCTCGTCGTGTGCGGCGAGCCAGCCGCCGACAACCGCATCCAGCTCCTCCACGGCCCGGAACTCGACCGGCACTCCACTGCGCCGCACGGCGGCCGGCACGTTCGCCTCGGGCAGCGCGGCCCGGATCGCGGGCTCGGCGACCGCCATCACCTCCTCCGGGGTGCGGTAGTTCACGGTCAGGGTCGCCACCGTCACAGCGCGCGGGTCGATGCCCACCCGCGCGAGCCGCTCCGGCCAGGTCTCGGTGAAGCCGTGCCGGGCCTGCGCCCGGTCGCCCACGATCGTGAAGCTCCGCGAAGGGCACCGGCTCACGAGCATCCGCCACTGGGCGTCCGTGAGCTCCTGCGCCTCGTCGACCACGACGTGGGCGAACGGGCCGGAGAGCTCGTCGGGCTCCACGCCGGGCAGCGCGGCCTCGTCGAGGAGCGAGTTCTGGGCGTCCTGCTCGCGCAGCATCATGGCGAGGTGCAGCTCGTCGTTGTGGTCGGCGGCGAGCAGATCGTCGATCACGGCGTCCATCCGCTCGCGCTCCCGGGCGATCGCCGTCTCGCGGTCGCGGCGCCGGCGCGGCGCTCCGGGGTCTCCGATGCGCTGGCGGGCCGCGTCGAGCAACGGCAGATCGGCGTCGGTCCACGCGCGCGCATCCGCACGCTGCAGCATCCGCACCTCGGCAGCATCGAGGCCGGGAGCACACCGCGAAAGGTACTCCGGCACCGACCACAGATCGGCCACCACCCCCACGGGGTCCAGCAGCGGCCACGCGCGAGCGAAGGTTCCCGCGAGCTCCTCGTCGCGAGCGAAGGATGCGCGCAGCAGCGCGGGCGGCACCTCCTCGTCGGCCTCGCCGTGCTTCTGCAGCAGGATGCTCACAAGCTCCTCCCAGACCTGGTCGCGCGCCTCGTTGTGGGGAACCCCGGGCTCTGCCGCGTCGAACGCCTCGGCCCAGTCGGCCGCCTCGATGGAGATCTCGGCCCAGTCCGTCTCGATCGTCACGCTGCGCCGGGGCGGCCGCTCGTGCATCCGCACGGCGTTCTCGATCGCGGCCACCACCGCCGCAGTGGACTTCAGACGCGCGACGGCCGGATCGGCCTCCCGCACGGCGCTCGCGCCCTCCGGCACGAGTTCGGCGAGCGTGCAGCTGCGCACCCCCTCCTCACCGAGGCTCGGCAGGACGTCCTCCACGTAGGAGAGGTAGGCGGCGCTCGGCCCGACGAACAGCACGCCCCCACGGCCCGGCGCGAGCCGCGGGTCGGAGTAGAGCAGGTAGGCGGCACGGTGCAGCGCCACCACGGTCTTGCCGGTGCCGGGTCCGCCGTCCACGACGAGAGCACCACGGGAGCCGGCCCGGATCACGGCGTCCTGGTCTGCCTGGATGGTGCCGAGCACATCGCGCATCCGCGCCGAGCGGCTGCTGCCGAGGCTCGCGAGGAAGGCCGACTGGTCGTCGAGGGCCGCCCCCGCTGCGAGGGCGCGGGGCGTGAAGGCCTCGTCCCAGTAGTCGCTGATGCGCCCGTCGGTCCAGCGGTACCGTCGGCGGCTCGCGAGACCGAGCGGATGCGCGCGGGTCGCCCCGAAGAACGGCTCGGCCGCGGGCGAGCGCCAGTCGACGAGCAGCCGCCGCCCCTCATCGTCGGTGAGTCCGAAGCGGCCCACGTAGACGGGCTCGGGGTCGTCCTCGAACACCAGGCGCCCGAGGCAGAGGTCGAGTCCGTAGCGGCGCAGTGCGCGGAGGCGCGTGGTGAGACGGTGCACCTCGAGATCGCGGTCGAGCGCCTGCTGTCCGCTGCCGCCCGGGGCGCGGAGGGCGGCTGAACGATGCTCGATCAGTGCGGCGATCGAACGCTCCAGATTTCGCGCGACCGCCGAGAGGTGCTCTTCGTCGTCGGCGATGAGGGCCGGGTCCGCCTTGGCGGAAAGGCGTTCGGGAAGGTCGAAGACGCGCACGGGAACTGTCACGGTCGTCGATTCTCGCCCACACCCCCCGCCTTGCGGCAAGCCCCCCGCCCAGCGATATCCTGAAGATGGCAGGCACCCTGCGAGCTGTCACCCCGGCTGCAATTCGCGATCGGAAGTATTGCTAGATTATCTAGTGAAATACGAACGGGCTACCCGACGACTCCGTCGGGCCCCACATCCGAGGGGGCCGAGACGTGGGAAAGTTCATCTACGGAGACAACGTCGTCGAAGTCGAGATCGAAGACCGCACGCTGGCGCATCTCAAGATCGCGATCTTCTCGAAGCTCCGGCGCAACGAGTCCTTCTCGTTCTCGTGGCAGGTCGATGCCGATTCGGGCAGCGGCCGCCACTCGATCTGGCTGAGCCCCTCCGCGATGGTCCACTTCCACTTCTACGGCAATCGCCCGCCGTCACTGAACCGCGCCTGGCTCAAGATGATGGTGAGCTCGGCCAACGAGGGTGATCTGCGCCTGATGGACGAACCCTCCGACGCCGAGGTCGACCTGGGCACCGTCACCACTCAGGCCCGTTGGTGACCCTGAGAATCCGGCCGGCGTTTCAGGCGGCCTCGACGGTCCACGGTTCGACGCTGTAGCCCCACGCCGTCGTGCGCTCCACCGCCTGCATCGCCGCCTCCTGAGTCTGGAAGACGCCGAGCACGTCGGGGTGCCCTTCGGTCAAGTCGAGAACGATCCACACCTGCACCGGCCCACCACCTCTCTCTTCGCGCTCAGCTCCCGGCAGAGCTCCGGCGCGTGCCCCCGAACCTACGCCCGAACCGATCTCACCACCCGCACGGCGAGAGGATTCCCCCACACCGGCTCACCCCCGTCCATGCCCTCGATGGCCGCGAGACCGGCGGATGCGCGCGCGGCGAGCACGAACGCTCCCTTCGCCGTCACGGTCGACACGAAACTCCGAAGCTCGCGTGCGAGGGCGGGCGGCGACGGCTCGGGGGCGTCGAGGTACACGAGATCGTCGTCGCGGATGCCGGGCAGCGCCGCGAAGAGCGGGCGCACCGCGAGCCGCACCTCGCGTTCCCCGAGCAGCCGGCCGAACTCCCGGAGCTTCGCCTCGTCGAAGGCGACCGTCTCGCGCCCGTAGCGCGCGCCGGAGAACTCCTGCAGCGGCCCGCCGAGCGGATGCGGCTGCGCCGTGCCGCGCAGGTATACGAAGCGGGCGGCGCGCTCGGCGAGCGGGAGCCGGCTCACCGCATCCGGATGCTGGTCGCGGAGCGCTGCGAAGGCGCTCGGAGAGTGAGCGGCGGCGAGCTGCCCGACGGCGTCGATCACCCCCTCGACGTCGGCGCGCGCGGCCTCCCAGGTGGCGATCACCTCGGGGTTGGCGCTGCTCAACGAGAACACGGCACCCGGATGCTCGTGCATCAGCCGCAGGGCGACCGCACCGCCGTCGAGGAACGGCTCCGCGTAGTCGGCCATGACGGCCGGAACGGCGGCGGCAACCGACTCGGCGAGTCGCCGGTTGTGCGCGGTGTCGAGATACGGCGAGCCGACGCGCCGGTTCCCGGAGGCGTTCACTCGCCCCGCTGCACGACGAGCTCGGCGACCACCCGGCGCACCAGGTCTTCGGGCAAGGGCGCGCGGTAGGAGAACTTCACCGTGTCCTTCGAGGCGCGGTACGGCGCGAGCTCCGCCTCGAGCTCGCCGTCGAACGCCGGGACCGCGTAGAGAGCCACGTGGGTCTTCCAGCCGGCGAAGTAGACGAGCGAGCGGCTCGCCACCGAGTAGGCGGGCATGTTGTAGCCGATCGACTCGACCGCGGTGGGAGCGGTCGTGGTCACGATCTCGCGCACCCGGGCGAGCACCGCCCGCACCTCGGCCGGAAATCCGGAGATGTAGTCGTCGACCGAGTCGACCTGCTTCTGAGTCATGCCCGTCTCCCGCTCCCGTTCGCTCCGCACCGAGACTCAGAGCGTGGGGATCAGCCCGCCGTCGATCGTCACGTCGGTGCCGGTGAGGTTCGCCGCGCGGGAACCCGCCAGGAACACCACGACGTCGGCGACCTCGTCGGGTCGCGTGAAGCGGCCCGTCGCGGTGCCCGCCACCGCGGCCGCCGCCACGTCCTCGGGCCGGCCGCCGCCCGCCTTCGAGACGGTGTCGGCGACTCCCCCGGCGCCGAGCCACAGCTCGGTCTCCACCGGCCCAGGGCTGACGCTGTTCGAACGGATGCCCCGGGAGCCGAACTCCTTCGACACCGCCTTCACGAAGTTGAGCAGCCCGGCCTTGCTCGCGCTGTAGTCGATGACGGCCGGGTCGGGCAGCACGGCATTCACCGAGGCGACGGTGACGATGGCGCCGCCGCCCGCCGCGAGCATCCCGGGCAGCACGGCACGGGTGGTCCGCACGGCGGCGAGGAGGTTGAGGGTGAGCGATCGCGACCATTCCTCGTCGCTCACCGAGAGAAAGCCGCCGACGCGCGTCTTGGCAGCGCCGACGTTGTTCACCAGCACGTCGACGACGGGGCCGGCAGCCGCGATCAGCGCATCCGGTCCCTCCGGCGTCGAGAGATCAGCCGAGACGAAGCGCACGCCGCCCTCGGCGACGAGAGCGTCGAGCTCGGGGCTCGAGGAACGGGCGCCGGCCACCACGAGGGCGCCCTCGGCAACGAACGCCGTGACGATCGCGAGCCCGATGCCCTTGCTCGCCCCGGTCACGACGACGGTCTTGCCGCGCAGTCCCTGATCCATCGTTCGCTGCTCCCTCGAGGCGATCCAGACGGTGGCGCCCTAGACGCCGGGTTCGTCGTAGTACGAGACGTGCACCTCGTTGCGGGCCCTGGCCGCTTCGGCACGCTCGATCCGGAGGCGCTCGGCGCGCTCGTTGCGCTCCCGCAGCACCTCCGGGTCGACCTCGACGCGGCGAACGCTCAGGCTCCCCTTCGTGGTGGGACTCGCGGTCTTCGCCGCGGCGGCACGCGGGCTGCGCGGCGCAGCCGCGGCCCGAGGCGCGGCGACGGCCGGCATCTTGCCCGAGCCGGCGCACTGCTCACTGTTCTTGTTGTCGTGCTGGAGGATGGTCTGCGAGACCAGTCCGATCGAGACGGTCTTGCCGCACACGGGACATTTGGTTGCTGCAGTGGCCATGGTTCGATTTTCGCACGGATCTCCACCTCCGGTCGACGTCCGGCCGCATCTCGGCGACCGCCCACCGACAATCGGTCCCCTCTGCGCCGGCGCGGACCTCAGCGGGTCACCGTCTCCGTCGCGAACAGCAGGTCCAGCTCACCGCGTCGAGGAAGGCCCTCCCAGTCCCCGGGGCTCAGGCACGCGAACGCGCCGGCCTGCACGGCGAGGCTCATCTTGTCGCCGATCGATCCACCTGACACGTGCTCGGCGAGATAGCCTCCGACGAACGCGTCGCCGGCCCCGACACTGTCGACCACCGTGATCGGCACCGCGCCGTGTGAGACGGTCGTGCCGTTCGCCCGCACCAGGCATCCGTCCGCTCCGAGCTTGATGACGACTTCGCTCGGGCCGAGTCGTGCGAGGAGCTCTGCGGCCTGCTCGGGGGCGGCGCGCCGCCCCGTCACCATCTCGACCTCGTCGAGTCCGCCGAACACGAGGTCCGCCTGGCTCGCGAGCAGCCGGTACGTGTCGGCGGGGTCGCGCGTCTTCCACAGGGTGGAACGGTGGTTGATGTCGAAGGAGACCGGAACGGCCGCGTCCTTCGCGACCCCGACGGCATGGAGCACCGCTTCGAGCGCAGACGCCGACAGACCCGCCGTGATCCCGGTCACGTGCAGCAGTGCCGCTGAACGAATGTCGCCCTCGTCGATGTCGTCCACGCAGAGACGGCTGCCCGCGCTGTGGTCGCGGTAGTACCAGACCCGCGCGGACTCCGCGGCGCGACGCTCCTTGAGCATCAATCCCGTCGGCGCGACGGGGTCGACGACGGCGCGCACCTCGATCCCTTCGGCCAGGAGCTCACGCCGCACCCGGACTCCGAGGCTGTCGTCGCCGATCCGCCCGATCCATCGCGCAGCGACACCCAGACGACTCAGGGCGATCGCGACGTTCGACTCCGCTCCACCGACACTGAGATTCATCGCCCCCGCGTGCGCGAGCGAGCCGACGGTCTGGCTGTGGAGAAGACCCATCGTCTCGCCCAGCGTGACGATCGGGCGGACCGTCGGATCAGGATCGATCGACACGGGAGACTCCGATCTCCAGGATGGCGACCGTGCGAGCGGCCGACTCCGTGATGGCGCGGAAGTCGCCGGCGGCGATCTGCGCGCGAGGCGCGATCCAGCTGCCCCCGACGGCGAAGACAGCCGGATGATCCAGATAGCCCCCGGCCTTCTCGAGCGTGATTCCGCCGCTGGGCATGAACCTCGCCTGCGGAAAGGGGCCCCCGAGAGCGTCGAGCATCACGATTCCGCCGAGAGCCTCCGCGGGGAACAGCTTCACCGAGCTGATTCCCGCCGCGACGGCGGCTTGGAGCTCGGAGGCGGTGGCGACGCCGGGCAGCAGCGCGACCCCGCGCGCACGTGCTCGCCGGGCGACCTCGATGCCGAAGCCCGGGCTCACGAGGAACTCGGCCCCGGCGTCGACGGCGGCATCGACGTCGTCGGGGTTCACGATGGTTCCCGCACCGACGAGGATGTCCCCGCGATGCGAGAGCCGCCGGATCGCCGCCAAGCCGGCCGGGGTGCGCAGAGTGATCTCGGCACAGGCGATGCCGCCGTCCAGCAGCGCATCGGCGAGACGGTCGGCGTGAGCGGCATCGTCGATCACCACGACCGGAACCATCCTGAGCGCGGCGAGCCGATCGACGACCCAGGGCACGAGCTCGGTGCTCATCGGCCGAGCCATCCGCCGTCGACCGGCAGGGTGATCCCCGAGATGTACCCGGCGGCCGGACTCGCCAGGAACACGGCGGCACCGCCGATGTCCGACGCGTCCCCCCATCGGCCTGCGGGGATCCGGTCCAGGATGGCCCGGGAGCGTTCCGGGTCCTCTCGCAGCGGGAGGGTGTTGTCGGTCGAGATGTACCCGGGGGCGATGGCGTTGACGGTGACCCCGGCACCCGTCCACTCGTTCGCGAGCGCCTTGGTGAGTCCGACGATCCCTGATTTCGAGGCGGCATAGCCGGGCACGTTGATGCCGCCTTGGAAGCTCAGCAGAGAGGCGGTGAAGATGATCCGCCCGTAACGCCGTTCCAGCATCCCCCGGGCGATCGCCTGGGTCAGAACGAAATGGCTGGAGAGGTTCACCTCCAGCACGCGATCCCACAGCGCGATCGGATGCTGGGCCGCCGGAGCGCGCTCGATCGTGCCGGCGTTGTTGACGAGGATGTCGATCCCGCGCGGCAGCGACGTCAGTTCGTCCGCCAGGGCCACGACGGCCTCACGATCGGCGAAGTCGACGGCGTGGGCGCTGAACGATCGTCCGAGAGCTTCGACCTCGCGCGCGACGTCGCTTCCCGTCTGCTCGATGCTCGCACTGACCCCGATGATGTCGGCGCCGGCGTTCGCGAGCGCGAGGCAGATCGATCGGCCGATGCCTCGCCGGGCACCGGAGACGAGAGCCACCCGGCCGGTCAGATCGAACGGGCCCGCGGTGTGCGCATCCGATGGCCTGACCGTCATCACCGGGCTCCCGCCTGGCAGTCGACGAGGATCTTCATGGCCTGGCCGGATTCGAGTCGCGCGAAGGCCTCGGCCGTCTGGGTCAGGGGAACCACGTCCGTGATGAGCGCATCCGCGGGGATGGCGGACGAGTTCAGGAGTTCGATCGCCGTCTCGAAGTCGCGGCGTTCGTAGACCCGCGCCCCGATGATCGTCAATTCGCGCCAGAACAGGCGTTGCAAGTCGATCTCGCGGGGCGTCGGATGAATCGCGACGACCACGAGTCGACCTCGGACGCGCGCCAGGCTCGTGGCGTGCAGCACCGCCTGAGCCGATCCGGAGACTTCGAAGACGACATCCGCCCCGGCGTCCGCGGTCCACCGGTTCACCCACTCGACCTGGTCTTCCGAGCGGGGATCGATGGTGTCGAAGCCGAGCCCGGCGACGGCGGAGCGGCGGCCTGCATCGACCTCGACGACGACGACCTCGCCGCCGAACTCCCGCGCGGTGGTCGCGATCAGGACGCCGATGGGGCCGCCGCCGATGACCACCACCTTCTCGCCACGCACGAGACCAGAACGCCGCACGTCGTGTACGGCGACGGCCACGGGTTCCACGAGCGCCCCGTGGTCGAGCCGAAGCGTCTCCGGAAGTCGCACGAGGACCGAGGCCGGAACGTTCCAGAACTGCTGCAGCGACCCCGCAGAATCGATGCCGATGAAGTTCAGGTTCTGACAGACGTGCTGATGCCCGGCACGGCACGCGGGACACGTGCCGTCCCAGTCCAAGGGCATCACCGTGACCGGGTCGCCGATGTCCCATCCCTGCACCGCCGATCCGAGAGCGGCGATGGTTCCCGACATCTCGTGACCGATGATGGCCGGCTGATGCACTCGCCGGTCCATGTCTCCATGAAGCACGTGCAGGTCGGTCCCGCACAACCCGGTGAAGGCGACTTTGATCTGGACCTGTTCGGCCGAGGGTGCCTCGGGCGCTGTTTCGATGATCGACATGGTCTTGTTGCCGACGTAGTTCGCGGTGAGCACGTGAGTTCCTTCTTCTTTCCCGATGCGCGGCCACAGCGCCGTGATCGTTGTCGTTGCTTTCACCGTAGCCGAAGTTTTCGCCATACGTCACATGTATGATGTAATTAGTGGCCCGCTTCCCGCGGGTATGTCGTCAAGGAAGTCGACCAGCAAAGGAAACGAAATGGTTAAACTGCAATCACGCTCAGCCACGTCGAGCCGCACTCTCCGCGTGCTCGTCGCCGCCGCATCCGTGACAGCCCTCGGCTTCGCCCTGGCAGGGTGCACGTCAGGATCGGGCTCGTCGGCAAACGGACAGTACGGGTTTCCCGAGGCGACCCAGTCGAGTTCCAGCACTCTCACGGTGTGGGTCGACAACACGCGCGTCGCGGCCTTGGACGCCTTCAAGAAGGCGAACCCCGACGTCAAAGTCGATGTCGTCACCTATGACGGCAGCGCGAACGGTTCCAACACCTTCCAGACGAAGATGCAGTTGTTCGACCAGGCGGGCAGCGGATGGCCCGACGTGGTCTTCTCCAGCCAGAACAACGACGCATCCTGGGCCAGTCAGACCAGCAACGGAAAGCAGGCTTTCGCCGCGGTCCTCAACCAGGGATACATCGACGACAGCACGATCAGCGGGTTCTCTGCCGGGGCGCTCGACCCGTGCACCGTCGACGGCAAGGTCTACTGCCTGAGGAACGACCTCGCGCAGTCGGTGCTGTTCTACAACAAGACACTCCTCGACCAGTTCGGCTACAGCGTTCCCACCACCTGGGAGGACTACCAGGCGCTGGGTGACAAGGTCGCGGCGGAGCATCCCGGCTACATCGTCGGCTCGGTCGGTGACAGCTTCACACCCGAGATCTACATGTGGGCCAGCAAATGCCAGGCGAACGACGTGACGGCGGCGCGCGCCATCACGGTGAACACCACCTCGACCGAGTGCCAGCGCATGGCCTCCCTTCTCGACGACCTGTCGGCGAAGCAGGTGCTGTCGCAGGACAGCGTCTTCACGCCCGAGTTCCTGCAGAAGTACACCGGGAAGGTGCTCGCCATGCCCGGGCCGGTCTGGTACAGCGGAGCCATCTTCAACAGCGCCACCGCACTGAACGTGCCCGCCGGTCAGATGGCTGTCGCCGCACCGCTCAAGTGGGGCAGCGACGATGCCGTGACCGGCAACGTCGGCGGCGGTACCTGGTTCGTCTCCAGCCACTCGACGAACCTCGAGGCCGCGAAGAAGCTCGTCGACTACGTCACGACCTCTGACGACTATCAGGTCGATCTGGCCCCCGGTCTGCCCGCCTTCGCGAGCGCGGCGGCGAAGTGGGTGGCGAAGCAGCAGGCGAGCGGCTACTTCACCGGAGACCTCTCGGCCATCACCTCGTCGGCATCGATGGTGTGGAACGGCTGGGGCTACCCGCAGTTCAGCCAGGAAGCGATCTGGGCGAAGACCGTCACACCGGCCGTCGCGTCGGGCAGCACGTTCAGCTCGCTGCTGTCCACCTGGGGAGACGCCATCAAGAACCAGGCGCAGGTCTCCGGCTACAAGGTGAACTGATGACCCTCGCACCTTCGCGTGCGACCCGCTCCGCTGTCGGCTCCGAGACTTCTCGGGGCCGGCAGCCCGGCGGCCGCCGCTCCACCTCGACCACGGCGCAATCCCGCATGGGAGCCGCATTCGTCTCGGCGTATGGCTTGCTCCTGCTGATCTTCGGCATCGTTCCGGCGATCTACGCACTGTGGCTCTCCGTCACCGGACCCGACGGCTCCTTCGTCGGCGTCGACAACTTCGTGCAGGTCTTCGGTGACTACCGGTTCATCCCGGCCGTCCTCCACGTCGGACTCTTCCTGGTCGTCTGGATCGTCGCACTTCTGGTGTTCGTCGTCCTCCTCGCTCTGGTCGTCCACGCCGTGAGCGTGCGCTGGCTCAGCACGGCCGCGCGATTCGTCTTCTACATCCCCGGAGCTCTCGCCGGCGCGTCGAGCGTGCTGCTGTGGCTCTTCGTCCTGAATCCCGCCGCGAGCCCGGTCAGCGGCCTGCTCAACGCGCTCGGCTTCGAGTCGTTCGTCCAGACCATCGCCCCAGGGAACCTGCCGGGCGTGTTCGCCGTGATCGCCTTCTGGACGGGCGCCGGCGGGTGGATCGTGATCATGTACGGCGCACTCAACAACATCAGCGCGGAGATCATGGAGGCGGCCAGGATCGACGGCGCCAACCCCGTTCAGATCGCGGTGCACATCCAGCTGCCGATGCTGCGCAAGTGGATCTCCTACATGGGCGTGCTGTCGCTGGCCGCCGGGACACAGCTGTTCGTCGAACCCCAACTGCTCTCCCAGGCCAGCAACGGCATCGTCGGCAACGACTACTCGGTGAATCAGCTCGCCTACCTCTACGCGTTCCAGCAGAGCAATTTCCACGGATCCGCGGCGATCTCGATCATTCTCCTGCTGATTGCGCTCGTACTCTCCGCAGTGTTCGTCGCACGCGGCGGACTCTTCGAGAAGGACTAGCCATGACTCTCAGCCATTCCCCGACGGTCGGCAGACGACCGAGGCGCACGCTCACTTTCGGGCAGGTGGGGGGTCGCACCGTCACTGCGCTCCTCATCGCCACGTTCGTGCTCTTCTTCGCGATCCCGATCGTGTGGTTGCTGCTCGCAACAGGCAAGACCACGAACCAGCTCCTGACCGAGAACCCCTTCTCGGTCGGCAATCTCGATGCTCTGGTGGCCAACTGGAACGCCTTGATGGGCTTCCAGGGCGGAGCGGTGCTCGGCTGGCTCGGCAACTCGGCGTTCTACTCGGTCGCGGCGCTCGTCGTGACCATCGTCGTCAGCATTCCCGCCGGCTACGCCTTGGCGTTGTCGGAGTTCCGGTTCCGTCGCCTTCTGCTGGTCGCGACGCTGGTCATCATGCTCATTCCGAACACGGCGCTCGTGCTCCCGGTGTTCCTCGAGCTGAACACCGTGGGCCTGATCGGCAATCCCCTCGCGGTCATCCTGCCGTTCTCGTTCTTCCCGTTCGGCGTGTATCTGACCTACATCTATTTCTCCACGAGCGTTCCACGCGACCTCCTCGCCGCAGCACGCATCGACGGATGCACGGAGTTCCAGGTCTTCGCGCGAATCGCCATGCCGCTCGCGGCTCCGGTGATCGCCCTCGTCGCCTTCTTCAGCTTCGTGCAGAACTGGAACAACTACTTCTTGCCGTTCGTGATGCTCCCCTCGAGCGGCTCCTACCCGATGCAGGTCGGCTTGACCTCGCTGCTCTCGGCCACGCCGGCCTTCAACCCGAGCTCGGTCGGAGCAGCATCGATCGAGTTGCCGACGCTCGCCCTCGCAACCGTTCTCTCGGTCGCCCCGGTGCTGTTGGTGTTCTTGTTCTCGCAGCGGTTCCTCGTTGCCGGAATGACCGCCGGCGGCACCAAAGAGTGACGGCCTCTCGCCGTGTTCCGCCCATCGAATCCCCTGAAGGAATGCCCATGACACTAGCCGAGAAGCCCACCCCTGGGTCGACGGAGACCCCGACGGCGCTGGTCGTCGCGACGGTTCCGTTGACATCGACTCCGCGCTGGGCGACGGCGCAGCGCGCGCTCTTCGCGCTGCTGGATGAAGCGTGGCCGATCTTCGAGAAGGCCTTCTGCCTTCCGGACGGCTCGATCCGCTACCACGGCAGGTTGAGCAGCCGGGACGGCGGCGACGACTTCTTCGAGACCTTCTTCAACTGGCCCGCCTACTATCTCCTCGGCGGCAGCGCGGAGATCCTGACGGCCAGTACACGACACTGGGCGGCGGTCACCCGCCAGTTGGCCGGGCTGGGGATCGTCGACGACGAGTACGAGATCGGCTACGACTGGTTCCATCAAGGCGAGAGTCTGCTCTTCTTCTACTACCTCAGTGCCGCCTCGCCCGAGGAGTGGAGGGCCCGAGCCGCCCGTTTCGCCGAACTCTACGTCGATCCCGCGAACGGCAACTACGACGAGGCGCTCAACATCATCAAGGCGCCCCACACGGGCAGCGGCGGAGCACGCGTCGGGCTTTCGGAGTCGGACTTCTACCCCTGGCTTGCAGACGAGGCCCGCAAATACGGGTTCCCGCTCGACTGGATGAACGGCCCGTCGGTTCCCCACACCGATCTCGCCCCTGATCCGCGGCTGGGCACGGAGATGCACGAGCGCCTCGGGCGAGGCGACGTCGTCGGCAACCTCAGCGCGTCCGGACTCGTCTTGAATGCCTACGTCCTCACCGGGGATGAGCGCTACGCGACCTGGATCACGCGCTACGTCTCGGCGTGGAAGGAGCGGGCTGAACGCAACGGGGGCCTGGTTCCCGACAACGTCGGACTCGACGGAGTCGTGGGCTCTCAGCTCGACGGGCGCTGGTACGGCGGCCACTACGGCTGGAGCTGGCCGCACGGCATCTACAGCGTCGGGCAGGCGACCGCCGTCGGCGCCCTGGCCGCAGCCGTCGTCTCCGGCGACGAGTCGTTCCTCGATCTGCCTCGCGAGCAATACGACGCGGTGATCGCCCGGGGAAGAGTGGCCCCGTTCTCCGAGAGCGACTCCTCGGTCAAGCACTGGTGGAGTGCCCACCTGGGCGAGGAGGTGACCACCCCGACATTCCTGGTTCCCTACCGGTTCAGCGACAAAGGCTGGTTCGATTGGAACCCGGTGCAGGTCGCCATCCCGTTCGCGCTCTGGCACTTCTCGGCCGATGACGGCGACCTCGAACGGCTGCGTGAGCTACGGCGCCGAAGCGGCACGGATTGGCGGATCGTGCGTCCGTACCGAGAGAAAGAAGAGGGCGGTCACGACGAGGCCTGGTTCACCTACCTCGAAGGAGACAACCCGGAGTACCCGGAACTCATTCTCGAGGCGGCCGAGTACCAGGTGAGGCGGCGTCTCGCCCTGATCCGCTCCCATGCGGGCGAGGAGATCGACGAAGCGGACATCCACATCTGGCAGCTCGTGCAACCGATCGTGACCGAGGCGCTCACGCAGACCACCTCGGGCGGCCCTCAGGTGATCTACAACGGTGGCCAGCAACAGTCGCGCATCCGGTGGTTCGACCTGAAGGCCGAGCGACCGGGACTTCCGAAGGACGTGGCGGCTCTGGTGTCGTCGATCGCCCCTGAGCGAACCACCGTCGAGGTGCTGAACCTCTCCCCGACCGACGACCAGCAGCTCGTGCTTCAGGCTGGGGGGTTCGCCGAGCACGAGATCCTCTCCGTCACCTATGACGAGACTCACGGCGAGTGGGCGGGCAGCTACTACTCCTACATCGGCGACGAGGTGCCCACGACGACGCGAACACGTGTCGTCGGAGGACCACACCTCATCGTCGATCTGCCGGCGGGTTCGAGGGTGACACTCACGCTGAGCCTGGCGCTGCGCGCTCACAAGCAGACGTATGCGAGCCCGTGGGAGACCGCCGCCTGGCTGCCGTCTTCCGACGCCGCGGAGGAGCCGAACGATGACGCGCTGTGAGAGACACGGTCTCGTCGTCGGGGTCCGCCCCGAGAAGCGCGAGGAGTACCTCGCCCTCCATGCTGCCGTCTGGCCGCAAGTCGAGGCGACGATCGTTGCGGCGAACATCACGAACTACACCATCTTCGTTCACGGCGATCTTCTCATCGCCTACTACGAGTACGTCGGCTCCGATCACGCCTCGGATCTCGCGAAGATCGGCGAGGATCCGGTGACGCGGCGATGGTGGGAGCTCACGGATCCCTGTCAGGTGCCCGTGCCCGGCGCCCTGCCCGGCCAGATCTGGGCCGACGCTCAGGAGATCTGGCATCTCGACGGAAAGAAGTAGCTCAGTGCGCCAGGTCATCGACGCTCACGTTCACGTCTGGAACAGATCCGAGGAACCTCAGGAGTGGATCGACCCCGAGACGATGCCGGAGATCGATCGGGACTTCACACTCGACGATCTCGAAACGACTCTGCAAGCGGAGCAGGTCGGTACCGCCGTGGTGGTGCAGTCGGTCAATTCAAGCAAGGAGACCGAGTCACTGCTCACCGCCACTCTCGGTCCCGCTGTCGCCGGCGTCGTCGGCTGGTGCGATCTCACGGCTCCGGACGTCCGCGACACCCTCGATCGACTCACCTCGATGACGAACGGCGCCCGACTGGTGGGCATCCGGCATCTCGCGCATCTCGAGCCCGACGAGCGCTGGCTGCGTCGAGCCGACGTGAGGCGGGGGCTCAACGCGGTCGCCGACGCCGGACTCGTGTTCGATCTCGTCGTGAATCCGCAGCAGCTCAGAACGTGCGCCGAGGTGGTGGACGAGCATCCCGGACTGGAATTCGTTCTGGACCATCTGGGAAAGCCCCCGCTGCGCTCCGGCGCGATCGGGGAATGGGCCGACGATCTGGTCGGTCTGGCAGCACGGGAGAACGTCTCGGCGAAGGTCTCCGGGCTGACGATGGAAGCGGACTGGAAGAGGTGGACACCCGAAGACCTCGCCAGTGCTCTGGAGATCGCCTTCGCCAGCTTCGGACCGGACCGACTGATGTTCGGATCGGATTGGCCCCTGGTGAGAACGAGCGGTGGCTACGCGTCGTGGCTCGACGCAGCGCGCGTCCTGACCGAGCACCTCAGCGCCGGCGAGCACGACGCCGTCTTCTTCGAGACGGCCGCGCGCGTCTACGGCGTGGGCGGCGCTGTCGATGCGTAGCCGTTCCCTCGCCGGGACGCCGCTGTCGATCACCGAGATGGGTTTCGGCGCCGCGGGCCTCGGCAACCTCTACCGCGAGACGACCGACGACGAGGCGGAGCGGGCGGTCGACGCGGCGTGGGATGCGGGGATCCGCTATTTCGACACCGCCCCGCACTACGGCCTGGGGCTCTCCGAGCGCCGGCTGGGCAGAGCGCTCGCGAAATACCCGCGCGACGAGTTCGTCGTCTCGACGAAGGTCGGGCGGCTGCTGGTGCGCAACCCGAACCCGACCGGCCTCGACACCGACGGCTTCGCGGTGGCCGACGACCTGGTTCGGCAGTGGGATTTCAGTGCGGACGGGGTGCGACGGTCGTTGGACGAGAGCTTGACGCGATTAGGGATGGATCGGGTCGACATCGTGTACGTGCACGACCCCGACCAGGCCGCCGCGGACGCGGGCACGAGAGCCCTTCGCGCGCTCATCGAGCTGCGCGAGGAAGGCGTCGTGTCGGCGGTGGGAGTCGGCACCAACTCCGCGAGCGAAGTGTCGCGTGCCTTCGACGAGACCGACGCCGACGTCGCGATGCTCGCCGGGCGCTACACGCTCCTCGAACAAGGTGCACTCGGAGACGCCCTGCGTTCGGCCGCGGATCGCGGGAAGAGCATCGTCGCCGTCGGAGTCTTCAATTCGGGCATCCTGGCGAGCGATCATCCCGAACACGGCGCAATGTACGACTACCGGGCTGCGCCGGACGACGTGCTGATCCGTGCCGAGAGGATTGCCCGGGTCTGCGCCGAATTCGGTGTGCCGCTCCCCGCTGCGGCACTGGCATTCCCGTTGAGACACCCGACCGTCGTGAACGTGACGGTCGGTATGCGCAGCGCCGCCCAAGTGCGCCAGAACGTGGCCTTGTCAGGCCGGGACATCCCGCCCGGGCTCTGGGACGCGCTCCACGAGGAAGGGCTCGTCGCTCAGTCGGCTTGAGCGCCCGGCTTGCGACGCCGCCACGCGTCTTCGATGTGACGGCGCATGGCGAGGCGCGCCTCGTCGGCGTCGTGGGCGGCGACCGCGTCGAAGATGCGCTGGTGTTCTCTCAGAGTGTGGAGGAAGCCGGGACGTCCGACCTTGCCGTTGTAGCGGTCGCTGGCCATGGCTTCTCCGACCAGCACTCGCGCGATGCTCGCCCCGAGCCGACTGGACGACATGGTCATGATGATGCCGTGGAACGCGATGTCGCCGGCGTCGAACTCGCCGGGCTGGTCCAGGTGATCCCTCATGCCCTGCAGCGCCTCGGCCAATCTCTCGATATCGAGAGACGTGGCGGTTTCGGCGGCGACGCCGGCGAGGTCGCTCTCGAGGCTCGCTCGCACGGTCACGACCTCGTCGAGGATGCCCAAGGAGTCATCGTGCTCGATCATCGCCGCGAGCACGACCGGATCGAGCAGGTTCCAGCTGGTCTGCGGCATGACGGTCGTTCCCCGGCCCTGCTCGACCTGCACGAGGCCCTTCTCCTCCACCCGCTTGATCGACTCCCGGATCACGGTCCGGCTCACCCCGAACCCGACACTCAGGGGCCCCTCGGGTGGCAGCGTGTCGCCGGGCTCGATGCGGCCGGTGACGATGGACTCGACGATGTCCCGAACGACCACGACGCCCAGTCGCGCCGCGGGGACGCGGGGCTCCCGGGCCGCTGCGTCGATACCGAAGATCGCCGAGCTCGTTTCAGGGTCAGTGGCCTTCATCCCCTCAGTTTAGGCCATAGCTGAGACGTCACATGTCTTTCCGGGGCCTGGCTCGAGGCGTGGCGTGGCCCTCGGGCGACCGATCCACCCGCCCCGCGTGGAATAGTGGAATGCGAGCGAAAGGAACGAAGCCACCATGCCGTTGACAGGAGAATACGAACCGGGAACCGCCGACTGGGCGCTCAAGCAGGTCGAGGAGTACGAGAGCTCCGGAGGCACCGCCGGCACCACGCTGCGCGGGATGCCGGTGATCATCCTCACGACCCTCGGCGCCAAGTCGGGCAAGATCCGCAAGACGCCGCTCATGCGCGTCGAGCACGACGGCGAGTACGCGGTCGTCGCCTCCCTCGGCGGCGCCCCCAAGCATCCGGTCTGGTACTTCAACATCGTGGCCGAGCCGCACGTGGAGCTCCAGGACGGGCCGGAGAAGCACGACTACACCGCTCGCGAGGTCACGGGCGAGGAGAAGGCCCTCTGGTGGGAGCGGGCCGTCGCGGCCTACCCGCCCTACGCCGAGTACCAGGAGAAGACCGAGCGCGAGATCCCGCTCTTCGTGCTCACCCGCCACGACTGATCATCGCGGCCACCGGCGGAGCCTGAGCCCGTACCTGGCGCTCAGGCTTCGCCGAACCCCGACTCGATCAGCGCCGCCAGCGCGTCGACGGCTTCGGCGCCGGCCGGGTCGGCGCTCGCGAGTTCCACGGTCGCGCCCTTCACGAGCCCCATCGACATGATGCCGAGCAGGCTCTTGGCGTCTTTCCCATTCACCGTCACCTTCACCGGGAAGGTACTGGCGAGCTTGACGAACTCGGCCGCGGGGCGCGCGTGCAGGCCGTCCTTGTTCACGATCGTGACCGTGCGCGACGGGGTTCGGGGGGCATCTCCCACGTCGGGGGCACCGGCCGCGTCGACCGGCGAACCGGCCTCGGCCCCCGGCACGACGAGCTCGGGGTTGTCGCCGATCGCGGTCTGCGCGGCCGCCACCACGGCATCGAGCTCCGCCCCCGACTCGGCCGCCACCGCTGCGGCGACACCACCCTCCACGAGCGGGGCGTCGGCGATGCGCACGCGCGCCCTCACCTCGTCGTCGAGGAAGTCGAGCGCGGTCTCAGCGGTGAGGATCGCCGAGCCCAGGTCGCACAACACCACGACGCCGGAGCCCGAGTCGGCTTCGATGATCGCCGCGCTGACCTTGTCGAAGCTCGTTCCGATGCCGCCGTCGTCGGTGCCTCCGGCCGCCACGAGCGTGGTGCCGCCCGCCATCTGCGCGGCCAGCTGCACGAGCCCGTCGGCGATCAGGGAGCTGTGCGAGACGAAGACGAGCCCGACCTTGCCGGCCGTGCCGGCCACCTCAGGCGCCCTTCGCGGCGTCGGCCGCCGCGCGGATGATGAGCGACGACGACTGCGCCCCCGGGTCGCGGTGACCGATGGCCCGCTCCCCCAAGTAGCTCGCGCGGCCCTTGCGCGCCACCAGAGGCTCGGTGGCCACGGCGCCCGCCTCCGCCGCGGTGGCGGCAGCATCCAGGATCTCGGCTTCGCTCTTGCCTTCCGCGTTCGCCGCGGCGGCGGCCTCCACGGCCGGCGTCCAGGCGTCGATCATTGTCTTGTCGCCCGATTCGGCCTTGCCGCGCAGCACGATGCCGTCGCGCGCCGCCGTCAGCAGCGCCACGAGGGCGTCGCCGTCGAGCTCGGGTTCCTTGCCCACGGCCCCGGCGGCCTTGAGGTAGGCCGTGCCGAGCAGGGGGCCGGATGCGCCGCCCACGGTCGAGATGAGCGTGGTGGCCACGAGCTTGAGGGCATCACCCGGAACGGAATCCGGCGGAAGGTCGCCGAGCTTGGCCATGACGGCGGTGTATCCGCGATCGAGGTTCTCGCCATGGTCGCCGTCGCCGATCGCGCGGTCGAGGGTGACCAGTTCGACCCGATGCTCGGCGACGACGCGTGCGCTCTCCGTGATCCAGTCCGTCGTCCAGGTGATGCCCAAACTCATTCGTCTACCTTCCCCAGCGGAGAGCCGCTGTCTGAACCGGAGCGTCGTACAGCGCGGTCAGCTCGTCGTCGAGCTTCAGCACGCTGATCGAGACACCCTGCATCTCGAGCGACGTCACGAAGTTGCCCACGAGCGAGCGCGTGACCTCGATGCCCTTGTCTGCCAGCACCTGGGCGGCGTGGCGGAACACGATGTAGAGCTCGACCTGGGGCGTTCCGCCCATGCCGTTCACCATCAGGGCCACCTTGTCCCCGGATGCGAAGGGCAGGTCTTCGAGGATCGGGCCCAGCAGGCGGTCGACGATCGCATCCGCGGGCTCGAGCTTGATGCGCTCGCGTCCGGGCTCGCCGTGGATGCCGATGCCGATCTCGATCTCGTCGTCGGCCAGCTCGAAGCTCGGCTCTCCGGCGTGCGGAACGACGCAGGGCGTGAGCGCGACGCCCATGGTGCGCACGTTCGCGTTGACCTTCTCGGCCACCGCGACCACGGCATCCAGGTCGTCCCCGCGCTCGGCGGCGGCGCCCGCGATCTTCTCGACGAAGACCGTACCCGCCACTCCGCGGCGGCCTGCCGTGTAGAGCGAGTCCTTCACGGCCACATCGTCGTCGACGATGACCGTGCGCACCTCGATGTCGTCGGCGGTGGCCAGGTCGGCCGCGGTCTCGAAGTTGAGCACGTCTCCGGTGTAGTTCTTCACGATGTGCAGCACACCCGCACCGCCGTCGACCGCCTTGGTCGCCGCGAGGATGGGGTCGGGCGTCGGCGAGGTGAACACCGGGCCGGGAACCGCGGCGTCGAGCATCCCGTAGCCGACGAAGCCACCGTGGAGGGGTTCGTGGCCGCTGCCGCCGCCGGAGACGATGCCGACCTTGCCGGCGATCGGGGCGTCTTTGCGCACGATGTAGATCGGGTCGTGAGACACGGTGACGATGTCGCCGTGGGCGGCTTCGAAGCCGACCACCGCCTCGTCGACCACGTTCTTCGGGTCATTGATGAGCTTCTTCATTGAAAAATCCCTTCGATCGGACGTTCGTCGCCCGCGGCGGGAGCCAGCACCTGGCCATCCAGAGCAAATCTACGCCGTCGGGCGATCGATCCGGTAGGGCCTTGGTCCCGCCACGGTGGAAATGGGGGTTATCCCTGGCAACTCCCGGGGGATATCGTTGGCACACACCCGATCACCACGGGGGTCACAGCGGGTGACCGAACGGTGCGAAGGAAGGTCATCGTGGACAATCTCGGTATCGACTTCTTATCGGAGCTGGTGGGCACAGCGATGCTCGTGCTCCTCGGTTGTGGTGTGGTCGCCAACGTGGCGCTCATCCGCACCAAGGGCTTCAACGGCGGATTCCTGATGGTGAACATCGGCTGGGGCCTCGCGGTCTTCGCCGGTGTCATCGTCGCCTACGCCTCCGGCGCCCACCTCAACCCGGCAGTGACGCTGGGTCTCGTGGCGAACGGCGCGAAGAGCTTCGGGTCTGCGGCGACGCCCGTGGACGTGAACTTCCTCACCGTCATCGCCTACATCGGTGCTCAGCTGATCGGTGCGTTCATCGGCGCGGTGGTCGTGTGGCTGGCCTACAAGCAGCACTTCGACCAGGAGCCGGAGCCGGCGAACAAGCTGGGCGTGTTCTCGACGGGGCCGGCGATCCGTTCCTACGGCTGGAACCTCGTGACCGAGATCGTCGGCACCTTCGTGCTGGTGTTCGTGGTGATCGGCTTCGGCGGCGGTCGTCAAGGCGACGGGGGCCTCGCGGCTCTCGGTGCTCTGCCGGTGGCTCTGCTCGTGATCGGCATCGGCGCCTCCCTCGGTGGCCCGACGGGATACGCGATCAACCCGGCCCGTGACCTCGGCCCGCGCATCGCGCACTTCGTGCTCCCCATCAAGGGCAAGGGCTCGTCCGACTGGTCCTACTCCTGGGTACCCGTGGTCGGGCCGATCATCGGCGGCGTCATCGCCGGGCTCGTGGCCATCCCACTCCTCCCCATCCTCACCTGACACCCAGGGGGCCGGTCCAGAGTCTGGATCGGCCCCCTGCTTTTTCGAGCACGCAGCTTTCGCACGTACCACGACCGTCTCATAACGAAGGAGTTGCCATGACGGACTACATCATCGCCATCGACCAGGGAACGACGAGCACGAGAGCGATCATCTTCGATCACTCGGGATCGATCGTCGCGAGCGGCCAGAAGGAACACGAGCAGATCTTCCCCAAAGCAGGATGGGTCGAGCACGACCCGAAGGAGATCTGGGACAACACGCGCGAGGTCATCGGCCAGGCGCTGTCGAAGGCCAACATCACCCGCCACAACGTGAAGGCCGTGGGTATCACGAACCAGCGCGAGACCGCGGTGGTGTGGAACAAGAACACCGGTGAGCCGGTCTACAACGCGATCGTCTGGCAGGACACGCGCACCCAGTCGATCGTCGACCGCCTCGCGGCCGATGGTGGCGTGGAGCGGTTCAAGCCGATCGTGGGCCTGCCGCTGGCGACCTACTTCTCGGGCACGAAGATCGTCTGGATCCTCGAGAACGTCGAGGGGGCCCGAGAGGCCGCCGAAGCCGGCGACCTGCTGTTCGGAACGACCGACAGCTGGGTGCTCTGGAACCTCACCGGCGGCGTCGACGGCGGCGTGCACGCGACGGATGTCACGAACGCCTCCCGCACGCTCTTCATGGACCTGGAGACGCTCCAGTGGCGCGACGACATCCTCGAGGCGTTCAACGTGCCCAAGTCGATGCTCCCGGAGATCAAGAGCTCCTCCGAGGTCTATGGGACGGTGCACGACTCCTCGTTGCTGCGTGAGGTTCCGGTGTCGGGCATTCTGGGTGACCAGCAGGCCGCGACCTTCGGTCAGGCCGCGTTCGACGCGGGCGAGTCGAAGAACACCTACGGCACGGGCAACTTCCTGATCTTCAACACCGACACCGAGATCGTGCACTCCAAGAACGGTCTCCTCACCACCCTCGGCTACAAGCTCGGCGACGCTCCCGCGCACTACGCGCTCGAGGGATCGATCGCGGTCACCGGCTCGCTGATCCAGTGGCTCCGCGACAACCTCGGCATCATCTCTTCCGCCCCCGAGGTCGAAGAACTCGCCAAGACCGTCGAGGACAACGGCGGCGCGTACTTCGTGCCCGCGTTCTCGGGCCTGTTCGCTCCCTACTGGCGATCGGATGCCCGCGGCGCCCTCGTGGGACTCACCCGCTACGTGAACAAGGGCCACATCGCCCGCGCCGCCCTCGAAGCGACCGCGTTCCAGACCCGCGAGGTCCTCGACGCCGTCAACGCCGACTCCGGCGTCGACCTCACCGAACTCAAGGTCGATGGCGGCATGATCGCGAACAACACGCTCATGCAGTTCCAGGCCGACATCCTCGGTGTCCCGGTCGTGCGTCCCGTGGTCGCGGAGACCACCGCGCTCGGCGCCGCCTACGCGGCCGGCCTCGCGGTCGGGTTCTGGGCCAACCTCGACGAGCTCCGCGCGAACTGGCAGGAAGACTCCCGCTGGACCCCGAACATGAGCACCGAAGAACGCGAACGCCAGCTCCGCAACTGGAAGAAAGCCGTCACCAAGACCTTCGACTGGGTCGACGACGACGTGCAGTAATCCTGCCGTGGGCGCCGTGCTTCGCGCGGCGTCCACGGGCCGCGCCGGTCCCCGCCCGGCGCGGCGCGACACGTGGCGGTGAGGTCGCTTCGCGGCCTCGCCCCCACCTTGGGTCGGCGAGTACGGCCCGCAGCCTTCAGACCCGCTTGGTGGCGGAGACCCAGGCGTCGAGCTTCTGGGCGGCCGCGCCCGAGTCGATGGCGGCCGAGGCCACGGCGGACTGCTCGCGCAGGCGCTGGAGGAGCGGACGGTCGACCTCGGCGGGGTCTGCCGCCAGGGCGAAGGAGACGAGGCCGGCGGCGGCGTTCAGCACGACCATGTCGCGGACGGGGCCGGGCTCCCCGGCCAGGACGCGACGCACGACCTCCGCGTTGTGAGCGGCGTCACCGCCCCGCAACTGGTCGATCGACGCGACCGGGATGCCGAGATCCCGCGGGTTCAGGTCGTGCTCCTTCACAGACCCCCGCGACACCTCCCAGATGTGGCTGTGGCCGGTGGTGGTGAGTTCGTCGAGCCCGTCGTCGCCGCGGAACACCAGAGCCGTCGCTCCGCGGGTCTGGAAGACGCCGACGATGAGGGGCACCCGGTCGAGGTGAGCGACGCCGACCGCGGAGGCCTCGGCGCGAGCCGGGTTGCAGAGCGGGCCGAGGAAGTTGAAGACCGTGGGAACACCCAGCTGCGCGCGCACGGCGCCGGCGTTCTTGAACCCGGGATGGAACTTCGAGGCGAAGGCGAAGGTGATCCCCGTCTCGGTGAGCACCTCCGCGACGCGCTCCGGCTCCAGATCGAGATCGATGCCGAGGGCGCGCAGCACGTCCGAGGAGCCGGAGAGCGAGCTCGCCGCCTTGTTGCCGTGCTTGACCACCGGAACCCCCGACGCCGCAGACACGATCGAAGCCATGGTGGACACGTTCACGGTGCCGAAGGAGTCGCCGCCGGTGCCCACGATGTCGAGGGCCATCGGGTCGACCGCGAGCGGGAGCGCATGGTCGAGGATCGCGTCCCGGAAGCCGACGATCTCGTCGACGGTCTCGCCTTTGGCCCGGAGAGCCACGAGGAATCCGGCCAGCTGGGCCTCGGTGACCTCGCCCTCCATGACCTTGTTCATCGACCACGTCGCCTCGGAGATCGAGAGATCGGATCCCGTCAGAAGTCGAGCGATCATCACGGGCCAGGAGTACGTGTCAGCCATACCAGCGATCCTACGGGGCGGCCGGGCGCCGGGACACGCCGGTGGACCCGCCCCACGGCGGCCAAATGCAAAACGGCTCCACGATTTCGGACATAATGGACCTGTGACGAGCAGCTCATTGACCCATTCTCAGACTGCCCCGATGGTGCAGCGCCCCAACACGGTCGCTGTCGGAACCATCGTGTGGCTGGGCAGCGAAGTCATGTTCTTCGCCGGCCTCTTCGCCATCTACTTCACGCTGCGGTCCACCAACCCCGCGGCGTGGGCGGATCAGGCGAACACGCTCAACGTGCCGTTCGCGCTAGTCAACACGATCATCCTGGTGATTTCCTCCTTCTGGTGCCAGTTCGCCGTGTTCGCCGCCGAGCGCGGTCAGCCGCGCCGCACTGGCTGGAGTCCGTTCAAGTGGGGCATCACCGAGTGGATGTTCCTCGCCTACGCCTTCGGCGCGATCTTCGTCTGCGGCCAGGTCATCGAGTACGCCACCCTCGTCTCCGAGGGCATCACGATCGACGGCAGCGCCTACGGCTCGGCCTTCTACCTCACCACCGGCTTCCACGCCCTGCACGTGACCGGCGGCCTCATCGCCATGCTCCTCATGCTGGGGCGCGTGTTCGCGGTCAAGAACTTCGGTCACAAGGAGGCGACGAGCATCATCGTCGTCTCGTACTACTGGCACTTCGTCGACGTGGTCTGGATCGGCCTGTTCCTCGTGATCTACGTGCTCAAGTAGCCGGCCGACACGATCCATCGACGAAGTCCCGAACAGAAGGTAGAGAGAATGGCCCGCAAGAGCAGGAAAGCCAACAGACGCCATCCCCTGGCTACTGTCGTGCTGATTGCTATCGGCCTGGTCGTCACGGGTGGCGGGTACGCGCTCTTCAGCAGCACCACCACGGCCTCGGCCGACACCAGCGCCTCCAGCCAGCAGACGATCGACGAAGGCAAGAAGCTCTTCGCCGCCAACTGCGCCACGTGTCACGGCCTCGACATGCAGGGCACGAAAGACGGCCCGAGCCTGATCGGCGTCGGCGCGGCGGCCGTGAACTTCCAGGTGGGCACCGGCCGCATGCCGATGGCCATGCAGGGCCCGCAGGCCATGCAGAAGCCGACGCAGTTCACGGATGAGCAGACCGCGGCCCTCGCCGCCTACGTCGCCTCCATCTCCCCCGGCCCCGCCATCCCCGACGAGCGCTACCTGCAGGCCGACGGCGACGCCACCAACGGTGGCCAGCTGTTCCGTATCAACTGCGCGATGTGCCACAACGTGGCCGGCGCGGGCGGTGCGCTCACCGAAGGCAAGTTCGCCCCCGAGCTCACGGGAGTGCTGGCCACGCACATCTACGAGGCGATGCTGACCGGCCCGCAGAACATGCCGGTCTTCAACGACAACAACCTCACGCCCGAAGACAAGCGCGACATCATCACCTACCTGAAGTTCCTCGAGAACAACCCCTCGCCTGGTGGCTTCGAACTCGGTTCGCTCGGCCCCGTCGCGGAAGGCCTGTTCGTCTGGATCTTCGGTCTCGGCGCGGTCATCGGCCTGATGGTCTGGCTCACCGCCAAGTCGAACTAGCCGCACCCGCGTTGATCACAGCACATTCCAGCAAGCTCGAAAGGGAACACAATGGCACATGACGAGGTGAGCGGCACCCATTCCGCCGCTTCCGATTCGTCGGCCGTCGAGACGAGTCGAGGCGCATCGACCGGCACTGCGGTCATTGCGTCCGACGTCGTGAACCCGGGCGAACCGCCCCACCGTCACCGCGTCACCGACATCGACCCGAAGGCCGAGAAGCGGGCGCAGCGATCGGTCTACACGCTCTTCTACCTCTCGATCGCGGGCAGCATCTTCGCCGTCGCGGCGTACATGGCGTTCCCGATCGAAGACGGCGACCAGGCGGCTCTGCGACTCAACACCCTGTTCATCGGTGTCGGCGTGGCGCTCGCGCTGTTCGGCATCGGGCTGGGTGCCGTGCACTGGGGCAAGGCCCTCATGCACGACAAGGAGGGAATCGACCTCCGGCACCCGGTTCGCGGCTCCGAGGAGACGATCGCCCGTTCCGTCGAGATCTTCGACGAGGCCGACCGCGAGTCGGGCTTCGGGCGGCGCACGCTCATCCGGAACAGCCTGATCGGCGCCCTCGTGGCCTTCCCGCTCCCCGGCATCGTGCTGTTCCGCGGTCTCGCGCCGCAGGACGAAGACCCGGCTCAGCTGCTCAGCCACACGGTCTGGAAGAAGGGTGCGCGCCTCACGCTCGACCCCTCCGGCATCCCCGTCAAGGCCTCGGATGTGACGATCGGCTCGGTCTTCCACATCATCCCCGAAGGCCTCAACGACCTCGAGGACCGGCTGGAGCAGAAGGCCAAGGCCGCTGTGCTCCTCATGCGCCTCAACCCGGCCGACCTCAACATCAGCCCGGAGCGCAAAGGCTGGTCGTACGACGGCATCGTCGCGTACTCCAAGATCTGCACGCACGTCGGCTGCCCCGTCGCGCTCTTCGAGCAGCAGACGCACCACCTGCTGTGCCCGTGCCACCAGTCGACCTTCGACGTGGAGAACGAGTGCCAGGTGATCTTCGGGCCGGCCAAGCGCCCGCTGCCGCAGCTGCCCATCGCGGTCGACTCCGAGGGCTACCTCGTCGCCCAGAGCGACTTCCACGAGCCCGTCGGCCCTAGCTTCTGGGAGCGTTCATGACCAGCACGATCGATCATCGCACCGAAGCTCCGGCCGAGGCGCCCGCACCGCGCAAGTCGGGCGGCTTCACCGCCGCGGCGGCGAACTACATCGAAGACCGCACGAGCATCTCGGGCGTCGTCAAGGAGTTCGGCCGCAAGATCTTCCCCGACCACTGGTCGTTCATGCTCGGTGAGGTGGCGCTCTACAGCTTCGTCGTCATCATCCTCTCTGGCACGTTCCTGACGTTCTTCTTCCAGGCGTCGATGGCCGAGGTCGTGTACAACGGCTCGTTCGTGCCGCTCAAGGGCATGCAGATGTCGTCGGCGATGGATTCGGCGCTGCACATCTCGTTCGACGTGCGCGGTGGCCTGCTGGTTCGCCAGATCCACCACTGGGCGGCGCTGCTGTTCATCGCGGCCATCGGCCTGCACATGCTGCGCATCTTCTTCACGGGAGCGTTCCGCAAGCCGCGTGAGCTCAACTGGGTGATCGGCTTCGTTCTCTTCGTGCTGGCGCTCGGAGAGGGCTTCACCGGCTACTCCCTCCCCGACGACCTGCTCTCCGGCAACGGCCTCCGCATCATCGACGGCCTGATCAAAGGCCTCCCCTTCGTCGGAACCTGGATCTCGTTCCTGCTCTTCGGCGGAGAATTCCCGGGCACGGCGATCGTGGGGCGTCTCTACACCCTGCACATCCTGTTGCTGCCGGCGATGGTGGTGGCGTTCATCGCGCTGCACCTCGTGTTCGTCGTTGTGCACAAGCACACCCAGTTCTCGGGTGGCGGCCGCACCGAGAAGAACGTCATCGGCTACCCGGTGCTCCCGGTGTACGCCGCGAAGGCCGGTGGATTCTTCTTCCTGGTCTTCGGCGTCATCGCCCTGATGGCCTCGTTCTTCACGATCAACCCCATCTGGAACTACGGCCCCTACGACCCCTCCCCGGTGTCGGCGGGGACGCAGCCCGACTGGTACATCGGTTTCGCGGATGGCGCGCTGCGCCTGATCCCGCCGGGCTGGGAGTTCGTGTGGCTCGACCACACCTGGTCGTTCAACATCATCGTGCCGGTTCTGGTGTTGGTGATCTTCCTCGGCCTGGTGGCGTCGTATCCCTTCGTCGAGGGCTGGGTCACGGGTGACAAGCGCGAGCACCACATCCTCGACCGTCCGCGCAACGCCCCGACCCGCACGGGTATCGGCGCCGCCGGAGTCACCTTCTACGCCGGCCTCTGGGCGGCGGCGAGCTCGGACATCATCGCGACGCACTTCCAGCTCTCGCTCGAGAGCGTGACGCACACGATTCAGGCCTGGGTCATCCTGGGCCCGTTCATCGCGTACTTCATTGCGAAGCGCGTGTGCATCGGTCTGCAGAAGAAGGACCGCGAGATCGTGCTGCACGGCTTCGAGTCGGGCCGCATCGTGCGACTCCCCGGTGGCGAGTACATCGAGGTGCACGAGCAGGTCGACGAGTACGAGCGCTGGAAGCTCGTGAACTACGAGGTGCACGAGCCGATCACGCTCCGGCCGAACGCCCAGGGCAAGATCACCGGCGCCGCGCGCCTGCGTGCTCGCATGTCGCGCTGGTTCTTCGAAGACCGCATCGCCCCCGCCACCTCGAAGGAACTCGAGCACGGCCACGGCGACGCCCACGGCGAGATCGAGGGCGGCGGCCACCACTAGGCGGCCTCCCCTCCCCCACTCAGGGCCCGGCACACATCACGTGTGCCGGGCCCTTCGTCGTCCCCACCGCACGCTCGCGAGTAGCCGCCACGGATGTCACGATGCTCGAGTAGATTGAGATCCTGGTCACGAAGCGGCGACAACGGCGACGCCACCGGGGGCGCGTATCCGGATGCACTCCCTCGCCGGCGGCGGACTGCCGGCAGCGCGGCCTCGATTGGCGGACCTCGCCCCGTAACGACGGAGTGCGCGCCCAAATGCGGACTGTCAGTCCGTCGTTTGCTTTGTCGGACTGCGAACTCCGTCGTTGACGCACGCGTGTGGGAGGCAGCCACGTCGGGCACACCGGCCAAGGAAGCGCGGCCTCGTCCGGAAGATGCGAAAGGCCCCCTCCGTGGCGGAGGGGGCCTGTGTGCGCGGGGCTGGGCGGGCGCCTAGCGGGCGAAGTAGCCGCGATAGTACTCGTAGGTCCAGCCGACGATCGCCACGAGCGTGAGGGCGGCGGCGATGAAGCAGATCCAGATTCCCACGGCGAGTCCGAGCATCAGCAGGGCGCCGCCACCGGCGAGGATGATGGGCCACCAGCTCCACGGGCTGTAGAAGCCGACCTCGGGGTCGCCGTCGTCGATGTTGGCGTCGAGGAGGTCTTCGGGGAGCTCCGCACCCTGGGCGCCATGCACGCGTCCGAGGTAGAAGGCGAGGAACGCCGCCAGGATGGCCGAGAGGCCGATGGCAACTGTTCCGACCCATTCGACCGAGCCGTAGGAAAGCAGCGACCACACGGTGTACACCGCGTCGGCCAGCAGCATGAAGCCGCACAGGATCCAGAAGAGATTGGTGTTCGCTCTCATGGGACTACTTCACCTTGCTCTGCGAGAGGTCGTACGTGGGGGCATCCGGAGCATCCTTCGCCGGACCGACGCCGACGGGGATGCCGGCCTCAGGGTGGTTGAGGTCGAACGCCGGGGACTCCGAGCGAATGCGCGGGATCGACGTGAAGTTGTGGCGCGGCGGCGGGCACGAGGTGGCCCACTCGAGCGAGCGCCCGTAGCCCCACGGGTCGTTCACCGTGACCTTCGGCGCCTTGCGGGCCGTGATGTACACGTTGAGGAAGAACGGGATGAGCGAGGCGGCCAGGATGAAGGCACCGATCGTCGACAACTGGTTCATCCAGGTGAAGCCGTCTTCCGGCTGGTAGGTCGCGTAACGACGCGGCATGCCGAGCACGCCCAGCCAGTGCTGGATGAGGAACGTCGTGTGGAAGCCGATGAACAGCAACCAGAAGTGCCAGTGTCCGAGCCGCTCGTTGAGCATCTTGCCCGTCCACTTCGGCCACCAGAAGTAGAAGCCCGAGAACATGGCGAACACGACGGTTCCGAACACCACGTAGTGGAAGTGCGCCACCACGAAGTAGGTGTCGGAGACGTGGAAGTCGAGCGGCGGAGACGCCAGGATGACACCGGTGAGTCCACCGAAGGTGAAGGTGATCAAGAAGCCGATGGCCCAGATCATGGGTGTCTCGAACGTGACCGAACCGCGCCACATCGTGCCGATCCAGTTGAAGATCTTCACACCCGTCGGCACCGCGATGAGCATCGTCATCAGGGCGAAGAACGGCAGCAGCACCGAACCGGTGACGTACATGTGGTGAGCCCACACCGTGACCGACAGGGCGGCGATCGAGATCGTCGCGTAGATGAGGGTCTTGTAGCCGAAGATCGGCTTGCGGCTGAACACCGGGAAGACTTCGGAGACGATGCCGAAGAACGGCAGCGCGATGATGTAGACCTCCGGATGCCCGAAGAACCAGAACAAGTGCTGCCAGAGCAGCACGCCGCCGTTGGCCGCGTCGTAGATGTGCATACCGAACACGCGGTCGCCACCCAGGGCGAAGAGCGCCGCGGCGAGAACCGGGAAGGCCATCAGCACGAGGATCGAGGTCACCAGGATGTTCCAGGTGAAGATCGGCATGCGGAACATCGTCATGCCGGGGGCGCGCATCGTGATGATGGTGGTGATGAAGTTCACCGCACCGAGGATGGTGCCGAAGCCCGAGAGCCCTAGGCCGAACACCCACATGTTCCCGCCATCACCGGGTGTGAACGTCGTCGACGACAGCGGCGCGTAGGCGAACCAGCCGAAGGATGCGGCACCCTGCGGGGTGAGGAAGCCGGAGACCGCGATCAGCGAGCCGAAGAGGAAGAGCCAGAACGCGAAGGCGTTCAGACGCGGGAACGCGACATCCGGAGCACCGATCTGCAGCGGCATGATGACGTTGGCGAAGCCGGCGAACAGCGGCGTCGCGAACATCAGCAGCATGATCGTGCCGTGCATCGTGAAGAGCTGGTTGTACTGGTCTTTCGTCTGCAACAGCTCGAGGCCGGGCTCGAAGAGCTGGGCGCGGATGACGAGGGCCATCACGCCGCCGAGGCAGAAGAACAGGAACGAGGCGATCAGGTACATGTACCCGATGGTCTTGTGGTCGGTGGAGGTGATCCACTTGACGAAGATGTTGCCCTTGCGCCCGACGCTCTTGCTGGGGGTGCCGGTGGGAGCCGGCGACGGCGCCAGGCTCGAGCCGGCGGCGGGGGAAACGGCCACAGTCGCAGTCATGTCGCGTTCCTACTCTTTCGGTGCGGGCGTGCCGATGCCCGGGAGGTTCTGGTTGCGGTTGTAGTCGGGACCCAGCTGGCCGGTCTGGCCGGCGTCCTTCAGCGTCTGGATGTAGGCGTCGTAGTCGGCCTGCGACACCACCTTGACGTTGAAGAGCATCATCGAGTGGTACTCGCCGCAGAGCTCGGCGCACTTGCCGCTGTAGGTTCCGATGCGCTCGGGCGTGACGTACATGTAGTTCGTCTTGCCGGGCAGCATGTCTTTCTTGTAGAGGAAGTCGATCACCCAGAACGAGTGGATGACGTCGCGCGACTCGAGCTGGATCTCGACCTTCTTGCCCACGGGCAGGTAGAGGGTCGGGATCTGCGACTCGACGAGAGCGCCGTTGCTGTCGTCGGGGTTGGCCTGCGCCTGCACGCCGGGCGAGTAGACGTTCTGGTCGACGTAGTTGAAGTCCCACGCCCACTGCTTGCCGAAGACCTGGATGACCTGGTCGGGGTTGTCGTACTTGGCCTCGATGGCGCTCTGGTCACGGGCCGTGAACGCGAAGAAGCCGAGCACCAGGATGAGCGGCACGATCGTGTAGAAGATCTCGATCGGCATGTTGTAGCGCAGCTGAGCGGGCAGACCGGTCTGGCCCTTGCGGCGGCGGTAGACCACGATCGCCCAGATGGTGAGACCCCAGGTGATGATGCCGACGACCAGCAGCACGATCCACGAGGTGACCCAGAGGCCGATCACGCGGTCGACGTTGTTCGTGGTGCCGGGCTCCGTGGGGAGCCAGCCCTGCAACTGAGCCTGCGTGCATCCGGCGAGGACGACAGAGATGACGAGCGCGATGGGGATCGCAGCCCAACGGAGACGTCTGTTAGAGCGCACCAGTGACCTTTCGGGAAGCTACACCGTCAGTGTATTTGACCTTCTCCTAGCCTACTGGGTCGATTTCCCCGACGATGCCACAGGCGCACCGGAGCCGTGTGTGTTAGGGCACGAAAAAGGGCCGTTCCCGAAGGAACGGCCCGAGATCCGGTGCAGACGGACTGCACCGATCACTTTCTCAGTGGAACGAATCTCCGCAGGCGCAGCTGCCGGACGCGTTCGGGTTGTCGATGGTGAAGCCCTGCTTCTGGATGGTGTCTTCGAAGTCGATCGTGGCGCCCTCGAGGTAGGGGACGCTCATCTTGTCGACGATGACCTCGACGCCGTCGAAGTCGACCACGCCGTCGCCGTCGAGCATCCGCTCGTCGAAGTAGAGCTGGTAGATGAGGCCGGAGCAGCCGCCGGGCTGCACGGCGACGCGCAGGCGCAGGTCGTCGCGGCCCTCCTGCTCGAGAAGGCTGCGGACCTTGTCACCCGCGGCCGGGGTGATGCCCACCTTGTGAGCCGGGGTCTCGACCTCGGCGGTCTTCTCCAGGGTGATGTCGCTCATGTGCACTCCATTCGCTCGAAAGCTCGTAAGTATGACGGAAGTCTAACTCCGGCAACCGGGTGGATCGCTCAGGAATTCCCGCCGCGGTCGTTCACGCGCAGAAGAAGGAGTGCTTCGGCGGTGATCGCACGCTTGAAGACGCCCAGGTGCAGCGATTCGTTCGGGCTGTGCGCCCGGGTGTGCGGGTCTTCGACACCGGTGACCAGTATCTGGGCCTCGGGGAACACACGCACGAGATCGGCGATGAACGGGATCGAACCGCCGATGCCCGCCTCCACCGGCTCGGCGCCCCAGGCGTCGCGCATCGCGTCCTTGGCCGCGGCCACCGCCCAGCCCGAGGTGTCGACCAGGAAGGGGCTGCCGGTGTTGACGTCGTCGATCTCGACGTGGGCGCCGAACGGGGTGTGCGCGCGGATGTGCGCGACGAGCGCCTCGTAGGCCTCCCCCGCATCCTGCCCCGGAGCGATGCGGGTGCTCACGCGCACGGCGACCGAGGGGGTGAGCGTGTTCGAGGCGTTCGCCACCGATGGGGCGTCGATGCCCGTGACCGTGATCGCAGGTCCGGCCCACAGCCGCGACAGGATGCTGCCGGTTCCGATGGGCTGCACGCCTTCGAGCAGGCCGGTCTCGTCGCGCAGCGCCTCCTCGGTGTACTCGGGCGTGTCGATCGGCCGCGTGGTGAGGCCCTCGACCGCCACCGAGCCGTTCTCGTCGTGCAGGGAGGCGAGAAGGCGGATGGTGGCGAGCATCGCATCCGGCACCGCTCCCCCGAACATGCCCGAGTGCGAGGCGTGCGCGAGGGTCGAGACGGTGAGGCGGAAGGTGACGTTGCCGCGCAGGCTGATGGTGAGCGAGGGGGTGTCGACGTCCCAGTTGTCGGAGTCGGCCACCACGATGACGTCGGCGGTGAGAGCCTCGCGGTTCTCGTCGAGGAAGGCGGCGAAGGAGTTGGAGCCGAACTCCTCCTCTCCCTCGATGAACACCACGAGACCGAGGTCGAGATCGTCGCCGACGGTGTCCCGGAGCGCGCGCACCGCGGCGAGATGCGAGACCACGCCGGCCTTGTCGTCGGCGGCGCCGCGCCCGTAGAGACGGTCGCCGCGCACAGTGGGCTCGTACGGGAGCGAGTCCCAGTCCTCGTCCTTTCCGGGCGGCTGCACGTCGTGGTGCGCGTAGAGCAGCACCGTGGGGCGGCCGTTCCTCGCCGCACGGGTGGCGAGCACGGCGGGCTGCCCGAGCTCGCCGGAGTCGGTGGGGGCGCGACGGATGTCCACCGTGTCGAAGACGCCGGTCTCGCGGAAGAGGGCGGCCACGGCATCCGCGCTCTCGGCGACGCGGGCCGGGTCGAAGGCGTCCCAGGAGACGGAGGGGATGCGCACCAGCGCGCTCAGATCGGCGATGCTCACCGGCAGCGCGAGTTCGACGGCCTCGCGGATCGCCGCCTCGCGCGCATCCGGCGCTGGATTCAGGGTGAACGAGGAGGCATCGCTGTCTGTCATGCAGGTAATCTTAAGAGACGTAACGAGCGAGGACACCGTGGCCAGAAAATCCAGCACCCCCGAAGCACCGATCGAACTCCCCGTCGAGGAGCCGGCCGGCAAGGGGCACGCGACCCCGACGCGCAAGGAGCGCGAGGCCGCGAACAAGCGCCCGCTCGTTCCCGGCGACCGCAAAGAGGCATCCAAGGATGCACGCCGCAAGCAGCAGGAGCTGCGCGACAAGGCGCGCGTGGGCATGGCCAACGGCGAAGAGAAGTACATGCCGATCCGCGACCGCGGGCCGCAGCGCAAGTACGTGCGCGACTTCATCGACGCCCGATTCAACCTGGGTGAGTTCCTCATCCCGATCATGTTCGTGGTGATCCTGCTCACGCTGGTGCCGGCCCCCGAGATCCAGGCCGGCGTGATGCTCGGCCTCTACGCCTTCGTCATCCTCGTGGTGGGCGACAGCCTGTTCATGGGCTTCCGTCTGATGAAGAAGCTGCGCGAGAAGTTCGGCGCCGACAAGGTCGAGCGCGGCACCCGGTGGTACGCCACCATGCGCGCGCTGCAGTTCCGCCGCCTCCGCCTGCCGAAGCCGCAGGTGAAGCGCGGCGAATACCCGCGCTGAAGCCAGGAGCGGCGATCCGGTGGATCGCCGCCGCGCCGCCAGCGCCGAGTGAGCTGTGCTCGCTCGGTTTCAGGGCTGAGGTGCGTGCGTACGACGCAGTCGCGCCAGCCCGATGTTGATCGACCGCGCCCAGAGCGGGCCGCGGTAGAGGAACGCGGTGTAGCCCTGCACCAGAGTCGCTCCGGCGGCCAGGCGTTGGTCGACGTCGTAGGCCGTGTCGACGCCACCCACCGAGATGACGCAGAGTTCGGCGGGGACCACTGAGCGGATGAGCTTCAGCACCTCGAGTGAGCGCGCCACGAGAGGCGCTCCCGAGAGCCCGCCGGCGCCCGCGGCCTCGACGACGGCCGCGTCGGTGCGCAGGCCCTCGCGGGAGATCGTGGTGTTCGTGGCGATGATGCCGTCCAGACCGAGTTCGACCGCGAGCTCGGAGATGCGCAGCACCTCGTCGTCGCTGAGGTCGGGCGCGATCTTCACGAGCAGAGGCGTGGCACCGGCCTCGGCCTTGACCGCGGTGAGCAGGGGCGCGAGCTTGTCGAGCTCCTGGAGCCCGCGGAGGCCCGGGGTGTTCGGCGAGCTGACGTTGACCACCAGGTAGTCGGCCATCGGGGCGAGGGCACGAGCGCTCTGCAGGTAGTCGTCGATGGCGTCGTCGACGTCGACGACGCGGCTCTTGCCGATGTTGACGCCGATGATGGGCCGAGGACGTGTGGTCGAACGCACCTTCGCCAGCCGGAGCGAAGCGGATGCGGCACCCGCATTGTTGAAGCCCATGCGGTTGATGACCGCCCGGTCGGGGATGAGCCGGAACAGCCGGGGGGTCGGGTTGCCCGGCTGGGCGCGGGCCGTGATGGTGCCGATCTCGACGTGGCCGAAGCCGAGCGCGCCGAGGCCGACGATGCCGCGACCGTCTTTGTCGAAACCGGCGGCGACGCCGAACGGCGTGGGGAAGCGCAGCCCGAGCGTCTCGACCTCGAGATTCTCAGGGCCCCGCGTGAACCGGGCCACGAGACCGTCGAGATGCAGGCGCGGAAGGGCTCGGATGACGTCGAAGGCGAGGTGGTGGGCGCGCTCAGGATCGATGCGCGACAGCACGTGCCGGAAGAAGAACGCGTACATCCCGCTACTCGGCCCGGCCGCCGGCGGAACCGGCTTTCGAGTCGGCGCCGCCATCGGCATCCGCGCCGCCCGCGGCGGCCTGCTCGTGCTCGACCCGGAGCAGGGTGATGGCGGCCTCGAAGTCGTCGAGCGAGTCGAAGCCCTGGTAGACGCTCGCGAAGCGCAGATAGGCCACCTCGTCGAGCTCGCGGAGCGGCTGCAGGATGGCGAGACCGATGTCGTTCGCCTCGATCTGCGCCGCACCGGAGAGGCGCACGGTCTCCTCCACCCGCTGGGCGAGCACGGCGAGGTCGCTGTCGGTCACCGGGCGGCCCTGGCAGGCCTTGCGCACCCCGCTGACGATCTTCTCGCGACTGAACGGCTCCACCACTCCGGAACGCTTGATGACGCTGAGGCTCGCCGTCTCGGTGGTGCTGAAGCGCCGGCCGCAGTCGGGGCACTGACGGCGCCGGCGAATGGCGAGACCGTCGTCGGTGGTGCGCGAGTCGACGACGCGGGAGTCGGGGTAGCGGCAGTATGGGCAGAACATGGCCCCTCCAGCGTACCGGCTCCCCCGGGCGCCCCGCCGTCGCCGCGTGCGCCTGTGGAGAAACGCGGCAGCTCGTCGAGCGGCGTGAGTAAGAACCCCGCGACGCGCCGGATCGAGGCGGTTCGGCGCGACCCGGCGATGGGCGTCCCGGTGCGCCTGGGTCAGGCAGTGGTGCGGTCGGTGAACCGGGCGGTGACCGCCTCGCCGTGGGCGGGCAGGTTCTCGGCCGTGGAGAGGGCGACGATTCGCTCGGCCACCCGCTCGAGGGCCGGGCGGTCGTAGCGCACGATCTGCTGCGGTCGCAGGAAGGTGTAGGCGCCGAGACCCGAGGAGAAACGCGACTGGCCGCCCGTGGGCAGAACGTGGTTCGAGCCGGCGAGGTAGTCGCCGAGGCTCACGGGCGAGTAGCCGCCGAGGAAGATGGCCCCGGCGTTGTGGATCGACGCGAGGGTCGCATCCGGATCCCCCGTCTGGATCTCGAGGTGCTCGGGGCCGTAGGCGTTGCTGAAGTCGGCGGCGGCGGCGATCGAGTCGACGAGAACGATGGCCGACTGCGGGCCGTCGAGCGCGACCTCGACGCGTTCGGCGTGCTTGGTGGCTGCGGCCACTCCCCCGAGTTCGGCGAGCACGGCGTCGGCGAGGGCGGCCGAGTCGGTGACGAGCACCGCGGCGGCGAGCTCGTCGTGCTCGGCCTGGCTCACCAGGTCGGCCGCCACGAAGGAGGCGTCGGCCGTTCCGTCGGCGATGACGAGGATCTCGGTGGGGCCGGCCTCGGAGTCGATGCCGACGATGCCGCGCACCACGCGCTTGGCAGCGGCCACGAAGACGTTGCCGGGTCCCGTGATGACCTCGACCGGCTCGAGCTCGAGCTCGGGCACGCCGTGGGCGAGGGCTCCGATGGCTCCCGCTCCGCCGATGGCGTAGACCTCGTCGATGCCGAGCAGGCCCGCAGCACCGAGGATCGTGGGGTGCACGCGGCCACCGAACTCCTTCTGCGGCGGCGAGGAGATGGCGATCGACGCGACACCGGCCAGCTGCGCCGGCACGACGTTCATCACGACGCTCGAGGGGTAGACGGCTTTGCCGCCCGGAACGTAGAGGCCCACACGCTGCACGGGGTGCCAGCGCTGCTCCACCACCGCACCGTCGTCGAGGGTGGTGCTGTGTGCATCCGGGATCTGGGCCGCGGTCGCCGCGCGCACCCGCGCGATGGCCTCGACGAGCGCCGCCCGCACCGCCGGATCGAGACCGGCGACGGCCTCGTCGATGTGCTCCTGCGGCACCCGCACGTGCTCGGGCACCACGCCGTCGAAGCGCTCGGCCTGGGCGCGAAGGGCGACGAGACCGTCGGCGCGCACCTCCTCCACGATCGCGGCGGCCGCGTCGGCGGCGACCGAGACGTCGGTGTCGGCGCGCGGCACGACGGAGGCGAGCTGCGAGCGGGAGAGGGACTGGCCGCGGAGGTCGATGGTCTGGATCATGGCGCATCCAGCCTAGCGAGCCCGCCCGGGCGCCGCGGCCCGCACTCCAGCCGCTGCGGCCGCCAGCCGAGTATCCGGCAGGCCTTCTCGTTCGAGGCCCGCTTGGCGTAGGCGAGGCTCTCGCGCAGAGCCGCGCCGATCTGCGCCGTCACGAGCGCGGGCCGGTCTAAGAGCAGGAAACGCTCGCCCGCGGCCTCCGGAGCGAGAAGGGTCAGGATGCGTGCGGCCGAAGGTGGTGGAGCATCCCGCCGTCGGGCGCATCGCGCTGGACTGCGACACCCTGGTGGTGGCGGCCGACGACCTGCGCATCATGATCTACCCGGCCGAGCCGGGTACCGCCGACGCCGAGCGGCTCGCGCTCGCCGTGGTGCTCGGCGCACAGAGCCTGGTGGAGCAGTCCGGCCGAAACGGCCGGCCGCGCGCCGGAACCGCGGAGCGGCGACTATCCGGCGCTCGCGAGGGCGCGGTCGAGCCACTCCGTGAGGAGCTCGCGCTCGCCCGCACTCAGACTCGGGATACTCGGCGCCACCGCGCGGAACGCCACCGTCGCGGCCAGGATGCGGTCGGGGTCCGCCGCGAGCACTCCGGCGAGCCGCGCATCGATCCCCCCGATGTCGGCCGTTGAGTCGCCCTCTGCCTGCGGCTCCGGCGACGGAGTGAGGATGCGCGCGAGCACCGCATCGTAGATGTCGTCGGCCAGGCCCGCGTCGCGGTCGGCCGGCGGGGTGGCCAGGAGGGTCTGCACGGCGCCGACTCCCGCCGCCTGGATGAGCCCGACGGCACGCGGTTCGGTCACGCGCATCCGGCCGGTCCCAGCCAGGCGGCGCACGCGCGCCTCGAGAACCCGACGGCCCGTGGCGGCTGCCGTCGAGCCCGTGCGGCGATCGGGATCGTTCAGGAGCCGGAAGATCGCCGGGTTGGCCAGACCGAACTCGATCTGCGACCGCCAGCCGGCCTCGAGATCGACGAGCGGATCGACGCCCTCCTCCGCGGCGGCCTCGACCACGGCGGCCTTCGCCGCGACGTAGGCGTTCATCACGTGCTCGGCCACGGCCTCCAGCAGGCCGTCTTTGTCGCCGAAGTAGCGGTAGATGGCGGGCGGCTGCACTCCGGCGCGCTGGGCCACGCCGCGCGTGGTCACGGCATCCGGGCCCTCGGCCTGCAGCAGAGCCGCGGCTGCCTCGACGATGGCGGTGCGCGTGTCGGTGACGTCGGTCATTTTCCAACGATATCGCATCGGCGATAACAGTGATTTATCATTGGTACGCTCTTCATGTTTTCAACGATATCCCCCGAGAGGAATCCCCATGATCGTCATCACCGGAGCAACCGGAGCACTCAACGGCGCCACCGTCGACCGTCTGCTCGAGCGGATGCCGGCGAGCGGCATCGCCGTCGTCGCTCGCGATGTCGAGAAGGCCCGGCGCTTCGCCGAGCTCGGCATCACCGTGCGGCACGGAGACTATGCCGACCCGGCTTCGCTCCCCCGCGCCTTCGACGGCGCCGAGCAGCTGCTGCTCGTCTCCGCGAGCGACCCGAAGGCCGACGCGGTGGCCCTCCATCGCGACGCCGTCGACGCCGCCGTCGCCGCGGGAGTGGGCCGCATCCTGTATACGAGCCACCAGGGCGCCTCGCCCGACACCCCGTTCGGCCCGGCCCGCGACCACGCCGCCACCGAGCGGATGCTCGCCGAGTCAGGCGTGCCGTGGACATCGCTGCGCAACGGCTTCTACGCCCACAGCCTCGCCTGGCTGGCCGGCCCGTGGCGCGAGACGGGCACCATCGCAGTGCCGATGGACGGCCGGGTGTCGTGGACGGCGCGAGCCGACGCAGCGGAGGCGGCCGCCGTCATCCTGGCCGCGAACCGCGCTGCGACCGGCGGCGCGAGTGCTGCAGGCCCCTACGACGGGCCCGTCACGCTGACTGCTCCGGACGCGCCGACGTTCGCCGACACCGCCGCGATCGCCTCCGAGCTGGCCGGCCGCCCGGTCGCGCTCGAGGTGCTCGGCTCCGAGGAGTGGGTCGCCGCGCAGCTCGCCACAGGCCAGCCCGAATTCATGGCGCGCTTCACCCTCGGCATCTACGAGGCGGCTGCCGGCGGCTACTTCGCCGGCACCGATCCCCTGCTCGGCGCCCTCCTCGGCCGCGCCCCCCTCAGCGCCCGCGACGCGCTCGCAGCTCCGACTCCGGCTCCGGCGCGCTAGCCCGGGTGAGCCCAGAACGACGGAGTGTCGGCCGGAATCACGCAGACGACGGAGGCACAGTCCGTCGGCGCGGCAACACTCCGTCGTCTGCGGGCAGGTCAGACGATCAAACCAGGCAGTTAGGGCCGAGCAGCGACTTGAGCTCGCCGTAGAGGTCGGCCGAGACACGCACGTTGTAGGGCACCTCGAACACCCGCACGTTGTCGCTCTTGACGAGCTTGAGGCGCACCTCGGTGTCGCCGGCATGCCGGATGAGCACGTCATTCAGCGCCTGCACGGTGTCGGTGGTGGCCTTGTACTCGGCGAGCGAGATCTGCAGCGGCCCGGAGGAGCCGACCTGCCCGAGATCGGGCTGGAACAGGCTGAAGGCGTGCAGGTTCATGCCGTCGTCGCGCAACGACACGCGGCCGCGTACCACCACGATCGCGTCGTTCGTGAGCGCCGGACCGAATTCCTGGTAGGTCTTGCCCATGAACATCGCCGTGATCTCGCCCGCGAAGTCCTCGACCGTGATCATGCCGTACTGATTGCCCGAGTTCTTCGCGGTGCGGTGCTGCACGCTCGTGATGAGCCCGGCGATCGTCACCTGATCGCCGTCCTGCGTGTGCTCGCTCTCGAGCAGGTCGAGGATGGACGTCGACGCCACCTTCGCGAGCGGGATCTCGAGACCGGCGAGCGGATGGTCGGAGACGTAGAGCCCGAGCATGTCGCGCTCGAAGGCGAGCTTGTCGCGCTTGGCCCACTCGGGGCGCACCGGGATGTGGTGCACCTCCTCGGGGGCGTCCCAGAGCGAGTCGAAGTCGAAGCCCACCTGGCCGTTGGCCTCGTTGCGCTTCTGCGAGACCGCGTTGTCGATCATGCTCTCGTGCACCTCGATCAGCGCACGACGGGTGGCGCCGAGCGAGTCGAAGGCGCCGGCCTTGATGAGCGACTCGATGGTGCGCTTGTTCGTGGCTCCGAGCGGGACCTTCTTCAGGAAGTCGCCGAAGGAGGTGAAGGCGCCCTTCTCCTCGCGCGCGCCGCGGATCAGCTCCACCACGTTCATCCCGACGTTGCGCACCGCGCCCATGCCGAAACGGATGTCGGTGCCGACGGCCGTGAAGAAGCCGATCGACTCGTTGACGTCGGGCGGCAGCACCTTGATGCCCATGCGGCGGCACTCCGAGAGGTAGAGCGCCATCTTGTCCTTCGAGTCGCCGACGCTCGTGAGCAGCGCGGCCATGTACTCGGCCGGATAGTGCGCCTTGAGGTACGCCGTCCAGTACGAGATGACCCCGTAGGCCGCCGAGTGCGCCTTGTTGAAGGCGTAGTCGGAGAACGGGAGCAGGATGTCCCAGAGCGTCTTGACCGCCGCGTCCGAGTATCCGTTGTCGTTCATGCCCTTCGAGAAGCCCTCGTACTGCTTGTCGAGCTCGGACTTCTTCTTCTTGCCCATCGCGCGGCGCAGCAGGTCGGCCTGGGCGAGCGTGAAGCCGGCGAGCTTCTGCGCGATCGACATCACCTGCTCCTGGTACACGATGAGGCCGTAGGTGCCGCCGAGCACCTCCCGCAGGGGTTCTTCGAGCTCGGGGTGGATCGGCGTGATCGGCTGGATGCCGTTCTTGCGCAGCGCGTAGTTGGTGTGCGAGTCGGCGCCCATCGGGCCCGGCCGGTAGAGCGCGAGCACGGCCGAGATGTCTTCGAAGTTGTCGGGCTTCATCAGCCGCAGCAGGCCGCGCATGGGCCCGCCGTCGAGCTGGAACACGCCGAGCGTGTCGCCGCGGGCGAGCAGCTCGTAGGAAGGCACGTCGTCGAGCGCGAGGTCTTCGAGCACGAGGTCTTCGCCCCGGTTGGCCCGGATGTTGTCGAGCGCGTCATCGATGATGGTGAGGTTGCGGAGCCCCAGGAAGTCCATCTTGATCAGCCCGAGCGACTCCGCCGCCGGGTAGTCGAACTGGGTGACGATCTGGCCGTCCTGCTCCCGCTTCATGATCGGGATGATGTCGATCAGCGGGTCGCTGGACATGATGACGCCGGCCGCGTGCACGCCCCACTGACGCTTGAGGTTCTCGATGCCGAGCGCGGTGTCGAACACCGTGCGGGCCTCAGGGTCGGTCTCGATGACCGTGCGGATGTCGACGGCCTCCTTGTACCGCGGATGCGCCTTGTCGAAGATGCCGGAGAGCGGGATGTCCTTTCCCATGATGGGCGGCGGCATCGCCTTCGTCAGCTTGTCGCCCATGCTGAACGGGAAGCCGAGCACACGGCCGGAGTCCTTCAGTGCCTGCTTGGCCTTGATGGTGCCGTAGGTGACGATCTGCGCCACGCGGGCGTCGCCGTACTTCTCGGTGACGTACTTGATGACCTCGCCACGGCGCCGGTCGTCGAAGTCGACGTCGAAGTCGGGCATGGAGACGCGGTCGGGGTTGAGGAAGCGCTCGAAGATGAGGCCGTGCACGAGCGGGTCGAGGTCGGTGATGCGCATGGCGTACGCCGCCATCGAACCGGCTCCGGATCCACGCCCCGGCCCCACCCGGATGCCGTTGCGCTTGGACCAGTTGATGAAGTCGGCGACCACGAGGAAGTAGCCGGGGAAGCCCATGCTCTTGATGACGCCCACCTCGTAGTCGGCGCGCTCGCGCACCTCCTGGGTGACCCCGTTCGGGTAGCGCTCCTTCAGCCCCGCCTCGACCTCCTTCTCGAACCAGGTGGCCTCGGTCTCGCCCTCCGGAACCGGATAGCGCGGCATGTAGTTGGCCGAGGTGTCGAAGGCCGTCTCGCAGCGCTCGGCGATCAGCAGCGTGTTGTCGCAGGCATCCGGGTAGTCGCGGAACAGCGCCCGCATCTCGGCGGCCGATTTGAGGTAGAACTCGTCGGCGTCGAACTTGAAGCGGTTGGGGTCGCTGAGCGTGGAGCCCGACTGCACGCAGAGCAGAGCGGCGTGGGATGTCGCGTCGTGCGCGTGGGTGTAGTGCAGGTCGTTGGTGGCGACGAGCTTGAGGTCGAGCTGCTTCGCGAGCCGGATGAGATCGGGCATGATACGGCGCTCGATCTCGAGCCCGTGGTCCATGATCTCGGCGAAGAAGTTCTCTTTGCCGAAGATGTCGCGGAAGTCGGAGGCGGCCTGCACGGCGGCGTCGTACTGGCCGAGCCGGAGCCGCGTCTGGATCTCGCCGGAGGGGCATCCGGTGGTGGCGATGAGGCCCTTGCTGTAGGTCGAGAGAAGTTCGCGGTCCATGCGGGGCTTGAAGTAGTAGCCCTCGATCGACGCCTTCGACGACAGCCGGAACAGGTTGTGCATGCCCTCGGTCGACTCGGAGAGCAGTGTCATGTGCGTGTAGGCGCCCGCGCCCGACACGTCGTCTCCCCCGCCGTTGCCCCAGCGCACGCGGGTCTTGTCTCCGCGGTGGGTGCCCGGGGTCAGGTAGGCCTCGGTGCCGATGATCGGCTTGATGCCCGCTTCGGTGGCCGTCTTCCAGAAGTCGAAGGCGCCGAAGACGTTGCCGTGGTCGGTGATGGCGACCGCCGGCATCCCCTGCTCTTTCGCGGCCTCGATGAGGGGTTTGACTCTCGCGGCGCCGTCCAGCATCGAGTATTCGCTGTGGACGTGCAGATGCACGAAGGAGTCGTTCGAGGGCACTGATTCTCCGGCTGTCTCGGCTTGGGTACCAAGTCTAAACGCCGCTCACCGGGTGGCGTCGGCGTGTCGCCGAGGTTCTCGGTTTCAGTGCTCCGGGTAGGCCGAACCGGTGAGTTCGGCGGAGACGTCCCACACCCGGCGGGCCTCCTCCTCGCTGCGCAGCCGGGAGTAGAGCGGCTGCTCCGCGGGCGCCCCGCCGAGGTGGCCGGCGCCTTTCGGGCCGTAGAGGCGGCCGGGTCGCGCATCCGGGCCCGTGGCGGCGAGGAGCGCGGGAAGCGCCGCCGTCTCCGGTGTGCCGACCAGGATGCCGCGGGCCGACAGCCAGCGGATGACGCGCACCCCGGTCGTGTCGGCCTCCCGCCCCAGCTCGGGCCGGGCCGCGAGCAGGCTCGTCGGCGCGATGCCCGGGTGCGCGAGGGTGCTGGTGATTCCCCAGCCGTGGTCCCGGCTGCGCCGGTCGAGCTCGAGGCCGAACAGGCCGAAGGCGATCTTCGACTGGCTGTAGGCGCGGCCGCCGTCGTAGCTGTGCTCCCAGTTGAGGTCGCTCCAGTTGATGGAGCCCTGGTTGGCCGCGATGCTGATCTGCGAGACGACGCGGGCCTGCCCCTCCCGGAGCAACGGCAGGAGCGCGGCCACGAGAGCGACGTGGCCGAGGTGGTTGGTGCCGAACTGCGACTCGAAGCCGTCGGCCGTGGTCTGGCGTTCGGGCGGGGTCATCACGCCGGCGTTGCCGACGAGCAGATGGACGGGCGCGCCGTCGTCGCGCAGCGTCGCCCCCAGCGCCGCCACCGAGGCGAGCGAGCCGAGGTCGAGCTCACGCAGGGTCACTCGCGCCGACGGCACCAGAGCCCGGATGCCGGCCGCGGCCGCCTCGCCCTTTCGCGGGTTGCGCACCGGAAGCACCACCTCGGCGCCGGCAGCGGCGAGCCGGGTGGCGATGCGGAGCCCGATGCCGTCGCTGCCGCCCGTGACCAGGGCGCGCTTTCCGGCGAGGGAGGGGACGGAGATGTCGAGGGGGTTTCGTGGCATGCGTCGAGCCTCGCGGATCCGGCGCACCGCATCCAGGACTCGCCGAGTCACTGTTACGGAGCTCCCCCATGGTCGATAGTGAAGGCATGCAGATCGACCGGGCGGGCCTCTCGGAGTTCCTGCTGCGCCGGCGCACGGCGTTGCAGCCCGAAGACGTGGGGCTCCCCCGCGGCGCGCGGCGCCGAACGACCGGGTTGCGCCGGGAGGAGGTCGCGGCGCTCAGTCACATGTCGGCCGACTATTACGCCCGGCTCGAGCGCGGCACCGGTCCACATCCCTCCGCACAGATGATCGCCTCGATCGCCCAGGGACTGCACCTCTCGCTCGACGAACGCGACCATCTTCTGCGGCTCGCGGGTCACCAGCCGCCCGCGCGGGGCGCATCCGGGGACCACATCGGGCCCGGGCTGCTGCGCATCCTCGACCGGCTGAACGACACCCCCGCCGAGATCGTCAGCGAGCTCGGCGAGACGCTGCGCCAGACGCCGCTCGGCGTGGCCCTGACCGGGGAGACCACCGGGTTCACCGGCCCGATGCGGAGCATCGGCTACCGCTGGTTCGCCGACCCCGCGAGCCGCCGGCTCTACGCGGCCGAGGATCACGAGTTCCTCTCCCGGCTGTGGGTGTCGGGGCTGCGCGAGGTCGCCACGCGCCGCGGTCCCGCTTCGAGGGCCGGGGCCTACGCGGAGCTGCTGCTCGGCTCGAGCGAGGAGTTCCGCGCCCTGTGGGAGCGGCACGAGGTCGGCATCCGCCCCGGGGCGACGAAGCACTTCGTGCACCCCGAGCTCGGCGCGCTCGAGCTGAGCTGCCAGACGCTCGTCGACCCGGCGGAGTCGCACGCGCTGCTCGTCTACACGGCCTCGCCCGGATCGGAGAGCCACGAGAAGCTGCAACTGCTCTCGGTGATCGGCGCGCAGGCGTTCTAGGCGGGACGCGCGCGTCTCAGCGGCGGCGGGCGATCGCGCGGCCGAGGGCGTCGCCCGAGGCCCACGCGGTGGCGACGGAGGAGCGCCCACCCCACGCGTCGCCGCAGATACCGACGCCGTCCTGGAGGGCGAAGGGCTCCGGATGCGTCGTGGTGGCGCGGGCGAAGGTCCACCGGTGGGCGTGGCTCCAGTCGGTGCGGATGCCCGGGTCGATGCCGAGGAGGGCTCTGACCTCGGCCTCCACGGCGTCGACGGCGTCGACGGGCCGCTCGAGATGGGCCCGGGCGAACTCGGCCGTGCTATGGGCCACGACGACCGGGGCTCCGTCGCCACGACGGTCGCCGTCGTCGGCCAGGAAGGTCAGGATCGGCGAGTCGTTCACGAAGGCGCCGTGCAGCTCGGCCGGCCAGCCGCGCTCCGCGAAGCCGAGGGCCACCGCGATCACGGGCTCCCAGGAGTGGGTGTCGAGATGGGCGGCCAGCGCAGAGGAGGGCGGGAGCAGCCGGGCGGCTTGCGGTTCGGGCATCGCCAGCACGACGGTGTCGTAGCGGATGCCGTCCGCCGCACCGTCGCTGCCGAGGGCCTCGAGCTCCCGCTCGAGCTCGACCTCGACCGCCGGGCCCGGCTCGGCGGCGAGGTCGACGGCCAGCGAGCGGAGGCCGTGAGCGGCGGCGTAGCGCACAGGGCCCGTCGACTGCCCTGCGATCTCGCCGGCGGCGAGCACGGCGACGGTGTCGGTCCACGGATGCGCGAGGCCCTTGCGCTCCCACTCGGCCACCACCGCGGCGAATCCGGAGCCCTCCGGCGCGGTGAAGTACGAGGCGCCGAGGTCGACGACGCGTCCGTGCAGCGTGCGCCCCGACATCCGGCCGCCCGGGCGGCGACCGCGATCGACGACGCGCACCGCGACCCCCTCCTGGCGGAGGGCTCGCGCGCACGCGAGGCCGGCGATGCCGGCGCCCACGACGAGCACCTCGGCTCGAGGGGCGGACAAGGAGGAGTCGGAAGCGGTCACGGTCTCATCCTGGCCCCCTCAGGCGACGATTGCGGCAGCGGCCGCACGCCTGCTAGCGTCACTGACATCGTGATCGACCGTCAGGAGGTGACACCCATGAACGCAGTATCCGCTTCGGGTGCTCCCGGCGTTCCACGCTCTCGCGACTGAGCTCGTCGCTGCCGGGAGCCCCGCCACGCACGTTGCGAAAGGCACTCCCATGAACACGACATCTCTCCCCGCTCCTGACCCCTCTGTCGACGACCACGGCGGTGGCCGAACCCGCGCCCTCGTGCTCGGGGGCGGCGGCGCCGCCGGCAACGCCTGGCTGATCGGCGTGCTCGCCGGGCTCTCCGAAAGCGGTGTGGACGCATCCACCGCCGAGCTCGTCATCGGCACCTCGGCCGGTGCCACGGCCTCCGCACAACTCGCGGGTGCCACCGCGATCGAACTGCTCGCCGCCATCCTCGACGCCGAAGCCCCGCCGGCCCCGGGCACGGCCCCGTCCGGCAGGGTCGGGTCCGGCACGGTCGTTCCCGGCACGGTCGGCGCCGGCACGGTCGGGGCCGTGGGTTCCGGCGCCGGCCGGCATCCCATCGGACCGCTCGCCGGACACCTCGAGACCACCGACCGCATCATCGCCGCCTCGGCCGACCTCGCCGACATGCGACGGCGGATGGGGGCGGCTGCGCTCGAGGTCGACGCCGCCTCCGACGGCTCCTGGTCGCAGCACTGGCGGGCCACCGCTCTGAGTCGGTTCCCCGTGCGGGACTGGCCGGCGCACCGGATGCTGCTCACCGCCGTCGACGCCCGCACCGGCGACCCCGTGGAGTTCGGGAGCGACAGCGGAGTCGAGCTGGTCGACGCCGTCGCCGCGAGCACCTCGGGCGGCCCCTCCGCCTATCGCATCGGCGATGAGCGCTACATCGACGGCGGCTACCGCCGGTCGAGTGAGAACGCCGACCTGGCCCTGGGGTCCGAGCGGGTTCTCGTGCTCTCGCCCTTGGGCGGCAGAACGAGACTCCCGCTCGGCTGGGGCGCCGAGCTCGCCGTGCAGGTGGCGGAGTTGAGGGCGGCCGGGAGCACGGTCGAGGTGATCCTGCCCGACGCCGACTCGCTCGCCGCGTTCGGCGACAGCATGACGAACCTGGCCGCGCGCGTGCCCGCCGCTCGCGCCGGCCACGCCCAGGGTCGGGTCGCAGCCACGGGCCTCCGCGACTTCTGGGGGTGACGCGAGCATCCGTCCGCTCACGGAGAGCCTCCGCCGAACGTATGCCTCCCGGGCGATATGCGATACCGAAGACTGGCCTCCATCGATGATCGGGGGATCACATGATGGGGCAGCCACGAGGGACTCGACGCATGACCGCCCTCGTGGTGGTGCTCGCACTCCTCCTCAGCGGCTGCTCGATGTTCCTCCCACGCAGCGGAGACGACCGGGCACGGGATGCGGCACGCGCCACAGCGACGCAGATCGCGGCCGACATCGACGACAGCCGCCCCCGGCACGTTCTCGCCTCAGACCTCGCCTACCTCCACTCGGACGCGAGCCGTCTGCCCCCGGCGACCGACGATGCCACCGCGTCCGGAGAGGGCGATCGTCTGAGGATCACGGCACTCAGCTGGGACGGCATGACCCGCGACGACGACGGGGCGCGCTTCGTTCTGGAGATCGCCGTACACAAGGCCTCCTTCAGCTCGGGATCATTCGGTGGTGAGAGCTCCGACGCGGGCGACTGGACCGGGTGCTTCGCGTTCCGCGTGCGGCCGTTCTTCGCCTGGACGCGGACCACGGCCGACGAGACCCGCTGCCCGGAAGAAGACGGCTCGGTACGCAGCGACCCGGTGACGGGAGCGCGGCTGATCCGGGACTCGGGTTCGGAGGGCGCCGTGCTGGCCGCCGCCGTGGGAATCGCGGGGACGACCGACTGTGCGGTCGGCACACGGATGGCCGACGGCACCGTGCAGGTGTGGCATCCGCAATCCATCACCCTCTCCGCGGGCGAAGCCGGGTGCACGATATCGAATGCCCTGCATCCCGTGACCACGCATTGACCTCACGCGCGGACAGCAGGCGGCCCTTGACGCGGCACTTGTTTTTTGCAAGTGTTGAGGCATCCGAAAGACGGAGTTCATCCGGCGCCTCGCGACGGAGCCCACCAGAGGGAGTTCACGATGACCACCATGATGTTCGTCAACCTGCCGGTGACCGACCTGGAGCGTGCGAAGACGTTCTACACGGCCATCGGATTCACGATCAACGAGAAGTTCACCGACCACAACGCCTCGTGCGTCGTGGTCGAGCCCGACCACAGCGCGTTCATGCTCGTGACCCGCGACTACTTCCAGACCTTCAGCGCACGGCCGATCGGCGACCCGTCGAAGGACGTCTCGGTGGCGACCTCGATCTTCGTCGACACGCGCGACGACGTCGACACGGCGGTGACCAACGGCCTCGCCGCCGGCGGCACCGAGGCGCAGGACGCGGCCGACTACGGCTTCATGTACCAGCGGCAGCTCACCGACCCCGACGGCAACATCATCGAGTTCGGCTGGATGGACCCGGTGGCCGCCGAGCAGGGCCCCGAGGCCTACACCGCCCAGCAGCAGGGCTGAGCCGGGGCTCTCAGCGATGGCGTCGCGCGACTACGGGCAGTACTCCGGCATCACCCGGGCCATGGAGCTCGTCGGTGAGCGCTGGGCCCTGCTGATCGTGCGCGACCTGCTCGTGGGGCCGCGCCGCTACGGCGAGCTCGCCGCGGAGCTCCCCCGCATCCCGTCGAACATCCTGGCCGCCCGCCTCAAAGAGCTGCAGGCGGCCGGGGTGATCCGGCGGGCGCCGCGGTCGCGCGTGATCCTCTACGAGCTCACCCCGTACGGGCGGGAGCTCGAGCCCGTCGTGCTGGCTCTCGGCGCCTGGGGGTTCCGCGCGCTCGACGATCCGCGCGAGGAGCAGCTGATCTCCGCGGAGTCGATGACGATGGATCTGCGGAGCGCCTTCCGGGCCTCGGTGGCGCGCGAGCTGCCCGCCACCGCCTACGAGGCCCGGTTCGGGGCTTCGGGCGGAACCGAGCTGCTCATCCGCGTCGACGGCTCCGAACTCGACGTGGCGAGCGGGGGCGGCCCGGGCGACGTGGCGTTCTCCATCGCGGGAGGCGCCGGCATCCGGCAGCTCATCACCGGCGAACTGGATGCCGAACAAGCGATCGCCACGGGCGTGGTCGAGCTGCGCCACGGCGACAAGAGCCTGCTCGGCCGCTTCGCGGACACCTTCCACCTCGCGGCCTGACCGCGCACACGCCGGCGAGCGCGCCTCAGAGCTCCTCGACGTCGGAGAACAGGATGCGCACTCCCCCGGTGGCGAGGCCGAAGATGTGCGGGAAGAGCGCGCCGGCCTCCTCGGTGGCGACGGCGGCGCTGGCCGCGTCGTAGTCGGAGAAGTAGAGGTCGATCTGACGGTAGGCGGGCGTCGGCGTGCCGTCCTCCTTCGGCCAGACCTTCGCCGACTCGATGCGCTGGAGGCCGGGGAGCGCCTTGGCGAGAGCCACCTGCTCGGGGTAGGCGGCTTCGAACACCGAGGGGTCGGCGGGGTTGTCGTAGATGACGGTGATCTTCGTGGGCACGGGCGCATCCTTTCGTCGAACCCGCCGGAGAGCGTGATCGGCGTCGGCGGCGGGCGAGTCGATGACTCGATTGCGACGCTACGCCGACCACGCTCCCGATGGCACGGAACCCGGCGGATCGGGGTCCGTTCGTTCAGTGCTGGTGCGCCACGTAGGCCACCGGCTCCGGCAGCTTGGCCTCGGCGCGGATGCGGCGGGACAGCCGCTCGATCGACTTCAGCGCCGCCACCACGTCGACCGCCCGCACCGCGAAGGGCATGGCGTGGATGGTCTCACCGGGCACGGTGGCCAGCTCCGCCACCTGGGTGAGCTCAGGCGAATCCGCGGAGAGGCCGATCTCGGTGAGGGTCGTCGGCAGGCCCACGCGGGTGGTGAACTCGATGAAGTCGCGGATGTCGGCGGTCGGCGCCCCTTCGAGCACGAGCTGCGTGATCGAGCCGATGTTCACCTTCTGCCCGTGCGCGAGGCCGTGGGTCTGCGGCGCGGCCGTGAGGCCGTTGTGGATGGCATGGGCCGCCGCGAGACCGCCTGACTCGAAGCCGAGGCCCGAGAGCAGGGTGTTCGCCTCGATGACCTTCTCCACCGAGGGGGTCACGACGTGGTCGCGCACCGCATCCAGCGCGGGCAGCGCGTTCTCCCAGAGCACGTCCCAGCTGAGCCGGGCGAGCGCGGTGCCGGTCTCGGTCGGCAGGCCACCCGCCATCGTGTTCGAGTTCGACCGCGAGGTGGCGCGCGCTTCGAGCCAGGTGGCGAGCGCATCGCCGACTCCCGCCGCCAGGAAGGCCGCCGGCGCGTTCGCGACGAGCTGCGAGTCGATCAGAACGAGGTCGGGGTTGCGCGGGAAGAAGCGGTACTCCTCGAACGCGCCGTCCTCGGTGTAGATGACGGCGAGAGCGGAGGTGGGCGCATCCGTCGACGCGACCGAGGGCACGGTGACCCAGCGGATGCCCGCGAGGAACCCGGCCGACTTCACCGCGTCGATCGTGCTGCCGCCGCCCAGGGCGACCACGACATCCGCTCCGGCGTCGGCGATGACGGCCACGAGCCGGTCGATCTCGCCCGAGGTCGGGATGCCGTTGAACTTCTCGCGGCGCACCGGCAGGCCGGCGGCCGCCAGCGAGGCCTCGACGTCGTGGCCGACGAAGCCCCACACGACGTCGTCGGAGACCAGCAGCGGGGTGGAGCCGATCGGGGCGAGGTACTCCCCCAGCTTCGTGATGGCCCCGGGGCCCTGCACGTAGCGGCCGGGACTGATGACCGTGCGGATGGGGATGGTGGTGGGCATTGCTGACTCCTGACGTCGTTGTCGGATGGATGGGGGTTGAGGAAAGAAGGAAGGCGAGGGGCTTACGGGACGAGGATGGCGCGGCCGCGCACGCGGCCGGCATCCAGGTCGTCGATGGCCTGCTGGAAGTCGTCGAGCGCGTACGTCACCGTGTGCAGTTTCACCAGGCCGCGCGCCGCCAGCACCATCAGCTCGGTGAGGTCGTCGTAGCTGCCCACCAGATTGCCGATGATGTTGATCTCGTTCGAGATGATGTCGATCGTCGGGATGTCGATGTTCTCGCCGTAGCCCACGACGAAGAAATCGCCGGCCTGGCGCAGCATCTGCACGCCCTCGGAGGTCGAGCCGCCCTCGCCCACGAAGTCGACCACGACCTCGGCGCCGTAGCCGTCGGTCAGCTCGAGCACACGGGTGACGTGGGAGCCGTCGGCGGCGGCCACGACCGTGTGGTCGGCCCCGAGCGACGCCGCGAGCTCCAGCGCCGCCGGGTTGCGGTCGACCACGATCAGCTCCGACGCCGTGAGCGCCTTCAGCACCTGGATGCCGATGTGCCCGAGACCACCCGCGCCGATGATCACGCAGCGGTCGGCCGGCCGGAGCTTGCGTGCCGCCTTCGCCGCCGCGTGGTAGGCGGTGAGGCCCGCATCCGCCAGCGCCGCGACCTCCGCCGGCTCGAGCGAGTCGGCGATCCGGACGACGCTTCGCGCACTCGTCTTGAGGAACTCGGCGTACCCGCCGTGCGTGTCGATGCCGGGGAACTCGCTCTGCGTGCAGTGCACGTCGTCGCCCAGCCGGCACGCCCGGCACAGTCCGCAGGTGATGAGCGGATGCACGATCACCTTGTCGCCGACGGCCACGTTCGTGACGGCGCTGCCGATCGCCTCCACCCAGCCGGCGTTCTCGTGCCCGATCGTGTACGGCAGGGCGACGCCCGACTTCTGCTCCCACTGCCCTTCCAGGATGTGCAGATCGGTGCGGCACACGCCGGCGCCGCCGATGCGCACGATCACGTCGAACGGTCCGCTCACCTCGGGCTTCGGGACCTCGGTCAACTGCAGGTCCTGGTGGTAGCCGACCACCTGCACGGCTCTCATGGTGCTCATGCGACGCTCCTTCGCGTGGTTCTGATGAGGGAGGAAACGGGAAAGAAGTTCTCCTCGGCCCGAGGCACCTGGTCGGCCTCCGAACCGGGGTAGCGGGTGGCGAGCAGGCCACGGCAGAAGTGCGCGTTGCCGTCGATCGAGATACGGGTCGACCGCGCTCGGCGCAGGGCCAGAGCGGCGGATGCGGCGGGGTACGGCGCTCCGCGGTCGTCGACGAGCACGGGGTCGTGGTCGTCGACGCTCAGCCCGAGTGTTGCGCGCCGCCGGAGCAGCGCCTCCTTGGCGGCGTCGTCGGGCAGATCGCCGAGCACCACGGATGCGACATCCTGCTCCTGGATGTCGGCCCGGGCCCGCAGCAACGCCGTCAGCGCCCGCTCCATCGCGGCGGTGTGCGCCTTGCGCTGGAAGGTGGCGCGCAGCTCGTCGAGATCGCTCTCGGCCTCGTGCCTGAAGGTGCCGAGGTAGCCGGCGTCGGCCGCGAGGCCGCCGTTGATGATGGCGGAGTCGTGGTGGTCGTCGAGCTCGACCACGACGTGGCCGGCCTCGGGCAGCGCCGTGAGCACGTCCTTCGCGTCCGACGCCATGAGATAGGCGAAGTTCGGCGCGCAGAACGAGGTGGGCAGGCGCAGGTGCACCTCGAGACCGTCGTCGGTGAACCGCACCGAGCGCACGAAGCCGAGGTCGGTGATGGGCTCGTCGAGCTCGGGGTCGATCACCGCGTCGAGCGCCCGCAGCACGGACTCCTCGGTGAGGGCGAGGAGCGGGGGCGCCTCGCCCGGCACCGCGCGCGGGGCGAATGCCGTTCGGGGGCTCATCAGACCGCCGCCAGGTCTGCCCGCTCGGGCTCGCGCGGTCCGGTCTCCGTCTCGTTCGCATCCGGGAGCTGCAGCTCCGCCGGCACCGGGATGTCGTACATCTTCGCGGCGTTGAGACCGAGGATCTTGCGCTTCTGGTCCATCGTGATGGGCGCGTACTCGGTCATGTCCTCGGGGATCTGGAAGTCCACGAAGGCCTCGATCAGCCACTTCGGGGTCCACAGCGCATAGTCGCTCGAGAACTGGATGCGGTCCTCGCCGATCCAGTAGATGAGCTCGCCGATGATCTGCGCGAAGTAGCGCGGCCGGGTGTGGATGAAGGGCATCGCCACCGCGAGGCCGCCGTGCACGTTGGGCTCCTGCGTGGCGATCCAGCAGAAGTCCTCGAGCCGGGGCAGACCGACGTGCTCGACCACGAAGTTCAGGTCGGTGAAGTCGGTGGCCACGTGGTCGATGTCGGCCACGTCGAAGGCGTCGCGGTCGAGCGGGCGGATGGTGGGGCCCTTGTGCACGTGGATGTTCGTGATGCCCAGCTCCCGGCAGAGCTCGAAGTAGCGGTAGGCCCAGGGATCGTCGAGCTTCCAGCCGCGGGACTCGCCGTGCCACTCCGCGGTGTACAGCTTCACGCCCTTGAGGTTGAAGCGCTCCGCATCCGCGCGCAGTTGATCCAGACCCGCCTCGCCGTAGCGCGGGTCGAAGTTGTGGTTGTAGGTGAGCTTGTCGGGGTGCGCCTGGGTCAGCGCCCACGCCTCCTCCGTCTGGCCGAAGCCGTTCTTGTAGAACTCGGTGAGCGCGGCGGGCTGGAAGATGGCGTGGTCGACGATGTCGTCGGCGAAGACGTCGCGCATGAAGCGCTCGCCGCCCTGGTAGAGGTACTCCTCGTAGGGCCACTTCTGCTCGGCCGGCGAGAGGTTGGCGTGGTAGTCGTAGAAGCAGTCGATGAACTGCTTGCCGTGGATGTTGCGCTGGTTCTCGGGCCGCGCATCCCACAACGCCACGTGGGCGTCGACGATGAAGAACTTCTCGCCGTCTTTGGTGTACATGTCTGCTCCTTTGCTGCATGCGGGGGATCTGCATCCCTGTCGACGACGTTAGGCGGGCGCCGGGAGGTCGAGCCCGGCCTCCGGTCTCAATCTGAGACGGGGGCAGGAGACACCGCGGAGCGGCCGACCTAGACTGACTGCGACGGACGACTGCAAAGGTGCTGATGGACGATCACGCTCTCCCCTCCCGCGCCCAGGTGCACACGGCGCCGATGGCGGCCATCCCGGCGCGCCTGCTGGCCTCCTGGCAGCGCAGCGAAGATTACGGGGTGCCGCTCGACGAGGTGCAGCCCGTCTTCACCGGCACCTACGACGACGAGTCGCTCTTCTCCGAGTGCGGGCGCGAGGTGCTCGCCGAGCTGCACAGCACCCTGGCCTCCGAGCCGGTCGGACTGATGCTGACCGACGCCGACGGCCTCGTGCTCAACCGGCTGAGCGGCGACCACCAGCTGCTGCAGGCCCTCGACCAGGTGCATCTGGCACCCGGCTTCTCCTACTCGGAGCGGGCCGCCGGCACCAACGGGCTCGGTCTGGCGCTCGCCGACCGGGTGCCCACTCTCGTGCGGGCCGACGACCACTACGCGCGCAGCCTCTGCGGCTACACCTGCGCGGCGGCCCCCATCTTCGACCCCGTGACCGGGCGGCTGGAAGGTGCGGTGAACTTCACCACCTGGTCGGATGCACGCTCCGAGCTGCTGCTCGCCCTCGCGCAGACGGCGGCGAACTCCACCGCGAACCTGATGCTGGCGCGCTCGCACGGGCACCGTCCGCGGCGAACCGCGCGCGGACAGGTCTTCCGCATCGAACCGCTGCGCCACGCGCCGGAGACCGAGCTCGAGCTCTCCGGAGCCTGGACGGATGCGGTGGCTCGCGCCGTCGAGGCGCTCCGGGACGGCCGGATCGTGGCCGCCGTCGGTGAGCGGGGCTCCGGGCGTGCGACCCTCCTCGCCCAAGCGGAGCGTCAGGTGGGTCCGCGCGACCGGCTGCTCGCCGTGCACGCGCCCGAACCGCACGACGTCGAGTCCTGGCTGTCGTTCTGGACGCCCGAGCTCGCGCACCCGCAGACCGGGTTCGTGATCTGCGACACCGACCAGCTGCCCGTGGCGGCGGCGGAGCGGCTCCGCGAGCTGCTCATCTCCTCTCGCCGTCGGGCGGATTCGCCGGGCGGGGCCTCCGGCGGCGCCCCAGCGCAGGCCGGCAGCGCGGGCGCGAGCGGCGCCGCGACGAGGGGCGCCACGACCTCGGGCTCGTACGCGATGTCCGCGGAGCGCTTCGACAGCATCCCCGCTCCGCTGGCCTCGCTGGTCGACACCGTGATCCAGGTGCCGCCCCTGCGCGAGCGGGTGGCCGACATCCTGCCGCTCGCCGACCGTCTCGCCCTCCGGGCGCGGGGCCGACGGGTCGACATCACCCCGGCCGCGGCGCGAGCGCTCATCGACTACGCCTGGCCGGGGAACGTGGCCGAGCTCGCGAGCGTGATGAAGGAGGCCGCCGTGCGCACCGATGCGATCGAGGCCCGGCACCTGCCGCCCGAGCTGCTCTCGCGGGCCGAGCACCTGCCGCGCATCAAGGCGTTCGAGCGCGACGAGATGGTGCGGGTGCTCACCCGCCCGGGCATCGCGGTCGAGGACGCCGCAGCCGAGCTGGGGATGAGCCGCGCCACCGTCTACCGCAAGCTCGCGCTGTACGGCATCCGGCTGCCCTGAGGCGCTTCGGAACCCGCGGCGGGAGGCTAGCGCCAGCCGAGCGCCGGGGCGACCTCGGTGAGGATCGACTCGAGCACGTGCGCGTTGTAGGCCACGCCGAGCTGGTTCGGCACCGTCAGCAGCAGGGTGTCGGCCTCGGCGATGGCCTCGTCCTCGGCGAGCTGCTCCACCAGGCGCTCCGGCTCGGCCGCGTAGCTGCGGCCGAAGATGGCGCGCAGGTTGGCGTCGATCTGGCCGATCTGGTCCTGGCTGTCGCCATCGTGGCCGAAGTAGGCGCGGTCCTGGTCGTTCGTGATCGCGAAGATGCTGCGGCTCACCGAGACGCGCGGCTCGAAGTCGTGGCCGGCATCCTTCCACGCCTCGCGGAACTCCCGGATCTGCTTCGCCTGCTGCACGTGGAACGGCTCGCCGGTCTCGTCGGCCTTGAGGGTCGACGACTGCAGGTTCATGCCGAGCTCGGCTGCCCAGCGGGCGGTCGCGTTCGAGGCGGCGCCCCACCAGATGCGTTCGCGCAGACCCTCCGAGTGCGGCTCGATGCGCAGCAATCCGGGCGGGTTCGGGAACATCGGGCGCGGGTTCGGCTGGGCGAAGCCCTCGCCCTTCAGCACCTGTAGGAAGACCTCCGTGTGCTGACGGGCCATGTCGGCGTCGTCCTCCCCGTCGGCGGGCTGATAGCCGAAGTAGCGCCAGCCCTCGATCACCTGTTCGGGTGATCCGCGGCTGATGCCGAGCTGCAGTCTGCCGCCGGAGATGAGGTCGGCCGCGCCCGCATCCTCCGCCATGTAGAGGGGGTTCTCGTAGCGCATGTCGATGACGCCGGTGCCGATCTCGATGGTCTTCGTGCGCGCGCCCACGGCGGCGAGCAGCGGGAACGGCGAGCCGAGCTGGCGGGCGAAGTGATGCACCCGGAAGTACGCGCCGTCGGCTCCCAGCTCCTCGGCGGCGACGGCGAGGTCGATCGACTGGAGCAGGGTGTCGGCTGCGGTGCGGGTCTTCGACTGCGGCGACGGCGTCCAGTGCCCGAAGGAGAGGAAGCCGATGCTCTTGCGATTCGTTGCGGTCACGTGCGGTGCAACGCCGGGCGGGGCGGGGGCATTCCCGGGGTGTCCGTCCGCGTCCGCAGCGCGCGGGAGTCGCTAGGCTGACCCTCCACGGTCTCGTGGTCATGAAAGGCTCGGACGCGATGCGCGCGATACCGGAGACACTCGACCCTCGGGTCGTCGAGCAGATCGATACCATGCTGTTCGCGGTCAGCCGCGACGATTCCGTGCGCATCCCGTGGGCGATCGAGAGCGGCAGCCGCGCCTGGGGCTTCCCGTCGCCCGACAGCGACTACGACTGCCGGTTCATCTACCTGCGCGAGCCCGAGCGCTACGTCTCCCTCTGGCCGGAGCGGGACGTGATCGAGATGCCGCTCGACGCCGTCTTCGACGTGAACGGCTGGGACCTCGCGAAGGCGGTCAAGCTCATCGTGAAGGGAAACGCGACGGCGATCGAGTGGCTGCGGTCGCCGATCGTCTACTCGGGTACGCGGGAGTTCCGCGACGCGATGCTCGGCTTTGCCTCCGAGGTCGTCGAGCGCGCGGCCATCGGTCGCCACTACCTGCACGTCGCGCAGCAGCAGAAGGCCGGATCGCCGTCGCTCAAGCGCGCATTCTCCGTTCTGCGGCCGGCGATGGCCTTGCGCTGGCTGCGCGTGCATCCGGATGCCGTGCTGCCGCCGATGGACCTGCCCGCGCTGACCGCCGAGAGCGAGGTGCCGCGAGAGGTGGCAAAGGCGATCGCCGAGCTCATCGCGCTGAAGTCGGTCACCCGCGAACTCGGTGACGGGCGTCCACCGGCTGTGCTCGAGGCGTTCGTCGCTGCGGAGCTGAGCGCCGCCGAAGGATTCGGGTCGCTGCCGTCGGAGAGGAACGCGGCCGAGGTACGGCTGGCCGCCGATCGGTTCTTCCGCAGGCAGCTCGACACCTTCGGCTGACGGGTCGGCGATCAGCCGCAGAGGTGGGCGGTCGCCGCCGTTAGGGCGGCCAGCGCGGTCGGGGAAGCGACGCTCGCCGCTCCGGGTGGTGCTGCCGCCGCGACTGAAGCGGTCGTGGTCGTGGTCGTGGTCGTGCCGGATGTCGCAGAGTCCGCGGCCGTCGCCGCGGCCGATGCCGCCTCAGCGACGGCGGATGCGCATCCGGGGTCTGTGCGGTAGCGCTCGACGGCGGCGAGGGCCGGCACGAGGTCCTGCGTGATCGCGTCGAGGACGGGACGCACCTGGGTGGCGAGGTCGGGCGCCGTGGTGGGCGGGGCGGCCGCGCCCGACGCCCAGGCGTCGAGGAGCGACTGCTGGATCTGCTTGCTCGCACTGATCTGGTCGGCGAACACCGCGGCGACGTAGGCCTGGTCGGCCCCGATCTCGGCGGCGCGGGCCGCAGCGGCGTCGAGCACGGCCTTCTCGCGGGCGGCATCCGTCACGGGCTGCCCGCTGAAGTGCTTCGCTGCCGCGACTGCGTCGCCGGTGGCCAGTCGCTGCACGATCAAGGCGAGCACCGGGTCGAAGGCACCGCCGGGGATCGCGGAGTCCGCCGATGCGGCCGGGGTGGACGCAACCGAGTCCGCGACCGAGGCCGCCGGGGCCGAGGCCGGCGCGCTGGTGCTCGAGCACCCCGCGAGGGTGACCACGGTCAGGCTGACGGCGACGGCTGCTGCGACTCGCAGGCGACTGAGAGGTGCGAACACGCATCCAGGCTAGCGGGTGCCCTGCGCACCGATCGCGAGCGTCGAGGAGGCCCGCCGTCACGGGGCCGTCCCCCGCGGGCGGCAGAAAGTGAGTGAATGTCAGTGGCTGGTGTTTGACTATTTCCATGACCGAGAACACGCCGCTGTTCGATGAGATCGCCTCGCGGCTCATCGCCGGCTTCGGCGCGCCTCCCCGTGGTCTCGACGACGACGAACTGCTCGCCGGAGCCGCCGCGATCGAACGGCTCGCGCGCATCGTGGGAGCGGCGCAGGTCGGCTACGCCGCCGAGATCGGCGCTCGCTCGCGGAGCGGGCTCGGTGACGAGGGGCTGAGTCGATCGCAGAACTTCGCCACTCCCGCGAAGCTGCTCGCTGCCGTGACCGGAGCATCCCTGCACGAAGCGCGTAGCCGGCTCGAACTCGGCGACCGGATGCGCGGCGCCGAGCTCCTGGGCGGGCAGCTGGGGCCCGCGCCGTTCCCCGAGGTGCGCCGCGCCATGCAGCGCGGAGACCTCGGCGTCGAGTGTGCGGCGGTCATCACGCGCGAGTGCGAGCGTCTGACGAAGCGCGGTGTCGACGCGACCGCCCTGGCCTCTGCGGAGCTGCAGCTCGTCGAGGCGACCGTGGGGTCACAGCTCGCTGTCGACGATGTCGCCCGGCTCGCGGTGCGCATCCGGGAGCTCGTCGACCCCGACGGCCTCGAACCGCGGGCCGAAGCGCAGTCGGAGGCGCGTGCGCTCACCCTGGCGCGGGCGGCCGACGGCATGTACCGGGGGCGCATCGCGCTCACGCCCGAGGCGGGCGCACTCTGGCTGGGCGCGATGCAGGCGCTGATCAGCCCCCGAACGAGCCCGCGATTCCGCAGTGACGAGGAGTTCGCCGCCCAGACCGTCACGGCCGACGTCCGCACCGGTCCGCAACGGCTCGCGGATGCCGCGACCGAACTCACCGGGCCCGCCGCCGCCGCACCCGAGCAGCCGCACCTCGCGGGCGCCACCACCACGGTCAACGTGCACGTGAGCCTCGCCGACCTCGGGGCCGGGCGCGGAGCCGGGTGGGTCGACGGGATCGACGAGCCGCTGCCCGTCTCCACGATCGAGCGGCTGCGATGGCACTCCCCCGTGGTGGCCACTGTCTTCGGCGACCGGGGCGAGGTGCTGCACCACGGCAAGGCGCGCCGGCTCTTCTCGCCCGCCCAGAATCGCGCTCTCGCGGCTCGCGACGGCGGATGCGTCTGGCCGGGCTGCGATCGCCCGCCCTCCTGGTGCGAGACCCACCACGTCGAGGGCTGGCGGTCGCCGGCCCATCCGCCCGGCCGCACCGACATCGACAACGGGGTGCTGCTCTGCCACTTCCGCCACTCCCACGTCCACACCTCGTCGTGGCGACTCCTCATGTCGGGCGGGGTCCCTCCACGTCGTCCCCCCGCGCTGGATCGACACTGCACAGACTCCGGTACCCGTGACACGCCGCAGAACTCTGCCCCCGGCGCCGCCTCCGGATCCCGCCCTGTGGCGTATGCCCCGGTGGCCCGCTGCCGCAGGGTCCGCGGCCGCTCCTGCCTCCGCAGAGACGGATGCTGACCCGTGACACTCGTCGGCGCCTCCCGCACCAGCACCGCCGAACGGCCACTGGCGCGTCAGCGTCAGCACTTCACCACCGCCGTCCCTGCAGCGCTGCGGCCACGACGCGGCGACCGACTCGAGCTCCACCTCGATCAGCGCGGGCGCGACTTGATCAGCCGATCGAGTTCGCGATTGTCGGTGGTGCCCTCGCGAGACCGTGCCGGAAACACCCGAAATCAGCGCCACAACCACTCGAAAGAGTGGCTGACACCGCCGTTCCCGGCCGAGCCGAGCGGTCAGACTGTCGCTGCGGGGAATCGCGGCGCGCCTCCCACCCAGGGGCGGCGCCGCGAGCGCGATGGGGAGATCTGACGCGCACGCCCGCCCGAAAGGGGCACCACACCGTGAGCATCGAAGCCGCGAAGAACACCGGAACCGAATCGACCGGAACCGGCAAGACGACCCGCACTGCGAGCACGACCCGCACCGACAAGGAGAACGCCACCACGATGCCGCCTCCGCGGTCGCGCCGCCAGCGCGGCACCGAGAAGGACGCGACGCCGCAGCCCGTCCTGCACGCCGTCCCCACGGCCGCGCGCATGGCCCGCGCACGCATAGCCCCCGCCCTGTGCGTGCTGTTGTGGCTCTTCTACCTCGTCACGGTCGTGGTGGCCCTCGCCCGCGGCGACGCCCTCCGCGACTCGACCCAGCTGGTGATGACCATCGTCTTCCTGGTGTCGGTGACCCTCCTCACCTTCTCGGCCTGCATGTACCTGCTCGCCCGCTCGGCCGCCCTGCCGCGCTTCGCGAGCCACCGGCGCGCCCGCCGCATCGCACTCGACGAGCTCGCCACCCGGTTCCAGCGGGACGATCAGCAGAACGAGGACGGCCAGAACAGCCGGAGCGGCGAGCCCCGCCTCGTGGCCATGCTCCCCTCCCGCTCCGAAGACCCCGAGCTCGTGCGCCTGTCGCTCTGGTCGGTGGCGCTTCAGGAGTTCCCCGAGCTGAGGGTCGTGCTCCTCCTCGACGACGACCCCGACCCCGACGCCCCCGAAGCCCGGGAGTCGCTCGAGCGCAGCCGGATGCTCGCCCCCGAGATCATGGCCCAGCTCGAGCCGATGCGCGCCCGCATCAGCACCGCGATGGCGAGCCTGCGCGAGCGGCCTGGTGCCGGCGCCGCCACCGAGATCGTGATGCGCGAGCACGCCGCCGCCGCCCAGTGGCTGCGCGCGCGAGCAGAGGCGACCCCCCTGCGCACCCACGTCGACGCCTTCTTCGCCGACCAGGTGCTGCGCGGCCTCGCGACGAGCCTCGACGCCACGGCCACCGCCCTGCACGACGCCCTCGAGAACGACGAGACGCCGCTCTCCCAGGCCCGCGCCGAGCAGGTGCTGCAACGCCTCGTGAACATCTTCACCGCCGAGCTGAGCGTCTTCGAGCGCAAGCGCTACGCCTCGCTCTCGCACGCGCCGAACAAGGCGATGAACCTCAACAGCTACCTGGGCCTGCTCGGCGGGACCTACCGCGAGCAGCGCGACCACCGCGGCCTCACGCTGGTGCGTCTCGACGAGGCGGGTGCCGCATCCGCCGCCGCCGAAGGGCAGACGCTCATCCACGCCCCGGACCCCGAGTTCGTGCTCACCCTCGACGCCGACTCGATGCTGCTCCCCGAGTACTGTCTGCGCCTCGTGCACGTGCTCGACCAGCCCGAGAACACCCGCATCGCCGTGGCTCAGACCCCCTACTCCGCTTACCGGGGCTCCCCCACCCGGCTCGAACGCCTCGCGGGCGCCACCACCGATCTGCAGCACATCGTGCACCAGGGGCTCACCGCCTACGACGCCACGTATTGGGTGGGCGCGAACGCGGTGCTTCGGCGCCGGGCGCTCGAGGACATCCGCCAGGAGGTCGACGAGGACGGCGTGCGCGTGGTGCGCTTCATCTCCGACCGCACCGTGATCGAGGACACCGAGTCGAGCATCGACATCGTCGCGCACGGCTGGTCGCTGTTGAACTACCCCGAGCGCCTGAGCTACAGCGCCACCCCGCCCGACTTCGGCACCCTCGTGATCCAGCGCCGGCGCTGGGCCGACGGCGGCCTGCTCATCCTGCCCCGGCTGCACGAGCTCGTGGTGGCGCGGCGACGCCAGGGTGAACCGCTCCGCATGGCCCAGCGGATGCTGCGGGCCAACTACCTGGGCTCCATCACCTGGGTGACGCTCGGCCTGCTGGCCGTTCTCACGCTCAACCCGCTGGGCGGACAGCTCGTGACCGCCCAGCTGCTGCTGATCGCCGCGCCGTACTTCATCGAGATGGCCTCCGATCTGCGTTACCTCGGCTACCGCCGCCGGGACGTCTTCGGCATCTACGGCCTCAACCTGCTGCTCCTGCCGGTGAACCTCGCCGGCAGCATCGCCTCGGTGGCGCAGGCTCTCACGGGACGCAAGGCCCGCTTCATGCGAACCCCGAAGGTGAACACCCGCACGCCCGCCCCGGCGCTCTCCGTGCTCGCGCCGATCGTGATCGCCGTGGGCGCCGGCGCCATCGCCGTGCGCGCCGGCTTCTCCTCCGACTGGGGCACCACGGTGTTCGCGGGCTTCACCGCCCTCGCCGCACTCTGGGGCGTCGGGCGGCTGATCGGGGTCGGCCACGCCATCAGCGACCTCTGGTTCGGCTGGATGAACTGGATCTGGGTCGACGCGAGGCGCGCCCCGGTCACCGCGGCGTCGACCGCCCCGGTGTGGTCGGTCGTGGTCGACGACGGCCCGCTCGAGACGATCGGAGCACTCCGATGAGCCCCCGCAGCAGCTCGCGCTACGCCGGCCGCCGGCTCTCGCCCCTCCGGCTCCTGATCAGCCTCGCCGCCCTCGTGATCATCCCCGCCTCGGTCGCGGCCGTCACGGTGCTGCCGGCCCTCCCGCCCGCGGTGCAGGGAGCCTCCGTCGCCAGCCGCTGGTTCGCCGGCTACTACGACGTCACCCTCGAGACCGGCGCCCAGCTCGCCACGAGCGCCTTCGACAGTGCCGCCGGCGGCGCCGTCCTCGCTTTCGTGGTCGCCGCCGGTGACCAGGACTGCACTCCCACCTGGGGCAAGAACTACACCCTGGATCAGGCCGGCCAGACCTTCCAACTCGATCGCCGGATCGAACGGATGCGCCGAGAGGGCCAGCCGCTGGCCGTCTCCTTCGGCGGCGCCATCAACACCGAGCTCGCCGCGGCCTGCTCGAGCACGAGCGCCCTCACCGCCGCGTACCGCACCGTGATGGACCGCTACCAGATCGACGTGATGGACCTCGACCTCGAGGGCGCCATGCTCACGAACGCGGCCGCCTCGACCCGGCGCGCCCAGGCCGTCGCCCAGCTGCAGGAGGCGCGCCGCTCGAGCGGCGGCTCGCTCGACGTGTGGCTGACCCTCCCGGTGTCCCCGCAGGGACTCACCGCCGACGGCATCGCCCAGGTCGACGCGCTGCTGGACGCCGGCGTCGACATCGCGGGCGTCAACGCCATGACGATGGACTTCGGCACCGACGGCACCACCCCGATGTCGACGCTCAGCACGGATGCGCTCACGGCGACCGAGGCCCAGCTCGCGACGGTCTGGAACGACCGCAAGATCGCCCTTCCCGACGGCGGCGCCTGGGCCCTGCTCGGTGCCACACCGATGATCGGCCGCAACGACGTGCCCCGCGAGATCTTCAGCACCGACGACGCCCGCGCGCTCAACGCCTTCGCCACCGAGCACGGGGTTCAGCGCCTGTCGATGTGGTCGCTCAACCGCGACCAGACCTGCGGCAGCAACTACCCCAACCTCACGATCGTCTCGACCTCGTGCAGCGGCATCGAGCAGGCCGGGGAGAGCTTCGCGACGATCATGGCCGACGGCTACGGCGGCACCCCCTCAGGCCGACCCGCCGTTCTCAAGACCAGCGAGATCATCCCCGACGACGCCACCACGAGCCCCTACCCGATCTGGTCGTCGGCCACCTACTACTCCGCCGGCGTGATGGTGGTGTGGAAGGGCTCGGTCTACGTCTCCAAGTGGTGGAACGAGGACGGCGCGACCCCCGACGACCCCACCCTCGACGCGGGCGCCTCCGCGTGGAGCTACCTCGGCCCGGTGCTCGCGAGCGACACCCCGTTCGCCCTGCCCACGCTGCCGCCCGGCACCTACCCCGACTGGTCGGCCACGACGCTCTACGACCAGGGCGACCGCGTGCAGCTGAACGGCACGGCGTACGAGGCGCGCTGGTGGTCGCAGGGCAAGAGCCCCGATCGCTCCGTGCTCGACCACGACTACTCGCCGTGGAAGCTCATCACCGGACCCTGACCGACCGCGCCCCTCGCCCGGAACCCTGCTCGACGGCGCCCGGGGGCCGGTTCGCCGCGAATTCGGTGAGCCGGCCGTCGACGGAGACGCTGGCGCGCGCTTCCCGCCCGGGCGGCAGCAGCCGGCCGACGACCCGGATGCGCGCCGTCGCGATCTCCGCGGCCATCCACGACACGACGGGGTCGACGAGCCCGTCGTCGACCGCTCCCCCGCTGTCGTCCAGAAGCACCACGTCGACTCCGCGCTCGCGCGCCGCTGCGACCGCGCCGATCACGGGCTCGCGGGCGAGCGACCCGGCGCGAAGCGCGTCGCGCAGCTCACCCTCGCAACTGGCGTATTCGCGCCGCTGGGCCTGGGTGGGTTCGCCACCCTCGCCGATGCGCTCGAGCAGCGGAACCGCCGTGCGAGCCAGCTCGGCGACCCGCGCGGTGAGTTCGGCCCGGGCCGCGAGGGTCCAGCTCTCCCGTTCGGCGGAGGCCACGGAGTCCTGGTGCAGCTCGGCGATGCGCCGCTGCATCCGCTCCACCGCCACGAGCAGGGCGACCGCGAGCCCGACGATGACCACAGGCCGGACGGTGACCTGCACGATCATCGCGGCCGGCATGCCTAGCAGGGCGCCGGTCACGACGAGCACGGCGACGATCACTCCCGCCCCCGCGAGTGCGGCCGCGACGCGCCGGCGCAGGGCGAGCGCCACGAGCAGGAAGGCGACAGCCACGGCGAACCACGCGTTCCCGTAGGAGTAGAGCGATCCGGGGTGGATGCCCGCGGCCGAGGCTGCGACGACGAGCCCGCCGCACGACAGTGCCAGCACCACAGCGGTGCGGCCCGGCGAGGGCACCCGGCGGGGCGAGCGCCGCAGCACTTCGGCGGCCACCAGCGCGAGCGCGAGCATGCCGAGCTGAAGCGGCCACGAGTGCGGCACGGCGACAGCGGCGAGCACGGCGCACAGCACCTGGACGACCACGTAGAGCAGTGCGAGCACACCCACGCCCGCTCGGAGCGCACGGCGGGCGCTCGCGCCGCCCGTCGCATCCAGGCCCCGAATGGGCGCGGCGGCGCAGCGCAGGCGCACGAGGGTTCCCCGGCCCGGCGCGGACTCGATCTCGGCGCCACCTCCGCTCAGCCGCGCCATGCGGCCGACGATGCTCTGGCGGATGCCCAGACGGTCGTCGGCGATCGCGGCCGGGTCGAATCCGGGGCCGTCGTCGGAGATCTCCACGCGGAGCTCCGCCTCGGCCTGCACGAGCACCACCCGGCGTGCGGCACCGGGGGCGTGCAGCTCGCTGTTGCGCAGCGCCTGCCGGGTGGCGCCGACCAGGGCTTCGTGCGCGGCCTCCGAGGGGGCTGCGATGGCGGGGGCCGGGCCGGCTCCCGCCGCCGCCGACGCGCTCGGCCCGGCCGCCGTCGCGCGTTCATCGCGCAGCAGGAAGACCGCGCCGTGCATCCGCGCCTCCTCGGCCAGCGCGGTGCGCAGCGACGCCGGCTCGTGCGCCTGCTCGTCGGCCAGCCGGGAGACCATCGATGCGGCCTCCCGCGCCTGTTCCGCCAGGCGTTCGCGCGGTATCGGCAGACCCGACGCGGCGAGTGAGAGCGTGGCGAGCACCTCGTCGTGCATGAGCGCCGCCGCCCGGGTGCGCGCCGTCAGCCGGCCGCGTTCGGCTGATTCGCGGGCGGCTGCAGCGGTGGTCGACGCCGCCGCCGCATCCAGGCCGCGCCCCACCGACAGGATGTGCGCACCGATCACGCAGATCACCGCGCCGGTGAGCAGCGCCTGCGCGTCGTTCACGACGCCGTCGAGGTCGAGGCCGCCGTAGAGCGTGCGGTAGAGGATTCCCGCGGTGGCCCCGGCCGCCACCGTCAGCCAGGCGAGACCCCGCCCGCCGGCGACGAGGGCGGCGGCCGCGGCGGCGCCCGAGGCCGACAGCGTCCACGGGATGCGCGCGATCCCCTCCGCGGGCACGGCGAACGGAAAGCTGACGAGGGTCGCGTAGTATCCGGCGACAGCCACAACCGCGAGCACCCTCAGGGTGTGGTCGGAGACGTGCCGAGCCAGGATTCCCGCCAGCAGGGTGGCACCGGCGGCGGCCCAGCTGATCGCGGTGGCCCAGAGCGGGAAGGCGCCCTGGCCGCCTTGAGCCACCATGGCGAGATGCACGAGAACCACGAGCACGATGAGCAGGGCCGAGTCGATCACGAGCACCCGACGGGCCGTGCGCTCGCCCGGCCCGATGCGGCGGGCGATGCCCGGCTGCGCCGGCGCGCCGAGCAGAGGCGCGATCGAGATGCTCGTCGTCGCCGCCATCTGTTCCCCCCGCCGTCAGACTATCGCGCGCCCGGGGCCGGTAGGTTGAGAGGTGAGCGCATCGCGGTGTGACCATCGGATGCGCGGTACGAGCCTTCAGGATTCTCAGGAGAAGCAATGGCCGAATCGGCGCCCATCGACCCGACTGCACCCCTCGACCCGACCGGGACCGCCGCGTGGACGGCGCTCGAGGCCATCGCCTCGGGATTCGAGCCCGACCTGCGCGGCTGGTTCGCCGCGGAGCCCGACCGCGCCGAGCGGTACACCTTCCAGGCCGCCGACCTCACGGTCGACCTGTCGAAGAACCTGCTGACCGACGAGATCCTCGCGCAGCTGCTGCAGCTGGCGCAGGATGCGGGGGTCGCCTCGCGCTACCAGGCGATGATCTCGGGCGAGCACATCAACGTCACCGAGAACCGCGCCGTGCTGCACACCGCGCTCCGCCGCCCCGCCGCCGGCACCGCCGCCGCCGCTTCGCTCGACCCCGCCGCCGGATTCGTCGTCGACGGCGCCGACATCGACGCCGAGGTGCACGCCACGCTCGACAAGGTGTTCGCCTTCGCCGACCGCGTGCGCTCGGGCGAATGGACCGGCGTCACCGGCAAGCGCATCGAGACCGTGGTCAACATCGGCATCGGCGGCTCCGACCTCGGGCCGGTGATGGTCTACGAGGCCCTCAAGCCCTACGCCCAGGAGGGCCTCGAGGCCCGCTTCGTGTCGAACATCGACCCGTCCGACATCTACGAGAAGACCGCCGGCCTCGACCCCGAGACCACGCTCTTCATCGTCGCCTCCAAGACCTTCGGCACCCTCGAGACGCTCACCAACGCGCGACTGGCCCGGCAGTGGCTGTGGGACGGGCTCGTCGCATCCGGGGCCATCGCCGACGACGACTCGGCCCGCACCGGCGCCGTCGCCAAGCACTTCGTGGCCGTCTCGACCGCGCTCGACAAGGTGGCCGCCTTCGGCATCGACCCCGAGAACGCGTTCGGCTTCTGGGACTGGGTGGGCGGCCGCTACTCGGTCGACTCGGCCATCGGAACCTCGGTCGCGATCGCGATCGGGCCCGACGGCTTCCGCGACTTCCTGGCGGGGTTCCACGCCATCGACGAGCACATGCGCACCACGCCGCTCGAGAAGAACGTGCCCGTGCTGATGGGGCTGCTGAACGTCTGGTACTCCAACTTCCTCAAGGCGCAGAGCCACGCCGTGCTGCCCTACGCGCAGTACCTGCACCGCTTCCCGGCCTATCTGCAGCAGCTCACCATGGAGTCCAACGGCAAGAGCGTGCGCTGGGACGGCTCCCCCGTCACCACCGACACCGGCGAGATCTTCTGGGGTGAGCCGGGCACCAACGGGCAGCACGCCTTCTATCAGCTCATCCATCAGGGCACGCGGCTCATCCCGGCCGACTTCATCGCGGTGGCCAACCCGGCGCATCCGCTGAAGGACGCCGTGGGCGACGGGGCGGCGGTCGCGCCCGGCGCCGACGTGCACTCGCTGTTCCTCGCCAACTTCTTCGCGCAGACCAAGGCGCTCGCCTTCGGAAAGACGGCCGAGGAGGTGCGGGCCGAGGGCACCGCGGAGTCGGTGGTGCCTGCGCGCGTGTTCAGCGGCAACCGGCCCACCACCTCGATCCTCGCGCCCGCGCTCACGCCCTCGGTCGTCGGTCAGCTGATCGCGCTCTACGAGCACATCGTGTTCACCGAGGGCACCATCTGGGGCATCGACTCCTTCGACCAGTGGGGGGTGGAGCTCGGCAAGCAGCTCGCTCTGCAGATCGCCCCGGCGGTCGACGGCGATGCCGCGGCACTCGCCTCGCAGGACTCCTCGACGAAGGCGCTGATCGCGAAGTACCTGGAGCTGCGCACGGAGTAGGGGCCCTGCCCGCGTGCCATCCGCACTGGCCGCGGGCCGTCTTCCGCGATAAAGTGATATCACTTTTATTCGCGAACGAGGGATGCCGCCCATGAGCACTGACACGACCCCGACCCCGACCTCCGTCGAGACCGTCCCCGTCGGGCACGACGGCGTTCGGGTCGACGTGACCGAGCGCGAGGCGGCCTCGCTTCCCGGCGGTGTCGCGCTGAGCGCATCCCTCGCCCTGCTGGCCATCGGGATCATTCTGCTCGCCGTGCTCCCGGATGCCGCCAAGGCCGTCTCGCTCCTGTTCTTCGCGGCGTTCGCGTTGCTGCTCAGCTCACTCGTGATCGTGCAGCCCGGCCAGACCAAGGTGGTGCAGTTCTTCGGCCGCTACATCGGGACCGTGCGCCGCACCGGCCTGTCGATGGTGGTGCCGCTGTCGACGCGCCGCAGCGTCAGCGTGCGGGTGCGCAACTTCGAGACGAACCGACTGAAGGTCAACGACGCCGACGGCAGCCCGGTGGAGATCGCCGCGATCGTCGTGTGGCAGGTGGCCGACACCTCGAAGGCCACCTACGCGGTCGACAACTACGTCGATTTCGTGTCGGTGCAGGCGGAGTCGGCTTTGCGTCACATCGCGACCACCCACCCCTACGACGGCTCGGAGACCGGGGGGACCTCGCTCCGCGGATCCACCGACCAGGTGGCCGACGAACTCGCGCACGAAGTGGCCGAGCGCATCTCGCTCGCGGGCGTGGAGATCATCGAGGTGCGGATCAGCCACCTCGCCTACGCCGCCGAGGTCGCGCAGGCGATGCTCCGCCGCCAACAGGCGAACGCGGTCGTGGCCGCCCGCACCCGCATCGTCGAGGGGGCCGTCGGCATGGTCGACCTCGCGCTCACGAAGCTCAGCGAGGACGGCATCGTCGAGCTCGACGACGAACGCAAGGCCGCCATGGTCAGCAACCTCATGGTGGTGCTGTGCAGCGACCAGCCGGCGTCGCCGATCGTGAACACCGGAACCCTCTACTCGTGACGGGGTCATGAGCACCGAGCGCAAGCAGCTCCTGCTGCGCATCGATCCCGCCCTGCACGACGCGCTCGCCCGCTGGGCGGCCGACGACCTCCGGAGCGTGAACGCGCAGATCGAGATGCTGCTGAGGCAAGCCCTCGCCAAGGCCGGCCGTTCGCCCGCCGATCTCCGTCCGCCGAACCCCCGGGGCCGGCCCCGCAAGAGCTCTTCCGACGCCGGGTGAGGTCTCAGTGCCCGGCTGCCCTGGGCGGATCCGGGCGCACGGGAGCGCGCAGCGCCGTACGGTCGAGGAGACGGGCGCGTCAGATCGGGCGCGAGACCCGTCCCCGCCGAAAGGGCAGGCGATGGAGCTGATCTTCGTGCGCGGCGCACTGGTGCGGGACGGCGCGTGGTGGTGGCGGCCCACGGCCGAACTGCTCGAGGCGCGCACCGGCATCCGGAGCCGCGTGCTCGCCCTGCCGTCGTGTGGAGAGACGACGCCGCAAGAGCGCAGCGGCGGGCTCGTCGGCGGCGTTGCGGCGTTGCGGCACGAGCCCGACACGCTCGCGGCCTCGGGCCCGGCGATCGTGGTGGGGCACTCCTACGGCGGCACCGTCATCGCCGAGGCGGGCACGCATCCGGCCGTCGGGCACCTCGTCTTCGTGTCGTCGTACCTGCCCGAGATCGGCCTGTCGCAAGGCGCGATCCTGAGCGGCGTGTCGCCTGTCGCGGGCGCACGGCTTCTGCTGCGCAGCTGTCTGCTGTGAGCGGAACCGGATGCGCGGGGCGCGGCTCGCGCGATTGACTGGGCGCATGAGCCGACCGCTTGCAGACCAGCCCGCCCTCGTCCGCGACGAGCCCGCGCAGGCGGCACCCGCCCATCCGGTGGCCGTCCCTCCGATGCCGGCCGAGCGCCTGTGGCGCGAGCTCGTGGGCGAGGAGCTGCGGGAGTCACGGCTCGCGCGCGGCGAGTCGCTGCGCAAGGTTGCCGGACGGGCGCGCGTGTCGCCGCAATACCTCTCGGAGATCGAACGAGGGTTCAAGGAGCCGTCGAGCGAGATCCTCGCGGCGCTCGGCGGGGCTCTCGAGCGATCGCTGCTCGAGCTGACGAGCGGGGTCGCGGAGCGGTTGCAGTCGAGAGCGGGCGCCTCGAGCCCGGCCGCGAGCAGGAGCACGGTCTCCGTGACCGCCGGCGCGTTCGCCCTCGCCGCCTGAGGCGGAGCCGGCCCTGCTCGATCGAGCGCTTCGAGCAGTTCTAGCGCTTCGAGCGGTTCGAGCGCTTGGAGCACTTCGGGGACTTCAGGCGGTTCCGCCGGCACGGGAGGTTCGCGCCGTCGGCGGAGCTCGGCCCGTTCATCGACTCGGCGGTGCAGAATGGGTCGGGTGAGCCTGCACGACCCCGTCGAGACCGACCCCGAGCGCGAGGACACCTCTGGCCCTCTCTTCACGCCCCCGCGAGGCCCGGTGCGCGGCTGGAACGACGGCGCCGTCGTTCGGGCCACGGGCATCCCGTACGCCACGGCCGGCCGCTTCGAACCTCCGGTGGCCGCGGCCGACCGCAACGAGGAGCTGCTCGCCACCGCGTGGTCACCGGCCTGCCCGCAAGCCCCGGTGCCGTTCCTCGACGAGGTGCTCGGCAAGAGCGCCTCCGAGCGGCGGTTCGACGAGGACTGCCAACATCTCTCGGTGACCGCGCCCGCCGACCTCACGCCCGGTGAGACGCTGCCGGTGATGGTGTGGATCCACGGCGGCTCCTACGTCTCGGGCGCCGGCGACCTGCCCATCATGGACCCGGCGGCCCTCGTGGCCGAGCAGCGCGTGATCGTGGTGACCGTCACCTACCGCCTCGGGCTGTTCGGCTTCCTCGGAGGCACCCCGGGCCGCCCCGCGAATCTCGGGCTGCTCGACATCGTCGAGGCGTTCCGCTGGGTGCAGCGCAACATCCGGGCCTTCGGCGGCGACCCGCGGGAGGTCACCGCCTTCGGACAGTCGGCCGGCGCCGACGCGGTCGCCCAGCTGATGGCGGTGCCGGATGCGCCGAGCCTGTTCCGGCGGGCGATCATCCAGAGCGCGCCGTTGGGGCTGGGCCGAGGACGTGCCGCCATCAACGCGACGATGGCCGCCGCGGCCGCAGGCATCGGCGCAGACGTCCCCGCCGAGGAGCTGGTCGCCCGGGAGGCGGCCATCGGGCGGCTCGCCGCCGGCAGCGGGCTGAAGGCCGGGATGCCGTTCGGCACGCAGTACGGACACGCGCCCCTTCCACCGGAGGCCGAGATCGAGGCGGTGTGGTCGCGCGTGGCGCCGGAGATCGACATCCTGATCGGGCACACGGTCGAGGAGGCCCGGCTGTTCGTGCCGCGCATCCCGGCCGTCGCCCGGGTGGCGGCCTGGCCCGTGATCGGCCCGCTCCTGCGCCGTGGGCTCGTGTCCGCGGTCACGGCGGCGGTCTACGGCCGGAGCTCCCGCCGCTTCGCCCGGCGTCACGCGAGGGCCGGCGGTCGAGCCGACCGCTACCTCATCTCGTGGGCGGCACCGGGGAACCCCTTCGGCTCGGCGCACACCATCGACCTGCCCCTGCTCTTCGGCGACGAGAAGACCTGGGCGCAGGCCGCCATCGTGGCCGGCTCGGAGTGGCGCGATCTCGACGCGGCGGCGCGCGCGACGCGAGCGCTGTGGGCCGGGTTCGCACACGGCTCGGCGCTGCCGAAGTCGGGTCGCATCCCTGGCGTGCTCCGGCATCGCGCTGTCGGGCGCCGCTGAGCCGGCGCGCCCTCCCGGGGCCACCGGCCGCGCCACGACGGGAGCGGGCGCGGGGCACAGGCCATCGGGCACCGGGCATCGGCCCGCCGTCCGCAGCACGGCATCGTGCGCCCTCCGCCCGAGCCGCACCGGGAGCAAGCCCGAGCCAGCTCAGGCGGTCAGCACCAGCGGCCCGTCGTCGGTCACCGCGAGCGTGTGCTCGGTGTGCGCGGCGCGGCTGCCGTCGGCCGAGCGCACGGTCCAGCCGTCGGCGTCCATCCGCACCCGTGCCGTGGTCTTCGCCCACCAGGGCTCGAGCGCGAACACCATGCCGGACCGGATGCGCACCCCACGACCCGGGCGACCGTCATTGTCGATGAACAGGTCGCCGTGCATCGTACGCCCGACGCTGTGGCCGCCGAACTCGTGGTTGACCGGGTAGCCGTAGACGGAGGCGACGGCCCCGATCGCCGCCGAGACGTCGCCGATGCGGTTGCCGGGCCGCGCGGCGGCGATGCCCGCGGCCAGGGCTTCCCGGGTGGAGCGGATGAGACGCTCGTCGGCGGGGTCGGCCCGGCCGACGATCACGGTGACCGCGGCATCCGCCACCCAGCCGTCGACGGAGACGGCGAAGTCGAGGCTCAGCACGTCGCCGTCACGCAGCCGGTAGTCGTGCGGCAGCCCGTGCTGGGCGGCGTCGTTCACCGAGAGGCAGATCACGTTGCGGAACGGGCCGTTGCCGAACGAGGGCGCATAGTCCCAGTAACAGGAGACGGCGCCGCGCTCGTCGACCAGGCGGCGGGCCGCGTGCTCGATCTCGAGGAGGTTCATGCCCACCGCCGCACGGGCCGACAGCGTGGCGAGCGTATCGCGCACGAAGGCGCCGGCCGGCCGCATCCGCTCGATCTCGGCGGGGGTGTGCAATTCGATCATAGCGGTATGATAATACCGAACTGCCCTGACGATACCGCCGCCGTCCGGCCGGTGGCCGACCCCGGAGGCTCCCCATGATGGTTCGCGCACCCCTCACCCCCGAGCAGCTCGAGGCCGGCCGCCGCCTCGGCGCCACCCTGCGGCGGGCGCGGGCGAGCCGCACTCTGAACGAGGTGGCGGCATCCGCGGGCATCTCGCCCGAGACCCTCCGCAAGATCGAGACCGGGCGGCTGCCGAGCCCCGCCTTCGGCGTGGTCGCCGCCCTGGCCTCGACACTCGGCCTCTCACTCGACGCCCTCGCCGTCGAATGGGCCGGTGCCGCGGTGCGGAGCGAGCGGAGCGCGTAGACGGCGCAGCCGCTTCTCGACCGGCCTCGACACGGGTCGGGCACTCTCCGCCGGAGGGGCGCTCCCTCGGGCGCGGGCGGGATGCCTGACGAGGGTCTAGGGTCTCGAGCATGAGCGACAGCACGCAAGACGAACCGATCATGGCGGGCTCCGACGACGCCACCGCCGAAGAGAAGCTCGACGGTCTCGATGCCCAGGCCCGCGCCGACGCCGAGTTCTACCAGGACAAGGACGCCACGAACGCCGCACAGCCGAAGGCGGACCCCCAGCGCTCGAGCTACGTCAATCCCTCCAGCAGCGAGCTCGGTCAGCAGGAGTAGAGCGACTCAGGCGGTCATGTCCCCGGTCGCCGGGCGGAGCCCGGTGGGGCCGTAGTGCAGAATCAGCACCCCTTTCTCCGTGCTCACGGCGGGCTCCAGCAGTTCGAGGCTGGCCGGTTCGCCCTCGGCGGGGAACAGCCGCTTACCGGCACCGAGCACGATCGGGTACACCCAGAGGTCCAGCCGGTCGAACAGGCCCTGCGCCACGAGGGTGCGGGCGAAGTCGATGCTGCCGATCACGTGGATCTCGTTGTGCCGTTCGCGCAGTCCCGCGATCTCGGCCGCCAGCTCGCTGCCCAGCAGGTGGGAGTTGTTCCAGGAGAGGTCCGGCGCGCCGCGGGAGGCGACGTACTTCGGCATGGCGTTGAAGGGCTCGCCGATCGCACTCTCGGGACCCTCGAGCTGATGAGGCCAATAGCCCGCGAAGATGTCGTAGGTGCGGCGGCCGAGCAGGAGGGCGTCCATCCGACCGATTCCCTGCATCACCTCGGCCCCGACGGCTTCGTCCATCACGGGTGCCTGCCAGCCGCCGAAGGTGAACCCGCCGCTCGTGTCCTCCTCCGGGCCGCCCGGCGCCTGCATCACTCCGTCGAGCGTACTGAAGAGGTCGATCTCGATGCGTCCCGGCATGGTGTCTCCTTCGACGTGCGGTGTGTCCCGCGGTTCGCGGTCTGGCGTCGCATCAGAAGCGCACCCGCCTGTCCAACCTCGCAAGCACGCCCGCCCTTGTCAATGATGCGGGCTGCGGTGAGCCGGCCCGCCTGATGCTGCCCGACGGAGTCGTCCTCGACGCGGGCGCGCTCTGAGCGCAGTTCATCCGGCCGCGCGGGAGAACAGGTTCACGAGGGCGCCGTCGGGGTCACGGAACAGGGTCGAGCGGTTGATGACGCGGATGGATGCGAACTCCATGATCGTCCTTTCGGGCCGCCGACTTTCCCTGCGCGACCAGTCTGGGCCGTACCCCCGAGAGCGGCCGGCGCGAATGCGTCAAGGACGGTGACTCGGGCTCGATGTCGTGGCATGCTGTGCGCATGGAGCGCGTGCAGGGAATCGGCGGCTATTTCGTGCGGGCGAACGACCCCGAGGCACTGACGGCGTGGTACCGCGACTGCCTCGGCCTGGATGCCGACGAGCACGGGCTCTGGCACCCGGGTGCCGGGCCCACCGTCTTCGCCGCCTTCGAGGCGGGCACCGACTACTTCGGGCGCTCCGAGCAGCAGGTGATGCTCAATTTCCGCGTGACCGACCTCGAGGCGATGCTCGCCCAGTTGCGCGCCGCCGGGGCCCAGGTGGCCGCGGAGACGCAGGAGATGGCGGGCGTCGGCCGCTTCGGCTGGGTCACCGACCCCGAGGGAAACCGCATCGAGCTCTGGCAGCAGGCCTGAGCGTGGAGTCAGGACGGCACGCATGACGACGACGTGGTCGATCACGGTCGACTGCGCGGCGCCGCGCGTGCTCGCCGAGTTCTGGAAGACGGCGCTCGGCTACACGGATGCGCCGCCGCCCGCCGGCTTCGAGAGCTGGACGGCATGGTTTCTCTGGTGCGAGGTGCCCGAGTCGGAGTGGGACGACGGGGCGACCATCGTCGACCCCGACGGCATCCGTCCGCAGCTCTGCTTCCTCGTCGTTCCCGAGGCGAAGCGCGCGAAGAACCGCCTGCACCTCGACCTGAAGGTGAGCGGTGGCCGGGCCGAGCCCGCCGAGGTGCGAACGCCGCGCATCCGGAGCACCGTCGCCGCGCTCACCGCCGCCGGCGCGCGCACCCTCGAGGAGCACCGGATGCACGGCGAACTCGATCACGTCGTGCTGGCCGACCCGGAGGGCAACGAGTTCTGCGTGGTGTGAGGCAGGTCCGGTGACCGAAAAGGGGATGAATCGTCAGGCCCGCAGGATCGACGCCATCTTCTTGCCCCGCGCCACCTCGTCGACGAGCTTGTCCAGGTAGCGGATCCTCTGCATCAGCGGGTCGTCGATCTCCTCCACCCGGATGCCGCAGATGAGGCCGGTGATGAGCGTGGCGTTCGGATTGAACGCCGGCGCCTGGGCGAAGAAGGTTCTCAGATCGACCTCCTCGGCGATCACTCGCTCGAGGCCGGCCTGGTCGTAGCCCGTCAGCCACTCGACGACCTGGTCGACCTCGGCCTCGCTGTGCCCCTTGCGCTCGACCTTCTTCACGTACAGGGCGTGGATGGCCGCGAAGCTGGTACCGAAGATGCGGTGCTCGGTCATCGATCTCTCCCTTCACCTCCACGGTACCGGCGATCCGCGGTCGCGGGCTACGCCGGCGCCCCTACGCGGCCTGCTCGAGGGCCTCCTCGGCGCGCTCCGGCGAACCCTCGGTGAGGCCTCGCTCGATCGCCCGGCGCGAGGTGAGCCACAGCACGATCCCGATCACGAACACGAGCCCCTCCGAGACCGTGAGCGCCCAGATGATGCCCCCGAGCCCGAACCAGAGCTTTCCGAGCAGCACGATCGGAATGAACAGCACCCCTTGCGCCATCGACATCGCGATGGCCGGCACGGCCCGCCCGGTGGCCTGGAAGAGCGAGGTGAGCAGACCCGTGAACCCGTTCACGATCATCGCGACGAGCTGGGCGGCCAGCACGGTCACCCCGATGGCGAGCACCGAGGAGTCGCTCGAGAACGCCGAGAACACCGGCTCGCGGAACGCGAACACCGCCACCCCGAACAGCAGCGAGATGCCTCCCACCACCAGTGCGGATGCCCGCACCGCGGAACCGAGACGCACCCGGTCACCCTTGCCGTAGGCGTAGGCGAGCAACGGCAGCACCCCGAGGGTGACGCCCATCACGAGGAACTCGGGCACCTGCGCGATGCGCACCGCCACGCCCATCGCCGCCAGAGCGCTGTCGCCATAGGCGGCGGCGAGGTTGTTGAGCACGAGCGAGGTGACGATGAGAAAGGATGCCTGCAGCAGCTCGCCGACGCCCACCCCGAACACGGGTTTCAGCACGGCGGGCGACAAGGTGAACCAGCGTGGTGCGAGGCTCACGTTCTCGCTGTGGCGCTGCAGCCACACCACGAAGTAGATCACCACGGCGAGGTTCGACAGCCCCATCGCGAGGGCCGCGCCGCCCACTCCCCAGTTGAGCACCAGGATGAACAGCACGTCGAAGAGCACGTTCGCCACCGTGGAGCCGATGAGCCCCACCATCACCTGGCGGGCCGCGCCCTCGGCGCGCACGATCTGCTCGAGGCAGAAGGCCGCGGCGAGCACGGGGACGAAGGCCAGCATGACCCCCACGTAGGCGCTCGTGGCGGGCACGGCCGGAGCATCCGCGCCCAGCAGGCCGACGAGCGGGCCGAGCAGCAGCAGGCCGATGCCGCCGAGCACGGCGCCCGTGATCACCGCACCCCAGAGGGCGAACGACGAGACGCGCTTGATCTCGCCCGAGGCCCCCGGATCGTGCTCGGATGCGCCGAGGAGCCGGGAGATGAGTGCCCCGCCGCCGACGCCGAACACCCCGCCCACGGCCATCACGAGGCCGAGCAGCGGTGTGCCGAAGGTGATGGCGGCGAGGAGCGAGGAGTCGTGCAAGGAACCGACGAAGCCGGCGTTCATGACGTTGTAGACGGCGCCCACGATCATCGCGGCGGCCATCGGCACGCAGAGATGCACGAGGGCGCGGAGGATCGGTGCGGCCGAGAGGTACCAGCGGTTGGTGCCGACGGCGTCGGGCGCCGCGCCGGAGGGGCTCGTGACGCTCGTGGCGTCGGCGTCGGCGTCGGGGTCGGGGTCGGTGTTGGGGGTCGTGGTGCTCATGACTGCTCCTTTCCGGGCAGGCTCGAGCGCGCGCCGACGGGAGCCGGCACGGCAGAGGGAGAGTGAAGGGTGTGAAGTGTGGGCGCGCCCCGCTGCGGCTAGCGCGTGGGGCGGGGCAGTTCCGCGGTGACTTTCACGAGCAGGGCGTGGAGCGCATCCCGTTCCTGCTGGTCGAGAGGAGCCAGGATGCTCTCCTCGGTTCCGGCCATCGCCTCGTCGAACCCGGCGATGAGCTCGGCGCCGGCCGGGGTGGCGTAGACGCGCTTGCTGCGCTCGTTGCCCTCCTCGGTTCGGCGCTCGACGAGACCCCGGCGTTCGAGCCCCTGCAGGAGGCTCGACACGCTCGCGGCGGTCGTGCGGGTCATCTGCGCGATGTCGCGCTGGATGGAACCGGGGTTCTGCACCAGGAATCCGAGAGCGAAAGCCTGCTCGTGCGTGAGTTCGCGCTCCCGGATCCAGTCCTCGGCGGCTTTGCGCTGAGCCCAGCCGATCCAGCGCAGGAGCTCCAGGCTGGTGGTGAAGTCGATCTCCGGTTCGTCCATGTTCAGAACTCTAACTGTTTGAGTTCTAACTGTCAATCGGGGAGTCTTGTCCCACGCACCTGGGTCACCAGCACGCTACGGAGTCGTCTCGAGCGCTTGCAGGCCGGCGACCCGCAGAAGATCGAGTCTGGCCTCATCCCCCGACCCGGGCGCCACGGTGTAGACCACGATCCGCAGGTCGCCGCCCGGAACGGTCAGCACGTCGCAGTCGACCGTGATCGGCCCGACGACGGTGCGCGTCATCGTCTTGCGGCTCGAGCGATGCTCGGCCACCCGTGCCTGGGCCCAGCGTCGCTCGAAGTCGGGCGAGGTGGCACGAAGACGGGCCACGAGCTGGGTGAGCGAGGTATCCCGGGGATAGCGGCCGACGGCGGCGCGGAGGTCGGCCACGAGGTCGCTCGCGAACTCCTCCTCGTGCTCGGCGCTGTACTCGACGCCGTCGTGACCCGAAGTGAAGTGGCGCCACACCAGGTTGCGCTCGAGGCCCACGCGCGAGGAGGGGTCTCCTGTCAGCGCAGCCCAGAGCGGGTTCCAGAGCAGGATGTCGTGAGTGGCCGAGAACACCGCGAGCGGCACGTCGCCGAGGCGGTCGACGAGGCGCTGCACCCCCGGCGTGATGTGCTGCGGAACGACGCCCGGACCGGGCGCGGCGACGCCGGCGACGCGGTAGAGATGGTCGCGCTCGTCTTCGGTGAGACGCAGAGCGAGGGCCAGCGCGCGCAGCATCTGCGGCGATGGGTCGCAGCCCGGCCCTGTTCGAGGCGCACGATGTAGTCGACGCTCACGCCGGCGAGGGCCGCGAGCTCCTCCCGGCGGAGTCCGGCTGCGCGCCGGCCCGAACCGGCCGGCAATCCGACCTCGGCCGGGGTCACGCGGTCGCGCCACGATCGCAGCACGGTGGCGAACTCGCTCATGCGCGCCTCCTCTCGTCTCCATCCTCCCCCGGCGGGGCGGGATGGTCGTGGTACCCGTGGTCCCACCGTCGGCCGGGGCCTGGGTGCTGCGGCGGCACGCCCGCAGTCTTGGAGACATGACAACGACACTCATCACCGGGGCCAACAAGAGCCTCGGACTCGAAACCGCCCGCCGCCTGATCGATGCCGGCCACACCGTCTATGCCGGGATGCGCGACCTCGCGAACGGCGACGCGGCCCGCGAGCTGGGTGCCCACCTCGTGCAGCTCGACGTCACCGACCAGGCCGGCGTCGACGCCGCGCTCGCCTCCCTGCCCGAGCTCGACGTGCTCGTGAACAACGCGGGCGTCCTCGGCACCTCCTTCGGGGTCGACGACCTCTCTGCCGAGGCGATGCAGTCCGTGTTCGACACGAACGTGATCGGGGTCGTGCGGGTCACCCAGGCCGCGCTTCCCCTGCTCCGGCGGTCGGCGCATCCGGTGGTCGTCAACGTGGCCTCGGGTGTGGGCTGGCCGCGATTCCTGCGCAGTGAGGGCCGTGACGAGTTCCCGGTGCCCTCCGTACCGTACGCGGCGTCGAAGGCCGCCGTCATCGCCCTGACCGTGCAGTACGCGAAGAACCTGCCGTCGTTCCGCATCAATGCGAGCGACCCCGGCTACACCGCGACCGACTTCAACCGGCACAGCGGCCACCAGACCGTGACCGAGGGAACGGATGCGACGGTCGCGCTCGCGCTCCTCGGCCCTGACGGCCCCACGGGCGAGTTCCACGACCGCTCGGGGCGCATCGACTACTGAGGGCGCAGCGCCGAGCCGCGGGGTCGGGCAGGCGAGGCACCGGGCCGGGCAGCAGGGGTGCGGCGATCGGCCGGCCAGCCGGGCCGGGTCAGCTCGCCCGCGCGGGCAGCGCCCGGCGCACGAGGATGTCGCCGTAGTTCGCCCGCAGCCGGAGCTCCACCGTGCGCTCGGAGCCTTCGAGTCCCGATTCGGCGGTGAGCTCGTTGCGCACGATCCCCTGACGCGAGGCGGCGTCGATCCAGGCGGCGGTGCCCGCGGGCACGCCGACCTCGATGCCGGCGTACCCGTTCTCGAGGCGAACCGTGCCGCCCGTCACTTCGCGCAACCGGATCCCCCCGTGCGCCGTGCGCACCTCGACGTTGCCGCCTGCACGGTCGACACTCAGCGCGCCGGAGGTGCGCACGTCGATGTCGCCGTCGACCGCGCCGAGATCGATGGGGCCGTGGGAGCCGCGGATGCTCGCCCGCCCGGCCACGTGCCCGACCCGCAGCGACTGGTGGCCCGCGGTCGCATCGAGGTCGCCGGCCACCTCGTCGATCCCCACGTCGCCGTAAGGCGCCTTGAGCCGCAGCGCCCCGGTGCGTCCGGCGGTGATGGGGCCGTAGCTCGCCGTCAGGGCGCAGTCGCCGAGGGTGCCGCGGAGGCGCATACCGCCGTAGGCCGAGACGATCGTGGCCGTCGAGCCGCTGGGCAGGTCGATCCGGATGTCGACCGAGTCTCCCGGCCCGAAGAGGTTGAGGCGTTTCGGCACGGCGACCGTGACACGCCCGCCGTCGAAGCGCACCTCCGACTCCCGGGCGAGCGAGATGTCGCCGGCCCGCCCGGGGCGGCTCGGGGTGACCTCGACGAGGGTGTCGCTGCGTTCGGTGGCGGTGACGTCGATGTCGCCCATTCCGACCGCGATGGAGAGGTCGATGGGGCGGGGGGTGTCGTAGCTCGGCATGATCGTTTTCTCCTTCGTGCGCGTGTTCTGGTTCGTGTGGTCGCCGGAGTTCCGGCGTGCTCGATCGCCCCCGCTCACCGCGCCCATCCGGTGAAGGTGTTGTTCGTCCGGGATTCGCGCTGGGCGGCCCGGCGCGACTTCGGCTCGAGAGAGCCTGCGATCGCCCGCACCAGCCAGGTGTTGAGCGAGAGCCCGTCGCTCGCCGCCGCCTTCTCGACCCGGGCCTTGAGCTGGTCGGGCAGGCGCAGCGTCGTGCGGGAGGTCGACGCGTCCTCGCGCGGTTCCTCCTCGGCCTCCACGGAGGCGAGCGGTGCGGTCTCGGCCTCCACCGTGGCCGATCGCTCCACGAACGCCGGCGGCGTGGCGACCGAGATCGCGAACTCCGGGTCGCGCCCGCGCAGCCGCACCTCGACCGAGCCGGGCGCGATCTCGCGGGTGATCTCCCCGGCGGCGTCGCTGAGCGCCTCGAGCAGCACGAGGCGCGTCGCCGCATCGAGCGACAGGCTCAGCTGCTCGGCGATCGCCCGGGTCTCGGCGCCGGCGCCCGACGCGGCGGAGGCGAGCTGCCGGCGGAGCTCGGTGACGTATCGTTCCAAATCCATGACACCACTATGACACCACTTCGACATCACGTCCAGCACCGAATGGTGTCACCCGCATCGCACGAGCATCTCGGTCGAGCTGACGATCCTGACGGCCGATCGAGACTTCGGCCACCTCGCGAAGGCCCTCGGCGACGACAGGCTCAAGCAGGAGTACGTCCCCGAGTGACCGCGGCGTTCAGGCCAGATCAGCTGCGACGGCGGGTCCCCGGCAGACGGATGCCCGACAGCAGGTTCACGAGCCGCAGGAGCTGTTCCGTGCGCCGGCGGCTCACCGTGGCGTCGCTCACCGTGGGGAACATGCGGAAATTCAGCTGCGCCACGACGTCGGCGGCCACGGCGTCGACAGGCGCACCCTCGGGAGCGCCGATCGTCTTGATCGCCTCGCGCTTGAGGTAGCGCGCCAGAATGCGCCCCACCGGGGTGTGCCGCATGTCACGGACCGCCGTGTCGAGCGTGTACTCCCCCGGCCACGCTCCCGAGTTCGGCGGCAGCGGGTGACCCAGCAGGCGCTCGAAGTCGCCGGCGGTGAATCCCCGCTCGCGCGACGGGGAACGATACGCCGGGATGCCCGTGGGCACCGAGGCGCCCTCGACGCCGGCCGGCCCGTCTGCGCCCGCTCCCGCGAGCCCGATGCTCCCGCTCCACACCACGTCCCGCGACGAGCGCGCCACCCGCACCTCGAACCTCCCCGGCTCGAGCGTCCACGAATGCCTCGCCGGGTCCCAGTACGAGAACGCACGGGGGTCGAGCACGATCGACACCCGCTCCGACTCGCCCGGCAGAAGCGACACCTTGGCGAAGCCGCGCAGCTCCTGCTCCGGCCGGAACAGCGTCGACTCGACGTCGTGCACGTAGACCTGCACCACATCGCTGCCCGCGCGCTCCCCCGTGTTCGCGACGAGGAGTTCGATCACGGCCGACGCGCCGTCCGCACCCTCCGCGATCGACACATCCGTCCACGCGAAGCTCGTGTACGAGAGCCCATGCCCGAACGGGAATGCCACCGTCTCACCCACCGTGTCGAAGTACCGGTAGCCCAGGTACAGACTCTCCCGGTACTCCACCGTGGCCGGCCCGTTCGGCATCGCCGACACCGGATGCGTGGCATAGCTCACCGGGAACGTCTCGGCCAGCCGTCCCCCCGGCTCCGCCTCGCCCACCAGCACCGCGGAGAGCGCACCGCCGCCCGCCTGCCCGCCGAGGTAGGCCTCCACCACGGCCGGCACCGAGTCGAGCCAGGGCAGCTCCACCGGCGACCCGTTCTGCAGCACGACCACCGTCGCGGGATTCGCCGCGACCACGGTCGCCACGAGCCGCTCGTGCGACTCGGGCAGCCGCAGGTGCGCCCGGTCGACGCCTTCGGTCTCGAAGGTCTCCGGCAGGCCCACCACCACGATCGCGACCTCCGACGAGCGTGCCGCCTCCGCCGCCCGGGCCAGCAGAGCGGCGTTCGTGGTGTTGTGCGTGCGGTCGTAGCCGGAGGCGTACCGAACCGGTGACGCACCGCGCGCCTCGGTGAGCGCCTCCAGCAACGTCTCGACGCGCGTCGGCACCACGTGCGAGCTCCCCGCGCCCTGGAAGCGCGGTTCCTGCGCGAACGCCCCGATCACGGCGACGCTCGCCCCCGCCGCCAGCGGAAGCAGCGCCCGGGCCGCGGCCGATCCGTTCTCCACCGGCTCGTTCTTGAGCAGCACCGTGCCGGCGGCCGCCGCCCGCCGCGCGAGCCGGTGGTGCGCCTCCAGGTCGACGGGCTTGCGGTCCGGCCGCGCCGGCCCGCCGAACCGCGCCACGAGATCCAGGATGCGCGTCACGGCCGCATCCAGGTCCGCCCGCGCGAGCGCCCCCGAGGCGAGCGCGCGGAGCAGGTACTCGTCGTCGTCCCGCCCGAGCCCCGGCATGGCGAGGTCGTTGCCGGCGGGCAGCGAGACCGCGCGGTCCCACACCGCGCCCCAGTCGGAGACGACGACCCCGTCGAAGCCCCACTCCCCGCGGAGCACATCGCGCAGCAGCCAGCCGTTCTCGGTGCAGTGCTCCCCGTTCAGCTGGTTGTAGGCCGCCATCACCGTGGCAGGCCGCTCCTGGATCACGGTGTGCTCGAAGCTCGCGAGGTACAGCTCGCGCAGTGCTCGTTCGTCGACCACAGCGTTCACCCCGTAGCGGCGCTGCTCCGTGTTGTTCGCTGCGAGGTGCTTGAGCGAGGCGCCTACACCGGTGCCCTGCACCCCGCGCACCCAGGCGGCGCCGAGCCGGCCGGCGATGAGCGGGTCCTCCGAGAAGTACTCGAAGTTCCGCCCGCCCACCGGCGTGCGTTTGAGGTTCACCCCCGGCCCGAGCAGCACGGCGATGCCGTGCGACGCCGCCTCGCGCCCGAGCGCCTCCCCCACCTCCTGCACGAGTGCCGCATCCCAGGTCGACCCGAGCGTCACGGCGGTAGGGAAGCAGGTCGCCGGATGCGAGTCGAACATCGACATCCCCGAGCCGTCGTGCGGCTTCCGTACCCCGTGCGGCCCGTCGCCGAGCCGGAGGGCCGGGATCCCGGCGCGCGGAATCGCGGGCGTGCTCCAGGCATCCGCCCCGGCGGTGAGCGCCACCTTCTCGGCGTCGGTCAGCTGCCCGAGCAGCGCGGCGATCTCGGCGGACGTCATGGCTGTCATGTGCTTCCATGCTATGACCCGGATGCGCGCTCCCGGCCCGCAGCGCGCGCGGCCTCGCGGCACGCCCCGCGCATCCGGGCCCACGGCTCTGGCAGACTGACTGCACACCTCGACGAACATCCCGACCGAAGGCGCAGCCGTGACCGACTCCGATTCCCTCCCCACCGTCTCGATCGTCATCCCCGCCTACAACGAGGAGGCCGGCATCCGGCACTGCCTCGTGGCCGCCATCGAGCAGACGGTGCCCGCGCACGAGATCATCGTGGTCGACAACCGCTCCACCGACGGCACGCGCGCGGCGGTCGAGGCGATGCAGTCGGCCTTCCCCGACGCGAACATCCGGCTGGTCACGCAAGACGCCGAGCAGGGCATCACGCCCACCCGGAACGCCGGCTTCGACGCGGCGACCGGCACGGTCATCGGTCGCATCGACGCCGACTCCGCCCTCTCGCCCGACTGGGTGGAACAGGTGCAGATCGCGTTCTCCACCGGCGAGTTCGTGGCGGCCAGCGGACCCGTCGAGTACTACGACATGCCGATGCGCACCTTCGGCCACCACGCCGACGACACCTTCCGCAAGATCCAGGTGAAGCTCGCCGGCAAGTACGTCTTCCTCTTCGGCACGAACATGGCCATCACGAAGGAGGCCTGGCTCGCCGTGCGCGACAAGGTCTGCGCCGATCGCGAAGACCTCATGCACGAAGACCTCGACCTCGCCGTGCACCTGGCCATCGAGGGCCTCAAGGTCGGCTACGTGTCCGCGATGGTGGTCGGCATGTCCGCCCGCCGCCTCGACTCCTCACCGAAGGACTACCTCTACTACGTCGAGCGCTTCGAGCGCACCTACGCCAAGCACGGCATCCGCGACATCCGCCTGCTCGCGCCGATGGCCGTGTTCCTCGGTATCTACCCCGCTCTGCACGCGGGCCGTCGCCTCCAGGAGAAACGCACCGCCCAGCAGTGGGGCGGCCGGCCGAAGCCGGTGACCGGCGCCGAGTAGCCCTCGCCGAGCACGGGCCCGCGGGCATCGTGATACTCGACCTCAGTCGCTCCGCACGACGTCGAGAGCGTGCTGCAGGTCGGCCGGGTAGTGGCTCTCGAACGAGATGTACTCCCGGGTCTCCGGATGCACGAAGCCGAGCCGCATGGCGTGCAGCCACTGCCGGGTGAGCCCGAGCCGCGCCGAGAGCGCGGGGTCGGCGCCGTACATGGTGTCACCGCAGCAGGGGTGGCGCTGGGCCGCCATGTGCACGCGGATCTGGTGCGTGCGGCCGGTCTCCAGGTGCACCTCGAGCAGCGTCGCCGCCCGGAAGGCCTCGAGCGTCTCGTAGTGCGTCACGGAGGGCTTGCCGCCGGCCGTCACGGCGAACTTCCAGTCCGACCGCGGATGACGGCCGATCGGCGCGTCGATGGTGCCCGCGAAGGGGTCGGGGTGGCCCTGCACGAGGGCGTGGTAGATCTTGTCCACCTCGCGGTCATGGAAGAGGCGCTTGAGCCAGGTGTACGCCTGCTCGGTCTTCGCGACGACCATCAGGCCGCTCGTGCCGGCATCGAGCCGGTGCACGATGCCCGCTCGCTCGGCCGCACCGCTCGTGGCGATGCGGTAGCCGGCGCCGGCCAGGGCGCCGAGCACGGTCGGCCCGTCCCAGCCGACGGAGGGATGCGCGGCGACGCCCACCGGTTTGTCCACGACGATGATGCTGTCATCGTCGTAGACGACCTCGAGTTCGGGTACGACGACCGGCACGATCTGCGGCTCCTCGCGCGGAGCCCACTCCACCGAGAGCCAGGTGTCGCGGCGCAGACGGTCCGACTTGCCCACCGTCTGCCCGTCGACACTCACTCCCCCGGCGTCGACGACCTCGGCCGCGAAGGTGCGCGAGAAGCCGAGCAGTTTGGCGATGCCGGCGTCGACGCGCACTCCGTCGAGGCCGTCGGGCACCGGTAGGGTACGGGACTCCACGCGCTCAGGCCTGTTCGCTGTGGTCTTCAGGCGACTTCTCCGCCGCCGACTCGGCTGGGGCAGACTCCGCGCTCGGCTTCGGCTGCGCAATGGCACGGGTGCCGTCGAGTCCGACGCCGCGGATGGTCAGGATCAGGAACAGCACCATGGCCGCCGTGATCGACACATCGGCGAGGTTGAAGATCGCCGGCAACAGCGGGATCGTGATGAAGTCCACCACGTGACCCACGCCGAAACCGGGCTCCTTGAAGAGCCGGTCGATCAGGTTTCCGATGGTTCCGCCGAGAAGCAGACCGAAGACGGTCGCCCAGGCGTACGAACGGATGCGCCGCGCGAACCAGATGATGAACACCGTGACGGCGGCGGCGAGGATCGAGAAGATCCAGGTGTAGGCGTTTCCGATCGAGAACGCGGCACCGGAGTTCTTCACAAAGTGAAATTGGATGAGGTCGCCCACGACGGGGACGACCTCACCCAATGTCAGATTCTGTACGACCAGAAGCTTCGTGATCTGATCGATGATGATCGACGCCGCAGCGACGACCACCAGAACGATCAGGACCCGGGGTCGAGTGCTCGAGCGCTCGTTATCCGCCAAAGCCGCTGAAGCTCGACGAGGCGCTCTTCTCGCCGTCGACGCTCGAGGAGGTCAGCTCCTGGAGCTGGTCTTCGATGTAGGTCTTGAGACCGGCGCGGTAGTCCTTCTCGAAGGTGCGCAGCTCGTCGATGCGGTGCTCGATGCCCGCCTTCTCCTGGTTGAGACGCGCGAGCTCGTTGCGCTGCTTCGTCTCGGCCTCGGCCACGATCCGCGCCGCGGTCGCGTGACCCTCGGCGATGAGCGCGTCGCGCTTGTCCGCACCTTCCTTGACGTGCTCGTCGTGCAGACGACGCGCCAGCTGGAGGAGGTTGGTGGTCGAGACCGACTCGTCCTCGACCGCCGAAGCGGTGGCGGCTGCGGCCACGGGGGCGGCGACCTCGACGACGGGGGCCGGAGCCTCGACGACCTCGGGGGCCACAGCAGCGGCCTCGGCCGGCGCGGAAGACGATCCGCCGGAGGCGAGCTGAGCCTTCAGCTCCTCGTTCTCCTGGGTCAGACGGCGAAGCTCGACGACGACCTCGTCGAGGAAGTCGTCGACCTCATCCTGGTCGTAACCTTCACGGAACTTGGTCTGAGAAAATCTCTTGTTAACAACATCATCCGGAGTTAACGCCATGGTTTTCCACCTTTATTGCTTCGACAAACAGTGATAACGCGTTGCTAACCGTAGCAACATTCCCGACGAACGGCCCGTGAACGGGGCAAATCGCAGAAATCTTCACCTCAAGACTACCCTGTGCGCGCTCTTAGCCGACCGCTCGCACGGAGGAGGAGACTGAGCTATTCTCACTTCATGATCCGCATCGCCTTCTCCCGCTGCGCCGTCCTGCTGGCCACCGGCGCGCTCCTGACCTCCGGCGCCGCCTCTCCCGCCGCTTCCGCGAGCCCGCCGGCGCAACTCGCCGGCGCTCGCATCGACGTCACCCGCATCGGGGGCGCCGACCGCTACGAGGTGGCGGCAAAAGCCTCCACCAAGCTCCAGCAGGGCTCAAAGCCGGTGATCTTCCTCGCAACAGGCGAGAACTTTCCCGATGCACTCTCCGCCGGACCCGCCACACACCAAGAAGTGGCTACTTCACATCTCCTCTTGACTTCCCGCGACCATATTCCCCAGAGCGTGGCCGACGAGATCACGCGAATCGATCCCGATGAGGTTGTCATCGTGGGAGGCAGGAACAGCATCTCTTCGAGCGTTGAGGACGAACTGATGCACCTGGTGCCCCGTAGTCAGATCAGCAGGATCAATGGGGTGGACAGGTATGACGTCAGCCAGAAACTGGTCACGCGCTACTTCGAATCAAACGCTCAGTTGAGGCCGCACATCGCGACCGGCGCGAACTTCCCCGATGCGCTGTCGGCGGGTCCTGCGGCCATGCTCTCTGTGAGTCCTGTACTCCTCGTCCCGGGAGGCTCTTCGTCGATCGATACACCGACCCGCACTGGACTCGGCGCCCTCAAGATGGACGCGATGGTGGTCGTCGGAGGTGAGGCGTCCGTGTCCGCCGGCATCTTCAGCGATCTCAACAGCATCGCTCCCACGACGCGCGCCGACGGAATCGATCGCTACGCGGCATCCCTCGCGATCAACCAGCAGACGTTCAGCCGAGCAGACACGGCCTATCTCGCAACCGGCGTCACGTTCCCCGATGCACTCACGGGCGGCGTTCTCGCCGGGTACGACGAGTCACCGCTCTACATCGTGCCCGGGACGTGCGTTCCGCGAGGCGTGTCGGCGGACTTCACGCGACTGGGCGTCCAACACGTCGTGCTCATCGGCGGCCCGGCCTCGCTCAGCGACGCTGTTGCCCAGCTGACGCCTTGCCCGTAGTGCGGTAGCCCTACTGGGTGCGCACGAATCCCACCACCGAGAGCAGCACGATCACGATGAGCATCACGATGCTCCACCCGAAATCGAGCGCGATCGAGCCGACTCGGAGCGGCGGGATGACCCGCCGGAAGAACGTGATCGGCGGGTCGGTGACCGTGTAGGTCACCTCCGCCAGCACCAGCAGTGCGCCGGACGGGCGCCAGTCGCGACGCACCGTCCGGACGAGGTCGAGGATGAATCGACCCCACATCAGGAAGAAGTACAGCAGCAGAGCGAAATAGACGACGGTCGCGATGATGACGACGAGTGAACCCACTCAGTGATTATGACTGAACGAAGAAGGAGGATTCTGCACGTGCCTCGCCGCCGGCCTCGCCGGAGACCGCGACGTGCGACGGGGAGAGCAGGAAGACCTTGCTGGTGACGCGCTCGATCTTGCCGTAGAGGCCCTGCGAGAGGCCGCCGGCGAAGTCGATCAGGCGGCGCGCATCCGCATCCGTCATCTGTGACAGGTTGATGATGACCGGGATGCCCTCGCGGAAGTTCTCGGCGATGACCTGCGCGTCTTTGTACTGCTTCGGGTGGACGGTGAGGATCTCATTCATTTCAGCAGGAGCCACATTCTTGACGGGCGCGGACTTGCGGAGCGGGGTGACCGGCGCGCGGGTGGCAGCGGGCTGCTGCGGGGCGGCCGGTGCGGCGTGCGGGTGCGGGTGCGGCACGGGCGCGACGGGTGCCGCGGGCGCCTCGTATTCGAGTTCTTCGTCTGCAAGACCCAGGTAGACCATGGTCTTGCGAAGTGGGTTGGCCATGCGAACCTCCGGTAGCTGGTACTTTTCCTACCCCCGAGATTAATCGCGCGGCGGCCGGTTTCCCGTGATTGCCGTGCCGATGCGGAGGTGTGTCGCGCCTTCCGCGATCGCCTCGGCGAAGTCGTGTGACATGCCCGCCGAGATGTATCGCGCCTCCGGAACCACTCCGGCGACCCGGTCGGAGACGACGCGCAGGCGCGCGAAAGCAGCGCGCGGCTCCTCGTCGAGGGGCGCCACCGCCATCACGCCGAGCAGGTGCAGCCCGGGCGCGGCGGCGATGCTCTCGGCGAGGGTCTCGGCCTCGGCGGGCTGGGCGCCCCCGCGCGCGGGGTCGTCGGTGAGGTTGATCTGCAGGAAGCAGTCGAGCGGATGCTCCGCCTCGGCCAGCGCGGACACCAGGGCCTCGCGGTCGATCGAGTGCACGACGGAGGCGTACTCGCGAACCTGCCGTGCCTTCTTCGACTGCAGCTGGCCCACGAAGTGCCAGGCGAGGCCGAGCCCGGCCAGCTCGGCCGCCTTCTCGCGAGCCTCCTGATGCCGATTCTCTCCGAAGTCGCGGATGCCCAGCTGGTGCAGTTCGCGCACCAGCGACGCGGGGTGGAACTTGGTGACCGCGATCAGCGTCAGCGCGGCCGGGTCACGGCCGGCCGCGCGGGCCGCGTCGGCGATCTCGCCGCGCACCCGCTCGACCCGCTCGGCGAGCGGCGCAAGCGCATCCGTCACGACTGTACCCGTCTCGTCGAACCGCTACTTCAGGAAGTCGGGCACGTCGAGGTCGGCGTCGTCGTCCTCCGACGCCGGGTCGAGCGCCACGGTGCCGGTGAGGCCGAGGTCGGCCGCCGGCGCCGACCAGGACTGCTGCTGCGGCTCTTCGGCCGGTTCGGCGCGCTGGTCGCGGCGGAGGCCCGTCGTGGCGCTGCCGGCACGACCGAAGGGGTCTGCGTCCTCGCTCGGGGCGACGTAGCCGCCGCGACGGGTCTCGGCCGGGGTGTTGGCGTTGGGCTCCCCGCCGTCGAAGCCGGCGGCGATGACCGTGACGCGCACCTCGTCGCCGAGGGTGTCGTCGATGACGGCGCCGAAGATGATGTTGGCCTCGGGGTGCACCGCATCCTGAACCAGCTTCGCGGCGTCGTTGATCTCGAAGATGCCGAGGTTCGAACCGCCCTGGATGGAGAGGAGAACGCCGTGGGCGCCGTCGATCGAGGCCTCGAGCAGCGGGCTCGCGACAGCGAGCTCAGCGGCCTTGATGGCGCGGTCGGCGCCGCGCGAGGAGCCGATGCCCATGAGGGCCGAACCCGCGCCCTGCATGACCGACTTGACGTCGGCGAAGTCGAGGTTGATCAGGCCGGGGGTGGTGATGAGGTCGGTGATGCCCTGCACACCGGCGAGCAGCACCTGGTCGGCCGTGGAGAAGGCTTCGAGCATGCTGATGCCACGGTCGCTGATCTCGAGCAGACGGTCGTTGGGCACCACGATGAGGGTGTCGACCTCGTTCTTCAGGGTGGCCACACCGTCTTCGGCCTGGGCCGCGCGGCGCTTGCCCTCGAAGCCGAAGGGCTTGGTGACCACACCGATGGTGAGGGCGCCGATCGACTTCGCGATGCGCGCCACGACGGGGGCGCCACCGGTACCGGTTCCGCCACCCTCGCCCGCGGTGACGAAGACCATGTCGGCCCCGGCGAGGGCCTCCTCGATCTCTTCGGCGTGGTCCTCGGCGGCACGGCGGCCCACCTCGGGGTCGGCACCGGCGCCGAGCCCGCGGGTGATCTCGCGGCCCACGTCGAGCTTCACGTCGGCGTCGCTCATCAGGAGCGCCTGCGCATCCGTGTTGATGGCGATGAACTCGACCCCGCGGAGCCCGAGCTCGATCATGCGGTTGACGGCGTTGACGCCGCCGCCGCCGATGCCGACGACCTTGATCACGGCGAGGTAGTTCTGGTTTGAAGTCACGTCCGGCCTCCGCTGGGAACTTTAAAGTTCAGGTTGAAAGTTAAAGTTATTCCGAGTATGTATTTCCTAGAACGAACCTAGGTCGTCGGGCGCCTTTCGCGTCGAACCAGCTGCCGCGTGTCGCGATCCGAGGCTCAGCGCACGACAGGACTCTGCGGGCTCGACACGTCGTACTCCACGGCGCGCGCCGGATCCTGGGTGGGGATGAGCTTCGACAGGATGACCGCCTTGAGCTCGGACTGCTCCGCGCTCCCCCACACCACGCGCTGACCGACGCCGGTCATCACGAAGGTCACGCTGTCGGGCGTGGTGCCGCTGATGCGGTCGACCTGGCCGAGCAGCGCATCCGGCAGCGACATCAGCACCGACGCGGCGGCCTGGAAGCCGGGGCTGCCGATCTGCGTTCCGGTGAGGTCGAGAAGGGGGAACCCCGGGATGCGCGCCGCATCCTGCTGCACCGTCACACCGGCGGCGTCGATGAGGTCGAAGCCGGTGGCGGTCTGCACGACGGCCACCGGCCGGCGCTCGACCACCTTGATCGCGAGCGTGTCGGGCGGCCTCGCCTCGACCGAGTACGACTCGACGAGCGGGAACTGCGCGAGGTCGCTCTGGATGGCGCCGTAGTCGACGAGGGCGAGCGGCCGGCCGAGCTGGTCGCCGAGTGCGGTCGTGACCGCGGCGGGATCGAGCCGCGACGTGCCCTCCACCGCGATCGTGCGCACGGCGAGCAGCGGCGAATAGGCCGCGAGCAGCACGACGAGCACGAGCCCCACCACCGAGGCGCCCGCCACGAGCCAGGCCATGCGGCGGCGGCGCGAGCGCTGCGTGAAGCGGCGGGCCTCGGCGCGCTCGTACCGGCGGCGCACCCGGCTGGCTTTGCGGAGTTCCCGGCGCGCGTCACCGGTGACACGGGTGCCGGAGGAGCGCGGCGGCGTCGGCGGACGCTTGCCCCCGTCGGTGAGCGGAAAGCCGGAGCCGCCGATCGGCGCCGTCTGGTCGACGTCGCCAGCCGCACGGGAGGGCGCCGATCCGGCACCCGATGATCCCGCGCCCCGCGCACCGGCGCTCGTCGCTCCTGCACCCCGCGCACCCGAGCCGGAGCCGGCACCGGCGGAATCTGACGCCCGCGCACCGGCGCCGGCCCGGATCCCGCGGCCGGATGCCCGACTCGGCGCCGCTGTGATCGGAATGGTCTGCGCTTGGTCATCCACACCGCGAGCAGCCGAGCCGTCAGCAGCCGAGCCGCCGCCACCCGAACGCCGGCGTGTGGAGTCCTTCACCGCATCCTGCAGCGATGCCGAGGGCGCATTGGGCCGCTTGCGCCCCCTCGAGGACGCCGGCGGAGGCGACGCGGGCGGATCGGCCGGCGGCGGAGGCGGCGTGATGCCCGGTGGTCGTTTCACGCGCCGGCCGACTCCTCGTCGCCCGCGGGGAGCGAGCCCGCTTCGCTCGCCCGCTCGAGCGAGGCGAGCAGTTGGGGCACGAGCAGGTTCACGTCGCCGCAGCCGAGGGTGATCACGAAGTCGCCGGGCCGCACGGTCTCGGCCATGAAGTCGGCCGCACGCTGCCAGTCGTCGATGTAGGCGACGTGCGAGGGGTCGGCGAAGCGCTCCGACACGAGCGCCCCTGTGACACCGGGGACCGGGTCTTCCCGGGCGCCGCAGACGTCGAGCACGATGGTGAAGTCGGCCGTGCGCTCGAGGGTCTCCGCGAACTCGCCGGCCATGAGCTGGGTGCGGCTGTAGAGATGGGGCTGGTGCACGGCGATGATGCGGCCTTCGCCCACCACGGTGCGCGCGGCCGTGAGCGCCGCAGCCACCTCGGTGGGGTGGTGGGCGTAGTCGTCGTAGACGCTCACGCCGCCGACGGTCCCGTGCAGTTCGAAGCGCCGCCCGGTGCCACCGAAGGAGCCGACCGCGGCGATCGCCGCATCCGGAGCGAAACCGAGACCCACGAGCACCGCCACGGCTCCGGCCGCGTTGATGGCATTGTGGTGGCCGGGCACGCGCAGGGTTCCCGGGTAGCTGACGCCCTCGTGGTCGATGACGTAGCTCACCGGCCCCTCGGTGACGATGGAGTGCACGCGGAAATCGGCCTCCGCCGCCTCCCCGAAGGTGAGCACACGCGGATGCTGCACCCGCGACGACACGCGCAGGGCCCCGGCGTCGTCGGAGGAGATCACGACGAGCTCCGAGGCGGCGTCGGCGAAGCGCACGAAGGCGTCCTCGACGGCCTCCACCGATCCGTAGTGGTCGAGGTGGTCGGGGTCGACGTTCGTGATGAGCGCCACCGCGGTGTCGTAGAGCAGGAACGAGCCGTCGGACTCGTCGGCCTCCACCACGAAGATCCCGCCGTCGCCGAGCGCGGAGCTCGTGCCGAGCTCGGAGATCACGCCGCCGTTGACGAAGCTGGGCTCCTGCTCGAGCTCGAGCAGCCCGGTCACGATCATGCCGGTCGAGGTGGTCTTGCCGTGCGCGCCGGCCACGGCCACCAACCGCTGCCGGTTGACGAGCCAGGCGAGGGCCTGAGATCGGTGCAGGATGGTGAGCCCCCGCTCCTTGGCCAGCAGGTACTCCGGGTTGTCGGGCCAGAGCGCGCTGGTCACCACGAGGGTGTCGGCCTCGCCCACGTTGGCGGCGTCGTGACCGACCGCCACCGGGATGCCGAGGGCGCGCAGCTTTCCGGCGGTCTTCGAGTCGCTGCGGTCGGAGCCGGTCACCGTGAGACCGGAGGCCTTGAACAGGCGCGCGATTCCGCTCATGCCCGCTCCCCCGATGCCCACGAAGTGCACGGCTCCCAGTTCGGCGGGGATCTCGATGTCGAGGTCGGGCTTGATCACGGGTTCACGCTCTTTCGGGGCAGTCTGACGAGGGTTCCGGATGCGCGGGGCGGCCGCACATCCCTCCTCAACGTTACGCTCACGCCGAGCCCCCGGGGCGCAGCGCCCGGTCGACGAGCGCGGCGAGGCGGGCGGCCCCGTCGGCGATGCCCACCCGGCGGGCCGCGGCGGCCATGGTGTCGATGCGCGCGCGATCGGCCAGGAGCGGCAGCACCTCGCGGTCGACCCAGGCCGGCACGAACTCGGCGTCGGCCACCAGCACCGCCCCACCGGCGCCCACCAGATCGGCGGCGTTGAAGCGCTGCTCGCCGTTGCCGACGGGGTAGGGCACGAGCACCGCGGGCACGCCGAGCGCGCCGAACTCCGAGAGCGTGGAGGCTCCGGCCCGGGAGAGCGCGAAGTCGGCCACCGCGAGAGCGAGATCCATGCGATCGCAGTAGTCGAGGAAGACGTACCCGGCCACGCCCGGGTCGCCCACCTCGGCGCGATCGCCCGCGATGTGCAGGACGTTCCAGCCGGCGTCCACGAGGGCGCGGGCCGAGGCGTGCACGGTCGCGTTGATGCGCCGGGCTCCGAGCGATCCGCCGGTCACGAGCAGGGTCGGGCGTGCCGGGTCGAGCCCGAACAGCGCGTGGGCCGAAGCGGCCGCGGCGGCTCGCGCCCCGGCATCGGCCAGCGCCGTGATCTCGGCGCGCAGGGGCATGCCCACGAGCTCGGCGTGCCGGAGCTTCGTCGAGGCGAAGGTCACGCCCACCCAGGGCGAGAAGCGGGCACCCAGCCGGTTGGCGAGCCCGGGCTTCGCGTTGCCCTCGTGGATGACGAACGGGATGCGCGCACGCCGCGCCCCGAGGTAGCCCGGCGCGGAGGCGTAGCCGCCGAAGCCCACGACCACGTCGATGCCGCGCTCGCGCACGATGCCGGCCACCTGGTCGACCGTGCGGCGCAGTCCTCCCGGAAAGCGCAGGGCGGCACCGTTCGGTCGGCGCGGGAAGGGCAGCTTCGCAATGGTGAGCAGCTCGTAGCCGCGCGCGGGCACGAGCCGGGCCTCGAGGCCCTCGGCGGTGCCGAGCACCACGATCTCGGCCGCGGGGTCGCGCCGGCGCAATTCGTCGGCCGTGGCGAGCAGGGGGTTCACGTGACCCGCCGTGCCGCCGCCGGCCAGGAGGTAGCGCGTCATCGGCGCCCGATCCGGCTGAGGCGGGCGCGGAGAGCCGACCCGGCCCGCGCATCCGGAGCATCGCCACCCACCACGGCTTCGGGCTCGCGCTGTGCCGACTCGAGGGCGTTGTGGCGCGCGACCGCGAGCACGACGCCGATGGCCGCGAGGGTCGTGACGAGCGCAGAACCGCCCGAGGAGATGAGCGGCAACGGCACTCCGAGCACGGGCAGCAGCCCGAGCACCACGGCGATGTTCACGAAGGCCTGACCGATCAGCCACACCATCACGGAACCCGTGACGACCTTGGAGAAGATGTCGTGGGAGGAACGGATGATGCGCACGAACGAGACCGCGAGCGCGATGAACAGCAGAAGCACGACGATGGCGCCGACGAGCCCGAGCTCCTCGCCGATGATGGCGAAGATGTAGTCGTTGTCGGCGGCGGGCAGCCACGACCACTTGGCCCGCGAGTTGCCGAGGCCCACGCCGAACACCCCGCCGCCGGCGAGGGCCCACTGGCCGTGCTGGGCCTGCCAGTCGAGGCCTTGGTAGTCGCCGCTGCCGCCGTTGAGGAACGACATGACACGCGTCGAGCGGCTCGTGCTCGAGAAGGCCTTGATCAGCGCGAGCACCGCGAACCCGAGGAGCGGGATGATGAACATCCGCAGCTTGATGCCCGCGAAGAACAGCGCACCGAAGACCAGGCCCGCCATGATCATCACCGTGCCGAGGTCGCCGCCGAGCAGCACGATCGAGATCGCCCCGCCGGCGACCGGCAGGATCGGGATGACGACGTGCCCGAACTTGCCGAGCAGCGGCTCCTTCTTGGCGAGGATGGCCCCCGTCCACACCACGAGGGCGAGCTTCACGAGCTCGGAGGGCTGGAAGGAGAACCCGGCCACCGTGATCCAGTTGAGGTTGCCGCCCACCGAGACACCGAGCGGTGTGAATACGAGGAACTGGATGCCCACGGCCACGAAGATGCCGACCCAGGCCCAGCGTTTCATGAAGCTGATCGGCAGGCGCGAGATCACGAGCATCAGCGGCACTCCGAGCAGCGCGAACATGCCCTGCTTGAAGAACACGCTGAAGAAGTTCTGGCCCGAGGTGTAGGCGTCGATCGAGCTCGACGAGAGCACCATCACGAGACCGAGGAGCACCAGGAAGAGGGTCGTGCCGAGCAGCAGGAAGTAGTTGCTCGACTCGGCGGTGAACACCTGGCCGAGCGAGATGCGGGCGGAGTGGCCAGCGCCGATCCCGTCGCCGCTACCGGTTCCGCTGCCCCTACCGGGTGCGCTGCCCTTACTCTGGCCGAAGCGCGGGAGGGTTCGGGAGGGAGTCGTCACCGTCAGTACCTCCCACGTGCCTGCGCACCGCCTCCGCGAATCGGGTTCCTCGGTCGGCGTAGTCTGCGAACTGGTCCATCGACGCCGCGGCTGGTGCGAGCAGCACCACGTCTCCGGGCCGAGCCGCCGCGGCCGCGAGAGCGACCGCCACGGACATTACGTCACCAGTCTCTTCGTGGTCGACCTCGAACAGCGGCAGCTCGGGGGCGTGTCGCCGGATGGACGAGATCACCTCGTCGCGGTCGACGCCGATCACCACGACGGCCCGCACCCGCTCCTGCCCCGGGCCGAGGGATGCCTGCACCAACGGGTCGATGTCGACACCCTTCAGCAAGCCGCCCACCACCCACACGATCGAGGGGTAGGCCCGCAGCGAGGCGGCCGCCGCGTGCGGATTCGTGGCCTTGGAGTCGTCGACCCAGGTCACTCCCCCTGCTGTCACGACGTGCTCGATGCGGTGCCGGTCGAGCGTGAAGACCGCCAGCGCGGCCCGCACCGCCTCGACCGAGACCCCGTAGCTCCGCGCGAGGGCGGCGGCGGCGAGCACGTCGGCGACCGTGTGCGGGGCGCCGAGTCCGCGCATCCGGAGTTCGTCGACGGTGGCGATCTCGAGGGCCGAGTCGCGCCGCTCCTCCAGGAACGCGCGGTCGCAGAGGATGCCGTCGACCACGCCGAAGTCGCTCGGCCCGGGCACGCCGAGACCGAAGCCCACCGCGCGGGCGCCCTCGACCACCTCGGCGTCCTCCACCATGCGCCGGGTCAGCTCGTCGGCCTTGTTGTACACGCAGGCCACCTGCGTGTTCGTGTACACGCGCGCCTTCGCCGCGGCGTAGGCCTCGAAGGAGCCGTGCCAGTCGAGGTGGTCGTCGGCCACGTTCAGCACCACCGAGGCGTAGGGCGACATGCTCGAGGTGGAGTGCAGCTGATAGCTCGAGAGCTCCACCACGAGCACGTCGAAGCCCTGCGGGTCGCGGATGGCGTCGAGCACCGGGATGCCGATGTTGCCGCACGGCGCCACCCGGTGGCCGGCGGCGAGCAGCATCGATGCGGTGAGCTGAACCGTGGTGGTCTTGCCGTTGGTGCCGGTGACGGCGATCCAGTCGGCGGGTCGTCCTGTGGTCGCGTCGACCACCTTGTCGCGGAGCCGCCAGGCGAGCTCCACGTCGCCCCACACCGGGATGCCCTGCTCGCCCGCCCAGACCAGCAGCGCGTCGTCGGGGTGGTAGCCCGGTGAGGCCACCACGAGCTCCGGATCGAGGTCGGCCAGCTCGGCGGGGATCTCGCCCGCCGGCGCCAGCACGAGCCGCGCACCGATCACGGGAACGAGGTCGGCGTACTTCTGCTGGGCCTTCTCGGCCACCACGAGAACGGATGCGCCGAGCTCGGTGAGCGTGTCGGCCACCGAGAACCCCGTGATGCCCAGGCCGAGCACCGCCACCCGGAGTCCCGCCCAGTCGGCATGCCAGCTGGTGAGCTCGTCGAGGGAACGGCGCATCAGCGGGAGAGCCACTCGAGGTAGAACGACCCCACCGCTCCGGCCACGAAGAGCCCGGCGATGATCCAGAACCGCACCACGATCGTGACCTCGGCCCAGCCCTTCATCTCGAAGTGATGATGCAGCGGGCTGGCCCGCCAGATGCGTTTGCCCTTGGTGAGCTTGAAGTAGGTCAGCTGCACGGCCACCTGGCCGGCCACGATCACGAAGATGCCGCCGATCAGGATGAGCAGCAGTTCCGTGCGGGCGAGGATGGCGAGAGCCGCGAGCGCGCCGCCGAGGGCGAGCGAGCCCGTGTCGCCCAGGAAGATCTTGGCCGGGTTGGTGTTCCACCAGAGGAACCCGATCAGGGCGCCCACCACGGTGGCCGCCACGGTGGCGAGGTCGAGAGGGTCGCGGATGTCGTAGCACTTGGCCACCGCGTCGGCCGCGAGCTTCGCGCTCTGGCAGGACTGGTTGAACTGCCAGAACCCGATGATCACGAAGGAGCCGATGGCGAGGATGCTCGAGCCGGGCGCCAAGCCGTCGAGCCCGTCGGTGAGGTTCACCCCGTTCGAGGTCGCCATCACGATCACGCAGATCCAGATGACGAAGGCGATCACGCCGGCGATCAGGCCCCAGGAGAGGAAGTCGAACGGCAGGTCGCGGATGAACGAGATCTGCGTCGAGGCCGGCGTCTCCCCGGCCTTGTTCGGGAACTGGATCGCCAGCAGCGCGAACACGATGCCCACGATGACCTGCCCGGAGATCTTCGCCCACGGCGTGAGCCCGAGGCTCCGCTCCTTGTGCACCTTCAGGAAGTCGTCGATGAAGCCCACGATGCCGAGCCCCGTCATCAGGAACAGCACCAGCAGACCCGAGACCGTGGGCGGCTCCTGAGTGAGCAAAGCCGAGACGAAGTAGCCGAAGAGCACCGCGAGGATGATGACGATGCCGCCCATGGTGGGCGTTCCGCGCTTCACGTGGTGCGCATCCGGGGTGTCCATGTTGATGAACTGGCCCCAGGCGAAGCGCTTGAACATGCGGATGAAGACGGGCGTCAGGAAGAGCGAGAACGCCAGCGAGAGCGAGGCCGAGGTCAGCAGTGTGATCATGAGTCCGCCTCCGCGACCGGACCCGGCTGGGCGGGCAGGGCGACGCGCTCGGACTGGGCGATGCGGTCGCCGAGAAAGCGCAGCCCGGCCGAGTTCGACGACTTCACCAGGATCAGGTCGTTCGGCTGCAGATCGGCCATGACGAGCTCGAAGGCCTCGTCGGCGGTCTCGACGAAGAACGCCTCGCTGCCCCAGGAGCCCTCGTGCTCCGCGGCGAGGTGCAGGGCGCGGGCGCCCTCCCCCACCACGTACAGCTTCTTGATGTTCAGGCGCACCACCATGCGGCCGATGCGGTCGTGCTCCTCGACGGCGTAGGGGCCGAGCTCGCTCATCTCACCGAGGACGGCCACGGTGCGCTGCTCGGGCGTGGCGATCTGCGCGAGGGTCTTCAGGGCGGCGGCCATCGAGTCGGGGCTGGCGTTGTAGGCGTCGTTGATCACGCGCACGCCGTCGTTGCCGCCCAGGACCTCCATGCGCCAGCGTTCGGCACGGGTCACGGTCTCCAGGGCGGCGACGATGTCGTCGATGCCCACCCCGAGCTCGAACGCGGCCGCGGAGGCGGCGAGGGCGTTCGTGACGTGGTGCTCGCCGAGCACGGCGAAGTGGACCGTACGGGAAACGTCCTCGCCTTCGGGGCCGCCCGGCAGATGCAGCGTGAAGGTGGTTCCCGCCGCCGTGGCCTCGATGTCGGTCGCGCGAACGGAGGCCTCCTCCGAGAGGCCGAACCAGCGCACGCGCGCGGCGGTCTTCTCGGCCATGCCGGCGACGCGCTGGTCGTCGCGGTTGAGCACCGCGACATCCGTGGGCTCGAGGTCCTGCACCATCTCGGTCTTGGTGGCGAGCGTGGTCTCGATGCCGCCGAACTCGCCGGCGTGAGCGAGCCCCACAGTGAGCACGACGCCCACGTCGGGCTTCGCCATGCGGATGAGGCGGGTGATCTCGCCCTTGCCGCTCGCGCCCATCTCGGCGACGAGGAAGCGCGACGAGGAGGTGAGCTTGAGCATCGTGAGGGGCGCGCCCACCTCGTTGTTGAAGGAGTCGCGTGGAGCCACGGTCTCGCCCACGCGCTCGAGGATCGCCCGCAGCAGGTTCTTGGTGGTGGTCTTGCCGTTCGAGCCCGTGATGCCGACGATCTTCAGCCCGCCGTCGCGGGGGTCGCCGGATGCGCGCACGCGCTTCACGACCTCGGTCGCGAAATGCCCGAGCGCGAGCACCGAGTCGGTCACCACGATCTGGGGGACGGTCAGCGCCGGTCCGTGTTCTGCGGCGAAGACGTGCTCCACCACCACGAGCGAAGCGCCCGCGGCGACCGCCGGCTCCACGAAGCGGTGCCCGTCGTCGAACTCACCGCGCTTGGCCACGAAGATGTCCCCCGGGCCGATCAGGCGCGAGTCGGTGTCGACGACGCCGTTCACCACGGTCTCCGGCGTGAAGCCGGCCGCGGACGCCGCGTCGTTCAGCACGAGTTCGCCCTGGAGCGCTTCGGCGATCTCGGTCAGTGTGAGGTCGAGCATGTGTGTCAGAGCCATCCGTGTTCGTGCAGCGCGTTGCGCGCGTCGTCCCGAGCAGAGTACGGGATCTGTGTGCCCGCGACCTCGTGGTAGTCCTCGTGGCCCGGTCCGGCGTAGAGGATCACGTCGTCGTCCTGCGCGATCGACAACGCCGTGCGGAACGCCGTCGCCGGGTCAGGCACCTCGTAGATCTCGCGCTCGGGAACGGCGGCACGCGCCGCCTCCAGCAGCGTGCGCCGGATGGCGGCAGGGTCCTCGTAGCGCGGGTGGAAGTCGGTGATCACCACGGCATCCGCGAGCCGCGCCGCGATCGAGCCCATGTCGGCGCGCTTGGACGGGTCGCGGTCGCCGTCGGCGCCGAACACCATGATGATGCGGCCGTCGGTGACGCGCCGGATCGACTCGAGCGTCAGGGTGAACGCGTCGGGCGTGTGGCCGTAGTCGATGTAGACCACGGGGCCACGGTCGCCGGAGATCTTCTCGGCCCGGCCCGGGATGTAGACGTCGATGCCCGGCTCGTGGTCGGGTTCGCCGCGCTCCTCGTCGGCCGCGCCGCTGAGGGCGTGGGCGATGGCGCCGAGATCGAAGCCCGACTCCACCAGCATCACGATGGCGAGGGCCGCGTTGGCGGCCATGAAGTCGCCGAGCAAGGGCACCGAGGTGGTGATCTCGCGGTGGTCGGGGCCGCGCAACGAGAAGGTCGTGCGGTCGGGGGTCTCCTCGTCGACCGTGAGCATCCACTCGGCGTCGGAACCGGCGTCCGTGCTGATCGTGGTGAGCGGGATGCGCGACTCGGCCACCAGCCTGGCTCCCCACTCGTCGTCGACGATCACCACGCCGCGGCGGGCGCGGTCGGGCTGGAAGAGCTCGCGCTTGGCCGCGAAGTAGGCGTCCATCGTCTCGTAGTCGTCGAGATGGTCGTGGCTGAGGTTCGTGAAGCCCACGACGTCGAAGACGATGCCGTCGACCCGGTGCTGGGTGATGGCCTGCGCCGAGACCTCGAGGATGACCGAGCGCACGTGCGCCTCGCGCATCCGGGCGAGCATCGCGTGGATCTCGGTGGCCTCGGGAGTGGTGAGCTTCGACACGATCACCTCGTCGCCGATCCGGCGCTCGGCGGTGGTGCTGAGCCCGGCCTCGATGCCGAGCTGGCGCAGGATCGCCTCGAGGAGGTAGGCCACGCTCGTCTTGCCGTTGGTGCCGGTGACGCCGAACATCGTCGGCGGCTCCTCGCGGGTGCGGTAGATCCAGGCGGCGAGCTCGCCCAGCGCGAGCCGCGGTTCGGGCGTGACGATCACGGGCAGGCCGGACTCCCGGGCGATCTCGGCGCCCTCGGCGTCGGTCAGCACGGCGACGGCCCCGGACTGCTTGGCGTCGGCGGCGAAGGCGGCGCCGTGGAAGTGCTTGCCCTTGAGACCCACGTAGAGGTCGCCCGGCATCACGTCGCGCGAGGAGATGGTGATGCCGCTCACCACGTCGGAGACCGCGCCGAAAGGCTGTTCGAAACCGAAGTCCTCGACCAGGTGAGGGAGCGATCGCGCGATGGGATGCTCCGGTCGTAGTGCCGAAGAAACCCGATCAGCCACTGGTCTCCTTCGTGCTCGGTACGTCGTTGCTCAATACGTTGTGGGGAGGTCGGGCGCCGGCTCGGTGGAGGGCAGTACCCGGTTCTCCTTCAGAACCTGCGACATGATCTTCTGGAAGACCGGAGCCGCGGCCAGTCCGTTCTCAATGGTAACGGGCTTGGCGATGGTCACCGAAACGACGTACTGCGGGTTGTCCGCCGGAGCCAGTCCGGCCAGCGAGGTGATGTAGCTCGAGCCGTACTGGCCGTTGCCGTCGCTCATCTGCGCCGTTCCGGTCTTCGCGGCCACCCGGTAGCCCGGGATCTGCAGGTCGGCCGAGGCGTAGCCACCGGTCGCCACCGTCTCCATCATGTGCACGGTGTCGCTCGCGGCCTGCGCCGAGACGACCTGCGAACCGGTGGTGTCGGGAACGTTCGTCATGGTGCCGTCGGCCTGCTTGCATCCGGCCACCAGCTGCACCGGAAGCCGCACGCCGCCGTTGCCGAGGGCCTGGTAGACGCTCGCCATCTGCACGGCGGTGGTCGAGATGCCCTGACCGAAGGTGGTGGTGAGGTTGGTCTGGTCGTCCCACTGGTCCCAAGGGGCGAGGATGCCGCCGGACTCAGCCGGGAAACCCACCTCGGTCGGGCTCGTCACGTGGAACTTCTGCATGTAGTCGTAGCGCTGCTGGGGGCTGAGCAGTTCGCCGAGCATCGCGGTGCCCGTGTTGGAGGACTGCTGGATGACACCCGCGAAGGTGAGTCTCAGCGGGTCGACGTGGAACTCGCTGTCCTTCGTCGAGGCACCGTTGGCGTCGGTGTAGACGTAGGGAGCCTCCACCTGGGTGCCCACGTTCGCGAGGCCGGCGTCGAGCACCGAGGCGGCGGTCAGCGCCTTGAAGGTCGAGCCCGGCTCGAACGGGGCCTGGAAGGCGATGGAGCCCCAGTCGCTCGACGGCGAGGCGTTGATGTTGTTCGGGTCGACGCTCGGGTAGTCGGCCACGGCGAGGAGCTTGCCGGTCTTGACCTCCTGCACCACAACGGTGCCCCAGGCGGCGCCCACCTCCTTCACCCGCGCGGCGAGTGTCTGCTGCGCGAACCAGTTGAGATCGCTGTCGATCGTGAGCACCGCGGTCCCGCCCGGCTTCGCGGGGGTCGTGGTGACCGTGCTGCCCGGGATGGCGACGCCGTCGGCGCCGCGCTCGTAGGTCTCGAGGCCGTTGCTGCCGGTGAGGCACTGGTTGTCCATCGACTCCACGCCGTACTGGCCGGTGCCGTCGCTCCCGACGAAGCCCACCAGGTTGCCGGCCACGGCGCCGTTCGGGTAGGTGCGCTGCGGGTTCGACTCGAAGTAGAGCCACGGGATCTGCAGGTCGCGGATGCCGCGGAACACGTCGACGTCGACCCCTTGCACCACGTAGGCGAAGTTCGAGGAGGGGTCTGCCGTCAGAAGGCCGTAGACCTGGTCGGCGGTCTGGCCGGTGATCGCGGCGATCTCGGCGGCCGCCTGGGTGGGCGTGATCGTGACCTCGGCGCCCGAGGCGTCGGTGCGCGTGAAATCGGTGACCGACTTCGGCGAGGCCGTCACGTCGTAGCGCAGCACGGTGCTCGCGAGAACCGTGCCCTTGTCGTCGACGATGTCGCCGCGCAGGCCGTAGGTGGTGGTGGAGGCCGAGAGCTGGCTGTACGAGGCGGCGTTCAGTTCGCCGGCCTGCACCACCTGGATGCTCACGAGCCGCACGATGAAGACGGCCACGACCGCCACGACGGCCACGACCGCGAAGACGGATCGGCGCTTGGTGCTGCGGTTCACTGCTGCGGTCGTCACTGCGGCGCCTCCGGGAGGGGGATCATGCGGAGGGTGTCACCGCGTGGTCGGAGAAGGAAGCGCACCCTGCCACGGTACGTCGGGCTGGGCCGCTGCTGCGGGAGGCGCGCTCGGAGCGGCGGCCGCGGGCTGCGCAGCGGTGCCGGCGGCGGACGCGGATGCGGATGCGGCGGCGGGCGGGCTGAGCAAGGAGTTCGGGATGAGGGCCTGGCCGCCGGTCACCGACGGAGTGCCGGCCGCAGCCGCGACCGGGGTGCCGAGCACGGCGCCGTCGGAGAGCCGGAGGTACACGGGAGCACTGTTCGCCACCATCCCCAGCGATTCCGCGGCCGCGGCGAGGTTCTGCGGCGACGAGAGCTTGTCGGCCTGCTCGGTGAGCGTCTGGTTGGTGCGGTCGAGCTCCTTCTGCTGCGTCTGCAGCGAGGAGATCTCGTAGGCGCCGTCGGAGAGCCCGATGCTGATCATCAGCTGGGTCACGACGATCGCGAGCACTCCGGCCACCACCACGGCGGCGTAGGCGATCTTCGGCCGCGCGCGACGCTGGGTGCGGGTCGGCACGATCTCGATGCGCGGCGCGACCGGAGGCAGCTCGTGCTCGGGGGTCGCGATGCTCGTGCGGGGGCGGGCCATGAAGGCGCCGGCGGCGTTCGTCACGCGATGCTCCTGATCTTTTCGGCGGCCCGCATCTTCACGGGGATGGAACGGGGGTTGCGGTTACGCTCGGCCTCGTCGGCCAGCTCGGCTCCGCGCACGAGCAGCTTCAACTCGGGGCGGTGCTCGGGCAGTTCGACGGGCAGGCCGGCCGGCGCCGTGGAGACGGCCCGCTTCTGAAGCTCGCGCTTGACGATGCGGTCCTCCAGCGACTGGAAGGAGAGCACCACGATGCGCCCACCCACCACGAGGTTCTCGATGGCCCGCGGGATGGCCCGTTCGAGCACGGCGAGCTCGGCGTTCACCTCGATGCGGAGCGCCTGGAACACCCGCTTGGCGGGATGCCCCTGGTGCGAGAACTTCGCGGGGGTGGCCGCCTGGATGACGTCGACGAGCTGACCCGAACGCAGGATCGGGCCGGCTTCGCGAGCCGCCACGATCTTGCGGGCGTAGCGGTCGGCGAGCTTCTCCTCGCCGTAGTCGCGGAAGATGCGGCGGAGATCGGCCTCGGAGTAGTTCGCGATGATCTCGGCGGCGGTGAAGTCCGCCGTGTCGTCCATCCGCATGTCCAGCGGCGCATCCTTCGAGTACGAGAAGCCCCGCTCGACCTGGTCGAGCTGCATCGACGAGACGCCGAGATCGAACAGGATGCCGTCGGCCCCGTCGATGCCGAGGCCTTCGAGCGCGTCACCGATCTCGTCGTACACGCAGTGCACCAGGTCGATGCGGTCGGAGAAGCGCTCCAGTCGCTCACCGGCGAGCCGGAGGGCGTTGGGGTCGCGATCGAGCCCCACGAGGTGGAGCTGGGGGAAGGCCAGGAGAAAGGCCTCGGAGTGGCCGCCGAGCCCGAGGGTGCAGTCCACGAGCACGGCGCCGGGCTTGCCGACCGCGGGGCCGAGCAGCTCGATGGTTCGTTCGAGGAGCACCGAGGTGTGGATCTCGGAGTAGTCGATGCCGGTGGCGGCGTCGTGGTGAGGTTCGTTGATGTCGGTCATCGGCATCCGGATTCCTGCTTCGCAATCGCTGATCCCCATCCATTCCGACCTGACATCGGGGAAGAGTGTCAGGGCGAGCGACCTGGCGCCGGGGAAGTGCGTCAGGGCGAGAACGGCTGGGAGTCAGCGACGACGAGTCAGAACAGGCCCGGGATCACCTCCTCATCGGTGGAGGAGAAGGCGGCTTCCTGAGCTTCGAGGTACGTGTTCCAGGCCTCGGCGTCCCAGATCTCGGCACGGCTCCCGGCGCCGATCACGACGAGGTCGCGGTCGAGCTTGGCGTAGGCGCGAAGCGGAGCGGGCACCGTGACCCGGTGCTGCTTGTCGGGGGTCTCGGCGCTGGCGCCGGAGAGGAAGACACGTAGGTAGTCGCGGGCCTGCTTGCTGGTGACCGGCGCCTGACGGATCTTCTCGTGCAGCTCCTCGAACTCGCGGTTCGAGAACACGTAGATGCAGTTCTCCTGGCCGCGGGTCATGACGACTCCCCCGGCCAGTTCGTCGCGGAACTTCGCGGGGAGGATGATGCGCCCTTTTTCGTCGAGCTTGGGAGCGTACGTGCCAAGGAACACTTACCTCCCCTTACTCTTCCGGCCAGAATTGTGGGCTGCCTCCACTTTACTCCACTTCCCACCACCAATCAACGACATTCGGCATCGATTGTGCTTCCTGAACCAAAAAGCCCCCGAAATCACAAGGATTTCAGGGGTGGAGGGAAATGGAGGGAAAGTGCCTCACCGGGGAGGGGAAAAGGATGCCGCGGGCACAAAAAAAGACCGGCCCGAGGCCGGTCTCTTCTTACAGGGGATTCACTCCCCTGAACTCACTCGTCGCGATCGTCGTCGCGACGCTCCCACCGGTCGTTCAACCGGTCCATGAAGCCCGACTTCGAGGCACCTTTGGCGGAGTGGGGCGCAGTGCCCGAGTGGGAGGAAGTGGAGTCCGACGCGGGCATGGCGCCCAGTCGGGAACGCTTCGAGCGGCGCAGCGCCAGCAGCACTCCGCCGAACATCGCGACGAAGCCGAGGAGGCCCACCACCGGCTGGTGGAAGACGACACCGGCGATGACCACGCCCAGGCCCAGGATTCCGACCAGGATTCCCAGCACGAGGGCGCCGTAGTTCAATCGGCCTCGGCCACCGCCGACTGCCGAGACGAAATCGGCATCGTTGTGGTAGAGACTGCGCTCCATCTCATCGAGGAGTCTTTGTTCTTGCTCCGAAAGCGGCATCCTATTTTCACCTCAGGCTCGGGACCGACGCGTGATAGTGCTGATTGTAGTGCGCGGGGTCTGACTAGGCTAGGCGGGTGATGGAAAGCCCACGCCTCGTCAAGCTCGTCGACGCACGAATCAGCGAATTTCTCCAATCGCGTGACATCATTCTGAGCCGCGTCGCCCCTGAACTCGCTCCGTTCGCCCGCTACTCAAGGGATCTTCTCAGCGGCGGCAAGAGGTTCCGTGCCCAGTTCTGCTACTGGGGCTGGCGGGCGGTCTCCCCGGCGAACACCGCCACGGCGGTGCCCTCCGAGCGCGAGCTCGATTCGCTCGTCGATCTCTGCGCCGGCCTCGAGCTCTTCCACGCCGCCGCGCTCGTGCACGACGACATCATCGACAACTCCGACACCCGCCGGGGCATGCCGGCCGTGCACCGCCGCTTCGAGTCCCTGCACGCCGAGCAGGGCTGGCGCGGTGACGGCCGCAGCTTCGGCGAGGGCAGCGCCATCCTGCTCGGCGACCTGCTGCTCGCGTGGAGCGACGAGGTGGTCTCCCGTGCCGTGCTCGGCGCCCCCACGCCGGAGACCTTCGTGGCGACCCGCGAGGCCGTCGACCTCATGCGCACCGAGGTCACCCTCGGCCAGTACCTCGACCTGCTCGAGGAGCGCGCCTGGGCGACCACCGAGGCGGAGCGCTCGCTCGAGCGCGCCGAGCGCGTCATCGTCTACAAGTCGGCGAAGTACAGCGTGGAGGCGCCGCTCGTGATCGGGGCGTCGCTGCGGGGCGCATCCGTGGCCCAGCTCGACAGCCTCCGCCGCTTCGGCCTTCCCCTCGGCATCGCCTTCCAGTTGCGCGACGACCTGCTCGGGGTGTTCGGAGACGCCGCACGCACCGGCAAGCCGAGCGGCGACGACCTGCGCGAGGGCAAGCGCACCGTGCTCGTCTCGATCACCCGGTCACGGCTCGACGCTTCGTCCCGTCGCCTCTTCGACGAGCTGCTCGGCGACCCCGACCTCGACGAGAGCCAGATCCGGATGCTGCAGCAGACCATGCGCGAGACCGGCGCAGTGCTCGAGGTGGAGACGATGATCGCCGACCGCCTGCGCACCGCTCTGAGCGAACTCGACCGCGCCCCGATCGGCGACTCGGCGCGCGCGGAGCTCGCCAGCCTCGCCCGCGCCATCACGCAGCGCGAGAGCTGAACCGCTCCTAGAAGGCGAGCGCCTGCGCCACCCGGCGCACCTCGGCCTTACGGCCGGCCCGGAGCGCCTCGATCGGAGCCACGTCGAGCAGGTCGTTCTGCTCGAGCAGCCACTCCATGATCTCGTCGTCGCTGAAGCCGTTGTCGGCCAGCACGATGATGGTTCCCCGGAGCTCGGTGAGCGGCTCGCCGTCTTTGACGAAGCTCGCAGGAACGGAGAGCACGCCCTCGCGGCGCACCGCGATCAGAGCGCGGTCCTCGATGAGCCTGCGAACCCTGCTCGGCGTCGAGTCGAGCAGTTCGACGAGGTCGGGAACGGTCAGCCACGAGGTGGCAGGCAGATCAGTCACGAGTACAGATTGCCACGGCACCCCCGGTACGGAGCAATCCGGCGTCACGAATTGATAAAGAAACCACAAAAGATGCCCGGCGGAGCACAACCACTCGGTGTCTATACGGCCAAGTGGATACCGGCCTCTCTAAACTCGGAAGCGTGACCAGTGCCCCACCCGACCCCATGATCGGACGTCTCATCGACGGCCGGTACCAGGTGCGTTCGCGCATCGCCCGGGGCGGGATGGCGACGGTCTACCTCGCGACCGACCTCCGGCTCGAGCGCCAGGTGGCCATCAAGATCATGCACGGCCACCTCGCCGACGACGCCGTGTTCAAGGAGCGCTTCGTTCAGGAGGCCCGCTCGGCGGCCCGACTCGCGCATCCGAACGTCGTCAACGTCTTCGACCAGGGGCAGGACAGCGACATGGCCTACCTGGTCATGGAGTACCTGCCGGGCGTCACGCTGCGAGACCTGCTGAAGGACTACGGAAAGCTCACCACCGAGCAGACGGTCGACGTGATGGACGCCGTGCTCGGCGGACTGTCCGCCGCCCACAAGGCCGGCATCGTGCACCGCGACCTCAAACCCGAGAACGTGCTGCTGGCCGACGACGGGCGCATCAAGATCAGCGACTTCGGGCTCGCCCGGGCCGTGTCGGCCAACACCGCCACCGGGCAGGCGCTGCTCGGCACCATCGCCTACCTCTCCCCCGAGCTCCTCACCCGGGGAACGGCCGATGCCCGAAGCGACATCTACGCCGCCGGCATCATGATGTACGAGATGCTCGTGGGCGAGCAGCCGTACGTGGGCGACCAGCCCATGGCCATCGCGTTCCAGCACGCGAACGACCAGATGCCCACGCCGAGCGACAAGAACCCCGACGTTCCCGAGCCGCTCGACGACCTCGTGCTCTGGGCCACGGCGAAGAACCCCGACGAGCGGCCTACGGATGCGCGCGCGATGCTCGAGCGCCTGCGCACCGCCGAGGGCGAGATCGTGAGCGCCCGCCCGTCGCAGAACACCACGCAGCGCACCATGGTCTACTCGGCCGAGACCTTCGACGCCGACCTCGACCAGGCGCAGACCCAGGTGCTCGAGACCCGGCGCCGCACCGGACCGAACGCGGGCATCGCTGCCGCGACCGGCGCAGCGGTCGGCGGCTCCGCCGACGCCGCGGCTGCCGCTGCCGCGACCACGGTCTACGGCAGTGCGATCGCGCCCGCCGTGGCACCCGCCGGCGCCCCGGCCACCACCGCGAAGCTCGCGCGCAAGGCCTCGAAGCGCCGTCGTCGCGGCTTCTGGATCTTCGCGCTCGTGCTCGTGGTGGCCGTGGCACTGGGCGGCGGCGCCTGGTACTTCGCGGCCGGTCCCGGCTCGGTCACCACCGTGCCCGACGTCGCCGGACAGCAACCGGATGCGGCCATGAGCACCCTGAGCAGCCTCGGCTTCCAGCCCACCCAGCAGCCCCAAGCGAGCCTCACCGTCGCCACCGGCACCGTCATCGGCACCGACCCGGCCTCCGGCACAGCGGCGCCGAACAACTCCGGGGTCACGGTGCTGGTCTCGAGCGGGCCGCGGTCGATCCCGGTGCCGACGCTCAACGGGCTCAACCAGGCCGACGCCGAGAAAGCCGTCACGAGCGCGGGCTTCACGCTCGGCACCACGGCGAAGCAGTTCGACAAGGCCACCGCCGGCACGGTCATCTTCTACACCGGGCCCGACGGCAGCGTCAACGGCGCGCAGTACCTCGAGCAGCAGCCGATCACCCTCACCATCTCCGCGGGCCCCGTGCCCGACGTGACGGGCCAGACCCTCGACGCCGCCATCGCGACGCTCAAGGGCGTCGGCCTGGAAGGCGTGGAGGGTTCGCACGACTTCAACGAGACGCTGCCGGAGGGCCAGGTCTACCAGGCCGTCGCTCCCGCCGACGTGGTGCGGCCGGGCGACAAGATCACCCTCAACATCTCGCGTGGCCCGGCGCCGGTGACGGTGCCGAGCGGCCTCAACGGCATGTCCTGGACCGTGGTGAAGCCCCAGCTCGTCGCCCTCGGTTTCGACCTGCAGTACAACGCGGTGGCCGATGCCTTCCCCGACACCTTCAAGGTGAGCACCACCGACCCCGGCGGCGGCACCTCCGTGCCCCGCGGCTCGAAGCTGACGGTCTCGTTCAGCGTCTTCTAGCTCCGACACGAAGAATGCCCCCGCTTCCCGAAGGAAGGGGGGCATTCTTCGTGGCAGGACTCAGCGGCCGCCGGCGGAGGCCACGAGCTCCTCGGCAACAAGAAACGCGAGTTCCAGCGACTGCATGTGGTTGAGGCGCGGGTCGCAGAGCGACTCGTAGCGCGTCGCCAGGGTGGCCTCGTCGATGTGCTCCGAGCCGCCGAGGCACTCGGTGACGTCGTCGCCCGTGAGCTCCACGTGGATGCCGCCGGGGTGCGTGCCGATCGCGCGGTGGGCCTCGAAGAAGCCCTTGACCTCGTCGACCACGTCGTCGAAACGACGGGTCTTGTAGCCGTTCGGCGTGGTGAGACCGTTGCCGTGCATCGGGTCGGTGACCCAGAGCGGCGTGGCGTCGCTGTTCTTGACGGTCTCGAGCAGCGGCGGCAGCGCATCCCGGATCTTGCCGGCGCCCATCCGCGTGATGAAGGTGAGACGGCCGGGCTCGCGGTTCGGGTCGAGCTTGTCGATCAGCCGCAGCACGTCGTCGCCCGTGGTCGTCGGGCCCAGCTTCACACCCAGCGGGTTGCGCACCCGGGAGAGGAAGTCGATGTGGGCGCCGTCGAGGTCACGTGTGCGCTCGCCCACCCACACGAAGTGGCTCGAGGTGTTGTACGGCGTTCCCGTGCGGGAGTCGATGCGGGTCATCGGCCGCTCGTAGTCGAACAGCAGCGCCTCGTGGCTCACGAAGAACTCGGTGCGCTTCAGCGCCTCGAAGTCGGCGCCACACGCCACCATGAACTTCACGGCGCGGTCGATCTCGCCGGCCAGCTGCTCGTAGCGCACGTTCGCGGGGTTCGAGGTGAAGCCCTTGTTCCAGGTGTGCACCTGACGGAGGTCGGCGAAGCCGCCCTGGGTGAAGGCACGGATGAGGTTGAGCGTCGACGCGGCCACGTGGTAACCGTCGAGAAGGCGCTTCGGGTTCGCCGTGCGAGACTCCGGGGTGAAGTCGTAGCCGTTCACGATGTCGCCGCGGTAGGCCGGCAGCGTGACCCCGTTGCGCGTCTCGGTGTCGCTCGAGCGGGGCTTGGCGAACTGGCCCGCCATGCGGCCCATCTTGATGACCGGCATCGAGGCGCCGTAGGTGAGCACGACCGCCATCTGCAGAACCGTCTTCACGCGGTCCTTGATCTGGTCGGCCGTCGCCCCGGCGAAGGTCTCGGCGCAGTCGCCGCCCTGCAGCAGGAAGGCCTGCCCGTTGGCCGCCGCCGCGAGGCGGGAGCGCAGGTTGTCGACCTCGCCGGCGAACACCAGCGGAGGGAAGGAGGCGATCTCGCGCGAGACGGCCTCGACGGCGCCCTGGTCGGGCCACTCCGGCTGCTGCTTCACCGGGAGGGTACGCCAATAGTCCAGTCCGGCAATCACAGATTCATCCGCTTCGACGATCATCTCTGTTGGATCTACCACTGGTGTTGTGTCCTGTATCTATCGGTTGTCTCTAGGTGCTCGAGACGGGACGCGCGACTCTCGCGCGCTTCTCCTTGACTGAAGTCGCATACACGTCGGCGTATTCCTGGCCGCCGAGGCGGTGGAGCTCGTACATGATCTCATCGGTCACGGAGCGGAGGATGAACCGGTCGGATTCCAGCCCCTCGAACCTAGAGAAATCTAGTGGCTTGCCGATGATGATGCCAATCCTCATGATCTTCGGGATCTTCGACCCGATCGGCATCACCTTCTCGGTGTCGATCATGGCGACGGGGATGATCGGAACGTGCGCTTCGAGCACCATCCGGGCCACGCCCGTGCGGCCGCGGTAGAGCTTGCCGTCGGGGCTGCGGGTGCCCTCCGGGTAGATGCCGAGCAGCTCGCCTTTGGAGAGCACGCCCAGGCCGGTGTTGAGCGAGGCCTCGGAGGCCTTGCCGCCGGAGCGGTCGATGGGCAGCTGACCGGAGGCGTTGAAGAACAGCCTCGTGAGCGCGCCCTTGATGCCCTTGCCGGTGAAGTAGTCGCTCTTGGCCAGGAAGGAGACGTGCCGATCGACGATGACCGGCAGGAACACCGAGTCGCTGAAGGAGAGGTGGTTCGACGCCAGGATGGCGGCGCCCGAGGTGGGGATGTTCTCGAGCCCGATCACCCAGGGCCGGAACAAGGTGCGCAGCACCGGCGACACCACCAGCCATTTCGCGAGGAAGTAGAACATGGCGTCAGATCGACTCGGCGTAGATGCGGGCGAGGTCCGCGGCGCCGACGACTCCCGCGTCGTTCACCAGCTGGGCGATCGCGAACTCGGGCTCCGGGTGGTAGCCGCGGGCCGGGAGCGTCTCGAGGAAGGCCGCCTTGATCGGGTCGAGCAGCACGTCGCCCGACTGGGCGACTCCCCCGCCGACCACGAAGAGCTGCGGGTCGAGCACGGCCGAGAGGCTCGCGCAGGCCTGCCCGATCCAGGAGCCGAGCGTGCGTACCGCCGAGAGGGCGCCGGGGTCTCCGATCCCGACGAGCTCGGCGACGTCCTGGCCGGTGAGCACGCCGTTGCGGCTGCGCACGGAGGCGAGCACCTGGCCGATGCCGCCCGCATCCGCGAGCTCGTTGGCCATGCGCAGGAGCGCGCGCCCGCTGCCGTACTGCTCTATGCAGCCGTGCGCACCGCATCCGCAGGGCAGGCCGTTCGGGACGACCCGCAGATGACCGAGCTCGGCGCCCGCGCCGAAGCCGCCGCGGAACAGGCGGTCGCCGCTCACGATGGCGCCGCCGACGCCGGTGCCGATGGTGAGGATGACCATGTCGCTCACCAGGCGGCCTGCGCCGAAGCGGAACTCGGCCCAGCCGGCGGCGTTCGCGTCGTTCTCGACGATGATCGGCAGGTCGAGGCGGCGTTCGAGCTTCTCGCGGAAGGGCTCGTTGCGCCAGTTGATGTTGGGCGCGTAGTAGACGGTGGACTGGGAGGCGTCGATGAAGCCGGCGGCGGCCACGCCCACCGCGATGATCTCCTCGCCCTGGGCGAGGTGCTTCACCATCTCGACCACCGTGTCCTCGATCACCTGCGGCTCTGCAGCGGAGGTCGGGCGGCGGTCGTGGGTGATGATGTGGCCGAGCTCGTCGACCACGGCTCCTGCGATCTTCGTGCCACCGATGTCGATTCCGATGGCGCGCATGACGGTGGTTCCTTTCGCCGGGGGTGTGGGGAGCACCCAGTCAAGGCTCGGATGCACCAAGTAGAGTGTAGATGAGTTGCACTCGACCGGTACCGAAGGAGCTGCCGTGAACCACTATTACGTCCCACCCGTCGTCGAAGCCGACCCGGAGGCGAACACCACCGATCTGCTGATCGAGCGGGTGCGGCAGACTCCCGACGAAGCGCTCTTCGCGGTGCCCGACGGCGAGGGATGGCGTGACATCACGGCCGCCGACTTCCTCACCCAGGTGCGGGCCGTGGCCAAGGGGCTCATCGCCTCCGGGATCCAGCCGGGCGACAAGATCGGCCTGATGTGCCGCACGCGCTACGAGTGGACGCTCATCGACTTCGCCACCTGGTTCGCCGGGGCGGTGCTGGTGCCGGTCTACGAGACCTCCTCGCCGGCGCAGGTGCAGTGGAACCTCAGCGACTCGGGGGCCGTCGCGATCATCGTGGAGACGCCCGACCACTTCGCGCGCTTCGACGAGGTGCACGCCGACCTGCCCGGCATCACCCAGGTGTGGCAGGTCGACCTCGGCGACCTCGACAAGCTCGCCGCCGCGGGGCGGGATGTTCCCGACGACGAGGTGGAACGCCGCCGAACCCTCGCGAAGGGCTCCGATCTCGCGACCCTCATCTACACCTCGGGAACCACCGGGCGGCCCAAGGGCTGCATCCTCACCCACTCGAACTTCGTGGAGCTCTCCCGCAACGCCGCGGTGGCCATGAGCGACGTCGTGCGACCGGGCGCTTCCACCGTGCTGTTCATCACCACTGCCCACGTGTTCGCGCGCTTCATCAGCATCCTGAGCGTGCACGGCGGCGTGAAGGTGGGACACCAGGCCGACACCAAGCAGCTGCTGCCTGCGCTCGGCTCGTTCAAGCCCACCTTCCTGCTCGCGGTTCCGCGGGTGTTCGAGAAGGTCTACAACTCCTCGGAGCAGAAGGCCGAGACCGGCGGTAAGGGCAAGATCTTCCGCTCGGCGGCCGCCGTGGCCATCCAGCACTCCGAGGCACTGGATGCCGGTCACGTGCCGCTCGGTCTCAAGGTCAAGTTCGCGGTGCTCGACCGCCTCGTGCTCTCGAAGCTGCGAGCAGCCCTCGGCGGCAACGTGGAGTTCGCCGTGTCGGGTTCGGCTCCGCTCGGACACCGGCTGGGGCACTTCTACCGGAGCCTCGGCGTCAAGATCCTCGAGGGCTACGGCCTGACCGAGACCACGGCTCCGGCCACGGTGAACCTCGGCGACAAGTTCAAGATCGGCACCGTCGGTCCGGCGCTGCCGGGTGTGGGAATCAAGATCGCCGACGACGGCGAGATCTGGGTCTCCGGCATCAACGTGTTCGGCGGCTACTGGCAGAACCCGGCGGCGACCGCCGAGGTGATGGACGGCGAGTGGTTCAAGACCGGCGACCTGGGTTCGCTCGACGACGAGGGCTTCCTCACCATCACCGGCCGCAAGAAGGAGATCATCGTCACGGCGGGCGGCAAGAACGTCGCGCCCGCGGTGCTCGAAGACCCGATCCGCGCCAACCCGCTCGTCGGCCAGGTCGTGGTCGTGGGCGATCAGAAGCCGTTCATCTCGGCGCTCATCACCCTCGACCAGGAGATGCTGCCGGTCTGGCTCGGCAACAACGGCCAGCCGGCGACGCTCAGCGTGGCCGAGGCTGCCGAGAACCCGGCGGTGCTCGCCGAGATCCAGCAGGCGGTGGATGCGGCCAACGCCCTCGTCTCCCGTGCCGAGTCGATCCGCAAGTTCGTGGTGCTCACCGAGGACTTCACCGAGGCCGGCGGCCACCTCACCCCGAAGCTCACCATCAAGCGCAACGTCATCGTGAAAGACTTCGCCCCCGTGATCGAGGGCATCTACGCCGCAGCCCCCGCCACCGAGGGCCAGTCGCTGGTGCACTGAGCGAGAGCGGCTGCTGCCGTACAGACAACCGCTGGGCACGCGACCGCCGAGCACACGAAAGGGCCCGTCTTCGGACGGGCCCTTTCTGTGGTTCCGGCGGGATGATCACCGGAACAGTCTCGAGGTCAGCAGGACTTGAGGTGCTCGACGTCGGCGGTCAGGGTGTTCGTTCCGCCGAGGATCACGATGCGGCCGGGCTGGATGCGCGAGATCTCCTGCAGCACGGCACCGGGGACGCAGTTCGTGCGGGCGAGGTACACCGGATTGTGCCCGAATCCGGCCACCGGTGCGGCACTGAGCGCGTCGGGGAAGGTGACGCCGCTCGCAAGGTAGACGGTGTCGGCAGTACCGAAGACCTCGGTGTTGATCGACACGGCGACGTCGAAGCGGTCGGCTCCGCCGTTGCGTGTGACCGGGTGGAATCGGCTGATGTCTGCCTCGAGTGCGGCGCTGACCGAAGCGGGCCCGCCAGCGATCCGCACGTGCTGCACGCCGAGGCTGTCCAGCATCGTCTTCTCGTATTCGCTCAGGGCGGCCTTCGACCCATCGACCAGCAGCACGGCGCCCTGCGCGGCGACCGCGGCCGGAGAAGCCGACAGCGCGTCCGGGAAGTTGCCGCCGTTCGCGATGTACAGCCAGCTGGACTGGGCCACCCCGAAGCTGGGGTGCAGCAGCAGGGAGCGCGACACGTCGAAGCGGTCGGCTCCTCCGACGCGATAGACGGTGGCGCCCGGGTAGCCGCTGGTGAGGCCGTCGAGAACACTCTCCGAGATCGAGGCCGGACCGCCCACGACCACGATCTTGCTCGGGTGCAGGCGGGTGATCTCAGCCTTGGTGCCGGCGGTCATCGCGTCGCCCGGCGTGAGCAGCAGCGCGGAATGGCGCAACCCGGCCACGGAACCCGCGCTGAGCGCGTCGGCGAACTTCTCACCGCTCGCGACATAGACGATGTCCGAGGTCTCGAACGAGGCATGAGCCACGGCATCGGCCTGGGCATAGCGGTCGGCTCCACCGATGCGCGACACCGCCGGGGTGGGGAACACGGCCATCGAACAGGCGAGCTGGGTCGGCCGGCCCTCGATGGTGGCCGTGACGGTGAAGTTCGTGATGCCGCTCGCCGTGGGCGTGCCCGAGTAGGAGAACGGTACGAGCGTCGTCTCGTCGCCCGTCAGCACGAGACCGGGCGGAAGTGCGCCATCGGTGATCGCGACATGCACATCGGGCTTGTAGTTGTCGAGCGCGAAGGTCATCGGGATCGGAATCCCCTTCGTGGCGGTGGTCGGCGGGCACACCGGGTTCACCGGGGCGACCGCGTGCGCCGGCGCGGCGGCCAGCAGCGAGACCGTGAGCGCCAGCGCCGCGGTGGCAGCACCGCCGCCGAGGGAGAGGAAACGGGAATTCATGAGAGACCGCCTTCGTCAGTTGCAGGGATGGATACCTACAGACTCACGGCGCGCATCCGCCCGTCGTTATGAGTACTTGCTACTCACGCGCCGGCGGCTCAGAACCAGCTCGACTCCCGCACCTGCTTCATCGCCTCGCGCCGTGTGGGCTTGTCGAGCCGGTCGAGGTAGAGCAGTCCGTCGAGGTGATCGGTCTCGTGCTGGAGCGCCTGCGCGAGCACGCCGGTTCCCGAGATCTCGACGGGGTTGCCGTCGAGATCGATGCCGATGGCTCGGGCGAAGGGGTAGCGGCTGGTCTTGAACCACAAGTCGGGCACCGACAGGCATCCCTCGTCGACGAGCTCCGGCTCCCCCGACAGCTCCACGAGCACCGGGTTCAGGATGTAGCCCACCTCCCCGTCGACGTTGTAGCTGAAGGCGCGCAGGTTCACGCCGATCTGCGAGGCGGCCACCCCCGCGCGTCCCGGCACCTTCACGCTGTCGACGAGGTCGTCGACGAGCGAGCGCACCCGCTCGTCGATCTCCACGATCGGGTCGGACACGGTCTTCAACACGGGATCGCCGAAGATCCTGATCTCACGGACTGTCACGGTACGAATGCTCTCCTGGTCACGCCTCGGGAGCGACGACCACGATGAGGTCGCCGGCTTCCACCTGCTGGGTCTTCGGGATGGCCAGGCGCGTCACGGTTCCGGCGATCGGAGTCGTGATCGCCGCCTCCATCTTCATCGCCTCGATGGTGGCCACGCTCTCGCCGGCGGCGACGCGGACCCCCACCTCGACCTTGAGGGTCACGACACCGGAGAACGGCGCGGGCACCTGACCGGGCTGGCCGGCATCCGCCTTCTCCGCCGCCTTGGTCTCGACGGCGACGGATCGGTCGCGCACGTTCACCGGCCGCAACTGGCCGTTCAGCGTGGTCATGACCGTGCGCATCCCCTTGTCGTCGACCTCGCCGATGGCTTCGAGCCCGACGAACAGGCGCACGCCCTTGCCGATCTCGACCACGTGCTCGGCGCCCTGGGTGAGGCCGTAGAGGTAGTCGACCGTGTCGACCACCGAGAGGTCGCCGAACAGCTCGCGCATCTGCTCGAACTGGCGCGTGGGCGCCGGGAACAGCAGTCGGTTGAGCGTGGCCCGGCGCTCCAGGGCGTCGCCCGCGAGGGCCGCACGGTCGTCGTCGGAGATCGGGATCACGCCGATCTTGATGTCCTTGCCCGCGAGCACCTTCGTGCGGAAGGGCTCGGGCCAGCCGCCCGGCAGCTCACCGAGCTCACCGGCCATGAAGCCGATCACCGAGTCGGGGATGTCGTAGTTCTGCGGGTTCTCGGCGAAGTCGGCCGGGTCGGCCTTCACCGCGGCGAGATGCAGCGCGAGGTCGCCCACGACCTTCGAGGAGGGCGTGACCTTCGGGATGCGCCCGAGGATCTGGTTCGCCGCCGCGTAGAGGTCTTCGATGCGTTCGAAGTCGTCGGCGAGCCCGAGCGCGATCGCCTGCTGCCGCAGGTTCGAGAGCTGGCCCCCGGGGATCTCGTGCTTGTAGACCCGCCCGGTCGGCCCGGCCAGGCCCGACTCGAAGGGGTGGTAGACCTGACGCACGGCCTCCCAGTAGGGCTCGAGGTCGGAGACCGCCGACAACGAGAGCCCGGTGTCGCGCTCGGTGTGGGCGAGCGCCGCGACGAGAGCGGATGCGCTCGGCTGCGAGGTCGTGCCGGCCATCGGCGCCGAAGCCACGTCGACCGCGTCCGCACCGGCCGCGCTGGCGGCGAGGAGCGTCGCCAGCTGCCCGCCCGCGGTGTCGTGCGTGTGTACGTGGACGGGCAGGTCGAAGTTCTCACGGAACGCCGCCACGAGCTTCGCCGCCGCGGCCGGGCGCAGAAGACCCGCCATGTCCTTGATCGCGAGCACGTGTGCGCCCGCGCCCACGATCTGCTCCGCGAGCTTCAGGTAGTAGTCGAGGGTGTAGAGGTCCTCCGCCGGGTCGAGCAGGTCGCCGGTGTAGCAGACGGCGACCTCGGCGATCGTCGTTCCGGTGGCGAGCACCGACTCGATGGCCGGGCGCATCTGCTCGACGTCGTTGAGCGCGTCGAAGATGCGGAAGATGTCGACGCCCGTCGAGGCGGCCTCGCGGATGAAGGCGTCGGTCACCTCGGTGGGGTACGGGGTGTAGCCCACGGTGTTGCGGCCGCGCAGCAGCATCTGGATGGCGATGTTCGGCAGGGCCTCGCGGAGCGTGGCCAGGCGCTCCCAGGGGTCCTCGCCGAGGAAGCGCAGGGCCACGTCGTAGGTGGCGCCGCCCCACGCCTCGACGCTCAGCAGCTCCGGTGTCATGCGGGCCACGTAGGGCGCCACGGCCACCAGGTCGCGTGTGCGCACGCGGGTCGCGAGCAGCGACTGGTGCGCGTCGCGGAACGTCGTCTCCGTCACGGCCAGGGCGGTCTGCGCCCGGAGCGCCTCGGCGAAGCCCACCGGACCGAGCTCGAGCAGCCTCTGCCGCGAGCCGTCGGGCGCCGGTGCCGAGAGGTCGATGGCCGGCAGCTTGTCTCCCGGCTCGACCGAGCCCACACGCGGTCCGTTCGGCTGGTTCACCGTGACGTCGGAGAGCCAGTTCAGGATCTTCGTTCCGCGGTCCTTCGAGACGTGGCCGCGGAGCAGCTGCGGACGCTCGTCGATGAAGCTCGTCGACAGGTCCCCGGCGGCGAACGACGGGTCGTCGAGCACGCCCTGCAGGAACGGGATGTTCGTGGACACACCGCGGATGCGGAACTCGGCCAGGGCGCGGCGGGCACGGCGTACGGCGGTCGGGAAGTCACGGCCGCGGCAGGTCATCTTGGCGAGCATCGAGTCGAAGTGCGGCGAGATCTGCGCCCCCACGTCGACCGTGCCGCCGTCGAGACGCACGCCCGCGCCGCCCGGCGACCGGTAGGCGGCGATCTTGCCGGTGTCGGGGCGGAAGCCCGCCGAGGGGTCCTCGGTGGTGATGCGGCACTGCAGGGCGGCGCCGTGCAGCACGATGTCGGCCTGGTGCAGGCCGAGCTCGGCGAAGGTGACGCCCGAGGCGATGAGCATCTGCGACTGCACGAGGTCGACGTCGGTGACCTCCTCGGTCACGGTGTGCTCCACCTGGATGCGCGGGTTCATCTCGATGAACACGTGCGTTCCCGCGCGCGGGCCCACCGTGTCGACGAGGAACTCCACGGTGCCGGCGTTTACGTAGCCGATCGACTTCGCGAATTTGATGGCGTCGCTGTGCAGCGCCTCACGCAGCTCGTCGGAGATGTTCGGCGCCGGAGCGATCTCGATCACCTTCTGGTTGCGGCGCTGCACCGAGCAGTCGCGCTCGAAGAGGTGCAGGGTCTCCCCCGTCGAATCGGCCAGGATCTGCACCTCGATGTGACGCGGGCGCAGCACCGCCTGCTCGAGGAACATCGTGGGGTCGCCGAACGCGCTGTCGGCCTCGCGCATCGCGGCCTCGAGGGCGCCGCGCAGCTCGTCCTTCGTCTCGACCCGGCGCATCCCGCGCCCGCCGCCGCCCGCGACGGCCTTCGCGAAGATCGGGAAGCCGATCTCGTCGGCGCCGGCGATGAGCTCTTCGATGTCGCGGGTGGCCGGCGTCGACTTCAGCACCGGCACACCGGCGGCGATGGCGTGCTCTTTCGCCGTGACCTTGTTGCCGGCCATCTCGAGCACGTGCTCGCCCGGTCCGATGAAGGTGATGCCGTTCTCGGCTGCGGCCTTGGCGAGCTCGGGGTTCTCGGAGAGGAAGCCGTAGCCCGGGTAGATGGCGTCGGCGCCGCTCTCCTTCGCGACCCGGATGATCTCCCCGACATCGAGGTAGGCCCGTACCGGATGGCCCTCGTCGCCGATCTGGTAGGCCTCGTCGGCCTTCAGCCGGTGCATCGAGTTGCGGTCTTCGTAGGGGAAGACCGCGACGGTCTTCGCACCCAGCTCGTAGGCGGCCCGGAACGCCCGGATCGCGATTTCGCCGCGGTTGGCCACAAGTATCTTCTTGAACATGGAGACCTTTCAAGCACATGCGCGTACAGCGAACAGTTAGGTTCTCTCAGCCTAGTGAAGGTAACGTTGTCGACTGTGCATGTACTCAGCGTCTCTTCCCTCAAGGGAGGTGTGGGCAAGACCACAGTGACGCTCGGGCTCGCCTCCGCCGCGTTCGCCAAGGGCTTGCGTACCCTCGTCGTCGACCTCGACCCGCAGTCCGACGTGTCGACCGGCATGGACATCCGGGTGGCCGGTCATCTCAACGTGGCCGACGTTCTCGCCTCTCCCAAGGAGAAGGTGGTGCGCGCGGCGATCGCCCCTTCGGGGTGGACGAAAGACCGCGGCGGCAAGATCGACGTGCTGATCGGATCGCCTTCGGCGCTCAACTTCGACGGGCCGCACCCGTCGATCCGTGACATCTGGAAGCTCGAAGAGGCTCTCGCCACCGTCGAGAACGAGTACGACCTGGTGCTCATCGACTGCGCCCCGTCGCTCAACGCCCTCACCCGAACCGCCTGGGCGGCATCCGACCGCGTCTCCGTGGTCACGGAGCCCGGCCTCTTCTCAGTGGCCGCCGCCGACCGTGCCCTGCGCGCGATCGAGGAGATCCGCCGCGGCCTCTCCCCCCGGCTTCAGCCGCTCGGCATCATCGTGAACCGCGTGCGCTCGCAGTCGCTCGAGCACCAGTTCCGCATCAAAGAGCTGCGCGACATGTTCGGCCCTCTCGTGCTGAGCCCCCAGCTGCCGGAGCGCACCTCGCTGCAGCAGGCCCAGGGCGCGGCGAAGCCGCTGCATGTCTGGCCCGGCGAAGGAGCCCAGGAGATGGCCCGCAACTTCGACCTGCTCCTCGAGCGCGTCATGCGCACCGGTCGTGTCGGCGAATACGCCGACACGAAATAGCTGCACCTCCCCGGTTCATCCAGAAGTCGCGAAAGGCCCCTCACCCGAAGGTTGAGGGGCCTTTTTCGACTTCTCGGTGAGGCTAAACAGCCTTGCGGGTGGCGCGGCGGGCGGCGAGCTCGTCGGCGGGGTCGGGGATGCTCGAGTCGAGCTCGACGAGGGAGTTCTCGACCTCGCGAAGCACCTTGCCGACGGCGATGCCGAACACGCCCTGGCCGCGGCTGACCAGGTCGATGACCTCGTCGTTCGACGTGCACAGATAGACGCTCGCCCCGTCGCTCATCAGCGTGGTCTGGGCGAGGTCGTTGATGCCTGCTTCGCGGAGCTGGTTGATGGCCGTGCGGATCTGCTGCAGCGAGATGCCGGTGTCGAGCAGCCGCTTCACGAGCTTGAGCACGAGGATGTCACGGAACCCGTAGAGGCGCTGCGAGCCGGAGCCGGCGGCACCCCGCACGGTGGGCTCCACGAGCGCGGTGCGCGCCCAGTAGTCGAGCTGACGGTACGTGATTCCCGCTGCCCGCGCGGCGACCGCGCCGCGGTAGCCGTTCGCGTCGTCGAGGTCGGGCAGTCCGTCGGTGAACAGCAACCCGAGATCGTAGCGAGAATCGTCGTTCTGAGTCAGCTCGCTCATCAGGGCCTTCCATCGTCAGGACACGCGCACCGGAACGTCCGGCACCCGTCTTGTGCTTACCCCACGCTAGCGATGCCGAACGGCCGGAGCAACGACATCCCGACTTCCCGCCCGGCGTGTCGTGGGGAACACATCGGAGCGGGCGGACATCAGGGGGCGATCCTGCCGAGCGCCGAGCGGATGAGACTCGACCGAACGACCTCGAGCTGCCCGGCGATCTCCATCGCCATCTCGGCCACTTTCGCCCGGCTCGACGGGTCTCGCCGCCGCGCCACCGGCATCAGCGCACTCTCGATCAGTCCGAGTTCGCGTTCGGTCGCCTGACGGAAGCCGCGCAGGTGACGCGGCTCGATGCCGCTGCGCTGCAGTTCCACGAGCGCCTTCAGCACCACCAGAGAGTCTTCGCCGTAGGTCTCGGCCGGCACGAGCACCGACGCGGAGAACGCATCCTGAACCAGCATCGGCGTCGCCCCGGCCTCCCGCGTCAGGTCGTCGCGGCTGAGCCGGCGCCCGGTCTGCAGGATGGAGGCGCCCCCGGCCAGGCCCGTGCCCGGCATCGGCGGGTTCAGGCCCGCGTCGACGTCGTTCAAATAGTCTTTGATGACGGCCAGCGGCAGATAGCAGTCACGCTGCATGGTGAGGATGAGTCGCAGCCGGCTGAGGTCGTTCTGCGAGAACTTGCGGTAGCCGGACGGCGTGCGCGACGGATGCACGAGCCCGCGCTCCTCGAGGAAGCGCAGCTTCGACGGCGTGAGCTCGGGGAAGTCGCCGGTGAGCTTGGAGAGCACCTGGCCGATGCCGAGGAGCTGAGCCGAGGCGGCCGATGCCGCTGAACCGCCGGAGACCGGCACGGCGGAAGGTGCGCTCGACTGCGCCCCCGAGTCGCTGGGCTGTGTTGCGGCCGCCACTACTGTCCCGCGGCGGTGACGACGTCGATGCGCGACGGGTAGAAGGTGAGGCGGAACTTGCCGATCTGCACCTCGGCGCCGTCGTCGAGCAGCGCCTCTTCGACGCGCACCCCTCCGACGTAGGTGCCGTTCAGCGACCCGAGATCGCGCACCACGAAGGAATGACCGTGGCGGAGGAACTCGGCGTGCCGCCGCGAGACCGTGACGTCGTCGAGGAAGATGTCGGCGTTCGGGTGCCGCCCCACGGTCGACACCGAGGTGTCGAGGAGGAAGCGCGCTCCCGCGTTGGGGCCGCGGCGCACGATGAGCAGCGCCGATCCCGACGGCAGAGCCGCGATCGATTCGAGTTCCTCGCCCGTTACGCCACCCTCGAGCGCGGCCAGCTGGGCCGCGAACTCGCCCGTGAGCGACAGCGTCGTGTCTCCCGTGGTGGTGGGCACGGGGATGCGCGTGGTGTGCTCCGCGTTCGCGTCGTTCGTCATCCGGCTGCCCTCCTTGCTCCGTCAAGCGTAGCCGATGCGAGCGCCGGGCCACCCCGGGATTTACCCAGTGAACACTGCACGGTCGCCTACACTTTCCCCATGGCTGCCTTGGTGACGTGTCTCTGGGTGTTCGCGACGATCTGCGCAGTGGTGTGGATCGTGTCGCTCATCACGAGGGAGTACTCCTGGGTCGACCGCATCTGGTCGGTCATCCCGCTCGTCTATCTCTGGATCTTCGCGGGGGCTGCGGGCTTCAGCGACCTGCGGCTGAACACGATGGCCGTGCTCGTCACCCTGTGGGGCGCCCGCCTCACGTTCAATTTCGCCCGCAAGGGCGGCTACGCCCCGGGTGGCGAGGACTACCGGTGGGCGGTGCTGCGGGGGCGGATGGCGCCGTGGCAGTTCCAGCTGTTCAACCTGTCCTTCATCACGATCTACCAGAACGCCATCCTGCTGCTGATCACGCTGCCGGCGTACACGGCCCTGCAGAACGTCGGCACCCCGGTGGGGCCGCTCGACATCGCGCTGTTCGCGCTGTTCCTGCTCCTGCTCGTGGGCGAGACCGTGGCCGACCAGCAGCAGTGGGACTTCCACCAGTGGAAGAACGCCGAGCGGGCGGCCGGGAGGGATCCTCGCCCGCGCTTCCTGCAGACGGGACTCTTCCGCTTCTCACGGCACCCGAACTTCTTCTGCGAGCAGGCTCAGTGGTGGGTGATCTTCTTCCTCGGCGCGGCCGCGGCCGGCTCGGTGCTGCAGTGGACCGTGCTCGGTGCGGTACTCCTGACGACGCTCTTCATCGGCTCCACCGTGTTCACGGAGAGCATCACGCTCTCGAAGTATCCGGAGTACGCCGACTACAAGAAGAGGACCTCGGCGCTCATTCCCTGGTTCCCGGGCAAGGCGGCGGAGACCTGGGAGGCCGCCGCCTAAGCGGCGGGCCGCTGCATCCGCTCCAGGAGTTCCCGCAAGGTCTCTCGCTCCGCGGCGCTCAGCCCCGCGGTGCCCGGCAGAACAGCCTGCTGCACGTCGCGCTCGATGAGCCTGGCCTGGCGTCGCCCCTCCTCGGTGAGGAAGACGTCGAAGGCCCGTCCGTCGGCGCTGCTGCGCCCCCGGGCGACGAGTCCGCGCGTCTCGGCGCGCTCGACGAGACCCGACAGGGTCGATTTCTCGAGGCCGAGCAGCGAGGCGAGGCCGCTCATCGTCGGGCGGCGGTCGCGCAGGATCGCCAGCATCCTCAGCTGCGTCAGCGAGAGCTCGTTGTCGGCCGCGATGCGATTCAGGATGCTCGTGATGGCGAACGCCGACTGGGCCAACGCGTCCACCAGGAGCAGCTGCTCGGTCTCGTCGCGATGCGGCATGGAGTCCTCCGTTGACTTAGTTTGTGTTACGAACTATATTGGTTCGTAACACAAACTATACCGAAAGGCTCTCATGTACGCCGCCGTGGTCACCGACTTCTCCCTTCCCCCGCGTTTCGACCGCATCGACGATCCGGTCGCGAGCGGTGACGACGAGATCGTGGTGGAGGTGCTCGCCTCGGCACTGCATCCCCGCGTGCGATCGCAGGCCGACGGCTCCCACTACACCGCGACCGAGCACCTGCCGCTCGTGCCGGGCGTCGACGGAGTCGGTCGGGATGCCGACGGAGCGCTCCGCTACTTCGTCGTGGAGGAGGGTGCGATGGCGCAGCGCGCGGTGATCGACCGGCGCGCGAGCCTGGTGCTGCCGGACGGACTGGATCCGGTCACCATCGCCGCAGCGATGAACCCGGCGATGTCGTCGTGGCTCGCCCTGCGCCGGCGCGCTGATCTGCAACCCGGCCAGCACGTCGTCATCCTCGGTGCGACCGGAAGCGCGGGCCGGATGGCGATCGAGGTGGCGCGCCATCTCGGCGCAGGGCGGGTGAGTGCCGTCGCACGGGACACGACGCGATTCGCCGCTCTCGAAGCCCTCGGAGCGGACGAAGCACTGGGCTTCGACCGCATCGGAGAGGTGGCCGGGGCCGACGTCGTGCTCGACTACGTCTGGGGCGCGCCGGGCGCGGCGGCGATGACGGAGCTGGTTCGCGCACGCCCCGATCGCAGCGAGGCGTTCACCTGGGTGCAGATCGGCTCCGTCGCCGGGCCGGAGGCGCCCGTGCTCTCCGCCGCCCTCCGCTCGTCCGGCTTGCGGATCGTCGGGAGCGGGCAGGGATCGGTGCCCACCCGCGACATCCTCGAAGAGCTCCGGCCGTTGGCGGCCTACATCGGCACGGGCGCCGCGCAGGTGGACGCTCGAGCACTCCCGCTCTCCGAGGTCGCCGAAGCCTGGGCGACCCCGGCGAGCAGTGCGGAGCGGCTCGTGCTCGTTCCGTGACGAGCGGAACGAGCACTCCGGCGGGCTCCGGCGCGGGCGGGCCCGCCGCCGCCTCAGTTGACCTCGAGCGGGTGGCTGCCGTTGCGGCCGTCTTCGCCGCGGTCGAGCGTGGCGATGGAGGCGATCTCCGCGGCGGAGAGCTCGAAGTCGAAGACGTCGAAGTTTTCGGCCATGCGCCCCTTGTCGTTGCTCTTCGGGATCACGATGTTGCCGATCTGAAGGTGCCAGCGAAGGATCGTCTGCGGCACGGACTTGCCGTGCGCACGGGCGATGTCCACGAGCTCGGGCGAGTCGTTGATGCGGCCCTGACCGAGCGGCCCCCAGGCCTCGATCGCGATGCCGTGCTCGGCCGCGTAGGCGCGCAGCTCGGCCTGCTGCAGGTCGACGTGCAGCTCGACCTGGTTCACGGCGGGCACGATCTCGGTCTCGGCGAGCAGGCGCTCGAGGTGGTCGATGGTGAAGTTCGAGACGCCGATGGCCTTCGCGCGGCCCGAGGCCAGGATCTTCTCGAGCGAGCGCCAGGCCTGCAGGTAGGTGTCGCGTTCGGGCGTGGGCCAGTGGATGAGGTAGAGGTCGACGTAGTCGACGCCCAGCCGCGCGAGGCTCTTCTCGAACGCGGCCTCCGCATCCGTCTGGTCGCTGTTCCAGAGCTTGGTGGTGATGAAGAGCTCGTCGCGCGCGATGCCCGACTCCTTCACAGCGTGGCCGACGCCCTCTTCGTTGTGGTAGATGCGGGCGGTGTCGAGATGGCGATAGCCCACGTCGAGGGCGTCGCGCACGATGCGCGCGGTCTTGTCGGGGTCGACCTTGAAGACGCCGAAGCCGAGCTGCGGGATGTCGACACCGTTGTTGAGTGAAAGAAGGGGAACCGAGTTTTCCGTCATGCCTCCAGCCTAGGCCGCACCTCAGACGGCGGGTTCGTCGGTTTCGTCGGAGGGCGGTTCGCCGGCCTCCGAGACCAGACTCTGCACCACGAGGTCGAGCACCGCCTCGCCGTAGGCGTCCGCCGCCGTGACCGCCTCGAAGGTGCGCTCCTCGCCGCGGATCACGGCCGTCACGAGGAAGAGGCGATCCTCGCCGGCACCGTCGGTCTCGAGCCGGCGGAAGCCGTCACGCAGGATCTCCCGCAATTGGTCCTCGCGCGGGAGCCAGAGCGTGTCACCGACATCGACCGAGTCCAGCGCCCACTCCGTGGTGCCGTTGAAACCGATGAGCTGACCGCTCGGGAAGTCGTGCACCTCCACCGTCATCTCGCTCACCGTGAACACCTCGCCTCCGGGTTCGGCGGTCTCGATCACGAAGGAGTCGCCCGAGCGCGGGCGCCAGCGGAGCCCCGCGGTGCGGAGGGCACGGGCGAGCTCGACGGAGATCATCTGCCCATCATTACAGCGTCGGGGGTCGAGCGGGCCGATCCGCGGGCCGCCTCGGCTCCGAACAACCCTGGTGACCCTCCCCGCTCTCCCCGTCGATCCCGGCGGAGAGCCCGCGGACGCGGTCCGCAGCGAGGCGGAATACGCCCCGTTCGGCCTGGCCGCCGACCCGGGGGCGTTCGGGCTCGTGACACGCCGCATCTGCACCCGGCAGGGTCTCGTCACCGTACGTACGGCCGCCCGGGGCACGGGATCCGTCGCGACCGTCCTGCTGCACGGCGCCGCCGGGTCCTGGACCACCTGGACACCGTTGCTCGCCGCGGCCGCCGCCCGCGGCCAGCGCCTCGACGATCTCGTCCTCGTCGACCTCCCCGGCTGGGGCGACTCGCCCTGGCCCGACCGGCCGATCTCGAACGGGCGTGACGCGCACTCGGTCGAGGCCTACGCAATCACGGTGGCCGATGTCGCCCGGCGCCTCGGCTACCGGTCGTGGCGTCTGGTCGGGCACTCCCTCGGCGGCTTCATCGCCCTGCACCTGGCCGCGATCGAGCCGCAGCGCACTCACACCGTGGGGCTCGTCTCCCCCACGGCCTTCGCCGTGGCCGAGGTGGCACGACATCCGGTGCGGCGGTGGCGCCACCTCTCCGGGTTCGCCGGACTGGCCCTCGTGATGCGGGTGTTCTCGGGGGCGCCTTCCGTGGCCACCGCCGCGCTGCGGATGCTCCGCCGCCTGCGACTGCTGCGCGCGGCCGTCTCGCCGCTGTTCGCGCATCCGGAACTCGTGCCCGACTCCGTTCTGGAGGCCTTCGTGCGGGAGATCCGACCCGCGGCCTTCACCCGCGCGGTCCGGGAGGCCGCCGCCTACGACTTGGCCGGGTCCTGGGGCCGGATCGTGTGCCCCGTCCGTTCGGTGCACGGCGCACACGACGTCTTCGTGGGTGCGGGTGACGACCCGGCGCTCGCCGGCGCCATCCGCGACTTCTCCGTCGTGGAGGTGCCCGCCGCCGGGCACTTCGCTCAGATCGAGTCGCCGGCCGCCGTGCTCGACGCGCTCAGCGATTCCTTCTCGCCGCGCTCGTAGACCTGCTCGGCCGGGCCGACCACGAGGGTGTCGACCTCGCCGACCACCTCGGTGTCGCGGTTGGCGTAGTCGAAACGGGTGAGCACGTGGCGCATCGCCTCGAGGCGGGCGCGCTTCTTGTCGTTGCTCTTCACGACCGTCCAGGGCGCGGACTCGGTGTCGGTGGCCGCGAACATCGTCTCCTTGGCCACCGTGTAGTCGTCCCACTTGTCGAGCGAGGCGATGTCCATCGGCGAGAGCTTCCATTGGCGCACCGGGTCGACCTGGCGGATGGCGAAACGCGTGAGCTGCTCGCTCTTGGAGACGGAGAACCAGAACTTGACCACGTCGACGCCGTCCTGCACGAGCATCCGTTCGAACGCCGGCGCCTGCTCGAGGAACTCCGCGTACTGCGCATCGGTGCAGAAGCCCATCACGCGCTCGACCCCGGCCCGGTTGTACCAGGAGCGATCGAAGAGCACCATCTCGCCCGCCGCCGGCAGGTGCTGCACATAGCGCTGGAAGTACCACTGGGTGCTCTCGCGCTCGGTGGGTTTCTCGAGCGCCACCACGCGGGCGCCGCGCGGGTTGAGGTGCTCGGTGAATCGCTTGATGGTGCCTCCCTTGCCGGCCGCATCGCGCCCCTCGAACACGACGACGAGGCGCCGGCCCTCGGCCTTGATCCAGTTCTGCAGCTTCAGCAGCTCGATCTGCAGCAGACGCTTCGCGGCCTCGTACTCGTCGCGGTCCATCCGCTGGTGGTACGGGTAGCCCTCGCGCCAGGTGTCGACCACGGCGCCGTCACGGTCGAGCAGCACCGGGTCGTCGTCGTCGTTGTCGACCACCACATACCCCAGCATGTCGTTGAGGTCGACCGGGACGAGGGGCTCGGCGGGGGCTTCAGCGGTCATCGGGGCTCCTTCTCGCATTCGGCAGCGGACGAGTGGAGTATCGCGCAGCCGTCGGGCAGCGAGGGAGCCCCGAGATGAACAGGGGATTAACGGATGCGCGTGAGCAGCGGCACCGGTTCGCGCTCCGTGCGCGTGCGCTCGGCGGGCGGCGTGCCCGGGCGGGTGGGCACGGCGCCGTAGCCGTCCCGGGTGAGGGCGACGAGGCCGGCTGCGGCCGCCGCGACGGCGAGGATTCCGAGAATGAGGAGGAGCACCATGATTCGCCTGCTTTCGAGAGGTTCGCGTGTTCGTGCAAGAACACGGTGCTCTCTAAGGCGGGCGACCCACCTCGGGTGAATGCCTTACTTCTGCGCCGGCTCCTCGGCGAAACTGCGGGCCAGGTAGGCCGCCTCGGTGCGGCTGGCCGTCTTGGTCTTGCGGAGGATGTTGGACACGTGCACGCTGGCCGTCTTGACGCTGATGTAGAGCGCCTGGGCGATCTGCTTGTTGCTCTGACCCTGGGCGATCAGCGCGAGCACCTGACGTTCGCGCTCCGTCAACTCGTCTTCGACCGTCAGCACCCGCTGCGCGCCGTCGGCGTCGCGGCGCCCGGGCAGACGCACCAGGCCGACGCGCCGTTCGAGCTCGGCGACACGGGCCGTCACCAGCCCCATCCCGATCGCGTCGGCGGCCGCGCGGGCCTCCTCCGCCCGGAGAAGTGCCGCCGTGCGGTCGCCGCTGCCGGCGAGGGCCTCGGCGTGCCGCACGAGCGCGTACGGGGCGAACGCCGCCGGGGCTCCGGATGCGGTGGCCGCGTCGGCGGCGGCCGCCCAGAGGACCGGGTCCGAGCCGGCGACGGCGCCGCCGAGCTCGGCCTCGAAGAGCGCGACGAACACCGGGGCCGTCGGCCAGTGGCGCACCGCCTCGAGGCCCCGGCGGAGCCGCGACTCGAGCTCGGCGAGGTCGATCACGCCGTCGTGCGCCGGGGCGGGGTGCGCGCGGAGCGCGTGCGGAGCCGCCGGCGTGCCGGAGCCGACCGTGCGCACGGCGAGCTCGGTCCCGGATGCGCGCGCGGCGGCCAGCACTCGCGCAGCCACCGCGAGCAGCGGCAGATCGTAGGCGGGGAAGGTGCGGTGCTCGGGCGCCACGATCGCGGCGGCTTCGAGCCAGGCTCCGGCGATGTCTCCGTTCGCCAGAGCGATCTCGGCGGCGATGGCCGCGAAGCCCAACCGCGACTGCGCGTCGATGCGGCACTGCAGGCTCAGGCCCGCCCGCCAGCCGCGCAGCAGTCGATCGGCGCCGGCCGGATCGCCGCCGCGCAGCACCGACTGGAGCTTCTGCAGCTGCAGGTGGGCGCTGAAGCCGATCGGCGGCTCGAGCTCCAGCGCACGGTCGAGCAATTCGATCGCACGCCGGGTGTGGCCGAGCGCGAAGAGCGGCGCGATCACGTTGGACATCAGGATGACCCCCGAGGTGCGCTCGACACCACGCGCGCGGGCGCGGTCGAAGCCGGACTCCGCCACCCGGATGGCATCGTCGTAGCGGCCGAGCAGGAAGAAGGCATCCGACTCGTTCACCCAGTAGCGCAGTCGTGCGGAGTCGTTGCCCACCGCGAGTGCTCCGGCGTCCGCCAGGTCGGCCAGACCGCCCTCGATCTCGCCCAGCGAGAGTCGCGAGACGCCGCGGATGCTGGAGGCCACCGACATGCGCGCCCGGGAACCCACGGAGTCGGCCTCGGCGAAGGCCAGCTCGGCCGTGGCCACGGCGTCGGCGAAGCGCGCGGCGAGCATGAGCCGGGCGGCGAGCTCGCCCAGCACGTTGGCACGCAGGACGCTGCGCGGGCGCCCGTCGATCACCTCGAGGGCTCGCCGAAGCAGCTCGATGGAACCCGTGTGCCCGATGTTCGCCAGGAACGAGGCCTTGTTGCGGAGCAGGCGCGCGAGCTGCTCCGGATGCTCGGGGCCCGACCCCGCGATCGCCTCGTCGATCAGGGCGATGGCCCGCTCGCTCTCGCCCGCGTTGCGCAGGATGTACGCGGTCTCGCCGAGCAGCTCGACCCGGCTGCGCCCGGCGAGGGCCTCGGCATCCGGGACCTGCTCCCAGAGCTCGAGCGCGCGCTCCCCCATGCGGGACGCCGTGGCGTTGGCGTAGCTCGCCCGCGCCTCCTCCATCGCCGCAAGAGAGGAGGCGAAGGCGGCGCGCAGGTTGTGCGCCGCCATCCAGTGGTAGGAGATGGCGGTGGAGTCGGCGCCGGGGCCGGACCGGCGCTCCTCGAGGGCCTCGGCGTAGGCGGTGTGGAAGCGCATCCGCTCCCCCGGCAGGAGTTCGTCGTGGATGGCCTCGCGCACGAGAGCGTGCCGGAACGCGTAGGCGGTGCCGTCGACCACGAGCACGTTCGCGAGCACGGCTTCGCGGGCGGCCTCGTCGAGATCGTCGGCCGGCGCCTCGCTCACCCGCACGAGCAGCTCGTGCTCCACACGCACGCCGCCGGCCGCGAGCAGGCGCAGCAGGCGCTGGCTGCGGTCGCCGAGGGTCTCGTAACGGGCGAGCACGATGTCGCGGAGGGTCTCGGGGAAGGCATCGACTCCGGCGAAGTCGCAGCCCACGATCTCCTCGATGAAGAACGGCACTCCGTCGGTGCGCTGCACGACGACGCCGAGGTCGTGCGCGTCGAGCGGGGTGCCGAGCAGAGCCGTAGAGAGCTGACGCACCTGCCGGCGGTTCAGGCGCGCGAGGTCGAGACGGGAGACGCGACGGCTGCGGTCGAGCTCGGGCAGCCAGCTGCGGAGGGGATGACCGCGGCCGAGCTCGTCGCTGCGGTAGGTGACCACGAGCAGGATGCGCGCCGACTCCACCACGCGCACGAGGAAGCGGAGGAGCCCGAGCGTGGCCTGGTCGGCCCAGTGCAGGTCTTCGATCACGATCACGAGCGGGCGCAGGCGCGCCGCGTTCTCGAGCGTCGAGGCCACGGCGTCGAGCAGCTGCTCGGCGCCGCCACGGCGGCCGGGTTCGGCGGAGCGGACGGCGGACGGGCCCGGAGTCCGGTCGAGCGGCTCGGCGAGTTCGGGCAGCAGCACGGCGAGGGAATCCCGGGCGGGGCCGGCCGCCTCGAGCAGGGCACTGCGGCCGAGGGCCGCCATGAGAGCACGAAGAGGGGCGAGGATCGGCGCATAGGGCGGGGCGTCGCGATCGAGGTCGATGCACTGGCCGCGCAGCACGAGGGGGCCGTCACCCGCGGCACCGCCCCGGCTCGCGCCCGAGGCGGGTGCGCTGCCCGTGAGCTCACGCGCGCCGGTTGCGGCGGGGGCTCCGTTCGAGCCGATCACGTCACCCGCGCCCGCTCCCGCACCGGCGAGGAATTCGGCGACGAGCCGCGTCTTGCCGATGCCGGCCTCGCCACTGACCACCACCGTGCGCGTGGCTCCGGCGACACTCTCGCGGAGGGCGTGGCGCAACGCCTCGAGGTCGTCCTCGCGGCCGATGAGCGCCGTGCTCGTGAACTGCATGTCTCCATGCTCCCACCCGCCGGTGACACCGGTGCGGACCGCGTGGGTATCGACGCCGCCGGAGCCGGCGGCCCCGGACGACTCGCCGAGTGCGCCCGCGCCCAGGCTAGGCGTGGCGTGGCCGACGGCCGAACAACCCGCGCGGGCGACGGGTCAGGCGCACCGTATCCGGAGCGCCCGCCGTACGAGCTCCGACGGTGGCCGCAGCGACCTGGGCGGCCCGCTCGGCGCGCATCCGGCGCCGCTCGAGTTCGCGGGTCAGTTCTTGTTCGCGCGCCTCGGTGAGCCACGAGAACGAGTATTCACTCATCAGCATTGCGATGCACCTCCGATGCCGGGCCTCTCCCGACATGTCGATGCTCGTCTCTAAGGCGCTGCCCCGGCATCGGGCATCTGCCCTATTCGGCGTGGGACGAGCTGCCCGGAATGGGAAAAGGGGGTCATGTCCGCACTGGGCGGACATGACCCCCTGATCTCATGCCGTGGTGAGACCGCCTAGTCCGCGAGGATCAGGTAGAGGGCCCGACGGGCCTCGTCGATCTTCTCGGTGGCCGCCGCGCGCTGCGCCTCGGTGGCACCGAAGCGGAACTGCTGAACCACGCCCATGAGCTTGGCGACGCCGGCGTGGAACTCCGCGTCGACGGCGGACTGGCCCGCAGTGGCCTGCCAGGCCTTGGTGAGCTCCTCGGCGTGCTCGGCCACGTAGGCCTTGCCCGTCTCGGTCAGCTCGAACTCGGTGCGCTTGCCGTCACCGGTGGCGACGATCAGCTCCTCGTCGACGAGCTGCTGCAGCGTCGGGTAGACCGAGCCGGGGCTCGGACGCCACACTCCCCCGGTCTTCTCGGCGATCGCCTTGATCAGGCCGTAGCCGTTCGACGGGGCGGTCTCGAGCAGGGAGAGGATGGCCGAGCGCACGTCGCCGCGGCTCGCCCGCTGCGGCCCGCGCGGACCGAACCCGGGGCCGAAGCCGCCGAAGCCCGGTCCGCCCATTCCGGGGCCGAAGCCGGCCCGGCGGCCGTGACCGTGGGGGCCGCGCTCCCAGCCTCCGCGGGAGCGGCGGTCGTGGTGGTCGTGGTGGTCGTGTTCCTGGTTCTGACTGGTGTCGTTGTGAATGCGTCGCATGATGCATCCGCCTTTCTGAAGAGAAAATCTAAGACCGCGACTGTTTCGCGATGTGTCAAAGATATATCGGTAATTTCAGAAAGTCAAGTCAGAGATATATCGCTGACTACTCTTCGGCGAACACCTCGGCCTCCATGGCGTCATAGCCCTCGGTCTGCGGGTCGCCGTGCAGGCCACCGCTCAGGGCGTACTCCTCCTCCGGAGAGAGCACGAGCCGCTTGCGGCCCACCAGCGCGAAGATCGCGAGACCGACCACGAAGATCACCAGGAAAGTGACCACGGCGAGCTGGAACGGCGGCGCCAGGATGATGCCGAGGAACGCGGCGAAGGCGATGATGCCCGCGACCACGGCACCCGCGATGCCGGTGGGGCTCTTCCACGGCCGCTTCGCGTTCGGGAACTTGCGGCGCAGCACGATGAAGGAGACCATCTGCATCATGTAGGAGATCACCGCGCCGAACACGGCGATGAAGAGGATGATGCCCGTCACCGCCCCGGCGATGTCGGGGATCGCGGTTCCGAGCAGCGTCACCGCGACCAGGATGATGAAGCCGATCACGGCGCCCACGATCAGCGCCACCCACGGCGTCTGGTTCTTCGCTCCGGTGAGCGACAGGAACTTCGGGTAATACCCGGCCCGCGAGAGCGAATACATGTTGCGGCCGTAGGCGTACATGATGCCCTGCAGCGAGGCGAGCAGGCCGATGAGCGCGAAGAGCGACAGGATGGCGGCCACGCTGCCGGGCAGGAACACCCGGAAGCCCGCGAGCAGCGGCTCGTCACCGTCACCCGGCGAGACGGTGAGGTCGGCCGATCCGGTGACGGCGGGGTTGAGGAAGAGCACGAGCACCGCGAAGAACGCCAGCGTGACGACTCCCCACACGCTCGCCTTCGGGATGTCCTTGGCCGGGTTGTGCGCCTCCTCGGCCGCCAGAGGCAGCTCCTCGATGCCGAGGAAGAACCAGATCGCGAACGGCAGCGCGAACAGGATGCCCATGCCGCCGAAGGGCAGGAACGAGGAGTTGCCCTCGGTGGGCGCGATGTCGAGCAGCTTCGAGAAGTCGACGACGCCGTTGGCGAGCGCGAGCACGGCGAACAGCAGCAGCACCGCCATCGAGATGATCGCCACCACCAGCGCGAACCGGAAACCCACGGAGGCGCCGAGCGAGTTGAGCCCGACGAAGACGACATAGAGGATGATCCACCACAGCCACGGGGGCAGTGACAGCCCGAAGAGCTCGGTCACGATCGAGTTCGCGTAGCTCGCCGAGAAGAGCACCACCACCGCCGTGGTGACCACGTACTCGATGGTCTCGGCGAGACCCGTCACGAACCCTCCCCACGGCCCGAGCGCCGCCCGCGAGAAGGAGTAGGCGCCGCCGGTGTGCGGCATCGCCGCCGACATCTCGCCGATGGAGAAGATCATCGTGAAGTACATGACGATGACGACGGCCGTCGCGATGAGCAGGCCGCCCCAGCCGCCCACTCCGAGTCCCGGGTTCCAGCCGGAGAAGTCCCCCGAGATCACGGCGGCGATGCCGATTCCCCACAATCCCCAGATGCCGGCCGAGCGGCGGAGCTTGCGCTTGTCGAAGTACTCGGCCCCGGCGGTCTCGTAGGAGACGCCCGACACGGTTCTGGTCTCTTTGGTCATACCCGGCATATTGGCGGTCATTGGACGAACTTGTCTACCTTTGGAAGTTACGAGCACGTAAATTGAGGCGCTGTCTCGATGCCCGGCTGTGATCTAATGGTTGGAATTGAACCGAGGAGACACCGTGGCTTCACCGTCTGCACCGCTCACCCTCGAACGTCTGACCGAGCTCGTGGGGGCCGGCGACGTCGACACCGTGATCGTGGCCTTCACCGACATGCAGGGCCGTCTCGTGGGAAAGCGCGTGTCTGCGCGCCTGTTCCTCGACGACGTGGCCCAGCACGGCGCGGAGTGCTGCAACTACCTGCTCGCCGTCGACGTGGAGATGAACACCGTCGCCGGATACTCCATGTCGAGCTGGGAGCACGGCTACGGCGACATGGCGATGATCCCCGACTTCACCACCCTGCGCCTCGCGCCCTGGCTTCCCGGCACGGCGATGATCACGGCCGATCTGGAGTGGCTCGACGGAGCCCCCGTCGTCGCCTCGCCGCGCCAGATCCTGAAGGCCCAGCTCGAGCGTCTGAAGGAGCGGGGCCTCGAGGCCTTCGTCGGCACCGAGCTCGAGTTCATCGTGTTCGAGAACAGCTTCCGCGAGGCGTGGGCGAAGGGCTACCGCGAGCTCACGCCCGCCAGCGACTACAACATCGACTACGCGCTCCTCGCCTCCACCCGCATGGAGCCTCTGCTGCGCGACATCCGCAACGCCATGGACGGCGCCGGAATGTACTGCGAGGGCGTCAAGGGCGAGTGCAACCTCGGTCAGCAGGAGATCGCCTTCCGCTACGCCAGCGCGCTCACCACCTGCGACAACCACTCGATCTACAAGAACGGCGCCAAGGAGATCGCCGATGCACACGGCAAGAGCCTGACCTTCATGGCCAAGTTCAACGAGCGCGAGGGCAACAGCTGCCACATCCACATCAGCCTGCGCTCCACCGAGGGAGCGCCGGTCTTCGCCGCCGAGGTCGACCCCGACGAGGGGCCGTCGAAGCACCACGGCATGTCGAAGCTCTTCCGGCACTTCCTCGCCGGTCAGGTGGCCGCGCTGCGCGAACTCACCCTCTTCTCCGCTCCCAACATCAACTCCTACAAGCGCTACGTCGACGGCAGCTTCGCCCCGACGGCGGTGGCGTGGGGCTTCGACAACCGCACCTGCGCCTTGCGCGTGGTGGGCCACGGGCTCGGGATGCGGGTGGAGAACCGGGTGCCGGGCGGCGACGTGAACCAGTACCTCGCGGTCGCGGCGCTCATCGCGGCGGGCCTGCACGGCATCGAGAACGAGCTGGAGCTCGAGGACGCCTTCGTGGGCAACGCCTACGAGGGCGACTCCCCGCGGGTGCCGACGACGCTGCGGGATGCGGCGGCCCTGTTCGCGGAGTCGGTGATCGCCCGCGAGGCCTTCGGCGACGAGGTGGTCGAGCACTACCTCAACAACGCCCGTATCGAGCTCGCCGCCTACGATGCGGCGGTCACCGACTGGGAGCGGGTGCGCGGTTTTGAGCGCCTCTGAGACGCCGAGCGTGACGACCGATACGACGGGCGCGACCGGGGCGACCGCATCCGGCCGCCCCGTGATCGGCCTCACCACCTACCTCGAGCAGGCGCAGACCGGGGTGTGGGACGTTCCGGCGGCCTTCCTCCCCCACGCGTACTTCTCCGCCGTCACCCGGGCGGGCGGCATCGCCGTGCTGCTGCCCCCGCAACCGGTCGACGCGGGCATCGCCGAGCGCGTGCTCGACGGCCTCGACGGCCTCATCATCACGGGCGGCAAAGACGTGGAGCCCGCCCGCTACGGCGCCGAGCCCCACCCGGAGACCGACGAGCCGCGACCCGATCGCGACGCCTGGGAAGATGCGCTGCTCACCGCCGCGATCGCGCGAGAGCTGCCCTTCCTCGGCATCTGCCGCGGCGCCCAGGTGCTCAATGTGGCCCTCGGCGGCTCGCTGCATCAGCACCTGCCCGACGTGGTGGGAGACCGCCGCTACCAGCCGGGCGGTGGCTCCTACGCGAGCGCGCCCGTCGCCGTCGCACCGGGCACGCTTCTCGCCGGGGCCCTCGCCGGGACCCCCGAGCTCGACGTGCCGGTCTACCATCACCAGGCCATCGACCGGGTCGGCGACGGCCTCGTGGTCACCGCCCGCACCCCCGACGGCATCGTCGAGGCCGTGGAGCTCACCACGGTGCCGTTCGGCGTGGCGGTGCAGTGGCACCCGGAGGTGGACGCCGGCGACCTGCGGTTGTTCGAGGCCCTGGTCGACGCCGCACGCGCATCCGCGACCAGGGGCGCCCCCGACCCGAGCTCGACCCGGGAGGCCGCCCGATGAGCCTGACGCTGATCAACCCCGCCGACGAGACCGTCATCGCCGAGATCGACGAGTTCGACGTGCCACGCACCGATGCCGCCATCGCGCGCGCAGCCGTGGCCCAGAAGCTCTGGGCCCGGCTCGCCCCGGCCGACCGGGCGGCCGCCCTGCGCCGCTTCGCCGACGTGGTCGACGCCCACCTCGAGGAGCTGGCGCTGCTCGAGGTTCGGAACTCCGGGCATCCGGTCTCGCAGGCCCGCTGGGAGGCCGGCCACGTGCGCGACGTGCTCGAGTACTACGCGGCGGCACCCGAACGGCTCTTCGGCAAGCAGATCCCGGTGGCGGGCGGAATCGACCTGACCTTCGCCGAACCGCTCGGCGTCGTGGGCATCATCACGCCGTGGAACTTTCCGATGACCATCGCCTCCTGGGGCTTCGCGCCCGCGCTGGCCGCCGGCAACGCCGTGGTGCTGAAGCCCGCGGAGTGGACCCCGCTCACCTCGCTGCGCCTCGCCGCCCTCGCGCTCGAGGCGGGGCTGCCGGATGGCCTGTTCACGGTGCTGCCGGGCCGGGGTGCCGTCGTCGGCGAGCGCCTCGTGACGAACCCCGTGGTGCGCAAGGTCGTGTTCACCGGCTCCACGGTCACCGGAAAGCGCGTGATGGCCGGATGTGCCGAGCAGGTCAAGCGCGTCACCCTCGAACTCGGCGGCAAGAGCGCCAACATCGTGTTCGCCGACTCCGACCTCGAGAAGGCCGCCGCGACCGCCCCCTACGGAGTTTTCGAGAACGCCGGTCAGGACTGCTGCGCGCGCAGCCGCATCCTGGTGGAGCGGAGCGTCTACGAACGCTTCATGGCGCTGCTCGAACCCGCCGTGGCGGGCGTGAAGGTGGGCGACCCGCTCGACGAGGCCACCGAGATGGGCCCGCTCGTGGCGCGTGGGCACTACGAGAAGGTGGCGTCGTACGTTCCGGATGACGCCCCGGTCGCCTTCCGCGGTCAGGCCCCGTCGGGCCCGGGGTTCTGGTTCCCGCCGACCGTGCTCACGCCCGGGCGCACCGACCGCTCGGCCACCGAGGAGATCTTCGGGCCGGTCGTGACGGTGCTGCCCTTCGACGACGAGGCCGATGCCATCGGGCTGGCGAACGCCACCGAGTACGGCCTGAGCGGCTCGATCTGGACGCGCGACCTCAGCCGGGCCGTGCGGATGGCGCGGGCCGTCGAGTCGGGAAACCTCTCCGTGAACTCGCACTCCTCGGTGCGCTACAGCACGCCCTTCGGCGGGTTCAAGCAGTCCGGCCTCGGGCGGGAGCTGGGTCCGGATGCTCCGCTCGCCTTCACCGAGACGAAGAACGTCTTCCTCGCGATCGACGAATGACCTGCACCAGCGCATCCGGACAGCCGAATCACCGACCACCCGCACCATCCTTGTCACCCGCACCACCCTTGAGGAGAACCATGACCGAGCTGACACCGATCGACCTCACCCAGCGCCTCGCCGGCAAGGTCGCCGTGATCACCGGCGGCGCGAGCGGCATCGGCCTCGCCACCGCGCGCCGCTTCGCCGCCGAGGGGGCCACGGTCGTGATCGGCGACCTCGACCCGGTCTCGGGCCAGGCGGCGGCCGAGCTCGTCGGAGGCCTCTTCGTGGCGGTCGACGTGACCGATCAGGAGCAGGTCGACGCCCTCTTCGACGTGGCGGCCGCCACCTACGGCTCGGTCGACATCGCGTTCAACAACGCCGGCATCTCGCCGCCCGACGACGACTCGATCGAGACCACCGAGCTGCCGGCCTGGGAGCGCGTGCAGGACGTCAACCTGAAGTCGGTGTACCTCTGCTGCCGCGCCGCCCTGCGGCACATGGTGAAGCAGGGCCGCGGCTCGATCATCAACACGGCGTCGTTCGTGGCGGTGCTGGGCTCGGCCACCTCGCAGATCTCCTACACCGCCTCGAAGGGCGGGGTGCTCGCGATGAGCCGTGAGCTCGGCGTGCAGTTCGCACGGCAGGGCATCCGGGTGAACGCCCTCTGCCCGGGCCCGGTGAACACGCCCTTGCTCGAAGAGCTGTTCGCGAAGGACCCGGCACGCGCAGCCCGGCGGCTCGTGCACATCCCGCTCGGACGCTTCGCCGACCCCAGCGAGATCGCCGCGTCCGTGGCCTTCCTCGCGAGCGACGACTCCTCGTTCATCACGGGGTCGACCTTCCTCGTCGACGGCGGCATCAGCTCGGCGTACGTCACTCCCGAGTGAGCGGTGCGCCGCGTGCGAGAATCCGAGTGATGAGCATCCCCTCCGATCTCCCTCCGGCGCTGCCCGCCGCCCTGCTGCTGCGCACGGCGCGCGGCGGCAACGCCTTCGAGGAGTGTGTCGAGAAGCTGCTGCAGACCATCCGGCTGGGCGTCGTGCCCCCGGGCGACCGGCTGCCGCCCGAGCGCGAGCTCGCCGCGCTCATGGGCGTGAGCCGCGACACCCTGCGCGAAGCGATCGCCTCGCTCGCGGAGGCCGGCTACCTGCAGTCCCGACGCGGGCGCTATGGCGGCACCTTCGTGAGCGACCCGGTGCCCACCCGGCAGCCGCGCGGCGGAACGACACCGGATGCGGCTCCGGGGCTCGAGCTCGACGCGGCGGCCCTCGACGACGTGCTGCGGCTCCGGGAGATCCTCGAGCCGGGCGCGGCACGCCTCGCGGCGGGCCGGAGCCTCACCGCGGCCGAGCGCGAATCGCTCTGGCAGGCGCTCGGGGAGACGGCGGCGGCCGGAGCCTCCGACTACCGGCGGCTCGACTCGCGACTGCACCTCGTGATCGCCGAGCTCGCGGGGTCTCCCTCGCTGCTGCCGATCGTGGCCGAGAACCGCATGCGCGTGAACGCCCTGCTCGACGCCATCCCCCTGCTGGACCGCAACATCGCGCACTCGAACCAGCAGCACGAGAGCCTGGTGGGGGCCATCCTCACCGGCAACGGCGACGACGCGGCCCGGGTGATGACCGAGCACCTCGCCGGGTCGGCGGCGCTGCTGCGGGGCTTCCTGTCCTGAACCGCGGAGCCGGATGCGCGAACCGGCTCCGCGCGCTGTCGCAGCTTCCGGTCGAGGCCGGGCCCTAGGATCGCAGCATGCATGACGAGGCCTCCGGCCGCACCCCGATCGAACCGCAGAGCGTCGACGCCCCTCTCTCCACGGCCGCCGTGTTCCTGGTCGTGACGATCGAGCCGGGCCAGGATGCCGCCGACCGGGCGCGCGAGGTCGTCTCCGACATCGGCGGGCTGGTTCGCGCGGTCGGCTTCCGTGATCTCAACGGACACCTCTCGTGCAACGTCGGCATCGGCGCCGCGGCCTGGGACCGCTTCGAGCAGGAGTCGCGCCCGGCCCAGCTGCGCGAGTTCTTCGAGGTTCGCGGGCCCGTGCACACGGCCGTGTCGACGCCCGGCGACCTGCTCTTCCACATCCGCGCGGAGCGGGCGGACCAGTGCTTCGAGCTGGAGCGCCTGCTGCTCGCCAAGCTCGGCGACGCCGTCGCCGTGGTCGACGAGGTGCATGGCTTCCGCTACTTCGACTCCCGCGACCTGCTCGGCTTCGTCGACGGCACCGAGAACCCGACCGGCGCCTCGATGGCCCGCTCGGCGCTCGTGGGCGAGGAGGACGCCGCCTTCTCGGGCGGAAGCTACGTCGTGGTGCAGAAGTACCTGCACGACCTCGGCGCCTGGGCGACGCTCAGCACGGAGCAGCAGGAGGCGATCATCGGCCGCACCAAGGCCGACAACGTGGAGCTCGACGAGCGGGCGGGTGAGCGCAAGTCGCACAAGTCGCTCAACACCATCACCGACGCGGACGGGGTGGAGCACGACATCCTGCGCGACAACATGCCCTTCGGCCGCCCCGGGCAGGGCGAGTTCGGCACCTACTTCATCGGCTACGCCCGCGAGTTGTGGGTGATCGAGGAGATGCTGCGGCACATGTTCGTGGGTGTACCCGTCGGCTCCTACGACCGCATCCTCGACTTCTCCACGGCCGTGACCGGCACCACCTTCTTCGTGCCCTCGAACGACGTGCTCGAGGCGCTCGCGCCCTGACCCTTCAAGCGCGGAAGGCGTGGCCGCGGTGGGTGGCGGGGAGGTGGGCGGTGCCCTCGGGGAAGAGCTTCTCGCGGAGGGTGGTGCCGGGCGCCGACGGCGCGGGGGCCGGCGCCGCGAGGCCGCGCTCGCGGAGCACCGGCAGCAGCAGCTCGATGAGGTCGTCGTAGGTACCGGGGGTGAGGTGCGGCTGGATCAGGTAGCCGTCGACCCCGGTCTCGGCCACGAACTGCTCGATCTGGTCGGCCACCTCCCCCGGGTCGCCCACGAAGACGCTGCCGTTGATGCCGGTGCGCCGGAAGTTCTCGAGGATGTCGCGCACGAGCGGCGCGGGCTTGCCGTCCTTGCCGAGGTAGCGTTCGAGGTTCGACTGACCCATCTCGGTGGTCGTCTGCTCGATCGGCCGGTCGGGGTCGAGGGCGAGCAGGTCGATGCCGGTGTTGCCGGCGTAGATGGCGGCGGCGCCCTCGGGGCTCGACATGGCCAGCATCTCGGCGTGCTTGGCCCAGGCCTCCTCGCTGGTCGGCGCCGTGATGAACAGCGCGCCCACGAGCACCTTGATCGAGTCGGCCGGCCGGCCGGCCGCGACGGCCGCAGCCCGGATGCCGGCGACATTCGCCGCCACGGTCGCGGGCTCTCCCCCGCCGACGAACACGGCTTCGGCGTTGCGGCCCGCGAACTCCCGCCCGCGGCCCGAGGCGCCGGCCTGCACGAGCAACGGCGTGCGCTGCGGCGACGGCGGCAGGTTCAGGATGCCGTCGGTGCGGAAGTAGGGGCCTTCGTGGTGCACGAGATGCACCTTCTCCGGGTCGGCGTACACCCCCGCCTGCTTGTCGAGCACGAGAGCGTCGTCCTCCCACGAGCCCTCCCAGAGCGTGAGGCTGACGTCGACGTAGTCGTCGGCCATGTCGTAGCGCTCGTCGTGCGCGATGAGTTCTTTGCCCATCAGGGCGGCGGCGGTGGCGCCCGAGGAGCCGGTCACGATGTTCCAGCCGATGCGACCCTCGGTGAAGTGGTCGAGGGTCGCGAAGCGGCGGGCGTTGGCGGCCGGCGGCTCGACGGTGGTCGAGGTGGTGAGGATGAACCCGAGGTTCTCGGTGACCGCGGCGAGCGCCGACACGAGCGGCATCGGGTCGCCGTGCGGGATGCCGCGTCCTTCGCGCACCGAGGCGTCGAGCAGCCTTCCGTCGAGGGCGGGGAAGCCGTAGCTGTCGGCGAGGAAGAGGAAGTCGAGTCCGGCCTCGTCGAAGCGTTTCGCCAGCCGGGTCCAGTGGCTCAGCGTGGTGAAGTTCGCCGATTCGTCTTCCGGATGCTGCCACGCGGCACCGACGGTTCCGTTCGGTCCGATGTACTGGAAGATTCCGAGGATCAAGGGCGTCATGAGATATTTATGCCATAAATATTTTTCGAGCGCGTTACGGTGGGTTACGAACACATGAAGGGAGGCGGCCCGATGACAGCTCACGACCCGGACGCCCCGGGCGGCCGCTCGACCGCGCCGCTCGACGAGGAGGCCGTCGTCATGGGCGCGCGCATCCGGAGCCTGCGTGCAGAGCGCGGCCTGACGCTCGTGCAGCTCGCCGCTCTCGCGGGCATGTCGCAGCCCTTCCTGAGCCTGGTCGAGCGCGGCCACGCCCGGCTCAGCCTCGCCTCGATGGCCAAGCTCTCGGCGGCCCTCGGCGTGCGCTCGGGATCGCTGCTCGCCGAACCTCCTGCCGACCGCCGCACGGGCGAGGGCGTCGACGTGGTGCACGCGCGCAGCGAGCGCCGGCGCCCACCCTCGCTCGACCGGGCGGTCTGGCAGCTCGCCCAGCTGCCCGGAGGCCTGTTCGGCACCGAGATGGTGGGCACCGAACGCGAGTTCTCGGAGTTCGCGGAGCACGCCGAAGACGAGTTCCTCTACGTGCTCGACGGGGGCCTCGAGGTGGGGCTCACCGACGGCACGGTGCACGCCCTGCGCCCCGGTGACAGCCTCGCGATCGCGGCCGGCGCCGCCCACGGCTGGCGGGCGATCGGCGCCGAGGGCTACCGGGTGATCACCGTCACCTCGGGCATCCACTCCCACTGAGACGGCGTCATAGCAAGTCCTTGGGTTTCGCCAAGGCCGCTCCCGAAACGGGCGCATAGCGTCCTCCCTGTGACGACAACGACCCCCACCTCCCCGCTCCCCGTGGCCGCCAGCCGCAGCCGGCTGCGCACCCGGCGCTGGCTACCCTGGCACACCGGCCTCAGCATCCTGGCGGCCGCGAGCGCCGTGCTCACCCTGTGGGGGCTGCAGCTCGGTCAGCGCTCCGAGTACTACGCCTCCATCGCCCTGTCGATGAGCGAGAGCTGGTCGAACTTCCTCTTCGGCGCGGTCGACCCGGCCGGCACCGTCTCGCTCGACAAGATCCCCGGGTCGTTCTGGGTGCCCGCCGCGTTCGTGCGGCTCTTCGGCTTCTCGACCTGGTCGGTGGATGCGCCCAACGCGATCGCCACGGTCGTCGCCGTGGTTCTCGTGGCGGTCACCGCGAAGCGCCTGCTCGGCCCCACCGCGGGGCTCATCGCCGGCGCCATGACGGCGACCACGCCCATCCTGGTGGCCGTCGCGCGCTCCAACCAACCGGAGTCGTTCTTCGTACTCGCCCTCGCCCTCGTGGCCTGGGCCGCGGGGAAGGCGGTGCAGCGGGGGTCGTTCCGCTGGCTGATGATCACGGGCGGCTTCGTGGCGCTCGCCTTCCAGACCTACATGCTCGAGGCCTGGGCCGTGTGGCCCGCGCTCGCTCTGGCCTACCTCTTCGTGCCGAAGCCGTTCTGGAAGAAGCTGCGCGAGGTGGTGATCGCGGGCGTGACGAGCCTCGCGCTCTCGCTCGTCTGGATCCTGGTGGTCTTCCTGACACCGGCGAGCGCGCGCCCCTATGTGGGCGGCACCTACGGCAACAACCCCTTCGAGATGGTGTTCGGCTACAACGGGCTCGGCCGCTTCTCGGCCACCTCCGACTCCACGGCCTACCGCTCCTTCACTCCCCCGTTCTCGGGTTCGCCGGGGCTCTTCCGGCTCTTCGACACGCAGCTGGCCGGGCAGGTGGCCTGGATGCTGCCCGTGGCGGTGCTCGCGATCGTGGTGCTGCTCGTGCTGAAGTTCAACCGGGCGGTCACGGTCTTCCTCGGCGCCTGGTTCGTGACGCTCGTGGCGATGTTCTCGGTGGTCGCCGGGATGCACCAGTTCTACACCGCGGCCCTCGCCGTGCCGGTGGGTCTGCTGGTGGGGCTCGCCGTCGCCCAGGCGCTCACGAGACGCGTGCTGTGGGCGCAGCTCGCGCTCGTCGGCGCCGCCTCGGCGACCGCGCTCGGGATCGCGTTCCTGTACCCCTCGTACCTGCTCTGGGTCGCGGTGGTGCAGGTGGTGCTCGCCGTGCTGGTGTGCGCACTGCTCGTGCTCAGCCGGCCCGCCGGGCCGCTGCGACGCCTCGGCGGCAGCTGGTGGGTGTCGGTGCTCCTCGGCGCGTCGCTCGTGCTGACGCCGGCCGCCTGGTCGCTCGACGCCATGAACCACCCGAGCTCCATCAACCCGGTGGCCGGCGACGGCACCGCGGTGATGTCGTTCGGCGGCGGCAGCGGGTTCGGCGGGGCCGGCCGGCCGGGGAGTTCGTCGGCCGGTGTGTTCGGGCAGGGCGGCACGCCGCCGCAGGGTGCGGCACCCGGGGGCGGCGGAGCGCCGGCCGGTACCGGCACGGCCGCGCGCGACGGCGGCGCTCGCACCGACGGCGGTGCGCCGGGAGGATTCGGCGGGGCGTCCTTCGGCGGCGCGGGCGGCGCATCCGGTGTCGACGAGGCGCTGCTCAGCTACCTGCAGGCGAACCGCGGCACCGCGAGCTACCTGCTCGCCACCTTCGGAGCGCAGGCGGCGGCCTCGTACATCACGGCGACGGACGGCGACTCGGTGCTGCCCATCGGCGGCTTCGACGGCAGCGATCCGGTGCCGACGCTCGCCGCGTTCCAGCAACTCGTCTCCTCGGGCCAGCTCAGGTTCGTGCTGGTGAGCGGCAGCGGCGGGGGCAACGGCTTCGGCGGTGGGGGCGCGACGGCGTCCACGGGCTCGGCGTCGGAGATCCGCTCCTGGGTCACGGCCACCTGCACGGCGGTCACCGACTCCTCGGTGAGCAGTACGGGCCTGTACTCCTGCGCTCCCTGAGCGCGCCGCTCTTGCCGTTCGGCGCGGGAGCGGATCGACTGGGACCATGAGCCCCACGACACCCGACCCCCGCCCCCCAGAGAGTGTCACCGGCTTCGACCCCGCGTTCCTCCCCGGTGCGCCGTGCGCGGTGCCGGAGCCCGATGCCGCGCGGAGCATCCGCTCGCTCGACTACACCCACTTCACGGTGCTGCTCGACGCGGCGCGCAAGCTCGCCGCCGTCACCGCCGTGAACATCGACGGGAGCGCCTTGCTCGACCTCGCACGCGGCGACGACTGGCACCTCGACGGGCGGGTGCCCGCCGCGGAGCAGACGGGCCCCGAGGTCTACGCCCGCAACGCCCTCGACCGCGGCCACCTGGTACGCCGCCGCGACCCGGTGTGGGGGCCGGATGCGGCGGCCGCCCGGGCGAACACCGACACCTTCGCCTACACCAACGCCGCGCCGCAGGCCGCCGAGTTCAACCAGTCGAAGGAGCTCTGGAACGGGGTCGAGGACCACGTGCTCGCCTATGCCGAGACGAAGGGCCTGCGGTTGAGCGTGTTCACGGGGCCCGTGTTCGACGAGACCGACCGGCTCTACCGCGGCACGCGCATCCCCACCCGGTTCTTCAAGGTGGCGGCCTGGGCCGACACCGGCCGGGGGCGGCTGGCCACGGCCGGTTTCCTGCTCGACCAGTCGCCACAGCTCGGCGGCATCGACCTCTCGACGGTGCAGCCGGAGCAGCCGGCGGCGGATGCGGTGCCGCCGCTCGGTCCGTTCCGCACCTTCCAGGTGCCGGTCGCCGACATCGAGCACCTGACGGGCCTCGCGATGCCGCAGCTCGTCACCGCCGACGTCTACCTCGCGCCGCTCGCGGCCGCAGGTCGACGCTGGGTGGAGCTCAGCTCGCCGGGGCAGATCCGGCTCTGAGCGCGCGTGCACTCGTGACCGTCCGCTCCGTCGCACGGCATCGACCGCAGACCGCTTGCTCGCGTCACGCCGGCCTGGCCGCCCTCGATGCACGCAGGACGACCCAGATCACGCCGCCCACGAAGGCGACGATCGTTCCCCCGTAGGCGAGCGGAACGGTGAGCCCGACGGTGCTGCAGATCACCGCCAGGGCGAACGCGATCACCGCCGGCACCGGCGAGGTGACCGCGACGCCAGGCGGCATCGCTTCGCATCATGGCCGGGAACCGCACGCCGAAGACGTGGTTCCGGCGCAGCACTCCCTGGGCCAAGCGGTCGCCGTCGGCTGACCGGGCGCCGTGATCTTCGCGGCATCGGTCCGCCCCGTGAAGGTCAGTGGCGACGACGACGCAGCCGCGTCGAGACGATGAGGAACGCACCGAGGAGCAGGGCTGCCGCTGTGCTGATCGCGAGCGTCGGGGCCACGGTCGCACCCGTCGCAGCGAGTGCGCGCCCCGTCACCGGCACGGAGCCGGTCGCCGCCGGCGTCACGGCCGGAGCGGTCGGCGTCGGGGTCACCGGCGGCGCCACCGCCGCCACGGTGAAGGCGTACCTGACGGCGACCGGCCCGGCTCCGGTGCCCGACACCGTCACAGTGAGTGTGTGCGGGCCCACCGTCGCGTCGGCCGGGATGACCACGGTGACGTCGAGCACGCCGGAGGCCGGGATGATCACAGTCATGAGCGGCGGAACCGCGCCGTCGAGCTGGATGGTGACGACCGAACCGGCGGGAAGCCCCGTCGCACCGAGAGTCACGTGGTCACCGGGCAGCACCGTCTGGCCGTCGATCGACGAGCCCACGGGGGTGGCCGAGGTGGGAGTGAACCGGAACGGCGTCGCCGCGACCGGAGAAGTCGCCGGGCCCGTCCCCGCACCGTTCGTCGCAGAGACCCGGAACTCGTATGGAGTGCCGTTCGCCAGTCCCGTCACGGTCGTCGGGGCCACAGCCGCCGACGTCCACGTCGTCCACGCCCCCGCACCGGCTCGGTACTCCAGCGTGTACCCGGTCAGGGCGCTTCCTCCGTCGTCGACCGGGGCACCCCAGGTCACGAGGGCACTCCCGTCACCCGGCGTCACGCTCACCGCTGTCGGAGCCGTCGGCACCGTCACCGGGGTCGCCGTCGCCGGACCGGTCGCCGGACCGGTTCCCACGGCATTGAGGGCCGACACTCGGAACTCGTAACTCAGCCCGTTGGTCAACCCCGTCACCGTCGTCGGCGTCACCGCGGACGACGGCCATGTCGTCCACGCACCGGCACCGGTGCGATACTCCAGCGAATATCCCGTCACGGCGCTTCCCCCGTCGTCGCCCGGCGCATCCCACGCCACGACCGCGGACCCGTCGGCCGGCGTGACCGTCACCGAGGTCGGTGCCCCGGGCACCGTCACGGGAGTCGCCGTCACCGGAACACTGACGCCACCGGTCCCCGCAGCGTTCACGGCCGCCACCCGGAACTCATACGGCGTTCCGTTGTCCAGCCCCGACACCGCCGTCGGCGAGACCGCCGCTGACGGCCACATCGTCCACGCGCCGGCACCGGTCCGGTACTCCAGGGTGTAGCCCGTCACCGCGGTTCCGCCGTCGTCGCCCGGCGCACCCCAGGTCACGAGTGCGGACTCGTCGCCCGGCGTGACCGAAACCGATGTCGGTGCGCCCGGCACGGTCACCGGAGTCACCGCCGCCGGAAGGCTCGCAGCGCCGGTTCCTGCCGGGTTGACCGCAGACACCCGGAATTCATACGCCGTGCCGTTGCTCAGCCCGGTGATCTGGAGGGTGGTCGTGCTCGGGCCTGGGGAGGCCACGGTCGTGAAGGCGCCGCCGCTCACGCTCTGCTCGAGGGTGTAGCCGGTCACCGCAGAGAAGCCGTCGGAGGCCGACGGAGTCCAGGAGAGGTTCGCGACACCGTCCCCGGCAGTACCCGTGAGGATCGGCGCTCCCGGCGTCGTGTAGGGAATCACCGGGGTCGAGGGCGCCGAGGCGCCGCCGTCACCCGACGCGTTCGTCGCGGTGACGGTGAAGGTGTGGGCCGTCCCGGGCACCAGGCCGGTGATGGTCGCCGGGGCGGTGGCCGCAGACGTCGTCGAGACGATCGCTCCGCCGGCCCAGGCCGTCACCGTGTAGCCGGTGATCGGATCGTCCCCGGGATCCGCCGGTGCCGTCCAGGAGACATCGGCAGAGCTGCTGCCCGCGACGGCGGTGACTCCGGTCGGCGCATCCGGAGCCTTCCGGGCCCGGATGACGACGGTCGAGACGAGGTCTGAGAGCCCGAGCGAGTTCGTGGCGTGCACGGTGAAGGTGTAGCTGCCGATCGTCGTGGGAGTGCCCGCGAGCACCCCGTCGCTCGACAGTGTCAGGCCCGGCGGCAGCGTGCTCTGGTCGACCGAGGTCGTGGCCGGGCTTCCGCCTCCGTCGACCACGTAGTCGAACGAGTAGGGATGCTCGATGGGCGCATCCGTCCCAGGCACGCCCGAGATCGTCGGCTTCTGCAGCACGTACTCACGGAACAGCAAGGCCAACTCGCTGCCGAACGGGTTGAAGTACTGGCCGTCGCCAGAGGAGAAGAGAACAGAAGCGCCGGGCAGAGCACTGTTGTTCGTTCCGAAGAAGGTGCCGGCGGCGATCACCACTATTGCGTAGGTGGTGCCGGCCTGCAGGCTCACGGCACCGGTGACCGGGAAGGATGCCCAACCCCTCACGTTCGGATCGAGCTGCTGAACGCTCGTGCCCAGGATGGTGCCCGTGGGTGAACCCGAGGAATCGACGGATTGGATGGAGAGCGAGTAGCTCCGAACCCCGTCAGGGTAGTCTCCGTCCAGATGGAGGTCGATCGTGCCCACCGGCCCCGAGATGCTCGCGGTGAAGGTCTGCGCGAGCACCTGGGCTGAGGCGGACGACAGGATCTCCACCGTGTTCGACTGGTCGAGCGTGCCCGTGCCGACCGAGACCTGCGCGACGGCGCCGCCGGTTCCGGCCGCGAACACGAACACGGCGACGAGGAGGACGGCGAGCGAGGCCGCAGCGGCCCTCACCGGCAGAAGACGCCGACGTGGCGCGAGCGAGGACGAGAACGGAGATGACACGTGGCCTCCAGATGACCCGTGCTGACCCGCACGACAGAGAAGCCCCCTGCACGCAAGCCCCGTGCGAACTCTATGCCGTCGACCGGCTTATCTCGCAATCGCTCCCGGAAACCAGAAAGAGCCGCGGGATTCCGCGGCTCTTTCTCTTCTGTGGTGGGGCTCGTCAACTCGTATCGAAAGAGTGCACACAAGACGGGGCATCTCCGAAAGCTCGTCACCCTAAGGGGTGACCGCACCGATCTTCGACCGAAGCCACAGGCTCACACAGCCCGTCAGCTTCACCCTTTTGAGATCGACGAACTTGTTGAGAAGTACCAAGCCGGCGAATCCATGAAAACGCTCGCTCGCTTCTACGGACTGCACCGCACAACCATCGCGGGCCATCTGAAAAGCCGCGGGATCAAGCCACGTGACACAACGATCTCAACGACCGCACGGTCACCGAGGAGATCCGCCTTTCCATCGAGGCCTGGATCCAGGCAAGCAAAGCCGACCCCAAGGTTCAGCAGCGCGCCGAACAGGTGCGCGCAGAGATCGAGCGCGAGGCCACCACCAAGCGCAACGCGATCTCGGCCATCTTCGACGGCCCGAAGGCCGGCGGGCGGTAGACGGTCCCGCGCGGAGCCAAGAAGGAGGGTGAGTAGCTTTCACCCGCGGCGGAGCGCTTCTTGAGAACCTCAGAGTTCTCGGAAGCCGCTCCGCCGCGCAAACACAACCAGGCACCTTCGTGGGCGTCGTTCTCCCGCCGACCGGCGGGAGATAACCCCCATGAAGGAGTGAAGTCATGCACCTTGGAATCGTCATCCCCGCCGACGAGTCGGCCGAACCATTCGAGCAGCAGTTCGAGGGCCTGCCCGGCTACCACGAAGTCGTTGGTGGTTGGGTCGAGGCCGTCCACCTCGAGCAGGCGAAGCTGACCCTCTTCGTCAACGAAGAAGGCAAGGTACGCGGGCTCCCGCTCAATCGCAGAGCCACCGCGTTGTGGTGGCTGCTCGATCGAATGGCGCGTGAGCGCGATGAGCTCGTTGGCGACGTCGTGCTGATCGGTGCTGCGAACGGGCAATCCACCTCCACCGAGGCCCCGCGGGACCTGGCGCACCTCATCCTGCGCGCCGAGGTGCTGCACTCTGAGATTCGCCTGGCAGATCGGCTCGGCTGGCACCGCACCGAGTTGCAATTCACGAACTACTTCGACGCCGCAATCAACGCGCTGCTGTACTTCCGATCGGATGACGCCGTGACCGACGTACGTGTCGTGGAGGACTAGACCCGCCCGCATAAATTACGCGACGGAGCGCTTCCTGAGAATCCAGAGTTCTCGGAAGCGGCTCCGCCGCGATTTGATTTCCTAAAGGACCCGCAGGTTGGTTCTGGCATGGAACTGAGATGCGGCCTGGGTGGATTGCGTATCCCTCGAATCGCGAGATGTGCGAGTCTGACCTCGTGTTTTATCTCACCCGCGGCTTTGAGGATGACCACTATTGGGTCGCCCGAGAGACCGACGGAGTGCTCGTCGAAACCCCTTGGCGAGTGGAGCTCGAAGAAGATGGTTACCGGCTGAGCCATGCAGACAGCGCCGAGCTCACCACACTGGTGTACAACCTAGGCGCGCTCAATAGCGCCCGAGCAGCAGTGGAACGGTTACGCACAGTCGCGTAGCGGCCCCAGGCTCAACCAAAGGCCGGAGGTACTGGCACCGGTGCGTCACCCAGTCCTAGCCAGATAATCCCCGCCGAATCTGTCTGCGAAGTCGCCCTTGATGTGCTGGGAGGTTCGCGCAGGAATTTGGCCAGATCTGCGCCGGTCAACGCTGGATCGCCCGGTCGGGCCTGGGGCGGAAAGTCGATTCGCCTACCGAATATCCAGCCGGCGGGATCGACCGTGCGGTGATACACCACACACACGGCTTTGGGAGTCTCCACCCAGATTGCGAATACCTGAAGCTCGTCCGCGAAGGTAGTCGAGACTTCGGCCACTACCGACCGCAACACCGTCGCAGCATCGTTCAACTCATCAGGATTGATCACGATCAACTTCCTCAGGGCGCTGATGGAGGCGAAGCAGAGCCCCGCCCCCATCAGCTTGCGAGCGGATAGAACTAGTTAGGCATCGACTCTTAGGAGCCACTCAGATTGAGCTCACCCGAGTCCATCTGCTCCATGAGGTCCTGCGCATCCGTGTATTCAGAAGGTTCCTTCTTGAGACTCGGTGTCCCTAGTTTGGGGGGTTATCTAACCACTTTCCACCCAAGAATTGCAGTCCTTTGTTCGACGGCTGTAGATGTTTAGCTAACAGCAACCACAACTTGGAGGGCCGAGAAACCTCGGCCGATAGGGGGCAATCATGAAATCAAAGTCTCGCCGGGCAACCCTTGCGGGCAGCGTCGCTGCACTTCTTGTGCTGGGCGGCCTTATGGCAGCACCGGCCAACGCCAGCGAAGGAACCACACCCACACCAGATCCGGGCTCAACGAATGAGTACCTGTTTAACTACAACGGCGAGGCCGTCACCCTCGACGAGGGCGAGTCGGCGGTGTTCGGGATGAACAGCGTTCCCGACCCATCAGCAGCTGGCCGAGCCTCCACGGAGGCGAACTACCCCGGTGATTGCGGCCTGATCACGGTGACGGCATCGAAGGGCCAATATCACTACAACATCGCGATGACTTGCCCGGCGAACGAGTTCCGCGGAGCGTTCAGCATCACCGACCTCACGTCGGGCTTCGGCGGCGGTTCCGCGACGGTTTCGGGCTTCTCGGGCACGGTGACGACGAGCAAGCTGCGAAACCACCGCTACTCCGGCACACTTACGGGGGCGTCCTACTTCCTGGGTGTGCAGACCTCGGTCACTGGGCCGAACAACACGATCTACGTCTACAACGACTTCTAAGCCGCCAAGACGTTCTCTGAATATCGACGATCGAGCAGGACAGCAATGACAACAGAGGCACTTGACCCCGCGGCATGCCTGAGGCGACTCATCGCCGAGGGCGGCATCACCGAAGACGGGCTCCAGGCGATCACCGGGATCGGCCCGGACGCGCTGCGGTCCTTCATCAACTACGGGACCGAAGGGGGGCCCACGGTCGCTCAGCAGGCATTCTCTCCCGAGGAGAACATGCGCCTCTCTATCCTTGCGGCACAGCTTGCGGATGGGCTAGCGATTCCCGACGACGAACGTCTCAGAGGAATTCTGGAGACGCTGACGATCGAGTGCCATCTCACCTCTAACAACATTGCCCAGCTCACCGGGCTGGATGCTGGAGACCTTGAGGGCGTCTTAACTGATGCGTGCTCAATCCCCGCGCAGACGAAGTTTGAGATCGCGACTAGGACCTCCTATCTCGTCAATGCATTCAACCGTGCGAGCAACCGATGACGCGGAGCAATTAGTAGTTGGCGGACCTGAATGGGGGCCGGGGCATTGCTCCGGCCCCTTCTCCGCGCCATCATCCACAAAAGGCTGACACGTTGCACCCAGCAAATCTGAGGCCAAAGGCTGACGACACAGGTCCTTCAGGCGAACTATCGCGCCTACTGCCCAAATAGGATCTCCCAGAGTCCCGACGAGAAGCCTGAGAGAGATGCCGCGGGCACGCATTCCTCCGAGCTTGGGCACCGAAACTAGCGAGGTCGGGCCGGCAATTGCGTCTCGATGGGTGTCTCGAGCACATCGCCGATAGCGAGCATGGTGGCCAGGTCAGGATTGGTGGGTGCGCCACGCATACAGCGAGACTCCCGCATGCTCGGCGAGCTTCTCTTGGGTGAGCCCTTTCTCTACCCGAGTCTGGCCGCACTGGGGCATGGCTCGTCGTCGCATTCGATTTGTCACACGACACGCCGATGTCGGTATCGAATACTTCTTCGAGTTGAGCTAGTCTCTGGAACAAGATCTCCACTTCATGGAGGGCGTTGCCGTTGACTCGCAGTCTCGCTAAGACATACATCGAACACAAGTGCCGACCCAGTGAACTTCGCATTAGCTTGGACCTGAGCGGCCCGGCCATGTCAGAGCTCACGGGCTTCGACCAGCGCACGATTCATCTCGCCGAACAAGACTCACGCACAATCGACCCCTCGCTGAGGCCCGCCATCAGCTTGGCGCTGCTCAAGGCGGCTCACGAAATGGCAACCAGCGGCCGCCTGCCATCCATGGTCGACAGCGCTAACAAGACGGCAACGATCCTGAGGTTTCGCAAGGGTCTGGATATGTCTTCGCAGGAGGCGGCAACAATCCTGCGAGTCCAGTCGGCCGAGCTCCGCCGCCTCGAGAGTTCACTCACGGTGGCGGAGCCTGGCCAGCGAGAGGCAATTTGGGCGGCCTACGCCAACTGGGCGTGGGCTCGGCATCTCAAGCAAGTCAAGCGCGACGCGGCGGCAATCGCGAAAGACGCTCGCGAGCGGGAGCGGCGCCGAAAAGAGCAAATCCTTAGAGAACTGGATGCGGCAAAGCCAGCCCATCGATTCGTGCAGGCGCAGCAGGAGGCTTATCTATCCAAAGCCGCGATCGAACGCAAAGTCCTGCGGTTTGTTGGTGTGGAGGAGTCCGAGGCGGGCTAGTCCAGACCCGCCGTCATCCTGGCGCTGAGGCCGATCACGACTGGGGCACGCCCACGGTCGAAAGCCGTGGAGACGCCAAAGCCCGAGCCCGCTGCACCAATCGTCCACGGCGGCGAGCACCATGGCGACGGTGTCGACTTTCGGTGAAAGCGTCACGATCCGCCGTCCCGTGGTTCCATCACCTGGGCAGGAGTGACCCTGCTCCACGAAGGATATCTAGGAGCTAGTCGCTGCGACTACCGGCCTCAACGATGTAGTCACGATCGGCACCAGGAGGAGACATCACTGGCGGAATCAGGCCAGAGCGGCCCGCTCCATGCAGGAGAGATTGCCGCACGGTCATCCATCACGGGAATCAACGTGTGATTGCGTCCCTGGCGCTATTGAAGTGAAGGCTCCGTAAGTCACGCGACCAGCAGCTACGACGCCGACGCCTTTGTGCGGTCTGCAGGACTGCAGCCTGGGGCGTTTGCTTCCCAGCCTCGTATTCTTCGATCGAGAGAAGCCCCGAGTTCCTGGATACCAGGCGTCGTGCTTTGCACGAGTTCGTCGCGGATCTCTTTTGCCAGGTCGAAGTCTGTGTCGACCATGGCGTAGATCTCGTCATCGATGCCGACCACATCACCTTCAGCCCCGTCCAGCTCCGGCGTTCGCACGATGCTCTCCGCCGAAACATCCCCTTGCTGTGACCGCAACTCCTGGAACCGTGCATGAGCTCCATAGAGCCGCAACACGTAGTCATGGCTTGCTGTTATTTCCGTCATTCTCTTCACCGCCTTTCCGTACGCCGCGCCCACCTCACAGCACTCCTAATCTTCGTGTGCTGACTTCGAGCAGGCGTATCTACCACCCATTATATGAGCTATATTCATCTTGATCAAGGGCTGGCAGATGACGCTACCGCCGCACGTTCCTCGAGCGGTGTGCGTTTAGCCTGATTCAACCGGGTCCATTCGGTGCCGCCACCCACGGCCAACAGCCGGATTGCCACTGCTCAGTCGCCGATAAAGCAGCTGGCCGAGGAAGCGGCCTCGGATGGGAGTGTCAGTCTCATGACATTTTCACTATCGTTCAACCACCAGCGCGTGGCGGTCAGGGTCATTCGGGTTGCCCCTGACCGCCACGCGCCAGGTCAAGGGGGAACGATGATCGGGGACCATCAGGATCACCGGGAGCGGGTCGAAGCGCTCCTGCGCGAGAAGTATGGCGACCAGATCCTTGGCTTCGTTCACTATCCCGGGCTTCGTCAGGTCGCCGTCCGGTTCATCGACGGGGTGCGGCGCCTCCACGATCACGACGGCGAACCGATCGGTCGAGACCTCCCCGGCCAGCCCACTGAGGGTTAGTCGCTGAGATAGCGGCGCAGGATGATCTCGTGCGTGCGGAAATGCCACCGCACCCGCACCATGGTGTAGCCGGCGTCGCGGAGCTCCAGGGCGGTGCCTCGAGCGAGCCGCTGGCCAGGCACTTCGGGTGGCCGCCACCCGCCAGCCCCTCGATAGACCGAAACGATCCGGGGGCGGGCGTTACCGGACCCGAACTTGCGGGTCCCGTACTTGGTAACGGTGTTGGGCACGAGCGGTCCTTCCTTCTCCGGCACGCTGGGCCGAAGAAGGAGCGAAGTACCCCTGCTTCGGCCCAGCTAACGGATTCGCCGCGAGAGGTGGGGCAAGCGACGACTCAGCGACAAGATAACCGACGCACGTCGGAAGTGGTCGTCCCAGTAGGAGGGACAACACACCCAACGCATTCAATCTTGAGGCGAATTCGCTGACAACGACCGCAGTTGGTGGAGATTCAAGCAATCACCAATGCTGACGCCCGAGCCCTGCCGAGGTCAGTAAGGTCAAGCCAAAGGAGATTCTCATGAGGCGGATATTCCCCCGCGTTCAACCAGCGAGCCGCTGCAGCCCCGACGAGCATTTCGGTCGAGCCCACCTTTCGCTCTGTCCCATTTGGATACCGAATATCGATGGTACTTCCGCCTGAACGTGACTTGTCGCGAATAGAGATGATTGTTCCATCATCCAGGCGCGTACTCGAACCCGGATACCGCTCAGAAATTACAAACGGCTCGCCGTCCTTCGTGATGGTTGAATAGAGCGCCCTTAGTTCCTGCTCGCTCTGAACCATTTTCACGTTAGGGCCCGATCTCCCATTGGGAAGATTGGTGATCTCACGCTGCACCTGGGTCGCGCCCGGTACAGCGTCCACGACAGGCGCCGATTCACTCGCGCACTTCACAGCTTGTTTCTGGCTCGCCGGTAGTGGACTTATGGTGTTGCTCGCCAGCCAAGCGCTAGGCCGAATTTGACTCAGGCCAAAGCCGGCAGCGCCCGTGACCGCGCCGGTCGCGAAGCTGCTGGCTACGTCTGCCCATCCGAAGGAACGATGGTTCGCGTATGAGGAGTAGCCCGCTGCAGCGATGCTCGAGAGCCCGCCCGCCGCCATGGCCGCCCCGAGCCCGAGACCACCGGTAGCACCCACCACAACACCAACGAATAGTCCCGTACCGATGCCGGCCATCACGTTTTCCCCGCGGAGAGCTGCGCTGATGCCACCGATGGCGGCACCAACGATGCCCCCGAGGACGGCCGCGGCGCACCAAGGGCACCCGCCCGATGGATCATTGAGCGTGGTGACGCTGTTCAAGGCGTAGTGATAGGTCTGAGCAAATGCCGTTCCGTCTGCGGTCTTGATGGGATCGCTATTCGTGAACCGCCCGTTGGATGCGGAGTAATCACGCAGGCGCATGTCGTAAAGCCCGCTCGTCGAGTCGAGATACTGGGGAGCCTGACCCGCTTTCCCGGACAGTTCTTGTGCGTTGATCATGCCGCGGTTGTGGCGGGGATGTGAAGTCGTTCGAACTCCACGGGACTGAGGTTGCCGAGCGCCGTGTGTCGGCGGGTCGGGTAGTAGAAGCCTTCGATCCACTCGAACATCGCCGAGGATAGCTGGGCTCGTGAGGCCCAGTTCGAGCGGTCGAGCAGTTCGCGCTGCATCGTGGACCAGAACGACTCGATGAGCGCGTTATCGACCGATGAAGCGACTCGCCCCATCGAGCCGAGCAGCCCGGCCTAGCGAAGCCGGTGCCCGAAGAGCCAGGACGTGTATTGAGCTCCTCGGTCCGCGTGGACCACCGTCCCTGGCTCGGGCCGACGTCGCCAGCGCGCCATTTCGAGCGCATCGACGACGATTTCCGCGGTGATCCGTCCGAGATCGACCAGCCCACGACTCGGCGGGAGAACGCGTCGATCACGGCAGCGGAGTAGACCCATCCGTCTTTCGCGCGGTGCTGCGTGATGTCGCAGAACCAGAGCCGGTTCGGCTGTTCAGCGCGGAACTGCCGCTTCACGAGATCCTCATGCGTCGCGGTGTCCGGCTTCCAGCCGCGGCGTTTGCGCCGGTGCGACACCCCGGCCAGACCATCCAGGCGCATTAGCCGGGCGACGCGCTTCTTGCCGACGTGGACGCCGAGTCCGAGCCGCAGCTCGGCGAGCACCCTCGGGGCCCCATAAGTACCGCGCGAGTCGCGGTGCACCCGTCGAATCGTGGTCGTGAGGGCCTGGTCAGCGACCGCAAGTGGCGACGGCGGTCGAGAAACCCAGTCGTAGTAGCCCGAGGTCGACACCCCGAGGAACCGGCAGGCCACCGCGACGGGAACCCCGTCAGCGGCAAGCTCTTGGACCAGCCGGAACCCTATTTGGGAGCACGTTCTCCCTGGCGAAATAGACCGAAGCGCGCTTGAGGATCTCGATCTCCATCTCCAGCACCCGGTACCGGCGCCGCAGCTCGACGAGCTCTTTGTGCTCGTCGGACGTGACACCGGCCTTGCGGCCGGCATCGATCGCGTCGCGATTCATCCAGTTACGAAGGCAGGACTCGCTGATCCCGAGATCGCGGGCGGTCTGGCCGACCGGGTTTCCCTGGGCGACCAGATCCAAGGCTCGACGCCGGAACTCCGGCGGGTGGGCAGCAGGCATCTCACGGACTCCTCTCTGAGACGATCATCGCCTCAACTCAGGTCTCCGGAAAACCGGGTCAGGCTCCGCCTCATCAACCAAGCCCTATTCAAGAAGATCCTCATCATCGACGAAGAAGTCACCGAAGTGGAATACAACGAACCCTTCGCCGAACTCGCCGTGACGCAGCGCGCCTACCTCGGCAGCCTCAAGGCAACCACAGACCAGCAACTCGACGTCGCACTTCACATCGCCAGAAACAACAAGGCCGCCCCGGAGGGCGGCCTTGTCTATTCTCGATCTGAAGCACTACTCCATGGAATTTTTCATGTCATGGGTTCTAGTAGTAACCATATGGTGGACCCGAGGGGATTCGAACCCCTGACCCCCTGCATGCCATGCAGGTGCGCTACCAGCTGCGCCACGGGCCCAGGTGTGTGATTTGTCACCTGGCGTTCTTTCCGATCTCCCGGAAACAACTTGTCTAGATTACTACATGCCGGAGGGTGTTGCGAACCACTCAGGCATCCGCCCCCGACACCACGAGGGGCACGACCGGGCAGTCCTTCCAGAGCCGCTCCAGGGAGTAGTACATGCGCTCCTCCTCGTGGAAGACGTGCACCACGAGGTCGTTGAAGTCGAGCAGCACCCAGCGGCCCTCGGAGAGGCCCTCGCGACGCACGGCCTTGACGCCGGCCTCGGCCAGGCGGTCCTGGATCTCCTCGGCGATGGCGATCACGTTGCGCTCGTTGCGCCCGGAGGCGAGCAGGAAGATGTCGGCGAGAGGCAGCGGGCCCGACACGTCGAGAGCCACGAGGTTCTCGGCCTGCTTGGCGTCGGCTGCCTCAGCGGCGAGCTGAGCGAGGTGGATGGATTCGGTGGAAGCAGTCACGAAGACTTTCTCTGGATCAGAAGACGTGGAAGACGAAGACGGCGAGCAGGAGGCTCACGACGCCCACGGCCAGGACGCCCGCCGTGATGGCGAGCACGACGGGCGCGTTGGCACGCGCCCGCTTCGGAGGGGCGATGAGCGAGGTCGACGAGGTGTTCGTGCTGATGGCGCGGCTCGCGCTGACCGGAGCCACATCGGAGCCCGTGTCGACCTCGGAGTGCTCGAGGAACGAGTCGAGCTCGGTCGACTCGAGACCGGATGCCGGCGCTCCCATCGAGCCGAAGCTCGCCGGGAGGTCGATCGACCCGGTGATGATGACCTCGCCGGTCTCGTCGAGCGCGGTGCCGACGTCGCCGGAGCCCGGCACGTTCGGGAGCACGAGAGCGCTCGTGGTGGAGATCGAGTTGGCGGCCGCGGTGTTGCGCAGCGACAGCAGGTCGTCGAAGGACGACGGCAGCTCGTCGCTGGAGAGCTGGCGGCTGCGCTCGGTGGGGCTCTGGAACAGCGGCGCGAGCGTCGGGCTCGCAGCAGCAGCCTCGCGCGCTTCAGCGTCGGCGTGGGCGGCGGCCTCGGCGGTGGGGTCGACGGTCGCAGCGGTCGGGAGGTCGATCACCATCTCCTCGACGACGGTGGGCTCCGAGGTCTCGGCGACGGTCAGGATCTCGATGTGCTCGACGACGTCGTCGTCGCCCTCATCGGCAACCTCAGCATCGGCAGCGGCCTGCGCGGCGGGGCTGAGCGGCTCGGAGAGCGGCACGACCTCGATGACGGGCTGAACCCGAGTGGCCGGCTCGACGTCGTCGACGGCGTCGTCGGAGGTGACGATCTCGGGGATGATCGTGTCTTCCACGATCTCGTCGTGCTCGGCAGCCGCACCCGCGGCCGCAACGGGCGCACTCGCGTCGGCAGGACCCTGCTGGCGCATCGCGCGTCGCGAAGGGGTGGAAGCATCCGCTGCGGGCTCTGCACCGGCAGCGGCGGCCTCAGCGGCCTCGCGCTCGGCCTGCGCCTTGCGCGCAGCCTCGGCCTCCTCGGCGGCCTTGGCGTCGGCCTCGCGTTCCTTGCGCGGCTTCTGACGCTCCATTTCGCGTAGCTGACGTCTGGTCAGCGGCTGCTCATCGTGGGACGAACTCATTCAACACTCCGATATAGATGGTGCTTGGTGATGTACTGAACGACACCGTCGGGTACCAAGTACCACACCGGAAAACCCCGGCCGACCCGGCCGCGACAGTCAGTGGACGATATCGCAAGCGCCGGAACTTCCAAATAGCTTACGTCCTGGCGCGGCAAAGACGAAATGGCGAGGGTGTGACCCGGCCGCGAGACGGCCACGAAGTGCGCCAGATCCCACAGTTCGTCGACGTCTTTCCAGTTGAGGATCTGCGTGATCGCATCGGCCCCCGAGATGAAGAACAGGTCGGCGTCCGGATGCGCGGCGTGCAGATCGCGCAAGGTGTCGATCGTGTAGGTGACGCCGCCACGGTCGATGTCGACGCGGCTCACCGTGAAGCGCGGATTCGAGGCGGTGGCGATCACGGTCATCAGGTAGCGGTGCTCCGCCGAGGTCACCGGCTGCTTGTGCCACGGTCGTCCGGTGGGCACGAAGACCACTTCGTCGAGGTCGAAGGACGTCGCGGCCTCACTGGCCGCCACGAGGTGGCCATGGTGCACCGGGTCGAAGGTCCCGCCCATCACCCCGATGCGCTGTCGCCGCGCTTCCCCCGTCCGCGCGGTATCGATCGTCATACGACGGCTAGTGATCCGCGCCCGTGCGGTCGGCGTGCCCGTGCACATCGTGCGTCTGGGCGAACTGGGCGGACTTCTGCGGGTGGCGGTTCGCCACGTCTCGGTAGCTCCACACCACGAGGGCGAGAGCGAGGAAGACCACGGCGGCGATGATGCCGAACACGATCGGGGGGAACGGCAGCGTGACGCGCTCGTCGACACCGATAGCCAGCACACTCACCAGAGCAGACATTGATTCTCCCGATCGTTCCGTACCGCCCCCTGTTTCGGGGCGAGCCCTCCTACGATACCGCTAACTGCGGAATTGCCCCGAACCGCGCACGCGCCATTTCGTGCTCGTGAGCTCCGGCAGCCCCATCGGGCCGCGGGCGTGCAGCTTCTGGGTGGAGATGCCCACCTCCGCGCCGAAGCCGAACTCCCCGCCGTCGGTGAACCGCGTCGAGGCGTTCACCATCACCACGGCCGAGTCGACCTCGTTGAGGAAACGCTCCGCGTTGCCGAGATCGTTGGTGATGATCGACTCCGTGTGGTGGGTCGAATACCGGCGGATGTGCTCCATCGCCTCGTCGAGATCGCGTACCACGCGCACCGCGAGGTCGAGGCTCATGTATTCGGTGCGCCAGTCGTCCTCGGTGGCCGGCACGGCATCCGGGAACAGGACGCGGGTCGCCTCGTCGGCATGGAGGGTGACCCCGGATGCGGTGAGCCGCCCCAGCACCGGCCCCAGCAGGCGCTCTGACGCGTCTTCGTGCACGAGAAGGGTCTCGAGGGCGTTGCACACGCTCGGCCGCTGCACCTTGGCGTTGTGCACGATGTCGACGGCCCACTGCTCGTCGGCGCTCGCGTCGAGGAAGACGTGCACCACTCCGGCACCGGTCTCGATCACGGGCACCTTCGACTCGGTGACGACGGTCTCGATCAGCTGGGCACTGCCGCGCGGGATGAGCACGTCGACCGCTCCCCGGGCGCGCATGAGCTGCCGGGCGCCTTCGCGGCCGAACTCGTCGATGGTCTGAACGGAGGCGCCGGGCAGGCCCACCGACTCCAGCGCGCCCTGGATGAGCCCCACGAGCACGCGGTTGGTGTTCTCGGCCGCCGAACCGCCCCGGAGCACGACGGCGTTGCCGCTCTTGATGGCGAGCGCGGCGATGTCGACCGTCACGTTGGGGCGGGCCTCGTAGATGACGCCGACCACACCGAACGGCACCCGCACCTGGTCGATGCGCACCCCGTTCGGCAGGCTGCGGCCCTGCACGGTCTCGCCCACCGGATCGACCAGGGCGACCACCTCGCGCACCGCGGCGGCGAGGGAGGCCAAGCGCGGCGCATCCAGTCGCAGGCGATCCTGCAGGGCGCCGGAGAGGCCGTTCTCGCGCCCGTTGGCCAGGTCGAGATCGTTGGCCGGAACCACGCTCGGAGCAGCCGTCTCGATCGCCGTGGCGATGGCTTCGAGCGCACGGTTCTTCTGCTCGGTGCGGGCGGTGGCGAGCACGATGGACGCGGCGCGTGCGGCGGCGAGCTTGGCGTCGAAGGCCGAGACGGCGGTGGGCTCGAGAACGGTAACCTCAGGCATGCGCAAAGTCTACGCGCCCGGTGCGCGGCGCCGTCGGGGTGCATCGTGCTCGTGATCGTCGTGCTGAGCCTCGTGTCGAGCCTGTTCTACGGAACCTCCGACTTCCTGGGGGCCGTGGCCGCACGGCGCCTCTCCGTGCTGCCGGCCACCCTCGTGACCTACGCGCTCGGCGCCGTCGTCATCGCTGTGGCCCTGCTGCCCGGCGGCTGGTCGTGGAGCGCCGACGCCGGCGTCTCCGGCGCTCTCGCCGGGCTCTTCGCGATCGTGGGCTTCATCGCCTTCTACGCCGCCCTCGCGATCGGCCCGATGAGCCTGCTCTCCCCCGTCATCGCGCTCATCCAGGCACTCGTGCCGGTGACGGCGGCGCTCGTGACCGGGCAGGGGCTCAGCCCGCTCGGCTGGGGTGCGGTCGCCCTGGCCGTCGTGGCCACCCTGCTGATCTCACGCCAGCACACGGATGCGCCGGGCCAGGTCACGCTCCCCGGCGCGGTCCTCGCCGTGGTGTCGGGCGTCACACTCGGCGCCTCGGTCGTGGCGCTCGACTCCTCGCCGCAGGAGTCCGGCCTGCTGCCGGCGTTCCTCGAGATGGCCGTCGGGCTCGTCGTCCTGAGCTGCCTGATCGGCGTGCTGCGCCTGGCGCGCCGGGAGATCCCGTGGTTCTCCGCCGAGGCCGGAACCGCAACGGACGGGCCGGTGCCGGCTGCCGGCACCGCCGAGGCCACCGCCGAACCGGGGCGGGAACCGGGCGAACCGCGTGGACCGCGGGCTCCGCAGGCAGCCTGGGCCGCCGCGGCCGCCGCCGGTCTTCTGCTCGGCACGGCGAACGCGCTCCTGATGCTGGCGCTCCACTCGGGCAACCTGGCCGTGGTGTCCGTGCTCTCGAGCCTCTACCCGCTGGCCACGGTCATCCTGGCCGCCGTGGTGCTGCGCGAACGCGTGGCGCGCATCCAGGTGGCGGGCATCGCGCTCGCCCTCGTGGCGGCGGTGCTGCTCGGCCTCTCCTAGCCAGGCGGCAGCTCCGCAGCAGGAACTCTGGAGTGCGGCGGTCTCTAGAGTGCGGCGGGCTCGAACCAGGTGCCGAGCTCGGCGCCCGAGAGGGCCGCAGCCACGTTCGCCGTGGAGGTGACGAGCACCGCCGTGCCGGCGGCGGCGGCGAGACGCGCCGCCGAGACCTTCGTGGCCGCTCCCCCGGTGCCGACGCCGGCCGAGCCGATGTCGCCGAAGGTGACGCCCGCGAGATCGTCGCCGAGCGGCACCTCGGTGATCTTGACCGCGCCGGGCTCCTGCGGAGGGCGCGTGTAGAGGGCGTCGACGTCGGAGAGCAGGATGAGCGCATCCGCCCCCACGAGCTGCGACACCATCGCGGCAAGCCGGTCGTTGTCGCCGAAACGGATCTCGTGCGTCGCGACCGTGTCGTTCTCGTTGACGATGGGCAGGATGCGCAGGCCGAGCAGCCGATCCATGGCGCGCTGCGCGTTCGAGGTGTGCGTGGGGTTCTCGAGGTCGCCCGCGGTGAGCAGCACCTGGCCGGCCACGATGCCGTAGCGGCGCAGGCTGTCCTGGTAGCGGAAGATGAGCACGTTCTGGCCCACCGCCGCCGCGGCCTGCTGCGTGGCGAGGTCGTTGGGCCGCGCGTCGAGCTTCAGGTAGGGCATGCCGGTGGCGATGGCGCCCGAAGACACGAGGATGACCTCGGTGCCACGGGCGTGGGCGGTGGCCAGGGCGTCGACGAGCGGCTCGATCTGGTCGGCGTTCGCACCGCTGATCGACGAGGATCCGACCTTCACCACCACGCGTTGAGCACCGGGGATGCCGGCGCGCGACAGGATGCGCGGGCGGGTCACGACTCCTCGTCCTCGTTCTTCCAGAGACCTGCTTCCTTCTCGCGCACCAGTTCGGCGCGGGCCTCGGCCTTGGCGTCCATGAGGTCGAAGTAGTCTTCGCGGCGCTGGTTGCTGGTGCGACGGCGCGGGCCTTCGAGGCGCGGGTCGGAGCCGCGCGGGCTCGTCACGAGCTCCGCGGTCGAGGTGAGCGTGGGCTCCCAGTCGAACACGACGCCGTTGCCGCGGCCGATGACCACGGCGGACCCGGAGACGGCACCGGCCTTGAACAGCTGGTCTTCGACGCCGAGCTTCGCGAGCCGGTCGGCGAGGAAGCCGACGGCCTCGTCGTTGGCGAAGTCGGTCTGCTGCACCCACTTCTCGGGCTTCGCGCCGATGATGCGGTAGACGTTGCCGTGCGTGCCGCCCTCGACCTTGATGACGAAGCCCGACTCGTCGACCGCGCGGGGCCGGAGCACGATGCGCGCCGCAGCCGGCTCCTCGGCCGCCTTCTTGCGTTCGGCCTCGACGAGGTCGGCGAGAGCGAACGACAGCTGGCGCAGACCCTCGTGGCTGGCCGTCGAGATCTCGAACACGCGATAGCCGCGGGCCTCGAGCTCGGGCTTCACGAACTCGGCGAGCTCGCGGGCCTCGGGCACATCGATCTTGTTCAAAGCGATGAGCTGAGGGCGGTCGAGAAGCGGCAGCTGGCCCTCGGGCACAGGGTAGGCGGCGAGTTCGGCCTGGATGATCTCGAGGTCGCTGATGGGGTCGCGGCCCGGCTCGAGCGTGGCGCAGTCGAGAACGTGCAGCAGCGCGCTGCACCGCTCGACGTGCCGCAGGAACTCCAGGCCCAGGCCCTTGCCCTCGCTCGCGCCCTCGATCAGGCCCGGGACGTCGGCGATGGTGTACCGGGTGCTGCCCGACTCGACCACGCCGAGGTTCGGGTGCAGCGTCGTGAAGGGGTAGTCGGCGATCTTCGGCTTCGCCGCCGAGAGCGCGGCCACGAGGCTCGACTTGCCGGCGCTCGGGTAGCCCACGAGGGCGATGTCGGCCACCGTCTTGAGCTCGAGGAGGACGTCGCCCTCCCAGCCCTCGGTGCCGAGCAGGGCGAAGCCGGGGGCCTTGCGCTTGGTGGTGGACAGCGCGGCGTTGCCGAGACCGCCCTGTCCGCCGGCGGCCACGACGAAGCGCATCCCGCTCACGGCCATGTCGATGAGCTCGTTGCCCTCGGAGTCCTTCACCACGGTGCCCACGGGCACGCTGAGCACGAGCTCGTCGCCGTTGGAGCCGGCGCGGTGGTCGCCCATGCCCGGGCCGCCGTTGGCGGAGGACTGGTGCGGGTGGCGGTGGAAGCCGAGCAGCGTCGTGGTCTGGGAGTCGCTCACCAGCACGATGTCGCCACCGTTGCCCCCGTTGCCGCCGTCAGGACCGGCGAGGGGCTTGAACTTCTCGCGGCGCACGGACACGCATCCGTTACCGCCGTTGCCCGCCCTCAGATGGAGGGTGACGTGGTCGACGAAAGTGACCATTCCGGTTCCCTCACTGCCTTCGGTGTTCGTTGGTGCTGCTGTTCTTCGGGGGAAATACGACAGGCGGGCCGAAGCCCGCCCGTCTGAAGCCTTGCCGGCGGAGGTTACTCCGCGGCGACGACGATGTTGACGACCTTGCGGCCGCCCTTGGCGCCGAACTCGACCGAGCCCGCCGCGAGGGCGAACAGGGTGTCGTCGCCACCACGGCCGACGTTGACGCCGGGGTGGAAGTGGGTGCCGCGCTGGCGGACGATGATCTCGCCCGCTCCGACGACCTGGCCACCGAAGCGCTTCACGCCGAGGCGCTGCGCGTTGGAGTCACGACCGTTGCGAGTGGAACTCGCGCCCTTTTTGTGTGCCATTAGCCTGTGATCCTTACTTGATTCCGGTGACCTTGACGCGGGTGAGCTCCTGGCGGTGGCCCTGGCGCTTCTTGTACCCGGTCTTGTTCTTGAACTTCTGGATGACGATCTTCGGGCCGCGGAGGTCTTCGAGGACCTCGGCGGTGACCTTCACCTTGGACAGCGAGGGGGCGTCGGTGGTGATCTTGTCACCATCGACGAGCAGCACTGCCGCCAGCTCGATGTTGCCGTCTTTGTCGGCCTTGATGCGGTCGAGGGTGACAATAGTGCCGACCTCGACCTTTTCCTGCCGACCACCGGCGCGCACAACTGCGTAAACCAATTTACGTACCTAACTCTTTGGGGGCCCTCAAAAGCGCAATCTGCGACGCTTGGAAGTCTTGGCGTTTCGCGAGCGAAGCTCTACGCACACCAGCGGTCAAGCTTACTTGAATCCGCGATTTCGGTCAAACTGGCTCGAGTGGGATACTCGGCCACGTGACGGTCTTGATCGACAGGCCCATCTGGCCAGCCCACGGTACCATCTGGGGGCACCTCGTCAGCGACGAATCGCTGGAGGAACTGCATTCTTTCGCAGCCCGGGCGGGACTCCCACCGCGGAGCTTCGACCTCGACCACTACGACGTGCCCGTCGACCGCTACGAGGAGCTCGTGGCGGCCGGGGCGCTGCCCGTGAGCTACCGCGATCTCGTGGTGCGCCTGCGGGACAGCGGCCTGCGCGTGCGGGGCAGGGACCGCCCCGCGAAGGCCTAGTAGCGACTAGGACTGCGCGGGGGGCTCGACGGGAGCGGAGACGGCCGCCGTGCTGACACGACGGCTCCGGCCACGGCCCTGCCCGGGCTGCTTGGGCTCGGGCAGCGCCTCAAGCACCGAGTCGAGCAGGTGCGTCGCGTCTTGCGGGCGCACCCGCGGGGCGCGCTGCGCCTTGGTGACCGGGATGTCGAGGATGGCGATCTCGGGCGCCGCCTCGCCGACCGCGGCCGCCGCCTCGACGACGGGGACCGGCGCGGGAGCCTGCTCCGGCGCATCCGGAACCGTCGGGGAACCGGCGGCGGCCGTCGCCGGGGCGTCGCCGCCCGCGGATTCGCCACCCGCAGACTCCGCGGACCGGCTCTGGCGCGACTTGCGCCGGCGGGAGGACTTGCTGGCCGCGACGGCCGGCTCCGGCGCCTCCGTGGCGGGCTGCTCGCCCGCGACCTCGCCCGGCGCATCCGGAGCCGTCGGGTCGGTCACCACGGAGACGGATGCCGTCGCCGGGTGCGCGTGCGACGCCGCGATGGTCGAGGCCGCGATCTGGGCGAGCGCGTTCTTGGCGTCGTCGGTGATGGCGTGCGTGACCCCGTTGCCGGTCGAGGGCGCGGAGTGCGTGCCGCCGTTCGACCCGTTACCGGAGCCGTTGGAACCGTTGCCGCCTCCACCCTGGCCACCGTTGCCACCGCGGCCGCGGCGGCCGCCGGAGGCCTGCTGCGCGCTGCCGCCCATGCCGGGGCCTGTCGGGCGGTGCTTCACGACGGGATCGTGATGGATGATGATGCCCCGGCCCGCGCAGACCTCGCAGGGCTCGGAGAACGACTCGATGAGGCCGAGCCCGAGCTTCTTTCGGGTCATCTGCACGAGTCCGAGCGAGGTGACCTCGGCCACCTGGTGCTTCGTGCGGTCGCGCGAGAGGCACTCGATGAGCCGGCGCAGCACGAGGTCGCGGTTGGACTCGAGCACCATGTCGATGAAGTCGACCACGATGATGCCGCCGATGTCGCGCAGCCGAAGCTGGCGCACGATCTCCTCGGCCGCCTCCAGGTTGTTCTTCGTGACGGTCTCCTCGAGGTTTCCGCCGGAGCCCACGAATTTGCCGGTGTTGACGTCGACGACCGTCATGGCCTCGGTGCGGTCGATCACGAGCGAACCGCCCGAGGGCAGCCAGACCTTGCGGTCGAGCGCCTTCTCGATCTGCTCGGAGACACGGTACTCGTCGAAGGCGTCGCGCTCGCCCTCGTACTTCTCGACGCGATCGAGGAGGTCGGGAGCGACGGCCGCGAGGTAGTTCTCGATGGTGGCCTGGGCGTCGTCGCCGGAGATGACGAGCTTGTGGAAGTCCTCGTTGAAGACGTCGCGCACGATCTTGATCAGCAGGTCGGGCTCGGAGTGCAGCAGGTGCGGGCCCTGCTTGGTCTTCACGAGCTCCGAGATGTGGGCCCACTGGGCGGTGAGGCGGTTGACGTCGAGCGTCAGCTGCTCCTCGGTGGCGCCCTCCGAGGCGGTGCGCACGATGACGCCCACGTTGTCGGGCAGCACCTCCTTGAGGATGCGCTTGAGGCGCGCCCGCTCGGTGTCGGGGAGCTTGCGGGAGATGCCGTTCATCGAGCCGTTCGGCACGTAGACCAGGTAGCGGCCGGGCAGGCTGACCTGGCTCGTGAGGCGGGCGCCCTTGTGGCCGACCGGGTCTTTCGTGACCTGCACGAGCACGGTGTCACCCGACTTCAGCGCGAGCTCGATGCGGCGCGGCTGGGTGCCCTTGCCCTCGTTGTTCTCGGCGGCGGCATCCCAGTCGACCTCGCCGGAGTACAGCACGGCGTTGCGGCCGCGTCCGATGTCGACGAAGGCGGCCTCCATGCTCGGCAGCACGTTCTGCACGCGGCCGAGGTAGACGTTGCCGATGAGGGAGGCGTCCTGGGCCTTGGCCACGTAGTGCTCGACGAGCACGCCGTCTTCGAGGACGGCGATCTGGATCTTGTCGTTCTTGGCGCGCACCACCATCTGGCGGTCGACGGCCTCCCGGCGGGCGAGGAACTCGGCCTCGGTCACGACGGGCCGGCGGCGGCCGGCGTCGCGGCCGTCTCGACGGCGCTGCTTCTTGGCCTCGAGGCGGGTGGAGCCCTTGACGCGCTGCGGCTCGGTGATGAGCTCGGGCTCGCGCGGGGCGCGGACCTTGACGACGGTGTTCGCCGGGTCGCCCTCTCCCCCGCGGCTCTCGTCGCCCGCGCGACGGCGGGAGCGGCGGCGCACGTTCGCCTCCGGGCCCAGGTCGTCGCGGTCGCGGGGATCGCGGTCGCGCGGGTCGCGGTCACGGGGATCGCGCTCGTCGTCGCGATCGCTGCGCGGCGGCAGGGGCGGGAGATCGGGGGCCTGGAAGATGAGAGAGGTGGTGCTGAGCGCACGCACGGCCGGCTTGTCCGCGGCGGCTGCGGGAGCATCCGGAGCCGAGGCGGCGGGCGCCGAGAAGGGGGCGAGACCGGGCTCGTCGTCGTGCGCGCCGGAGCCCGTCACGGCAGGAGCATCCGGTGTCGCCGTGACCTCGGCGTTCTCGGCGACGGCGGGCACCTCGGCCTCGGCCGGCGCCGGGGCGTCGATCATGGGAGCGGAAGGCGGGGTCGCGGCCTCCGCAGCAGGCTGCGCCGGCGCATCCTTCTTCACCGCTCGGCGACCGCCGAACAGCCGGGTCTTGCGCCGTGCCGTGCCCTCTCCGTTTGCTCCGTCATTGTCATTGTGTGAATTTTTCTCCACCATCTCTGGTGCAACTCCTTGCCAGCCGGAGACTTTCGCCTTCCGGCAGGTACTCTCACGAGCGCAGTGCTGCGGGTGCAGCCACCTCCGCCGATCTTTCGCTAATGCGCCCGGCCGGCGTCGTGCCGGCCCTGGTCGCTCTGTCTCTTCGTATGCCGGGTGCCGGTCGATGGATCACACTCTGGGTGAGCCGCTCATGGCCGTCGAGCCCGGTAAGTCTTCTTGGGCGGTTTCCGCTTCGTTCACGAAAACCTTCCCCCGATTATCGCATGCATTCCCAGATTGCTCGCGATTGGCCTCTGCAATAATGCAGACGTGCCAGACCAGACGCAGGAATACCGCCGACCGATCGCTCTAGCCGTCTTCCTGATCGTGGCGGGGGTGATCGGCTGGTACTCGTCGTTCGACCTCACGCTGGAGCGCATCCAGACGCTCATCAATCCGGCCTACAAGCCCACCTGCGACATCTCGCCGCTGGTCACCTGCGGGCCGAACATGGCCAGCTGGCAGGGCTCGCTGTTCCACTTCCCGAACCCCCTCATCGGGGTGGCGTGCTTCGTGGCGCCGATCGTCGTAGGCGTGGCCATCCTGGCCGGAGCGCGCTTCGCGAAGTGGTTCTGGGTGCTCTTCAACCTGGGCTTCGTGCTCGCACTGGTGTTCGTGATCTGGCTGATCTCGCAGAGCATCTTCTCGCTCGGCACGCTCTGCCCCTACTGCATGATCGTGTGGTCGGTCGTCATCCCGCTGTTCTGGTACGTCACCGGCTACAACCTGAAAGAGGGCCACTTCGGCAACCGGGGGGCGAGCCGCGAGATCGCCGCTCTCGTCTTCCCCTGGCTCTGGACCCTCGTGCTGCTCAGCTACCTCGTGGTCGTGGTGATCGCGCAGCTGCGGCTCGACGCGATCACCTCGATCATCAACTCGCTCTAGTCGAACCAGAGGGCGAGCTCGCGGGCGGCCGACTCGGGCGAGTCGCTGCCGTGCACGAGGTTCTGCTGCACCGAGAGGCCCCAGTCCCGCGCGAGGTCGCCGCGGATGGTGCCGGGGGCGGCCGTGGTGGGGTCGGTGGTGCCGGCGAGCGAACGGAATCCTTCGATCACGCGGTTGCCCGCGATGCGCAGCGCGACGATCGGGCCGGACTCCATGAACTCCACGAGTGGCTCGTAGAAGGGCTTGCCCTGGTGCTCCTCGTAGTGCGCGGCGAGCAGCTCGCGGTCGGGCTCGATGAGCTTGACGTCGACCAGCTGGTAGCCCTTGGCCTCGATGCGGCGGAGGATCTCCCCGGTGAGGTTGCGCGCCACACCATCCGGCTTGACGAGGACGAGGGTTTCTTCGACGAACGTGGTCACGATGTTCCTTCCGGGTTGCCGCTCTCGCGGCTCGAATTCTCCGGAATCACCCTAGCGGCGTTCTGGCGGTCGATCTGCGAGCCCTTGACCATGCAGTAGATCCACAGCCCCACGAAGATCGCCGCGACGATCGAGAGCAGTGGAACCAGGATGCACGTCAGCACGATGACCGCCTGCAACGCCCAGCCGAGGCCGTACCCCCAGGGGTAGCGCAGCAGCAGCGTGCTGCCGAGCAGGAGCACGCACAGCACAGCGCCGCCGCCGAGGGCGATCGGGGCGGGCAGCGCCTGAAGGCCGAAGATCACGAGCGCGGCGAAGAACATCACCACCGACTCGAAGCCGAGCACGATGGCGCCGAGGTTCTGGCGAACGGAGCCGCTTCTCACGCCTTCCAGCCCTCTTCCGCCGCGATCGTGATGACGTCGCCCACGAGCGTGATCGAGCCGGCCACGAGCACGGCGCCCTTCTCCGACTCCCCCGCGATCTCGCGGGCCTGGTCGAGGGCGGCGAGCAGATCGGGCTCCACGAGCACGCGATCGGCGCCCACTACGCCGACCACCGTCGAGGCGAGCTCGTCGGGGTCGATGGCGCGATCCGATCCGGATGTCGTCACCACGAACTCGGAGACAGCCGGGGCGAGGGCGCGGATGATGCCCTCCACGTCTTTGTCGGCCAGCACCGAGACCACGGCCACGACCTTGTCGAAGGTGAAGTACTCGGCCAGCGCGGCGGCGAGCACCTCGGCACCGCCCGGGTTGTGGGCGGCGTCGACGAGCACGGTGGGCTCGGTGCCCACGAGCTGCAGCCGGCCGGGTGACGTGGCGGTGGCGAAGCCCTCGGTGAGCACCTCGTCGGTGATGGCCTGGGTTCCGCCGCCGATGAACGACTCGACCGCTGCGACCGCGACCGCCGCGTTGTGACCCTGGTGGTTGCCGTAGAGCGGCAGGAAGACGTCGCGGTAGGTGCCAGCGAGACCCTGGATCGAGACCAGCTGCCCACCCACCGCCACCGTCGACTCGAGCAGCCGGAAACGATCGCCCTCGGCCTCGAAGGTGGACTCGGAGAGCTCGGCGGCGCGCTCGAGCTCGGCCATCGCCTCCGGGCGCTGCGCCGCGGTCACGACCTGCGCGGCGGGCTTGATGATGCCCGACTTCGTGCGTGCGATCTCGGCCACGGTGTTGCCGAGGCGGGCCGTGTGGTCGAGCGAGATGGGGGTGAAGACCGCCACCTGGCCGTCGGCGACGTTCGTGGAGTCCCACTCCCCGCCCATGCCGACCTCGATCACGGCCACATCGACCGGCGCGTCGGCGAAGGCGGCGAAGGCGAGCACGGAGAGCGCCTCGAAGAAGGTCAGGCGCGGCTCGCCATCGTTCTCGAGCTCGGTGTCGACGAGGTCGAGGAAGGGCTCGATGTCACGCCAGTTGGCGGCGAGCGACTCGTTGGAGATGGGCACTCCGTCGATCATGATGCGCTCGTTCACACGTTCGAGGTGGGGGCTCGTGAACAGGCCGGTGCGCAGGCCCGAGGCCCGGAGGATGCTCTCGACGATACGGCTCGTGCTCGTCTTGCCGTTGGTGCCCGTGATGTGGATGACGGGATACGCCCGTTGCGGATCGCCGAGCAGTTCCGCGGCGCGGCGGGTGGCCGAGAGGCGCGGCTCGGGGGCGGCCTCGCCGAGGCGGGAGAGCAGCGCCGCGTAGACCGCGTCGCCCTCCTCCACGAATTCGTCGGGCGCGTCGAGGCCGGCGGACTCGAACTCGTCCTGACCGGACGCGTTGTAGCGCTCGGCCACGACGTCGTCGCTGTTCTCCGGCAGTTCGCCGAAGTCGAGGTCGCTCGCGAACTCGTCGTCGGCGTCGCCGTCTCCGAAGGGGTTGAAGGGCCCGCCGGGCGTGTTCTGATCAGACATCCTTGGTCACCGTCTTCCGGCTCACGGCGATGAGGAACTCGTCGTCGTTCGCATACTTTCCCGCCTCGATCCGCGCGAAGTGCTCGGGCACCGCTCCGGCGACGCCCGGCAGCCACTCCGAAGCGAGCACCTCACGATACCCGTCGAGCGCGGCCGTGTCGCGGGGCGAGCGCACCGCGAAATCGGTGGCGAGGGTCTCGCCCGCGATGTCGACGACTCCCACAGCGCCGGCCACGGCATCCGCGTCGGCATCGGAGAAGAACACGAGGTCCAGGGCGATGCGGTCGCTCACGTCGAAGCCGGCCGACTTGCGGGCATCCTGAACGGCCCGGATGACGTCGCGCGCCAACCCCTCGGCCTCGAGGGCCGGGGTGAGCGTGGTGTCGAGCAGCACGAAGCCGCCGCGCGGGAGGAGCGCGAGGGCGCGGCTCCGCCCGGCCTCGGCCGAGGCCTCGTCGATGGACGCCTCGAGCACGAGTTCGAACTCGCCCTCGAGCAGGTCGATGCCGCCGGCCGTGACGACCCCGTTGGCCTCGGACCACTGCCCCTCGCGTGCAGCCTTGATGGCCTGCTGCACGCTCTTGCCGAGGCGGGGACCCGCCACGCGGGCATTGACCGTGAGCCGCGAGGTGATGCCGAACTCGGCGGCGCTCGTGGTGGCCTCCTCGACCAGGGTGACCTTCTTCACGTTGAGCTCGTCGCGCAGGATGCCCTCGAACTGCGCCAGGTTCTCGGCGCCCTCGGTGACGATCGTCAGCTCGGCGAGCGGCAGGCGCACGCGCAGGCCGTTGAGCTTGCGCAGCGAGAGCACCGTGGAGGAGATGGAGCGCACCGTGTCCATGGCGTGCACGAGACCGGCGTCGGCCGGGTAGTCGTTCTCGTTCGGCCAGTCGGCGAGGTGCACGCTGCGGCCGCCCGTCAGTCCCTTCCAGACCGCGTCGGAGACGAGCGGGAGCAGCGGGGCGGCCACCCGGGTGAAGGTCTCGAGCACGGTGTAGAGGGTGTCGAAGGCCGCGGTGTCGTCGCCCGACCAGAAGCGGTCGCGGCTGCGGCGCACGTACCAGTTGGTGAGCACGTCGGCGAAGTCGCGGAGCTTCGCCGAGGCGAGGGTCGCATCCAGCTGCTCCAGGTCGGCCGTGACGTCCTGCACGAGCTCGCGGGTCTTGGCGAGCAGGTAGCGGTCGAGCACGTCGGTGGAGTCGGTGCGCCAGGATGCCTCGTAGCCGCCCTCCTTCGCCGAGTTGGCGTAGAGGGTGAAGAAGTAATAGGTGCTCCACAGCGGCAGCAGCACCTCGCGAACGCCCTGGCGGATGCCCTCCTCGGTGACCACGAGGTTGCCGCCGCGCAGAACGGGGGACGACATGAGGAACCAGCGCATCGCATCCGAGCCGTCGCGGTCGAAGACCTCGGTGACGTCGGGGTAGTTGCGCAGCGACTTCGACATCTTCTGCCCGTCGGAACCCAGGACGATGCCATGGCTGATGACGTTCTTGAACGCCGGACGGTCGAAGAGCGCGGTGGAGAGCACGTGCATCACGTAGAACCAGCCGCGGGTCTGCCCGATGTACTCCACGATGAAGTCGGCCGGGCTGTGGGTCGGGAACCAGTCCTGGTTCTCGAAGGGGTAGTGCACCTGCGCGAACGGCATCGAACCGGAGTCGAACCAGACGTCGAACACGTCCGAGATGCGGCGCATGGTCGAGCGGCCGCTCGGGTCGTCGGGGTTCGGCCGGGTGAGGTCGTCGATGAACGGGCGGTGGAGGTCGGGCTCGCCGTCGCGGTTCAGCGGCAGACGGCCGAAATCGGCCTCGAGCTCGGCGAGCGAGCCGTAGACGTCGACCCGCGGGTACTCCGGGTCGTCGCTCTTCCAGACCGGGATGGGCGAGCCCCAGTATCGGTTGCGCGACACCGACCAGTCACGGGCACCGGCGAGCCACTTGCCGAACTGGCCCTCCTTGACGTTCTCGGGCACCCAGGCGATCTGCTGGTTGAGCTCCTCCATGCGGTCGCGGATGGGCGTGACGCGCACGAACCAGCTCGACACGGCCTTGTAGATGAGCGGGTTGCGGCAGCGCCAGCAGTGCGGGTAGCTGTGCTCGTAGCTGGCCTGGCGGAGCAGTCGCCCCTCGTTCTTGAGCAGCTGGGTGAGCGGCTTGTTCGCCTCGAAGACCTGCAGACCCGCGACCTCCGAGATGTTCGGGAGGAACTTGCCGCCGTCGTCGACGGAGATGATGACCGGGATGCCCGCGGCCTCGCACACCTTCTGGTCCTCCTCGCCGTAGGCGGGGGCCTGGTGCACGATGCCGGTGCCGTCGCTCGTCGACACGTAGTCGGCGACGAGGATCTGCCAGGCGTTCTGGGTGCCGTAGGTCTCGGTGTCGGCGTAGTGGTCCCAGAGCCGGTCGTAGGCCACGCCCTCGAGCTCGCGCCCGCTGTACGCCGTCTGGCGGCCGGGGACCGCAGCCCACTCGGCCGATGCGGCCAGCGCATCCGCAGCCGACTCGTAGCCGAGGTCTTTGGCGTACGAGCCCACGAGCTCGCGCGCCAGCAGGAACACCTGGCCGCGCAGCTTCTCCTGCACGCCCGTGCGCTCCCCGGTCGCGAGGGCGTGGGGCACCGCCACGTAGGCGATGTCGGGCCCGACGGCGAGCGCGAGGTTGGTGGGGAGGGTCCAGGGCGTCGTCGTCCAGGCGAGCGCCTCGACACCGGTGAGGCCGAGCGACTCGGCGCGCGAGCCGACGAGCGGGAAGGTGACGGTCACCGTCTGGTCCTGACGCATCTTGTAGACGTCGTCGTCCATCCGGAGCTCGTGGTTGGACAGGGGCGTCTCGTCGTTCCAGCAATAGGGCAGCACCCGGTAGCCCTCGTAGGCGAGGCCCTTGGTGTGCAGCTGCTTGAAGGCCCACAGCACGCTCTCCATGAAGGTGACGTCGAGGGTCTTGTAGTCGTTGTCGAAGTCGACCCAGCGGGCCTGGCGGGTGACGTACTCCTGCCACTCCTTGGTGTACTGCAGCACGGACTTGCGCGAGGCCGCGTTGAAGACCTCGATGCCCATCTCCTCGATCTCGCTCTTCTGCGTGATGCCGAGCTGGCGCATCGCCTCGAGCTCGGCGGGGAGACCGTGGGTGTCCCAGCCGAAGCGGCGCTCCACCTTCTTGCCGCGCATGGTCTGGAAGCGCGGGAAGACGTCTTTGGCGTAGCCGGTGAGGAGGTGGCCGTAGTGAGGGAGGCCGTTGGCGAAGGGCGGTCCGTCGTAGAACACCCACTCGGGCGCACCATCACGGTTCGCGAGGGAGGCCTGGAAGGTGTCGTCGTCCTTCCAGAAGGCGAGCACGCCCTCCTCCACGGCCGGGAAGCTCGGCGAGGGCACGACCGACGAGAATTCGTCGGAGTCTTTGGGGTACGTCATCTGTTCTCCTGGACGGCGGGTCTGCTGCTGCCTGTTCCACGAGGACGGATGCTGCGCTGGTGCCGCGCCGCGCATCCGTGGTACCACCTCGCTTGCCTGCCGCGCTGCGGGAGCACGGCCGACCGCTTGTTCTTAGGCTGTGACGGGCCCGACCCGTTCGGCTCTACTGGGCGCTCGGACCGGATGCCCGCACGCTGTTCTTCCGAAGGCTCCCCGGTGATTGCCGGTTCATTGCCATACGACGCACAATTCTAGCCGATAGAGCGCGGATGCGGGCCGTCGGCCGCGAAGCCCGCGAGCACCGGATGCACGGCCCGGCCCAGATACTGCTCGAGCGGTTCGCGACGCGGCCCCTCGGCGGCCCAGCGGCCGACGGCGGCGGAAGCGGCTCCGAGAACGGCGAGGGCGATCGTGCGGGCACGGAAGGCGGCATCCGCACCGCCGAGCCGCGGGGCGAGGAAGCGCTCGATCACCACGGCCAGCTCGAGCGCCCGCGCGAGCCCGGCCGCGCGGAGCTCGGCGTCGATGCCCATGGTCTCGTGCTGGGTGAGCACCAGCGGCGCCCGGTCGGCGCGGAAGGCGGCCGCGGTGGCGAGCAGGGCCGACTCCACCGCCTCGAGCGGGTCGGCGTCGTCGCTCGTCGCGGCCAGCGCATCCGTCAGCGCGGCCGTGCTCGCGTCGAGCTCCACCCAGAGCAGCTCGCTCTTGGAGCCGAAGTAGTTGAAGAAGGTGTTGCGGCTGACGCCGGCGCGCTGGGTGATCTGCTCGATCGTGGTCTTGGCGTAGGTGTTCTCGACGAACAGCTCGGAGGCGGCCTCTTCGAGCATGCGCTGGGAGGAGGCGCGTGGGCGTCCGGCCATGTCTCCTCCTCGTCTCCCGGGGAGCGCAGGCTCCCGGTGCGGCTATTCTCTCAGCCATGGACGCAGCGGGAACGACGAAGATCGACCTCAAGAAGTCCCTCCCGGGCTACCGCGCGCGCCACGGTCGGTTCGACGTCGTCACCATCCCGCCCGCGCAGTACCTGATGGTCGACGGCCAGGGCGACCCCAACACCTCGCCGGAGTGGACGGCGGCGATCGAGGCCCTCTATCCGCTCGCCTATGCCCTGAAGTTCGCGAGCAAGACCGAGCGGCAGCGCGACTATGTGGTGCCACCGCTCGAAGCGCTGTGGTGGGCCGAGGACATGCAGGCGTTCACCAGCGAGCGGGACAAGTCCCGCTGGAGCTGGACGGCACTGAACCGGGTGCCCGAGTGGCTGACCGCGGCCGATGTCGACGCGGCCCGGACGACGGTCGCGGCGAAGGGTGCACCGCCGCCCGCGCTCGGCCGGGTGCGGCTCGAGACCCTCGAGGAAGGGCTCTGCGTGCAGACGCTCCACCTCGGATCCTTCGACGACGAGGGTCCCGTGCTGGCCGCCCTGCACGACGAGTTCATCCCTCAGCACGGGCTTCGGATGACCGGCCGGCACCACGAGGTCTACCTCAGCGACCTCCGCCGGGTCGAACCGGCGAAGCTGCGCACCCTGCTCCGCCAGCCGGTCGAGCGCGTCGAGCCGTGACGGGCCGCGGCATACCCCCTAGTCGCGCAGCATCAGAGCGGCGACGAGTCCCGGATCGGCGCCCCGGGCGACCTCCCCGGTCACGCGACCGTCGGCCATCACCACGACCCGGTGGCAGAGGCCCAGCAGCTCGTCGAGTTCGCTCGAGATGAGCACCACTCCCTTGCCGGCTTCGACGCTGCGCACGAGACCGGCGTAGAGCTCCTCGCGCTCGCTCTCGGTCATGCCCCTCGTCGGCTGACCGAGCATGAGCACCGTGCGCTCCGATCCGGCGAACTCTCGCACGAGGCCGAGGATGTGCTGCTCGTCGTCGCCCGCACGGGTCATCGATCGTGCGGCGCCGAGCGCCTTCCTCCCCCACCCCTCGGTCTCCGGCTCGGGCGCGCCTCGCTCGAGCAGCCCGGTGGCCGCGAGCGAGGCCACGCGGGAGGCGGGAACCGGGATCGAGATCCCGCCCACCACCTTCATGCGATAGCGCGGCGTATCGGTGGAGGCGAAGTAGAGACCGGCGGAGATCGCCTTCTCCACCGTGGCGGTGTCGACGACGCGGCCGTCCATCTCGACCTGTCCGCTCGCCCCCGTGCCCGCGGAGCGGCCGTAGACGCTGAGCAGGAGGTCCTCGGCTCCGGAGTCGGGCAGCCCGGCGAGGCCGACGATCTCCCCGGCCCGCACCGCGAGGCCGGCGTCGTCGACCAGCAGGGCGCTGCGGTCGAGCGGGTCGCGGGCCGTCCAGCCGCTGATCCGCAGCAGTTCTCCCGCCTCGACGGGCACCGGCGGAGCTTCGGGGTAGGCGCGCCGGGGTGTGCGGTCGACGAGTTCGCGCAGCAGTGCGGCGCGAACGGATGCGCGTGCCGCCGGCGACGCCGACCACTCGCTCCGTACGTGGCGGCCCACGATCTCGCCGTCGCGGATCGCCACGATCTCGTCGGCCCGTTCCATGGCCTCCCGGGGCCGGCGGGTGAGCACGAGGATCGCGACTCCCCGCTCGGCGAAGCCGCGGAGCACCGCGAACAGGCGCTCGGTGTCCTCCTCCCCCAGCTCGGCGCCCGGCTCGTCGAGCACGATCGCCGAGGAGCCGCGCAGCGCGGCGCGGGCCAGCTCGACGTGCAGGCGGTCGAACTCGCCCAGCTCGCGCGCCGGCTGGGAGGGCGGAAGGGCGCAGCCCACGCGGTCGAGCGCCTCCGCGGCGGCGGCCCGGGTGCGCTTCACGTCGATGCCGAGGGGCAGTGGCCCGAGGCGCCGCTCGAACTCGATGCCGAGACTCACGTTCTCGGCCACGTCGAGCGAGCCCGTGAGCGCGCGGCGACGGTCGACGAGCGTGAGCGGGAAGGAACGCGGGCGGCCGCCGCGCGGGCTCCCGCCGGATGCCGAAGCCAGGAGGCGGTCGGCCGCCGCGACGACGAGGCGCGGCAGACCGGATCCGTTCTCCTCGCAGACCGCCGTCACGACGCCCGCGCGGGCCACCACCGCGTTGCCGGGTGACAACTCGAACCGCAGATCCACGTCACTCATCGTTCGATCCTCGCGCATCCCGTCGCCGGCGACGACCACGGGATGCGCGACGGCCCGAACAGACGATCAGCGACCGCCCGAGCGACGCTTGTTGTAGACGTCGAAGGCCACGGCGAGCAGCAGCACGAGACCCTTGACGGCCTGCTGCCACTCGATGCCGATGCCCATGATCGACATGCCGTTGTTCAGCACGCCGATGATGAGACCACCGATGATGGCGCCGCCGATTCGGCCGACACCGCCCTGCACCGCGGCGCCGCCGATGAACGCGGCCGAGATGGCCTCGAGCTCGAAGCCGTCACCGGCCTTCGGGCCCGCGAGGTTGAGGCGCGCCGTGAAGATGAGTCCGGCGAGTGCCGCCAGGAAGCCCATGTTGACGAACAGCCAGAACGTGACGTTGCGCGTCTTGATGCCCGAGAGCTCGGCAGCGTGCAGGTTGCCGCCGATGGCGTAGATGTGACGGCCGAAGGTCGAGCGGTTCATCACGATGCCGTAGACCAGCACGAGCACCGCGAGCACGATGAGCGTCACCGGGATGCCCTTGTAGCTCGCGAGCGCCCAGGCGAAGAGGCCGATCGCCACGGTGACCAGCACGAGCTTGGTGATGAACCAGCCGAAGGGCTCCACCTCCTGGCCGTAGCTCTGACGGGCCGCGCGGGTGCGGAACTGCTGCACGAAGAGCGCCACGATCGCGATCGCGGCGATGCCGAGGGTGAGCGGGTCGAGCGCGTACTCGCCGAAGACGTTGGTGAGGAAGCCGTTGCCGAGGGCGCGGTACTCGTCGGGGAACGATCCGATGTTGGCGTTGCCGAGCACCACCAGCGCGAGCCCGCGGAAGATCAGCATGCCCGCCAAGGTCACGATGAACGCCGGTATGCCCACGAAGGCGATCCAGAATCCCTGCCAGACGCCCACCAGGGCGCCCACCAGCAGAGACAGCACGACCGCCAGCCACCAGGGCAGCCCCCACTGCACGGCGAACACGCCCGAGATCGCGCCGACGAAGGCGGCGACCGAGCCGACCGAGAGGTCGATGTGGCCGGCGATGATGACCATCACCATGCCGATCGCGAGAACGAGGATGTAGCCGTTCTGCACGATCAGGTTCGAGATGTTCTGCGGGCGCAGCAGGATGCCGTTGGTGAGGATGCTGAACAGCACCACCACCAGGATCAGGGCGATGAAGATGCCGTTCTTGCCGAGGTCGCCGAGGATGTGGCTGAGCCGCTCGGTGAACTTGTTCTCGATCGGGTTGACTTGCGCGCCGGCCGCCGTGGAGTCGGTCGGCTTGGTTTCCAGGTCGGACATTGTCGTGTAGCTCCTCTCCGGTAGCGCGGACGCTAGCGGGGCTTTTCCATGGTCATGAGTTTGAGAAGGGACTCCGGGCTCGCCTCGGCGATCGGGAGCTCCCCGGTGATGCGGCCCTCGGAGAGGGCGTAGATGCGGTCGCAGATGCCGAGGAGCTCGGGCAGCTCCGACGAGATGACGATGATGCCCTTGCCGGCGGCCGCGAGTTTGTTGATGATGCTGTAGATCTCGTACTTCGCACCCACGTCGATGCCGCGGGTCGGCTCGTCGAGGATGAGCACCTCCGGGTCGGAGTAGATCCACTTCGAGAGCACGACCTTCTGCTGGTTGCCGCCGGAGAGCTTTCCGGTCTTCGCCAGCACGCTCGGCGCCTTGATGTTCATGCTCTTGCGGTACTCGTTGGCGACCTGGTACTCCTTGCCGTCGTCGACGATGCCGAAGCGCTCGAGCTTGCCCAGGGCGGCCATCGAGATGTTGCGCTTGATGTCGTCGATGAGGTTGAGCCCATAGGTCTTGCGGTCTTCGGTGGCGTAGGCGAGACCGGCCTCGATGGCCTCCGACACCGTGCGGGTCTTGACCTCTTTGCCGTCGATGAACACGCGACCCGAGATCTTCGACCCGTAGCTGCGGCCGAACAGGCTCATCGCGAACTCGGTGCGGCCGGCGCCCATGAGCCCGGCGATGCCCACGATCTCGCCGCGGCGCACGTTCAGGTTGACCGCATCCACCATCACGCGGCTGGGGTCCTGCGGGTGGTGCGCGGTCCATTCCTCGACCCGCAGCACCTCCTCGCCGATGTGCGGGGTGTGATCGGGGTAGCGGTGCTCGAGGTCGCGCCCCACCATGTCCTTGATGATGCGCTCTTCGGTCACGTCGTTCTTGGCGATGGTCTCGATCGTCTTGCCGTCACGGATGATCGTGACCGAGTCGGCGACCTTCTTGATCTCGTTCAGCTTGTGACTGATGATGATCGAGGTGATGCCCTGCTCCTTGAGGTGCAGGATGAGGTTCAGCAGGTGGTCGGAGTCCTCGTCGTTGAGCGCCGCGGTGGGCTCGTCGAGGATGAGCAGCTTCACCCGCTTGGAGAGCGCCTTCGCGATCTCCACGAGCTGCTGCTTGCCCACGCCGATGTCCATGATCTTCGTGGTCGGGTTCTCCCGGAGACCCACCCGGGCGAGCAGCTTGGCCGCCTCGTGGTTGGTCTTGTTCCAGTCGATCAGGCCGAAGGCGCCCTTCTGCTCGTTGTTGAGGAAGATGTTCTCGGCGATCGAGAGGTAGGGGCTGAGCGCCAGCTCCTGGTGGATGATGACGATGCCCTTCGCCTCGGAGTCGCGGATGTCGCGGAACTCCATCACCTCGTCCTCGAACACGATGTCGCCGTCGTAGGTACCGAACGGGTACACCCCCGACAGCACCTTCATGAGCGTCGACTTTCCGGCGCCGTTCTCGCCGCAGATGGCGTGGACTTCGCCCCGCCGAACATCCACGGTCACGTTCTGGAGTGCCTTGACGCCCGGGAACGTCTTCGTGATGCCGCGCATCTCGAGGATGTTCGTTCTCGCCTGGATGTCATCCGTCATGTGCGATTGCCTGCTTCCTTGCCGGTCGGCTGTACATTACCGCCGGCTGGGCCGGGACACCGCCCCGGCCGCGCTGTTCGGCGCGACCGGGGCGGTGTCGGTGTTCGGGTGGGTGACTAGCCGTTGATCTCGGCGTCGGTGTAGTAGCCGGAGGTCACGAGGACGTCCTTGATGTTGTCCTTCACGACGATCTGCGACTCGAGGAGGTACGCGGGCACGACCTTCACGCCGTTGTTGTAGTCCTTCGTGTTGTTCGTCTGCGGCGTGTTGCCCTGGAGCAGCGCGGTCGCCATGTCGACGGCCACCTTGGCCAGGTTGCGGGTGTCCTTGAAGATGGTGGCGTACTGCTCACCCGCGACGATCGCCTTCACGGAGTCGAGCTCCGCATCCTGACCGGAGATGACCGGCCAGCCGGCGCCCACGGTGTAGCCGGCGTCGGTGAGGGCGGAGATGATGCCACGCGAGATGCCGTCGTAGGGCGACAGCACCGCGTTGACCTTCGAGCCGTCGGAGTAGGTCGACGTCAGGATGTTCTCCATGCGCTTCTGCGCCGTCTCGCCGTCCCAGCGCAGCGTCGCCGCCTGCTCGAACGCGGTCTGGCCGCTCTTCACGACGAGGATCTTCTTGTCGATGTAGGGCTGCAGGGTGTCGATGGCGCCGTTCCAGAAGAAGCTGGCGTTGTTGTCGTCGGGCGAACCGGCGAACAGCTCGATGTTGAACGGACCCGCGGGGGCGCCACTCGTGGGGGTGCCGTCGAGACCGACGAGACCGAGGCCGTTCAGCACGGAGTTGGCCTGCTGCACGCCCACCTTGTAGTTGTCGAACGAGGCGTAGTAGTCGACGTTCGGGGTGTCGCGGATGAGGCGGTCGTAGGCGATGACCGGGATGCTGTTGTCGGCCGCCTCCTGCAGGACGCTCGTCAGGGTGGTGCCGTCGATCGAGGCGATGATCAGGGCCTTGGCGCCCTTGGTGATCATGTTCTCGATCTGCGAGACCTGGGTGGGGATGTCGTCTTCCGCGTACTGCAGGTCGACGGTGTAGCCGGCGTCCTCCAGCTGGGACTTGACGGCGTCGCCGTCCTGGATCCAGCGCTCCGACGACTTCGTCGGCATCGCGACGCCGATGAGGCCGCCGTCTCCGGCTGCGGCGGCACCGGTGCTGCTGGCACCGCTTCCTCCGCTGGAGCAGGCTGCGAGGCCGATGACCATCGCGCCCGCGGCGACTCCGGCGAGCAGTGTCTTGATCTTCACTGTGATTCCTTTCGATTTTCGGTGGAGGGACTTCTTTGTCGGTTCGGACATGGTGCGGGTTCAGGGGCGCAGGGCGCGATCGCGGCGATCGCGCTCGTAGCGGGCGTCGACGGCGGCGCCGGGGATGAGCCGGGGCTCGCCGAGCTGACGGGCGAGGTGGGCGGCGCGGGCGGCGTCCTCCACGAGCACGGCCGAGCGCACGGCGGAGCGTGCATCCGGGCCGATCGTGAAAGGGCCGTGGTTCTGCATCAGCACCGCCGGAGAGCGGTGCGCGGTGAGCGTGTCGACGATGCCGCGGCCGATGGAGTCGTCGCCGACGACGGCGAAGGGGCCGACGGGCACCTCTCCCCCGAACTCGGCGGCGATCGCGGTGGTGACGCAGGGGATCGATTCGCCGCGGGCCGCCCAGGCGACGGCGTAGGGCGAATGCGTGTGCACGATGCCGCCGACCTCGGGGAGGTTGCGATACACGTAGGCGTGTGCAGCGGTGTCGCTCGACGGGATGCGGCCGGCGCCCGGGGTGCCCTGCACCACGACGCCGTCGAGGTCGCAGAGCACCATGTTCTCGGGCGCCAGCTCGTCGTAGCCGAGGCCGGAGGGCTTGATCACGAACAGCTCAGCGCCGTCGACGCGCCCGGAGATGTTGCCGCCGGTCCACACCACGAGGCCGTAGCGGGTGAGCTCGGCGTGCAGGGTGGCGATCTCGGCGCGGAGACGGGCGATGCCCACCTCGACCTCGGGCCCGAAACCGCTCATGCGCTCTGCACCGTGGCGTCGCTCAGCCGGAGCGGCTGGGGGGCGGTGGGGCGCTCGAACACGCGGGACTCCTTCGTCTGCGCAGCCGGACGGTGCCGGCCGACTAGTTGTTACCGTTCACATCAGTAGAAATGTGAACGGTCACATCGGTTCATCATGGTAGCCATACAACCGATCTCCGTGTCAACCCGGAATGATCTCGTTTCGGTAACCGCGCGGCGGACGGCCTCGCGCCGGCCACCGGGCGACGTCAGAACGCGGGTCGGGCGGTGGAGCTGCGCACCACGAGGGTGGGCACGACCGAGCGGGGTACGAG